>NZ_JARAKC010000007.1:0-347661 GCF_049887195.1 Mesorhizobium abyssinicae
CGTGGCCGTCATGCGAAAGCTGCTGACCATTCTCAACGCCATCATCCGCGACCAAAAACCATGGCAAACAGCTTGACAGCCAAGACAGTCGCTCTCCCCGTATAGTGACGGGGAGAGGGGCGCTCTCTTCGATGATTTCGCCAATTTCGAATGTTGCTAGAAAGGCGCCGAGGCTGCGGTCAGCCCTTTCTCCCCGTCACTATACGGGGAGAAATGCCCGGCAGGGCGATGAGGGGCAGCGCCGACTTATGAAAAGAGAGCGGGTCAAAAGCAAAAACGCCACCGACCAGCCGCGGCGCTTTCGGTAGGTATTCGCTCATCTTCACCCCTGCAGCTTGGGCTTCATGCCGCCTTCCGGCTCCGGCCCTTCTTGCGGCGGCCGCCGGTGCCGGCCTTGCTCGCATCTGCGGGAGCGATCGGCATCGTCAACTCGCCCACGCTTCCACCGCCAGGCTTTGTAGTAGCTCGCAAAAATTCTGATTGAACATATGCAGAACAAACAGTATACAAAAAGACATCGATCTCGTTAGCAACCCGGAGGGTCTTATGTCTAGTTTGAAATTGGCCGTATTGGCTGTGACGGCATTGGTTGCGGGGGGCGTCGCCCCTGCAAGCGCACTGACGATGAAGGAATGCGGAGAGACCTATCGCGCAGCCAAGGAAGGCGGCACTCTGAACGGCATGGACTGGGCCGCTTTCCGCAAGGAGAAATGTGCGATGCCCGTTGCGGAGAGTGTCAGCACGGATACGGTCATAACCGAGCCGCAGCCGAAAAAGGAAACCAGCGCGGCGGTCGCGCCCACCGTAGCGCCGGCGGGCGTGACATTCCCGACCACGCTGTCCGCCGAGTTCAAGACCGAAAAGCCCGCGAAGGCGCGGATGAAGACCTGCCTGCAGGGGTACCACGGCAACAAGGAGGCAGGTACGTTGAACGGCCTTCGTTGGATCCAGAAGGGCGGCGGCTATTACAGCCTATGCAATGCGCGGCTGAAAGCTGAATCATAAAAATCGGATACGGCGGATAAAGCGATTCCCACAGCCGCCAAGCCGTCATCCTCGGGCCTGTCCCGAGGATGACGCTACAACGTACATTCGGCGCGTCTCCTGATCTACAACGCGTCGCGGGAAGCCGTCGGGTAGCTCAAACCAAAGAATAGAGCGCTTCTGCGTTCCCTGAAACGGTGAAGCGCTCTGATCTCGACTAGCCCTGCGGCTGGGGCTCCATGCCGCCTTCGGGTTCCGGGCCCTTCTTGCGGCGGCCGCCGGTGCCGGCCTTCGGCACGGCCGAGCCGCGGCTGGGCGGCGTGTCGTCTCCGAGGTCGCGGGCCGGCTTGTGACCGGCGATCAACTGCTTGATCTCTTCGCCGGTCAGCGTCTCGTATTCGAGCAGCCCTTGCGCCAGTGCGATCCATTCCTTCTTCTTCTTGGTCAGGATGGCCTTGGCCGTCGAATAGGCGTCGTCGATCAGCCGGCGCACCTCGGCGTCGATGATCTGCGCCGTCTCTTCCGAGATGTTCTGCGTGCGCGCCACTGAATGGCCGAGGAAGACCTCTTCCTGGTTGTCGCCATAGGCGACATGGCCGAGCTTGTCGGAGAAGCCCCAGCGCGTGACCATGGCGCGCGCCAGTTTGGTCGCCTGCTCGATGTCGGAGGAGGCGCCGGAGGTGATGTTCTCCTTGCCGAACTTGAACTCCTCGGCGACACGGCCGCCCATCATGATGGCGAGGCGCGAGACCATGTACTTGTAGCTCATCGAATAGCGATCGCCTTCCGGCAGCTGCATGACCATGCCCAGCGCGCGGCCGCGCGGGATGATCGTCGCCTTGTGCAGCGGGTCGGCTGTCGGCACGTTGAGCGCCAGGATGGCATGGCCGGCCTCGTGATAGGCGGTCAGCTCCTTCTCGGCCTGGGTCATCGCCGACGAGCGGCGCTCCGCGCCCATCATGATCTTGTCCTTGGCGTCCTCGAACTCGGCCATGGTGACGAGGCGCTTGTTGCGCCGCGCCGCCATCAGCGCGGATTCGTTGACGAGGTTCATCAGGTCGGCGCCGGAGAAGCCGGGCGTGCCGCGCGCGATGACCTTGAGGTCGACATTGGGCGCCAGCGGCACGTTGCGCACATGCACCTTGAGGATCTTCTCGCGGCCGACGATGTCGGGGTTCGGCACTACCACCTGGCGGTCGAAGCGGCCGGGCCTCAGCAGCGCCGGGTCGAGCACGTCGGGCCGGTTGGTGGCGGCGATCAGGATGATGCTTTCGTTGGACTCGAAGCCGTCCATCTCGACCAGCAACTGGTTCAGCGTCTGCTCGCGCTCGTCATTGCCGCCGCCCAGCCCTGCGCCGCGATGCCGGCCGACAGCGTCGATTTCGTCGATGAAGATGATGCAGGGCGCGTTCTTCTTGGCCTGGTCGAACATGTCGCGGACGCGGGATGCGCCGACGCCGACGAACATTTCGACGAAGTCCGAGCCGGAGATGGTGAAGAACGGCACGTTGGCCTCGCCGGCGACCGAGCGGGCAAGCAGCGTCTTGCCAGTGCCGGGAGGGCCGACGAGCAGAACGCCGCGCGGGATCTTGCCGCCGAGGCGCTGGAACTTCTGCGGGTCGCGCAGGAACTCGACGATCTCTTCCAGGTCTTCCTTGGCCTCGTCGACGCCGGCGACGTCCTGGAAGGTGACGCGGCCATGCGCCTCGGTCAGAAGCTTGGCCTTCGACTTGCCGAAGCCCATGGCGCGTCCGGAGCCGGACTGCATCTGGCGCATGAAGAATATCCAGACGCCGAGGATCAGGATCATCGGCAGCCACGAGATCAGGTAGCCGAACAGCGAGTTGGAACCGTCGGATTCAGGCCGGGCGTTGATGGTGACGTTCTTGTCCTGCAACCGCGACACCAGCGACGGATCGCCAGGCGAATAGGTCTGGAAGCCGGTCGAACTGTCGGTGTAGGTGCCGGAAATGCGGGCACCGGCGATGGTCACCGTCTTGACCCGTCCAGCCGCGACATCCTGCAGGAACTGCGAATAGGCGACCTCGCTCGAGGCGCCGCGCGTCTGCGGCGTCTGGAACAGGTTGAACAGGGCGATGAGCAGGACCGCTATGATCGCCCAGAGCGCGAGGTTGCGATAATTCGGATTCATCTATTGTCCCGTTGGGCGTCCGCGGACGGACACGCATGATCAGAGGAAGCTTGGGCCTAACATAGGGAGAGCGCCTCCCCTTGCCAAGCATAACAGCACGTGTGGGTTAAGCTTTCGCCCAACCATCAGCCGGCACTGTGGCCGTGGAAAGGCAAGGCCGGGAGCGGCGGCGCGCCGATCAGCCGGGCCACGGCGGCGGCGGGCGCAAGATCGAAGGACGGCAGGAAGCGCGCGAACGGCGCCACGACGGGAGCGATCCCGACCTGCGGCGGCACCCCAGCCTCGCCTGGAAAGCCGAGGCATTCCGCCCCGAGCCACAGCGCGGGCTCGGCGGCAAGGGCTGCACGTGCAAGGCTCGGCGGCGTGCCGTCCTCGGCGACGGTCCGCTTTGCCGCGGCCGCCGTGCCCAGCGGCGCGATCAACAATCGGCTTTCCCTGTCGGCCAATGTGATCCGCCGCCGACCATCCCAGAGGCCCTCGCTGGCGGCCGGCGCCAGCTCTGGCAAACCGCGCGACTCCCGGCGCAGGAAGATGCCGGAACGCCGTGCATCGAGCACCGTCCGCGACAATGTGGCGCAAAGCGATCCGGCCCGAAGTCGATCGAACAGCGCCTGGCTGCGGGCCGCGTCCGGCAGGAAGGAAACGCCGCCGATCGTCGCGAGCAGAATGCGCAAGGCATAGACAGCACTCGCAACGTCGCCGAGCGCGGCGAAGGCCGGATCGAGGCGAACGAGGCCCTGGGCCGCCATGCTGGCAAGATCGCGGATCAGCAGGGCGGCGCGCCGGCCAAGCTCTTCACGGCTGGCGGCGGCCTGCCCGGCCGACGCCATCGCCTCCGCGAACCGCCGCGCGCCGTCGTCGCCGGCAAGTGTGGCCCTGACGCGCGGCCGCTCGAAATGCCGATCGAGATTGGTCGGGTCCTCGGCCCAGGCGATGTTGCGGCGGCGCAGCACTTCGCGCAGCGCCGCGCGCCGCGTGCCAAGCAGCGGCCTGACGATCCAGCGTTGCCAGTCGTGGAGCGTAGCCGGCGCCATTCCGGCAACGCCGCGCCCGCCCTCGTCGTCGATCTCCTTTTCACGTCGCGCCTCTTCACGGCCCCCTTGTTCACGCGCTTGCCGCATGAGCACCGTTTCGGCCTGGTCGTCGGCGGTGTGGCCGGTGAGGATGAGGCCAATGCCTTCCGCTTGCGCCGCCTCGGCCAGCAGCCGGTAGCGCGCCTCGCGCGCAGCGGCGGGCAGGCCGGACGACGGCTTCTTGCCCGACCAGACGAGGGTGCGGTGCGCGATGCCGCGCTCGGCGCAAAGCCTGGCCACTTCGCGCGCTTCCGCCGCCGAGCCTTGCCGCAGATCGTGGTCGATTGTCACCGCCAGCAGCCTGGTCGCAGGCGCGACGCGGTCGAGATGGGTCTTGAGGAGGATGAGAAGGGCGGTAGAGTCGCTGCCGCCGGACACGGCTACAACGGCGCCGTCAGAAAAATCGATATCAGAAAAAAGCCGTTCCGAAAGGTCAGGCTCGGCGTCGAGCATCACCGCATGTCGTCCGAAACAGGTCCCGGCTTTGGGACGACGACATGCAAAGGAGCTAGCACGCCGCGAGCGCCCGTTCCTGCTTGACCCGCTCCTTGAGCGCGCTGGAGATATCGGGGTAGCGCTTGCCGATCTCGCCGAAAGTGGCGCACGCCACGTCGTTCTGCTTCAGCCCGACCAGCGACACACCGAGCTTCAGGAGCATGTCGGGCGCCTTCTTGGCCTTCGGGTAGTCCTTGCTGGCGGCGAGGAAGACCTCGGCCGCGTCGCGATATTTCTGCTGCCCGAGCAGCGACTCACCCAGCCAGTAATGAGCGTCCGCCGCCTTTGTATCCTTCGGGAAGCGGCTGATGTGATCGCGGAAACCTTGCTCGGCCGTGCCATAGTCGCCCGACAGGATGAACTGGTAGGAGTTGCGGTAAAGCTCGTCCGGATCGTTGGTGGAAGGCAGTGCCGCGACCACCGTGCCGCCGGACTTGCCAGCCTTGGCGTCGGTTGCCGGCGCGGGGGCCGCCGGTGCGGTCTCGGCAGGGGCGCTGGCCTGGGTGTTTCCATCGGCGTTGACCACATTGCCGTTCTTGTCGACGGTGATGGTGCCGAACGTCTTCGGCGGCGCGCCGGTGATCACCTTGCCGGGGTCGCCGGTCTGCGACTCGACGATGACCTCGCCGACGCTCTGGCCGCCGTCGGATTGATTGCCGGCATCGGCCGGCGCTTGCGTCGCCGGAGCCTCGGCGACGCTGTTGTCGGTGCCGCTTTCGGAATTGCCATCGCTGTTGGGAGCCGGTGTGGCGTCCGACTTCTTCTGGCTGGCCGGCTGCTGCCCGCCTTGCGTGCCGCCCTCGAGCTGCTGGAAGCGGAATTCGTTGTCTTCCTGCTGCTTGCGGATCTGCTCCTGCATCTGCAGGATCTGGAAATTGAGTTCCTCGATCTTGCCGTTCATCTGCCTGAGCTGGTCTTCCAGGCCGGTGGCGCTGGCGCCATCCTGCTGCGCGACCTGCTGCTGCTCCGGCTTCTTCTTCTCGCCAAAGATGCCAAGCGTCGGCAGGTGGAAGGAAAACCCACTATCGGCAGGCTGCCCGGTGCCGGCTGCCGGGGCGGCGATGCTGGATAGGAGCAGCAGCGCAAGCGTGCCGCTGAGGACCGTTCTGAAGTGCATTATGTCTCTCGCCGTGAAATTGATAGCCCGTTGCGCCCTTCCGATTCCGAGTGGGACCAAGCGCCCTCGGCTCATAGCAGGGCGCGAGACTTCGGCCAAATTTTGTTTCAGGGCGCTGGATATGAAAAAGGCGGCCAAATGGCCGCCTTTCGCATATTGCTGTTGTATTTTTGCCGCCCACAGCGCCGCGCGTCGTCAGACGCGCAAAGGACGCTGTGGCACTTTTGGATTGACGCATGATCCTTTCCGAAAATCGAATCCGATTTTCGGGGTCATGCGTCAGGAGCCGGCGCCGGAGAGCGTGGTGACGGCGCGGCGGTTCTGCGACCAGCAGGAGATGTCGTCGCAGACGGCGACCGGGCGCTCCTTGCCGTAGGAGATCGTCTTCAGGCGCTGGGCCGAAACGCCCTTGGAGACCAGGAAGTCGCGGGTGGCGGCGGCGCGGCGAGCGCCGAGCGCCAGATTGTACTCACGCGTGCCGCGCTCGTCGGCATGGCCTTCGATGACGATGGCATACTGCTTGTACTGGTTCAGCCACTGCGCCTGGCGGCCAAGAGTCGTCTGCGCGTCGGCGCGGATCGACGAGGAGTCGGTATCGAAGAAAATGCGGTCGCCGATATTGACGGTGAAGTCCTGCGCGGAACCCGGCGTGGCGGCGCCGGCGCCGTTGAGGCCGAGATCGGCCGCGCTGTTCGGGGTCTTCTTCGAGGCGCAACCGGTGATGGCGAGTGCCGCCACCAGCGCGATCATGGCCGGGTTTCTGGTAAGTGCTGCGATACGGCCCATGCCGCCTCTCCTTCGCATTCGAGTGATTTCGTTGATCACCCAGTAACCACGTTTGGGTTAACCGGCATTCAAGAAACACGGTTAATATTTGGTTTTAGGCCGCCGTCCGCGGCCGTAACGCCCACGCATTACCAAGGGCGACAATGCGCGCGGACCGTAGGCGGAAATGCGGCCAAAACATGAAAAAAGAGGGAAATGGGGAACTGGAGAATTGAAGAACTGGAGAAAAGAGGGCACTTCAGCGACCCTCTGAGATTCACCAGCATTCCGTAGATCTGATTGTAGGACCGTAGCCACTCGTCGAGCTGTGTCTTAGAGATGTACTCAAGGTCGAACGCGTAGGAGATCCATGTCTCGACTTCGCTGCACGACCCCATAGCCATTGAAATGAAGCGAGCGAATTCCGCTTTGGAATGAGGTTGCTTGGCAAAGCCCTCAGCCAAGTTGGCGCAGATGGCCTTGCTCGAGCGACGCGACTGATCGGCTAGCGCGTATTGCTCGATCTTCGGAAACGCCAACGTGGCTTTGTGAATTTCAAGAGAAACTGCGTACGCCCGCTTATAGACCTCCAAGTCCCTTGCACGTCCAACGTAGCTTCCCCGCTTCTCCATTTCTTCAGTTCTTCAATTGCCCAATTCTCCAATTCCCCATTCCCTCCCCCTCACTCCAGCAGCGGCGACCAGGCCGGGTCGGAAGCGAAGTTCGAGGTCGGGATCGACTGCTCGTTGCGGCCGGTGAGGTCGACCGAAACCAGCTTCGGGCCGCCGGCCGAGTCGCGGAAGAACATCAGCACGCGGCCGTTGGGCGCCCAGGTCGGCCCCTCCTGCTGGAAGCCGGACGACAGAATGCGCTCGCCCGAGCCGTCGGTCTTCATGACGCCGATCTGGAACTCGCCGCCGGTCTGCTTGGTGAAGGCGATGAGGTCGCCGCGCGGCGACCACACCGGCGTCGAATAGACGCCATCGCCGAAGGAGATGCGGGTCTGGCCGGAGCCGTCGGCGCCCATCACATAGATCTGCGCGCGGCCGCCACGGTCGGAAGTGAACACCACCTGGCTGCCGTCGGGCGAATAGGACGGCGAGGTATCGATGGCGGTGGAATTGGTCAGCCTTGTGGTCGAGCGGCTCCTCAGGTCCATGGCGAAGATGTTGGAATTGCCGTCGTCGCGCAGCAGGCTCATGATCACCTTCTGGCCGTCGGGCGAGAAGCGCGGCGCAAACGTCATGCCGGGGAAGTTGCCGACCAGTTCGCGCTGCCCGGTCTCGATCTGCAGGAGATAGACCTTCGGCTGGCCGCTCTCATAGGACATGTAGGTGATTTCCTGCCGGTTCGGCGAGAAGCGCGGCGTCAGCACGATCGAGCGGCCGTCGGAGAGATAGCGCACGTTGGCGCCGTCCTGGTCCATGATGGCGAGCCGCTTCTTGCGCGCGTTCTTGGCGCCGGATTCGTCGATGAAGACGACGCGCGTGTCGAAATAGCCCTTTTCGCCGGTAATCTTCTCATAGATCGCATCGGCGATGATATGAGCGACACGGCGCTGATTGGCGTCGTTGGCGAAAAACTGCTCGCCGGCCAACTGCGTGTTGCCAAAAATATCCCACAGCCGGTACTGGGCGCGGATGCGGCCGTCCGCCTCCTTGCTCACGCTGCCGGTCACCAGCGCCTGCGCGTTGATGACCTTCCAGTCCTCGTAGCGCGGCGCCGCATCCGGGTTGGTGATCTTTTCGACAAAAGCGGCCTTGTCGATCGGCGCGAACAGTCCTGACCGTTTCAGATCGGCGGTTACGATCTCCGAAATCTGCGCGCCAAGCTCTCCCTGAAAGTCGGGGATGGCGATCGGCATCGGCTCGACATTGCCTCTGTTGACGTTGAGCTCGAGAGTTGCTCGAGCAGGCAAGGTGGCGACAGAAATCATGCCCATCGCCATTGCGGCGACCATCAGGAGCGGCTTGAGGATGGCTTTCATGTCTTCTCGCTTCTCTTGCTGATTTTTTGGGTGCTCAGGCTACAGGCCAAGCATCGCTCTCGGATCAAAGTTGACGCGGACATCGGACCATATGTCCTGCTTACCGGCGGGCACCTGCAGCCCGGCGACATCACATTTCTGCACGGCGCGAACCGCACTGGCGTCGAACTGGGGGTTGCCGCTGGACTTTTCGATAGTCGGGCGGCCTTCCAACTTACCGGAGGCGTTCAGGTTGAAGCGAACGACCACGGTGAAATCCTCGGAACCTTCGAGGCCGACCGGAAGGGTCCAGCAATGGCCGAGCTGATCTTCCAACGCGCCTTGTTCCGACCTGGAGAGTTTCTGGCCCTGATCCTTTTCGCCGCCCAGCGAGGCCTGCTGTGTCGAGCGCTTGGCGCCGCCACCGGAAGGCTTCTGCTTGTCGAGCAGCGCCGTTATCTCGTCGGCGTTGAACTGCTTGTCTTCCGACTTCGGCTTCGACGACGCTTCCTTGACCGGCTTGTCGGCGTCCTTGCGGTCCGGCGCCTTGGCGCTCTCGGCCTGGGCCGGCTGGGGCTTCGGCCGTGCCTCGGGCGCGGGCGCTGAGTCCGGGAGCTTGGCCTCCTCGGTCGGCGGTTCCTGGGCAATCGCCTCGGCGACGGCGTCCGGCTTGACCTCTTCCTTCGGCTGGATGGCCGCGGTCTTGTCCGGCTGCGGCGCTGGTGTCGGCTCCTTGGCCGGCGTCGGCTTCGGTTCCACCTGCTTGACCGGCTCGGGCTTGACCTCTTCCTTTGGCTGCGGCACCGGCGCCACTTCCGTCGCCGGCGTCGGCTTCGGCGCTTCCTTCGGCTTCGGTGCGTCTTCGGGCTTCGGCTTCTCGGTCGGCGTTGGCGCCGGCGGTGGCGCCGACGTCAGGTCGACCGGCTTCGGCTTGGCCTCGTCCGTGATCGGCTTGTCGGTGTCGACGCTGTTTTCACCGACCTTCTGCGCATCGGGAACAATGTCCGGGCGCTTGGTCGGCGTCGGTGCCGGCTTGTCATGCATCACCGCCTTCTTGTCGCCTTGCAGCGTCTGCGCGATGGCCTCCATCGGCACGATGTCGACCGCTACCGACTCGACATCGGACGCGGGCATGGCAGGCGGCGACGACAGCGTGAACAGCCCGAAGGCCAACGCTACCGTGTGCAAGATCACCGATGTGGTGAGTCCCGTCCTCATCTTGCTTCTACTGATCCTGTTCCTGCAGCGAAACCAGACCGATGTTCTTGTATCCGGCCGCCGAAATGCGGGCCATCACCTTCATGGCGGTGCCGTAGTCCGTCAGCTTGTCGCCACGGATGAAGATGCGCTCGTCATAACCGGTCTTGGAGATCGCCTGCAGCTTGGCCACCAGCTCCTCGATCGGGATCTCGGTTTCCTGCAGATAGATCTGGCCGGAAGCGTTGATCGAGACGGTGATCGGCTGGGTGTCGACGTTCATCGCCTTGGCCTGCGTATCCGGCAGGTCGATCGGCACGCCGACCGTCAAGAGCGGCGCCGCGACCATGAAGATGATCAGCAGCACCAGCATCACGTCGACCATCGGCGTGACGTTGATTTCCGACATCAGACCGTGATGGCGGCCGCGCCGCCTGTGGCCGCGCCCGCCGCGTCCCGCCATGCCTACGGACATACCCATGATCGTACCTCAGGCCTTCTGCGCGACTTTTTCATCGATTTGCCGCGAGAGTATGGCGGAGAACTCGTCGGAGAACCCTTCCATGCGCACGGCGATCTTGTTCGCGTCGGATGACAGCTTGTTGTAGGCGATGACGGCCGGGATGGCCGCGAGCAGGCCGATGGCGGTGGCGAGCAGCGCCTCGGCGATGCCGGGTGCGACCACCGACAGGCTGGTATTCTTCGAAGCGGCGATGGCCTGGAACGAGGTCATGATACCGATGACGGTGCCGAACAGGCCGATGAAGGGCGCGGCCGAACCGGTGGTGGCGAGGAAGCCGAGCCGTCCCTCCAGCCGCTCCATCTCGCGCGTCAGCGCCAGGTCCATCGCCTTGTCGATGCGGGTCTGCAGGCCAAGCGGCGACTTGGCGCCCTTCTCGAAGCTCTTCTTCCATTCGCGCATGGCGGCGACGAAGATCGCGCCCATGCCGGTGGTCTTGCGGTCGGCGAGCGTGCGATAGAGCTCTTCCAGCGACTGTCCCGACCAGAACACCTGCTCGAAGCGGTTGAGGGCAAGCCGCATGCGGCCATAGGCGACGAGCTTGTCGACGATGATCGCCCAGGTCCAGATCGAGGCGCAGAGCAGTCCGATCATGACCAGCTTGACGACCCAGCTGGCCTGCATGAACAGCGCCCAAATCGATAAATGCGCGCCCGGTTCGGCGAGTGCGATGTTTTCCATGGTTACGTCCTTAGATTTTCCGGGCGTCGCTGGCGGCTGGGCCCATGGGCATCCCTTGTGGTCCGTTCGCGCGAGCTTGAAGCTTGCGGGATCACCCCGAATGCACCGTTTCGCGGCCTTTTCGGGGCAAATATTGGTGAAAGGAAGGCGTTCGGATTCCGCCAATCTTCACCAATCTCTTCATGAACCGTTATGGTTAAGGATGGGTTATGATATGAAGCGCGGCGCATTGCCGCGCCCCCTCATGGCGCGGATGGTGACCGCCAGATCGCCCTGACCAGAGATATCAGCCGTTTGCTCTTGGCATGAAAGCCGCGATCCATTCGCGCGGAAAACGCCTTGGGCGGCCATTCTCGCCGATGATCGCCGCTTCGACCTTGGCCTCGACCAGCACTTCGTCGCCGCGCTTGAGCTGCTGCGCCATGTAGATGCGGGCGCCGGAAATATTCTCGGTGCGCGTCTCGATGGTCAGGATGTCGTCCATGCGGGCGGGGCTTTTGAAGTCGATCTCCATGCGCCTGACCACCCAGACGATGCGTTCGCCATGCTTGCCGTCGGCAAGCTCGGTGTGGTGGACGCCGGCGAGCCTCAGATAATCGGAGCGGCCGCGCTCGAAGAATTCGAGATAGCGGGCGTGATAGACGACGCCGGAGAAATCGGTATCGGCATAGTAGACCCGCGCCATCAGCCGATGGCCGAATTCCGTCAGCGCGCCGGAAAGCCCGGCGCCGAGCGCCGCCGATTCACCATGATCGTCCATCGCGCTTTCCTTTTCTGGCCCGAGCAGGCAGGTGTTGCGGCGCTGGAACCGGATGGCACTGTTGGGCGCGATGATCAAGACCTTGATGGCGGCACTGCTGGTGCTTGGGGCTTTGGCATTGCCGGCCCATGCCGCGATGTTCTCGATGAAACGCGGCCTCAACCTCGACCAGTGGACGACCTGGGCCGGCGAGGAGAAATGGAACGACCCGACCGCCATCCTGCCCTACCCGGAATGGCGAAAGTTCCTCAAGGAGGATGACCTCAAGGCGCTGAAGGATGCCGGCTTCGACTTCCTGCGCATGCCGGTCGACCCCTCCCCCTTCCTGTCCGACGAGACGCTTGCGCTGCGCGACGACCTCTACGCCAGCGTGCTGGACTCGGCGCGCATGATCAACCGCGCCGGGCTGAAGGTGATCGTCGACATGCATCTGATCCCGGCCGGCGGCAACCGCAAGATCGGCATGGGGCAGGTGATGGACGACCCCGGGACCTTCGACGCCTATGTCGATATGGTGCGCAAGATGGCGCGCACGCTGTCAAACGAGGATCCGGGCCAGGTCGCTTTCGAGCCGATGAACGAGCCGATCGTCGACTGCGACGGCGACGGCACAAATCTGTGGCCGGAGCGCCAGAAGAAACTGTTCGCGGCGGCGCGCTCCTCGGCCACCAGGCTGACGCTGATCCTCACCGGCGCGTGCTATTCCAACGCCGCGTCACTGGCCAGGATCGACCCGAAGCTGATCGCCGACGACAACATCATCTGGACCTTTCATTCCTACGATCCGTTCCTGCTCACCCATCAGGGCGCGACCTGGGCCGGCGACTTCATCCGCTATGTCACCGGCCTGCCCTTTCCGCTGACGGCCGTGCCGCGCGCGCAGCTCGACGTGGCGCTGGACACGATCCGCGCCCGCATCAGGGCCGAGGCGCCATGGACGCGGCGAAGCGGCATGCTTGCCTATCTCGACGAGCAGGTCGCCAGCATGGATACGGACGACAAGCTGCTCGCCATCATGGACGCGCCGTTCAAGACCGTCGAAGCATGGGCGAAGGCCAACGGGATAAGACCGGAAAACATCACGCTCGGCGAGTTCGGCATGATCCGCCAGGAATATGGCAACGGCTATGTGATGCCCGCCGAATACCGCGCCGCCTATGTCAGGCAGATGATCGCGCGCGCCGAGGCGCACGGCTTCTCCTGGTCGGTATGGGGCTATGGCGGCGCCTTCGGCATCGTCGATGCCTTCAATGGCGACAAGGCGGAACCCGCCGTGATGGATGCGATCCGCTCGCTGCCATGACGAGGGCCGGTTGAGCAGCAGCGCGCCTTAGCCGAGATCGATCTGCAGGATCTCCGGCCGCATGCCGAAGCGCACCGGCATGATGCTGAAGCCGAGCCCGCCGGAGACGATCAGGTTGCGGTCGTTCTCGACGACATGGCCATAGGCGAAGCGATTGCCATAGGCCGAAGGCACGACCGGCGAATAGCCCAATAGCCTGACCTGCCCGCCATGGGTGTGGCCGGAGAGGGTCAGCGAAACCCGCCACGGCACTTGCGGGAAGATGTCGGGTTCATGCGCGAGCAGGATGATGGGAGCGTTGTCGCTCACCTTGGCCAGCGTGCCGTCAAGGTCGTCCAGTCCCTTGAAA
Organism: Mesorhizobium abyssinicae; assembly: GCF_049887195.1. Lineage (NCBI taxonomy): Bacteria > Pseudomonadati > Pseudomonadota > Alphaproteobacteria > Hyphomicrobiales > Phyllobacteriaceae > Mesorhizobium > Mesorhizobium abyssinicae. The sequence goes on from NZ_JARAKC010000007.1 coordinate 13,363, forward strand.
TCGGTCCGCCCCCAGGCCCGGCCGGGGCGCAGTGCCAGTTGATCCGCAAGTCCGGCGAGCCAGAAGCCGTGCCCGTCTTTTTCCAGGCGTACGACATCGTTCTCCAACACCGGGATGCCGACCCGCTCCAGCGCCTTGCGCGCCACCGTCGGTCCGGCCCCGGCCCTTTGCGCGACGGGATCGTGCCACCAGTCGTGGTTGCCGAGAATCGCCTTGACGCCGAGCGGCGCTTTCAAGCCGGACAGGGCGGAGGCCCATTCGGAGGCAGGCACCTGGTCGGTCACCAGACGCATGCCGGCGACATAGTCGCCGAGCAGCACGATGAGATCCGGCTGCAACGCGTTTGCCTCGGCGGCAAGCGAGGCGATCCGCTCTGGCGTCATCCACGGGCGGCAGGCATGGACGTCGGCCAGAGCCACGACGCGTAGCTTGAGGCCCGCCGGCCAGTGCGGCGGCGTCAGGGAATAGCGCTTCACATGCGTCAACATCATCGGCTCGATGCCGACCGCATAGGCGCCGAGCGACACCATCGACAGGAACGAGCCGCCGATGAGGCGCAGGAAGCCACGTCTGGTGATCATTGCTCCGCCCCGGCCCCTTGGTATGGCGATTGCATCAAGCTAGAGGCGGCAATTGTGCCTTCAGCTTGGCCGCGGCGAGCAGATTTTGCGCAGACGAGCCGTTCCCCAAACAACTTAGGGAACAAATCTCCGTTACTCCTCCTGGAACAGGCTGATCTGCTGCTGCGCCAGATCCTTTGGCGCCTCGAGGCCGAGATGGCGCCAGGCATTGGCCGTCAGCACACGGCCGCGCGGCGTGCGCTGGATGAAGCCCTGCTGGATCAGATAAGGCTCGATGATGTCCTCGATGGCGTCGCGCGGCTCCGACAGCCCCGCCGCGATGGTCTCGATGCCGACCGGCCCGCCGCCGAAATTGCGGGCGATCATCGACAGATAGCGCCGGTCGAGCGCGTCGAGGCCGAGCCCGTCGACCTCAAGCCTGGTCAGCGCCTCGTCGGCGATCCGGCGGTCGACATGGCCATCGCCGGCGACCGACGCGAAGTCGCGCACGCGACGCAGCAGCCGGCCGGCGATGCGTGGCGTGCCGCGCGCCCGCCTGGCGATCTCCAGCGCGCCGTCGTCGCCGAGCGGCATCGACAGGATGCGGGCGCCGCGGCGCACGATCTGCTCCAGCTCCTCGACCGTGTAGAAATTGAGCCGCACCGGAATGCCGAAACGGTCGCGCAGCGGATTGGTCAACAGCCCAAGCCGCGTGGTGGCGGCAACCAGCGTGAAGCGGGCGAGATCGATCTTGACCGAGCGCGCCGCCGGCCCCTCGCCGATGATCAGGTCGAGCTGGAAATCCTCCATCGCCGGATAGAGGATTTCCTCCACCGCCGGATTGAGGCGGTGGATCTCGTCGATGAACAGCACGTCGCGGTCTTCGAGATTGGTGAGCAGCGCGGCCAAATCGCCGGCCTTGGCGATGACCGGCCCGGACGTCGAGCGGAAATTGACGCCGAGCTCGCGCGCCATGATCTGCGCCAGCGTCGTCTTGCCGAGGCCGGGCGGGCCGACGAACAGCACATGGTCGAGCGCCTCGCCTCGTCCCTTGGCGGCATCGACGAAGACCTTGAGATTGGCCCGAACCGCCGCCTGGCCAACGAACTCGTCAAGCGTTTGCGGCCGCAAGGTCTGGTCGGCATCCTCGCCGCGCTTGTCGGGGGCAATGAGGCGGGGCGAAAGGTTCATGCCGCTTTCCTTGCATACGGCAGGGACCAGAACAAGCGTCGCCTCACCGCGCCAGTTCCTTCAGCCCGAAGCGGATCAATTTCGAGGCGTCGGCGCCCTCGCCGGCCGACTTCAGCGCCGCCGACACCGCGTTGGCGGCGATGTCGCGCGAATAGCCCAGATTGACCAGCGCCGAGACGGCGTCGGTGATCGGCGCCGGCGCCACGCCCTCGCCGAGTTCCTGCTTCAGCCCGATCGTGCCGGAGGCGGCGCCCGCATATGCCGGCGCCTTGGCCTTCAACTCGGTGACGATGCGCTCGGCCACCTTCTTGCCGACGCCCGGCGCGCGCGACACCATGGCGATGTCGCGCAACGCGATCGCATTGGCGAGGTCGGCCGGCGCCAGCGTCGAGAGGATGGCCAGCGCCACCTTGGCGCCGACGCCCTGCACGTTGTTCATCAAGAGCCGAAACCATTCCCGCTCCAGCGCCGACTGGAAGCCGTAGAGCCGGATCATGTCCTCGCGCACATAGGTCTCGATGAACAGCACCACCGCCTCGCCGGGCGCCGGCAGCGAGGCCAGCGTGCGCGCCGAGCAATGGGCGACGTAACCGACGCCATGCACGTCGACGACGCAGAAATCCTCGTCGATCTCGTCCAGCGTCCCCTTCAGCTTGCCGATCATGTCCGGGAACTTTCTTAGGGGTGGGTGTCAGGAGCGATCAGCTCGACATCCGGAAAGTATTTCCTGAAGCCTGCCGGATCGCGAGTAAGAATGGGATAACCCCGGATGGCGGCATGCGCCCCGATCAAAAAATCGGGCATGACCTTCTCTCGCGGTCCCCCTTGCCGACGATAGATCGAGAATGCTCTCGACGCCGCGAAGGCAGCTTCGAACGGCAATCCCTCACGTCGGTACTCATCCTCGGGCAACACATTATCGACATCATCGATCGTGTCGTAGCGGATCGAAAACTCAGCGTAGATGATCTGATTGATGACCAGGCTGCCTCGCCTGCGTGCAGTTTCTATTTTCGGCCGCGACCATTTCAACCAGAGAGGATCGCGAACGGCGACATCGATAAGAACATTGGTGTCGACAAGCGTCGCCAAGATCAGCGATCCCGCGTCAAGGCCATGACGTCGTCGGCGTTCATCGTCTGGTCGCCGCTACCCTCCAGCCGGTCAAGCGCGGCGAGAAACCGATCGAGTCTTTCACGATCTGCCTGCCGTCCCTTGTCATGTCGGGGTGTGATGGTGATCTTGCCGCCTTCAATGCCGAAGATGACTTCGCTATTCGCATCAATGCCGAAAGTCTCGCGCAGGTCGCGCGGAATGGTCACCTGGCCCTTGCTGGTCACACGCATTGGAGTCTCCGGTTCTTACCGGTAAGAAATATTCCAACTGCGAGAACAAGTCAAGAACAAACTACCCGGCCAGCGCGGCCATCCGATAGGCGGCGCTTTGCCGGTGATGCGCATGGCAGATGGCGATCGCCAGCGCATCCGCCGCGTCATCGGTCTCGAACACCGCCTTCGGCATCAGCACCTTGACCATCATATGGATCTGCTTCTTGTCGCCGTGGCCGACACCGATCACCGCCTTCTTGACGGCGTTGGGCGCATATTCGGCGACCACAAGCCCGGCGCGCGCCGGCACCAGCATGGCGATGCCGCGCGCCTGGCCGAGCTTCAGCGTCGCCGTCGCATCCTTGTTGACGAAGGTCTGCTCGACCGCGGCCTCGTGCGGCATGGCCTGATGCAGCACCTCGGCCAGCCCGTCATGCAGCTGGCAGAGCCTGGTCGCCAGCGCCGCCTTGTCGTCGGAGCGCACCGTGCCGGAGCCGACGAAGCGCAACGAATTGCCGAGGCTCTCGACGATGCCCCAGCCGGTGCGCCTCAGCCCCGGATCGATGCCGATGATGCGAATCGTTTCCCCCATGCGCGAAGTCTACCTCCGAAGCAGGGCGATGCCAGCAAAATGTGAACAAACCAGAAACGACCTATACGGGGACCCAGGCAGCTTCAAAATTCGGTCTGAAGAGGCATGATAACGTCGTTTTCGAGAACCGGAGCGGAGCGTAGTCAAGTACGTGAGCTACGCGTTTGACCCCGGAGATCGAGCCGATTTTCGGAAAGGATCATGCGCAAGATCAAGAAATGCTACAGCGTCCTTTGCGCGTCCGAAAGGACGCGCGGCGCTGTAGGAAAGCGCAGAAAACTGCCGCTAGATAGTCATCAGAGCGAATTATCAAGCTGCCGTATCAGCCGCGGGCAAAGGCGGTGTTGAGCAGGCTGATCTGGTCGGAGACCGGATTGACGCGGCGGGCTACGGCTGGCGTGTCGACCAGCGCGTTGCCGTAGATTTCCTCGTCCATGCGCCGCACCAGCGCCTGCAGGCGCAGCGAGCGGGTGACGAGGTCGAGAAAATCCTTCGGCAGTTCGCTCCAGCCGAGCGCCTCGTCATGCGCGGAAGCGGTGTCGAGACGCACCTTGGACTTTTCCGAGGCGACCTGGTCGCGGGTCATTTCGCCGGAATTCGCCGCGCGCTGCAGAAGCAGCCAGGAAGCGACTTGCATCAGCCTGGTGGTCAGCCGCATCGATTCGGCCGCGTAGAGCGTCGCCGCCGTACGTGACAGTTTCTTGGCTTCGGCCCGGCCCTTGCCGTCGAGATATTCGGCGGCCTGTTCGACGAGGCCCATGCCCTCCTGGTAGAGCGGCTTGAAGGATTGGGAGAAAACCCGGCGCTCCGCCAATTTGATGGTTTTCGCGCTTCCCTTGGAAGGCTCGTTCATCGATACGCCCCTGCACTGCCGCAAGCCGAATCGGCACTCTTGCCGTAACGCCCTGCACCCTTAAACGACTGAGCTTGAAAATGCGCTTCGGCGCAGGTGAAGGCAAGCACATGTTTAACAAACGGTTAACGCCGAACGCCTGACCGAACCGCGCCGCTTTGCGGGCAAAAAAAGAGCCGCGGATAAGGCGGCTCTCAGGAGTTTAACAGGGAGGCGTCAAACAAAGTGGCTCCAACCACTCGGTAAGAATCCAGATCACTGGATGCGCATAGTAAACGCCCGTAAAGCTTAATGAAGCCTTAACGACGGCGAGATTTTTTTACCGGCCGCCCGGCTTCTGTGCCGTAACAGCACAAACGTCCTCAACTGCGCGCGGTGCGAAAACCCGGCGTTCCCGGCACCACGAAACACGCCGGCCGCCGCCGCGACATCGTTCCGAAACACGCGCCGCGCTAAACGCCCGCTCCTCTGAACAGGGTGGAGCAAATCAGCTCCATCGCAATTGCCAGAACCTCGGGGGGCAAAACTATGGACTGGTATTCAATCGTCAAATTTCTCCACGTCGTCTCGGCCACTCTGTGGGTCGGCGGCGGCTTCGCGCTGTTCCTGCTTGGCCTGCTTGCCGAGCGCGCCGGCAACGTCGAGGGCAAGCTGCAGGCGATGCGCGCCACCGGGCAGTTGGGCAACCGCTACTTCGCGCCGATGTCGATGCTGACGCTGCTGTTCGGCCTCATCATGTGCGCTTTCTGGGTTGGTTTTTCCGACCTTTGGATACTGATCGGCCTCGCCGGCTACGCCACGACCTTCTCGATCGGCATGCTCGTGTTCAAGCCGAGCGCCGACCGCATGGCCGACATGATCGCCAAGGATGGCGTTACGCCGGCCGTCCTAGCCGTGGGCCAGCGCATCATGAGCGCCGCCCGCTTCGACTATTCGGTGATGCTGGTGATCATCGCCGACATGGTGCTCAAGCCGACCGTGCACGACATCGCCATCCTCGCCGGCATGGCGTTGGTGGTTGCGGCGGGCGCCACGCTGGCCTTCGGCGGCAGCCGCCGCTTGGTGCCGAGCGCCGCCTGAAAGCATGACGGCGAGGGACGGCCGCGTGGCCGCCCCTTGCCTCCTACAGCAGGCCGGCGATCCCGTCCCACAACAGCTTGACCGCGACGATGGCGACGGTCGCGTAGGTGAAGGGATAGAAGACCTCCGGCCGCATGCGCCGCACCAGCCAGGCGCCGGCGATGGTCGCCAGCGGCGCCAACGGCATCAGCACCGCCGACGCCGTCAGGTTGGTGGTGTCGAATTGGCCGAGCGCGAAATAGGGGACCAGCTTCAGCGCGTTGGTGGCGGCGAAGAAGATCGCCGATGTGCCCGACAGCACCTTCGGATCGAGCCGGATCGGCAGCGCATAGACCTGGAACGGCGGGCCGCCGACATGGGCGACGAAGCTGGTGAAGCCGGCGACGGTGCCCCAGAAGGCGGCGGCCACCCGGTTGGGCGCCGCCGCATGGTCGGCGCCGTGGCGGAACTGCAAATAGAGCCAGCGCAGCACGAAGATCAGCGCGACCGCGCCGACGATCAGCCGCACCATCTCTTCGGTGACCAGCGCCGCCGTCAGCCAGCCGAGGCCGATGCCGATCACCGCGCCCGGCATCATGTCGACCAGCATCTTGCGGTCATAGACGCCCCACCATGTCCACACCGAGACGATGTCCATCAGGCACAAGATCGGCAGCAGGATGGCGGCCGCCTGCACCGGCGGCATGGCCAGCGCCATCAGCGGCACGCCGACGAAGCCGACGGCGCCGCCGAAGCCGCCTTTCGACAGGCCGACGAGAATGACCGCCGGAATGGCGGCGGCATAGAACCACGGATCGCTGAGCAGGCCTGTCATGGGATGAGAACGGCTGGAGGGTGGGAGCCCTGCAATAGACCAGAATGCCTGGCGCCGCGATAGCCAATGTGCCCTGGCGGCAGCCTGCGCGATCAACTGTCCGTAACACGGCTTTCCGGATTTGCGGCAACGCGCCGCCCATGCATAAGGTCACGGCCCATGCACGAGGTTTGACATGAGCGAAATCCGGATCCGCCGCGCGCAGGAAGCCGATCTGCCGGCGATCGTCGCCATGCTCGCCGACGATCCGCTGGGCCGCGGCCGTGAGGATGCCAGCCAACCGCTGGCCAAGCCCTATCGCGACGCTTTCGCCGCCATCGATGCCGATCCCAACCAGTTCCTCGCTGTCATGACGGACGGTGGCCGCGTCATCGCCACGCTGCAGATCTCCTTCCTTGCCGGACTGTCGCTGCAAGGCGCCAGGCGCGGCCAGATCGAGGCTGTCCGCGTCGCCGCCGACCGGCGCGGCGAACGGCTTGGACAGCGCCTGCTGGAATGGGCGGTCGAGGAATGCCGCAAGCGCGGCTGCAGGGTCGTCCAGCTGACGACCAACAAGAGCCGGGCGGACGCGCACCGCTTCTACGAGCGGCTCGGCTTCAAGGCCAGCCACATCGGCTACAAGCTGGATCTCTAGCGGTTGGTGTCGTTGGCTGTCGGCAATCGCGGCCGCAGCCCTACATCTTGTCCGGTCCCGGGTCGCCACCGGCGGCGGCGATTGCGAGCCGGCTCAGATAATGCGTCCAGCCCTTCTCGTGGCTGTCGCAAATCTCTCGGTCGGCAAGGCCGCTATGGGTGAGTTTGACCCGCGTTCCGCCGGACTCTTCGACCAGGTCGATTTCAACGAGGCTCGAACCGGGCGGCGTCTGGTCGTTGCCCTCCCAGCCGAAGCTGTAGGCCAGGCGGTGGACAGGTACGACCTCGGTGAATTGGCCGCGTGCCGTGGCCCTTCCTGCCAAATTCAGCAAGTAAAGACCGCCGGGGTGGGGCTCTGCCATGGCCTCCGTTCCCATCCAGCGCACGATCTTGTCGGGATCGGCCAGGAAGGCGAAGACCGTCGCCGGCGGCGCCGCGATCTGCACCTCACGACGAACGATCAAGGGTTCAGCCATCGAAATCTCCTGGGTGCGCGCGCGCCAACATGGCTCGCCCGACAGGCGGCGCCGGACCAGCGCATTCGATTCGACGCCAGATCGGCCTTCCTTTCAACAAAAAACGCCTTGGGCATTTCGCGCTGGTGACAGCGGCGGAACGCCGAAGCATGATCGTGTCGATGTGGCTTTCTGCAACTCTCGCCTGGTTGGTCGACCACGCCGGCGTCGCCGTCCAACCGGATGACTTTCTGGCCACACTCGGCGCGCGGCTGGTTGACGATGGGCTGCCGCTCGCCGGCGGAGCCCTGACGCTCGCCGCACCGCATCCGATCATAACGCGCCGCGCCTGGCTGTGGCGGGCCGAGACAGGCCTCGTCATGGAGGCGCTGGGTTTTGGCGCCGGCATGATGCCTGGAGCCGGGGAGGGCGATCTCGGACGCGATTGGCTGGCGGGACTGGGTACCGGTGTCGTGCACGATTACACGGTTGGGCCCGGACGTCAGGATGCGCAATCCGAGACTCCAAAACTGAATTGGGTCGCGGTCCGCCCTCTCGCGGAGCAGGAATCGAATACACTGGACGAGGTGGCGCGCTTCGCCGCTGCGCCACTTGCCGCTCTCGCCGCCAGGTCGGCGCTGTCGGCCCTGCTTCAGGCCTATCTCGGGCAGCGAAGCGCGGCGCAGGTGTTGGCCGGCCGTTCTCGGCGCGAGGTTGGCGAGACGATCCGCGCCGTCCTGCTCTACAGCGATTTGCGCGACTTTACCGCCCTGTCGGAGGAGACGGACGCCGGACAGGTCGTGGCGGCGCTCAACGCCAGCTTCGACCGCATCGCCGGCGCCGTTCACGCTTTTGGCGGCGAGGTGCTGAAATTCATCGGCGACGGGGTGCTGGCGATCTTTCCTGTCGGCGAGCGCTCGGCTTCGGAGGCTTGCGAGGCGGCGTTGCGCGCGATCGGAGCGGCGCGGGCGGGAATGGCGCAGCTCAATCAGGTCCGCGCCACACAGGGCATGCCCGAACTGCAGTTCGGCATGGCGCTGCATCTGGGCGACATGGTGTGGGGCAATATCGGCACAGCCGACCGGCTGGATTTCACCGCCATCGGCCCGGCCGTGAATCTCGTCAGCAGGCTCGAGGGCCTGTGCCGGCCGCTAGGACGGAGCGTGCTGATTTCGGGCGCTGTCGCGGCGGAAACATCAACGCCCGTGGTCCCGCTGGGCGAACATCTATTGCGCGGAATCGCTAGACCGTGTGCCGTCTTCGGCCTGCCGGACGGGTGACCTCAACAGTCCCCTTTCACGCAAACATCGAATTGTTTTTACGCAATTCCGAACGGAACTGTTTTTCCACTTTTCCTGGGTGGCTTAGATGCCGAGCGGCGGCGGGCGCCGCCGGATCGGCTGCGCCTTGATGATCGCGGTGCTGGTTTCCGCCTTGTCGGCGATCCGGTCGAGAAGCCGGTCGAGCTCGCCGATCGAGCGCACGAACAGCCGCGCGACGAAGCAGTCGTCGCCCGTCACCTTGTCGCATTCGCCGAATTCAGGGGTCTCCTCGATCAGCTTCTGCACGATGTGCAGCTTGCCCGGGAGGGGCCGGATGCGCACGATCGCCTGCAGCGGGTAGCCGAGCGCTTCCGGATCGACATCGATGGTGAAGGCGCGGATGACGCCGCGCTCCTCGAGCCGCCGCAACCGCTCCGAAACGCTCGGCGACGACATGCCGACCTGCTGCGCGAGATCCTTCAGCGACGTCCTGGAATCTCGGACGAGGATGTCGAGAAGGCGCCGGTCAAGATCGTCGAGCATTTTCACATTCCACGATGAAAGCCATTTCTGCCTTTTTTAATTAGGCGAATAGGCGATATCATCTTTTTCACAGCATGGAAATGACCTCGACCTCTTGTGATCATGAAGCCTGAAAATCATTGGGGTCTTTCATGAGCAATACGCTGCGCGGCACGGTCGAAATGACCGCGGCAATGGCAATCCTCGGCACGATCGGCTGGTTCGTCGTGCTTTCGGGCCAGCCCGCCATCGACGTGGTGTTCTGGCGCTGCGCCTTCGGCGCGGCGACGCTGCTTGTCATCTGCGCGGCGCTTGGCCTGCTGCGCGGCACGCTGACGCCGCGCGTCGTCGCGCTTGCCGCGCTCGGCGGCGCCGCCATCGTCATCAACTGGCTGCTCCTGTTCAGCGCCTTTCCGCGCGCCTCGATCTCGATCGCCACCGCCGTCTACAACACCCAGCCCTTCATGCTGGTCGGCTTCGGCGCGCTCTTCCTTGGCGAACGGCTGACCCTGACCAAGCTGGCTTGGCTCGCCATCGCCTTCGCCGGCATGCTGCTGATCGTCCAAACCGGCCCCGATGCCGGCGACGTCGGCACCGACTATGCGACCGGCATCGCGATGGCGCTGGGCGCGGCCTTCTTCTGGGCCGTGGCGGCCATCGTCACCAAGGCGCTCAAGGGCACGCCGCCGCATCTGATCGCGCTTATCCAGGTTTGCGTCGGCGTCGTCATGCTGGCGCCCTTCGCCAACCTTTCCCACCTGCCGTCGGACGCCTGGAGCTGGATGATGCTGGCCACGCTTGGCGTCGTCCATACCGGCCTGATGTACATTTTGATGTACGGCGCTATCCAGAAACTGCCGACGCATCTGCAGGGGGCGCTCTCCTTCGTCTATCCGGTGGTGGCGATCCTCGTCGATGTCGGCGCCTTCGGCCATCGGCTGCACCCCGCCCAGATCGTTGGCGCCGCCGCCATCCTGATCGCCGCCGCCGGCATGACCCTCGGCTGGACGCCGTGGAAGCGAAAGACACCGGGCCCGCAACCGGCCGAGTGACGGAACGCGACCGGCGCCCCAGGCCCGCATTCGCCTTCACGATAACGATCCCGCTTGCCCGCCTGTTCAAACCGGGCGCTTTGCTCTATGCCGCAATGCAACCATCTTCGCCCGGCATAGGCGAAAAACCGGGATCGAAGACCAATGAACGACGCCACGCCGCCCAATCGCTGCCGTATCGTGCTGATCGCGCCGAAAGACGCGCCGGCCGAGCGCATTGCCGCGGCCTTCGACGGCGGCGACGTCGCCTCGCTCATCCTGCCGGAAAACGGCATGGACGAGGCTTCCTTCCAGGCCTTCGCCGAGAAGATCGTGCCCGCGGCGCAAGCGGCGGGCGTGGCGGTCGTCATTGCCGGCGACACCCGCATCGCCGGCCGCGTTCAGGCCGACGGCATCCATGTCGAGGTCTCCAGCCAGGAGCTCGCCGAGACCATCGGACATTTCCAGGGAAAGATGATGGTCGGCGCCGGCGGCGCCAAGACCCGCGACGACGCGCTGGAGCTCGGCGAGGCGCGGCCGGACTATATGTTCTTCGGCCGCTTCGGCTACGACAACAAGCCGGAGCCGCATCCGCGCAACCTGTCGCTCGGTCAATGGTGGGCCGAGATGATCGAGATCCCGTGCATCGTCATGGCCGGCTCCGACCTTGCGTCGGTCGAGGCGGTGGCCGCCACCGGCGCCGAATTCGTGGCCCTGTCCAGCGCCGTCTTCGCCGACGGGTCCGATCCCAGGGCGGCGGTCGCGGCCGCCAACGCGCTGCTCGACGAAACCGCGCCGCGCTTCGAGGACTGAGGTGCGCCGGTCCGTGCTTCCCCTCGCGGTTCTCGCCGCGGCCCTCATGACCGAGGCGGCAGCCGCCGCGCAGACCGTTCCGCTGCCGCAGCCCCGGCCGGATGCCGGCGTGCCAGATGCAAGCGCACCGGCTGCAAACGCGCCAGCCGCGGGCGCACCGGCCACCGGCGTGCATGTCGACAAGCCTATCGCCACGCCCTTGCCGCAGCCCGCCACCACGGCGCCGTTGCCTTCGGCCGACAGCATCAACCCCGATCGGTTCGGCGCGAAGCCGGCCGATCCCGCCTATGGCGCCTTCCAGCGCGGGCTCTACAAGACCGCCTACAATCTCGCGCTGGCGCGTGCCCAGAATGGCGATCCTGCCGCGCAGACCCTGGTGGCGGAGATCCTGTCGCGCGGGCTCGGCGTGCCGCTCAACGCCGCGGAGGCCGCCAAATGGTACGCGCTCGCCGCCGAGCAGGGCGTGCCGGAATCGCAATTCCAGTACGCGCTGATGCTGCTCGACGGCCGCTACGTCAAGAAGGACGAGAAGGCGGCATATGCGCTGATGCAGGCCGCCGCCGAGGCCGGCAATCGCCTGGCGCAGTTCAATTTCGCGCAACTGCTCGTCCAGCAGGATCCCGGCGACGCCGGCATCGCCAAGGCTGCCACCTATTACGAGCGCGCCGCCGCGACGGGACTGGCCGACGCGCAATATGCGATGGCGCAGATCTACGCCAACGGCGTCGGCGGCAAGCCGCGCGACGACTCCCAGGCGCGCACCCTTTTGGCGCAGGCCGCCAGGCAGAATTACGACACCGCGCAGATCGACCTCGCCACATGGATGATCGAGGGGCGCGGCGGCAGCCGCGACCTGAAGTCGGGCTTCGGCTGGATGAAACAGGCGGCAGAGGGCGGCAATGTCGCCGCCCAGAACCGCCTCGCCAAGCTCTACATGGAAGGCATCGGCACCGATCCGGACCTGATCCTTGCCGGTGCCTGGTATATCGTCGCCCGCCGCGCCGGGCTGATCGACCCTCAGATGGACGATTTCCTGCAAGGGCTCGACGACGACCAGACCAAACAGGCGTTGCAGAAGGCGAACCGCTTGCCCTGACGCGCCGGCGGGCAGCGGGCACGCGGCAGCCGCCGATCGGGCTGCGTCGCCCCGCTCCCTTGCCTCTCCTGGCGATTTGTGGTCTTGGAAGCGCCAAATCGCCGTTCGTGGCGAAAATCTCATTCCGGATCACATCATCATGGCCAAGATCAATGGCAACGAAATCCGTCCCGGCTATGTCATCGAGCACGATGGCGGCCTCTGGGTCGCGGTCAAGACCAACACCGTCAAGCCCGGCAAGGGCGGCGCCTACAACCAGGTCGAGCTGAAGAACCTGATCAACGGCACCAAGCTCAACGAGCGCTTCCGCTCGGCCGAGACCGTCGAGCAGATCCGGCTCGACCTCAAGGATTTTTCCTTCCTCTACGAACAGGACGACGCGCTGGTGTTCATGGACACCCAAAGCTATGAGCAGCTCGAACTGAACAAGGATTTCGTCGGCGACCGCGCCGCTTTCCTGCAGGACGGCATGATGGTCACGGTCCAGCTCTATGAGGAGCGTCCGATCGGCATCTCGCTGCCCGACCAGGTGACGCTGACCATCACCGAGGCCGACCCGGTGGTGAAGGGCCAGACGGCCGCCTCGTCCTACAAGCCGGCGGTGCTGGAAAACGGTATCCGCGTGCTGGTGCCGCCGTTCATCGGCGCCGGCGAGCGCATCATCGTCGACACCAACGAGATCACTTACGTGCGCCGCGCAGACTAAAGCGCCAAGCAGCAGGAAAAGAAAAAATGGCGCGTTCCGCGATCCTCAATGTCATGGTCCAGGCCGCGATGAAAGCCGGCCGCTCGCTTTCGCGCGACTTCGGCGAAGTGCAGAACCTGCAGGTGTCGATGAAGGGGCCGGGCGACTATGTCAGCCAGGCAGACCGCAAGGCCGAGGACATCCTGTTCACCGAACTGTCGAAGGCGAGGCCCGGCTATTCCTTCCTGATGGAAGAGCGCGGCGCCGTCGAGGGCGAGGACGGCCAGCACCGCTGGATCGTCGATCCGCTCGACGGCACCACCAACTTCCTGCATGGCATCCCGATGTTCGCCATCTCGATCGCGCTGGAGCGCCAGGGCCAGGTCGTCGCCGGCGTCGTCTACAATCCGGCGATGGACGAGCTCTACACCGCCGAGCGCGGCGGCGGCGCCTTCATGAACGACCGTCGGCTGCGGGTTGCCGGCCGCACCAAGCTCATCGATTCTGTGATCGGCTGCGGCGTGCCGCATCTCGGCCGCGGCCAGCACGGCAATTTCCTCATCGAGCTGCGCAACGTTATGGCCGAGGTGTCGGGCGTGCGCCGCCTTGGCTCCGCCTCGCTCGACCTCGCCTATGTCGCCGCAGGCCGCATGGACGGGTTCTGGGAAGTCGGCCTGTCGGCCTGGGACATCGCCGCCGGCCTGCTTTTGATCCGCGAGGCTGGTGGCTTCGCCTCCGATTTCGAGGGCGGCCAGGAGATGCTGGAACGTGGTTCTGTCGTCGCCGGCAACGAGATCATCCAGCGCGCGCTGCTGAAGACCGTCAAGAAGCCGCTGTCATCCGGCAAATCCGGTTGACGGGCGCGCCGCGCTGAAGCGCCGCAGTCGCAAAACCGCAACCAAAGCTTGAAATACTGTCCGGCAAGCGCCCAGATGAGGGCGATGCAGGACCGCTCATGAGCAATTCAGGGCCACAGATCGAGATCCCGTTCGTCGGACGCTGGCACTATTCGCGCGCCGAAATGATCGCCGACGGCATCGTTCACGCGGTGGGCATCGTGCTGGCGATCGCCGCGGGCTCGGCCTTCCTGGCGCTTGCAGCCTTCCATGCCGGACCCGGCGAATACATTGCCGCCGCCTTCTATGTCGTCGCGCTGCTCACCGTGCTCTCGGTGTCGCTGGCCTATAATCTGTGGCCGGTGTCGTCGCCGGCGAAGTGGATCCTGCGCCGCTTCGACCATGCCGCGATCTACCTCCTCATCGCCGCCACCTACACGCCCTTTCTCGCCCAGCTCGACGGCTCGCCGCTGGCCGTTTCCATGATCGTGCTGGTGTGGACGGCGGCGGTGGTCGGCATCGCCATCAAGGTGCTGTTCCCCGGTCGCTTCGACCGCCTCGCGATCGTCTTCTACCTGGCCATAGGCTGGAGCGGCATCGTGCTTGTCGGCCCGTTGGTCCAGACCCTGCCGGCGACATCGATCGCGCTGATCGTCGCCGGCGGCATCGTCTATTCGCTGGGCGTCATCTTCTTCGCCTGGAAGGGCCTGCGCTTCCACAACGCCGTCTGGCACGGCTTCGTCGTCACCGGCGCCGGCCTGCACCTGGCCGCCATGGTCGACTGTCTGGTGATAAACCGCTTCTAGGGCATGACCCCGAACCGGTTTTCGGAAAAGATCATGCCGCAACAGGAAGATGGAGCCCCATCCCGCTCCCATCGGGATGGAACAGGCCGCAAGCCCGGCTCGGCATTCTTGCCAAGCGCCATTCAATTTGGTCACAATTCCGTTTAGAGTCGCGAACTGGTTGATCGGCGGCAGCCGCATCGGAAACGGGGCACGAATGGCTTTTCTCAGATCCTTCGGCATCGGCAGACGCTCCGACGTTCTGATCTACGACCCTCATAAACTGTCGAGCCCGCAGGTTTTCCTGCTGACCATGATGATCTTCCTGATCATCGTCGCTTTCATCGCCGCCATCCTGACCCGCCAGGTCTCGACCGCCTTCGCCACCAATCCGGGCCTCAACGGACTGATCATCGGCGTGCTGGTGGTCGGCATCCTGCTCGCCTTCGCCCAGGTCGGGCGCCTGTTTCGCGAGGTGCGCTGGGTCAACTCCTTCCGCGCCGGCTCGGAGACCACCGAACCGGTGCTGCTGGCGCCGATGAAGGCGATGATCGGCCGCTCGTCGACGGTCGCCTTCTCGACGACCTCGATGCGCACCATGCTCGACTCGATCGCCACCCGCCTGGACGAGAGCCGCGACACCTCGCGCTACCTGGTCGGGCTGCTCGTGTTCCTCGGCCTGCTCGGCACCTTCTGGGGCCTGCTCGGCACCATCGGCTCGATCCGCGAAACCATCGAAGCGCTCGATCCCGGCACCGGCGACGCCGCCGCCGTCCTGGATTCACTGAAGCAGGGCCTGTCGGCGCCGCTCGCCGGCATGGGCACCGCGTTCTCGTCCTCGCTGTTCGGCCTCTCCGGCTCGCTGGTGCTCGGCTTCCTCGACCTGCAGGCCGGCCGGGCCCAGACCCGCTTCTATACCGAGCTCGAGAACTGGCTGTCCTCGGTCACCGACCTTTCCTCCGACATCGTCGTATCCGACAATGCCAGGAGCGAGCCTTCCGACGAGATCCGCCTGTTGTCGGAGCGCCTGCGCAGCCTGCAGGAAAATGGCGGTGGCTCCAACCCGCGCGTCGCCACCGCCATGGCCAATCTCGCCGACGGCATTTCCGGCCTGGTCAAGAACATGCGCTCGGAGCAGCAGATCATGCGCGATTGGGTCGAGGCACAGTCCGACGAGCAGAAGGCGATGCGCAACACGCTGGAAAAGATCGCCGACGCCCTGAAGAAGCAGGGAGTGCACTGACGTGGCACTGGCGCGGGCGCGGCGTGCCGATCGCCGCATCGACTACTGGCCGGGCTTCGTCGACGCGCTGTCGACGCTGTTGCTCGCCATCATGTTCCTGCTCACCGTCTTCGTGCTGGCGCAGTTCCTGCTCGGCCGCGAGATCTCCGGCAAGGACACGGTGCTCAACCGCCTCAACTCGCAGATCAACGAACTGACCCAACTGCTGGCGCTGGAGCGCTCGACGACGCAGGACAGGGAGGATTCGCTCGCCAATCTGCAGGCGTCGCTGTCGGCGTCGGAGGCGGAAAAGAGCCGGCTCGAACAATTGCTGGCGCAAGGCGCCGGCGCCGGCGACGCCGCCAACCAGCGGGCCGCCGCCCTCTCCGGCGAACTCGACAGCCAGCGCCAGATCAGCCAGCAGGCGCTGAGCCAAGTCGAGATCCTCAACCAGCAGATCGCAGCACTGCGCAAGCAGATCGGCGCGCTCGAGGACGCGCTCAACGTGTCGGAAGCGCGCGACCGCGATTCCAACACCAAGATCGCCGATCTCGGCCGCCGCCTCAATGTCGCGCTGGCGCAGCGCGTGCAGGAACTGAACCGCTACCGTTCCGACTTCTTCGGCAGGTTGCGCGAGATCCTCGCCGACCGCGAGAACATCCGCATCGTCGGCGATCGCTTCGTCTTCCAGTCGGAGGTGCTGTTCCCGACTGGCTCCGAGGAAATCAACGATGCCGGCAAGGTCGAGATGAAGAAGCTCGCCGACGCCATCATCGAACTGCAGAAGGAAATCCCGCCGGAGATCAGCTGGGTGTTGCGCGTCGACGGCCACACCGACAACAAGCCGTTGTCCGGCACCGGCCGTTATCGCGACAATTGGGAGCTGTCGACGGCGCGCTCGACCTCGGTGGTGAAGTTCCTGATCGAGAACGGCGTGCCGGCCAATCGGCTGGTCGCGGCCGGCTTCGGCGAGTTCCAGCCGCTCGACCCCGCCGACACCGACGAAGCGCGCACCAAGAACCGCCGCATCGAGTTGAAGCTCACCGAACGGTGATCGCGTATCACGCGAATTTGTTCGCCGGCTCAACGCTAGGGCGCAGCCGCGAGGCCGGCAAGGCCTGAAAAGATTATCTTTTTTTAATTACACTTCACGACTGGGCGCTCCTAGTTTTCCGCGCAGGGCCGAGAACCGCCGGCGATGCCTCCCATCGCGACGCGACGGAACCGGACGGCCCGGAAGGTCGGAAGGCGGAGCGGCGCGGCCGCTCCCTTCCCCAGCAGAAGGAGGCGCCGCCATGCGCTCTTCAATCTCTCTCAAGACTGCAACACTTGCCGCCATTCTCGTCTCCGCTCCGCTCGCCGGCGCCTACGCTGCCGGACATCACAAGGGCGCACTCGATGAATCCTCGCCGACCGACTTCACCGGTCCGCGCGTGGCGGGCCTTATGGCGCAGGTGCAGGGTGTCGACCAGGGCATCACCGACGCCAGGCAGGACAACACGATCACGCCGGCCGAGGCGCAGACGCTGCATATGCGCGCCGCCCATATCAGCCAGGCCGCCGCGAAAACCGCCGCCGCCGATCGCGGCAGGATACCGGCTGCGCAGTATCATGATTTGCTGCGCCGGCTCGACAATGTCGACCAGGCGCTGCGCATCGACAGTGGGACCGGCTTCCTGATGGGCGACGGCGCCGACGGCGGGCACTATCCCAACGGCTGATCGCTCGACCCGAGGAAGGGACACCTGGCGCCCGAGGGAACTCCGTCCCAAGGGCGTCCTTTTTACCAGCCCAGCCAGAGCGCGATGATGGCAAGCACGGCCGGCACGGTCTGGATGAACAGGATCTTCCTGCCGACGGTCGCCGCGCCGTAGAGGCCCGCGATGGCGACGCAGATCAGGAAGAACATCCTGACCTGGAAGCCGGCCGCGCCGAGATAGAGCCCCCAGATCAAGCCGGCGGCGAGGAAGCCGTTGTAGAGCCCCTGATTGGCGGCCAGCACCTTGGATGCCTTGGCGAAATCCGGCGTCAGCCTGAACGCCTTGTGGCCCTGCGGCGTATCCCACAGCACCATCTCCAGATAGACGATGTAGCAGTGGATCAGCGCCACCAGCGCGACCAGTATGTTGCCGATCATTTTCCCCCTCCGCTTTCGCTGCCAGCATTGATCACGCGCGGGCTTGTCCGCGCAAGATGGTTTGAGCACCCTGCGCGGCAGGGTTGCCAAGGCTGGCGCATTGGTATCTTTTCGCGCCGTCCAATTCGATCGCTGACCAGACCGGAACCGCCATGTCCTTTCAGAAACTCGACGACCTCGGCCACAAGCTCGAAGCGCTGGAGCATGCGCTCGCCATCCTCGGCGCCGACGAGGCGACGCATATGGCGGTCGGCGGCGGCGAGAAGCGCGCCGAGGCGATGTCGGCGCTTGCCGGCATGCTTCACGCCCGGGCGACGGCGCCGGAGATCGGCGACTGGATCGCAGCGGCCGAGGAGGAAGCGCTGAACGAGGAGCAGCAGGCGGCGGTGAGGGAGTTGCGCCGTCAATACACCAACCTCACCTGCCTGCCGGTCGAGTTCGTCGAGCGCCAGACGACGGCGCGCATGCGCTCCGAGCAGCTCTGGCGCGACCTGCGCGCCAGGAACGATTGGGCGGGCTTCCTGCCGGCGCTGGAAGGCGTCGTCGCCCTGGTGCGCGAGGAGGCGGCCCTGCGCGCCGATGCGCTCGGCCTCGACCCTTATGACGCGCTGATGGAACAGTACGACCCCGGCAACCGCGCCGCCGACATCACGCCGGTCTTCGCCGAGCTGAAGAGCTTCCTGCGGGAATTCGTGCCGGAAGCACTGGCGGCGCAGGAGGCGCGGCTGGCCCGCCATCCATTGAAGCCGCTTTCGGGCAGCTATGCGATCGACCGGCAGCGCGAGCTTGGCCTCGCCATGATGGCGGCGGTGGGTTTCGACCTCACCCATGGCTCGCTGTCGGTGTCGCACCATCCCTTCTGCGGCGGCGTGCCAAGCGACGTGCGCATCACCACCCGCTACAAGACCTCCGATTTCCTGTCGGCGCTGATGGGCGTGCTGCACGAGACCGGCCATGCGCTCTACGAGCAGAACCTGCCCAAGGCCTGGGCGCACTGGCCGCTCGGCAAGGCGCGCGGCATGGCGGTGCACGAAAGCCAGAGCCTGTTCGTCGAAAAGCAAATTGGCCGCAACCCGGCCTTCTGGCGCTGGGCCTTGCCGGTGGTCGAGCGGCATCTCGGCGAGACCTGGTCGCTCGACGATATCCTGCCGCATGTGCACCGGGTCGAGCGCGGCCTGATCCGGGTCGATGCCGACGAGGTGACCTATCCGCTGCACGTCATCCTGCGCTACGAACTGGAGCAGGAACTGGTCTCGGGGCGGCTGGAGGTCGCCGACCTGCCCGAGGCCTGGGACGCCAGGATGCGCGACTATCTCGGCCTGTCGACGCTCGACAATCCGGCCGACGGACCGATGCAGGACGTTCACTGGCCGGGCGCCGCCTTCGGCTATTTCCCCTCCTACACGCTGGGCGCCATGATGGCGGCGCAGCAATGGGCGGCGCTGACCCGCGAGCATCCGTCCGCCGATGACGACCTCGCCAAGGGCGATTTCAGCGCCATCAACGCCTGGCGCCGTGAGAGGATCTGGTCGCAGGGCTCGCGCTGGTCGACGCCTGAGCTGCTCGAACGCGCCACCGGCGAGAAGCTTAATGCAGCCTACTTCACCGAACATCTGCGCAAGCGTTATGGCGTCTGAGCCCGCACGAAGCGTGACTACTCAGCCGCGCCTCTAAAAGCACTGGCGCCGGTCTCGAACTGCAGCTTGGCCAGCCGTGCATAGATGCCGCCCTTGGCGACCAGGCTCTGGTGGGTGCCTTCCTCGACGATGCGGCCGCCTTCCATGACCAGGATGCGGTCGGCCTTCAGCACCGTCGCCAGCCGATGCGCGATGACGATGGTGGTGCGGCCCTGCATCAGCCGTTCCAGCGCCGTCTGCACCAGCGTCTCGCTTTCGGCGTCGAGCGCCGAGGTCGCCTCGTCGAGCAACAGGATCGGCGCGTCGCGCAGGATGGCGCGGGCGATCGCCACGCGCTGACGCTGGCCGCCGGAAAGCGTCACGCCGCGCTCGCCGACCTGGCTGTCATAGCCCTTGTCGAGCTTGGCGATGAACTCGTCGGCAAGCGCCGCCTTCGCCGCCGCCTCGATCTCGACATCGCTGGCGCCCGGCCGGCCGAAGCCGATATTGTCGCGCGCGCTGGCGGCGAAGATGGTGACGTCCTGCGGCACGATGGCGATGCGCTGCCTGATCGCGGCGGGATCGGCCTCGCGCAGATCGACGCCGTCGATGACGATGCGGCCGGTCTCGGGATCGTAGAAGCGCAGGATCAGCGAAAACACCGTGCTCTTGCCCGCGCCGGAGGGGCCGACGATCGCCACCGTCTCGCCCGGCTTCACCTGGAAGCTCAGGCCATGCACGGCGGCGCGGTCCGGCCGCGCCGGATAGGAGAACGAGACGTCGTCGAAGCTGATCGCGCCTTTCGCCTTCGCCGGCAACAGCCGCGGATCGGCGGGCGGCTGGATCGCCGGCTTCTCGACCAGGATCTCGGTCAGCCGCTCGGCAGCACCCGCCGCCTGGGCGAGCTCGCCCCACACTTCCGACAGCGCGCCGAGCGCGCCGGCGGCGAACACCGAATAGAGCAGGAACTGGCCGAGCGTGCCCGCCGACATCGTGCCGGAGAGCACGTCGCGCGAGCCGAACCACAGCACCGCCACCACCGAGGAGAAGATCATGAAGATGGCGAAGAAGGTGAGGAAGGCGCGCGCGAAGACCGAGCCGCGCGCCGCCTCGAAGGCGGCTTCCACTGCTGCGGAGAAACGGCCGGTGACCAGCGTCTCGTTGGTGAAGGCCTGCAGCGTGCGCACCGCACCGATCTGCTCGCTGGCATAGGCGGTGGCGTTGGCCAGCGTGTCCTGCGCCTGCCGCGACTTGCGCCTGACCGAACGGCCGAAGGCGACCAGCGGCAGCACGATGAGCGGGATGGCGGCGATAACGAGGCCGGACAGTTTCGGGCTGGTGAACACCATCATCGCCACCGCGCCGAGGCCGAGGATGACGTTGCGCAGCGCCACCGAGGCGGTGGCGCCGACCGCCGATTTCACCTGCGTGGTGTCGGCGGCGAGCCGCGACACGATCTCGCCCGAATGGGCCTGGTCGAAGAAGGCCGGCGACAGCGTCGTGACATGGGCGAAAACGTCGCGGCGGATGTCGGCGACGACGCGCTCGCCAAGCGTGATGACGAAATAGTAGCGCCCCGCCGATGCGGCTGCCAAAAGCGCCGCCATCGCCACCAGCGCTGCGAAATATTCGGCGATGAAGGTCGAGCCGGAGGACGAGAACCCGTTATCGATCATACGCCGCACGGCCATTGGCAAGGCCAGCGTCGTCCCCGCTGCCACGGCCAGCGAGATGAGCGCGCCGACGACCATCGTGCGGTAGCGGAAGATGTAGGGATAAAGGCGCTTGAGCGGCCCGAGCGAGCGCCGGCGCCCGTCTGCATCGCCACTGATATCCGCCATGAGCGTTTCCTCTGGCCGCCTTCGGGCAGTGCGTGCAATATGCGCCCGCCGCGGCCTTGTGATTCAATTCCGGCTGATGTATAGGCTCGCCGACCGTTTTAGAAGCCGTGGCTTTTCAATAGCTGCGGCTTCGAGTTTTAAAAAGGGGCGCATCGACGCAGGCCACGGCCCGTCGGCAGCGCCACAAGCCAGGAAAAACGACAATGAAGGCCGACATCCATCCCGACTACCACACCATCAAGGTCGTCATGACCGATGGCACCGAATACTCGACCCGTTCGACCTGGGGCAAGGAAGGCGATACGATGAACCTCGATATCGACCCGACCACGCACCCGGCCTGGACCGGCGGCCAGCAGACCTTGCTCGACCGCGGCGGCCGCCTGTCGAAGTTCAAGAAGCGCTTCGAAGGCTTCGGCCTCTAAGCCGGATACGCCTGACAGATTTTGAAAAACCCGCCCACGAGGCGGGTTTTTTGTTGCCATGACAGCTCCCTTCTCCCCGTATAGGACGGGGAGAGGGGCGCTATCGTCAACTGTTTCGCAAATCGCGAACGTCGCCTACTCGCCCACCAGTTCCCGCAGCGCCATGCGCTTGTAGGCCGCGACGAGCCTGTCGCCCTCCTGGCGGTCGACCGAGATCGCCAGCCGCATGGCGGCCTCGCCCATCTGCCAGACCAGGAAGGCTGTGGTTTCCAGTGCCACCGGATCGGCGTCGGGCCGCAGTCGCTTCAGCACCGCGACGAGGAATTCGGCATTGGCGCGGCTGTCGGCGAGCTCGAGCTCGCGCAACGCCTTGTCGGCCTGCGTGCCCGACCAGATGTCGCGCATCACCGGCTCGGCCAGGAACAGCCGGTAATAGATATCGACCAGCTCCGAGAACGCCCGCCGCAAGCCCTCGGCGTCTGCGACATCCTTGAGCGCCGCGGCGATACAGGCCTGGCTTTCGGCGGTGTAGCGCTCGGCCAGCGCCCAGACGATCGCCCGCTTGTCGGGGAAGAACTGGTAGAGCGAGCCGATCGACACGCCTGCCCGCTCCGCCACCTCGCCCATGCGCATCGCGTCGCTGCCTTGCGCGGCGATCAGCGCCGAAGCGGCGGCGAGCATGCGTTCGACCCGCTCGCGGCTGCGCTGCTGGCTCGGGGAGCGGCGTGGCGAGGCCACCGATCCATCCTGCTGATGCGGCGCGGCACCTCTGCCTTCCATGGAGCCCTCCGGAAAGATTCTGCGACAACTCGCTTGACTCACAAAATACGAGGGTTTATCACGTTTTGCAAATGTGAGGATTACTCATATTTGTAAACCGAGGAGATCGAGATGACTACGAAACCTGTTTTGATCCTGGGCGGCACCGGCAAGACCGGCCGGCGCCTGGCCGAACGGCTGACCGCCAGGAACATTCCCGTGCGCATCGGCTCCCGCGCTGGCACGCCACCCTTCGACTGGTTGGACAAGGAAACATGGGGCCCTTCGCTCGAAGGCGTCGGCGCCGTCTACATCAGTTACTATCCGGACATCGCCGTGCCGGGCGCCGCCGAAACCGTCGAGGCGTTTGCCCGGCTTGCCGTCGAACGCGGCGTCAGGCGCCTGGTGCTGCTCTCCGGTCGCGGCGAGCCTGAAGCCCAGCGCGCCGAGGAGATGTTGAAGGCCTCCGGCGCCGACTGGACCATCCTGCGCTGCGCCTGGTTCTCGCAGAATTTCAGCGAGGGCTTCCTGATCGAGTCTATCCTCGAGGGCGAGGTCGCCTTGCCGGTCGGCAATGTCGGTGAACCTTTCGTCGATGTCGACGACATCGCCGACGTCGCCGCAACCGTCCTGACGGAGCCAGGTCATATCGGCCAGCTTTACGAGCTCACCGGCCCGCGCCTGCTGAGCTTCGCCGACGCCGTCGCCGAGATCGGCAAGGCCGCCGGCCGTGACATCCGCTACCGGCAGATCTCACATGCCGAATTCACCGAGGCGGTGGCGGCGCACAACCTGCCGCCGGAATTCGCCTGGCTGCTCGACGAACTCTTCACGAAGGTGCTCGACGGCCGCAACGAGACGCTGGCCGACGGCGTGCAGCGCGCGCTCGGCCGCCAGCCGAAGGACTTCTCCGCTTACGCAACCGAAACCGCCGCCAGCGGCGTCTGGAGCAACTGAGATGATGAAACTTCTTCCCACCCTCACCTTCATCGCCGCGATCGGCTCCGGCGTCGTCGGCGGCGTCTTCTTCGCCTTTTCCAATTTCGTCATGGCGGCGCTCGCCCAGCTGCCTGTCCCAAGCGGCATCGCTGCAATGAATTCGATCAACGTCACGGTGATCACGCCGACCTTCATGACGGCGCTGTTCGGCACCGGCCTCATTTGTCTCGTGCTCATTGCCGCCGTTCTCTTTGGCTGGAGCCAGTCGGGCTCGTACTGGCTTGTGGCCGGCGCCGTGATCTACCTGATCGGCAACCCGATCGTGACCATGGTCTTCAACGTGCCGCTCAACGACGCGCTCGCCGCCGTCGACCCGGCAAGTGCCAACGGCGCCGCCGTGTGGGCGAACCATCTGAATGCATGGGTGATGTGGAACCACGTCCGCACCGTCACCGCCATCGTGTCGATGGCCTGCTTTATCATGGCGCTGATTTGAAAGGCGTCTGGCTCAACGCAAAAGACCCGGCTTCAAGCCGGGTCTTTCGTTTTGTGGCCCTTGCGATCCGAGTGGCCGAGATCCCGCTCCGGATCGATGACGTCGCGGACCAGCTGCTTGAGCTTCGCGGCGTCGGGAAACCCGCCGTCGCGCTTGCGCTCCCAGACAAGCGTGTCGTTGCAGGAAATGCTGAAGATGCCGCCGGTGCCGGGCACCAGCGTCACTTCGCCGAGATCGGTGCCGAAGGTCGAGAGCAGCTCCTGCGCCATCCAGCCGGCTCTGAGCAGCCACTGGCACTGCGTGCAATAGGTGATGCGGACGGTGGGCAGCGGCTTGTCGCTCATCTGGATTGAGCTTCGCTCATATCTCGGACTTAGGCCGCGCTGAGCTTGGCCATGGTCTCGTCGTCGACCTCGAAATTGGCGTAGACGCTCTGCACGTCGTCGTCGTCCTCGAGCGTGGCGACCAGCTTCATCAGCGACTGCGCGCGTTCCTCGTCGACCGGAACGTTGTTCTGCGGCTGCCAGATCGGCTTCACCGATTCCGCCTCGCCGAGCGAGGCTTCCAGCGCCTTCGACACGTCGCCGAGATTCTCGAAGGCGCAGTAGATGGTGTGGCCTTCCTCGTCCGATTCGACGTCGTCCGCGCCGGCTTCGATCGCCGCTTCCATGACCTTGTCGGCGTCGCCGGCCGATGCCGGATAGTAGATCTCGCCGGCCCGGTTCCACATGAACGACACCGAGCCGGTTTCGCCCAGCGCCCCGCCGGCCTTGGTGAAGGCGGCGCGCACGTTCGAAGCCGAACGGTTGCGGTTGTCGGTCAGCGCCTCGACGATCAACGCCACGCCGCCCGGGCCGTAGCCTTCATAGCGCACGGCCTCGTAGTTTTCGCCGTCGCCGGCGGAAGCCTTGTTGATGGCGCGCTGGATGTTGTCCTTCGGCATCGACACGGCCTTGGCGTTCTGCACGGCAAGGCGCAGCCGCGGGTTCATAGCCGGATCCGGCGTTCCGGTCTTGGCGGCGACGGTGATTTCGCGCGCCAGCTTGGAAAACATTTTCGACCGCACCGCGTCCTGGCGGCCCTTGCGGTGCATGATGTTCTTGAACTGTGAATGGCCAGCCATGGCACCCCTGTCGTGTTCAGCTAGAGCATCCTGAAGCCAGGTGAAGACACCTCGCTCTTCTCAAAATGCTCGAATACAAATTTCAGAGCGTCCCTGATACGCCTGTGGGGCATATGGCGCTCGCTGTCGGAATGGCCGGCTTATAGATAAATCGGCTCAATTCGTCCAGCCGCGCGTGACAGCGGATGCGCAAGGCACTGCCGCAGGCCTCGGAGTTGACGAAGAAACGTGCTTCGCTTCAATGCCCTTCGCCGGACCTTGCCTTCTTGCGCCGCCGCGCCAGCATGTTGAGCCCCTCGACCAGCGCCGAAAAGCCCATCGCCGCGTAGATGTAGCCCTTCGGCACGTGGTAGCCCATGCCGTCGGCTATCAGCGTCATGCCGATCATCAAAAGGAAGCCCAGCGCCAGCATGACGATGCTGGGGTTCTTGGCGATGAAGTCGGCAAGCGGCCCGGCCGCCAGCATCATCACGCTCACCGCCACGATGACGGCGATGTACATGATGGCGATCTCGTCGGTCATGCCGACGGCGGTGATGATCGAATCGATCGAGAAGACGAGGTCGAGCAAAAGGATCTGGAAAATCGCGCCGGCGAGCGAGATCTGCAGCGTCTCGCCGAGCATCGTGTCCTTGTGATCCTCGGGATCGACCGTGTGGTGGATTTCCTTGGTCGCCTTCCAGACCAGGAACAGGCCGCCGGCGATCAGGATCAGGTCGCGCCAGGAGAAGCCGTGGCCGAGCGCGGTGAACACCGGCGTCGTCAGCTGGACGATGATCGAGATGGTGGCGAGCAGCACCAGCCGCATGATCAGCGCCGCCGAAATGCCGAGCCGGCGCGCGCGCGCCCTTTGCGCCTCGGGCAATTTGTTGGTCAGGATCGAGATGAAGATCAGATTGTCGATGCCGAGCACGACCTCCAGCACCACCAGCGTCAGGAGCGCCACCCAGGCGGTCGGGTCGGAGACGAAGGCAAAGTGCGGCGCCAGGAATTCGATGAGCTGCATGGAGGTCGTCCCCTCTACGATCTGAAGCAGGTGTCGCCGCCAGTTAGGTACTGACGCCGCTCATATCAATGTCACGACCAGAAGGACGGTGCGGTTTCCTCGAGCCGCGGCCCGCGACGAAACGGCGCGATCTTCTCGGCCAGCCCGGTGCGGTCGGAGATGTCGACGCCGACGCCACACAGCGTCGCCGGCCCGCTCGCCGCCTCGAAGCGGCCTTTCGGCACTTTCGACAGGAAGCGGTTGAGCGGCTCCTCCTTGTCCATGCCGAGCGAGGAATCGTAGTCGCCGCACATGCCGGCATCCGACAGGTAGGCGGTGCCGCCGTTGAGGATCTGGTGGTCGGCGGTCGGCTGGTGGGTATGGGTGCCGACGACCAGGCTGGCGCGGCCGTCGACGAAATGCGCGAAGCACATCTTTTCCGACGTTGCCTCGGCGTGGAAATCGATGACGACGGCATCAGCCTGCTCGCCGAGAGGGCAGGCGGCGAGTTCGCGCTCGCCGGCCTGGAACGGATCGTCGAGCTCGGGATGCATGAAGACCCGCCCCATGATGTTGGCGACCAGCACGCGCGCGCCGTTCCGGGCGATGTAGACGCCGGAGCCGCGCCCCGGCGTGCCCTTGGGGAAATTGGACGGACGCAGGAAGCGCTCCTCGCGCGGCGCGAAGACCAGCGCGTCGCGCTGGTCCCAGACGTGGTTGCCGGTGGTGACGACGTCGGCGCCGGCGGCGAGCGTCTCGCGAAAAATCTCCTCGGTGATGCCGAAGCCGCCGGCGGCGTTCTCGCCATTGACGATGACGAAGTCGAGCTTGAAGTCGGAGATCAGGCCCGGCAGTTGCTCCCACACCGCCGCGCGTCCAGTTTTTCCGACCATGTCGCCGAGGAAAAGAAGTCTCATATGATCCCGTGCCGAAAGTCCGCCAAGCAAAAGCTGCATGACTTTCCGCAAAAGATCATGCGTTCTCAAACGCTTTTCTACAATTCCGGCGTGAACCGGCGCAACCCGCTCTCTGTCAGTATTTCCGGAATGATGACGTCGTGGTTCTCATCGGGGACCTGTGCCACCTCCTGGCAGTCGAAGGCGATGCCGATCAGCCTCGGCGTCAGCCCCTTGTCAGCCAGCTTGCCGATGGCACGGTCGTAGTAGCCGGCGCCGTAGCCGATGCGATGGCCGCGCGCGTCGAAGGCGGCGAGCGGCACCAGCATGACGGACGGATCGAGCACCGCCGCCTCCTCATGCGGTCCGACCGTGCCGAAGCCCATCTCGACCATCGGCGCGCCGCGCACCAACTCGCGAAAGACGATCGTGCTCTTGTCGAGGATGGCAGGCAGGCAGAGCCTGGCGCCCTTTTCGCGAAGCGCAAACATCAGCGGCCGCACGTCGACCTCGGAGCGCATCGGCCAGAAGCCGGAGATGATCTGCCCCGGCTCTACGGCGATCTGGTCGCGCGCCGTCTCGGCCATCTCGAGCGCGATCTCCACGCGCCAGAATTCGTCGAGCGCATCGCGGCGCGCCAGCGCTTCCTTGCGCAGATGTTTTTTCAGGTCTTTGGCAGATGTCATGCGCGGACGCTAGAAAAGGTCAGATCTGGAGGGAGTTTTAGGAGCGACGTTTTCTGACACATCATCCACGGGGAGTGGATTCTTTGCCGTCAGGTGACGATCCACACAACCGGTGGAGAGGTCGATCCCGGGTGCCTACAAAGTAGGTGGGCGCCGTGTGAGAAAACCCACGGGTCTTCCCAGGGACAGCTCCCTAAGGATCGATAAGGCCCCGGGGATAAGTTTCACCTGCCGGGAAGCGCAGACCGCCGAGACCAATATAGGCCGATGGCTGCCCGAGCGCCAGAGAAACGGCTGGCCGCACCGACGTTATTCGCCGCTTCGGGGGACCGCCGAACGAAGCGTCCCCTGCCCCGCTCTTGCGCCGCCGAGTTCGCCTCCTTACGGTCGCCGCAAAACGGCCAGGAGAAAAAATGCGTTTCGAAGGCACCGCGGCCTATGTTGCCGACAAGGATCTGATGGTTGCTGTCAACGCGGCGATCGCGCTCGAGCGGCCCTTGCTGGTCAAGGGCGAGCCCGGCACCGGCAAGACCGAGCTTGCCCGCCAGGTGGCGTCAGCGCTCGGGCTGGATTTCATCGAATGGAATGTCAAGTCGACCACCAAGGCGCAGCAGGGTCTCTACGAGTATGACGCCGTTTCGCGGCTACGCGACAGCCAGCTCGGCGACGACCGCTTTAGCGATATCAGGAACTACATCAAGCGCGGCAAGCTATGGGACGCCTTTGCCGCGCCGAAGAAGGTGGTGCTTCTGATCGACGAGATCGACAAGGCCGACATCGAGTTTCCCAACGACCTCCTGCAGGAACTCGACCGCATGGAATTCTTCGTCTACGAGACCGGCGAGACGATCCACGCGGCGCTGAGGCCGATCGTCATCATCACCTCCAACAACGAGAAGGAACTGCCGGACGCCTTCCTGCGCCGCTGCTTCTTCCACTATATCCGCTTCCCCGACATCGAGACGCTGCACCGCATCGTCGACGTCCACTATCCCGGCATCAAGCAGAACCTGGTGCGGGCGGCACTCACGCAGTTCTACGAGATCCGCGACGTGCCGGGCCTGAAGAAGAAGCCGTCGACCTCCGAGGCGCTCGACTGGATCCGCCTGCTGGTCGCCGACGACATCGCGCCGGAAGACCTGCGCGCCGACCCCAAGAACATGCTGCCGAAGCTGCACGGCGCGCTGTTGAAGAACGAACAGGACGTGCATCTGTTCGAGCGCCTGGCCTTCATGGCGAGACGGCAGGGCTAGGCCCAGCAACAGCGCTTTCCCCGGCTGTGGACCTTTGCCGTCAACCGGCCTCCGAGGCAGCGTCGTATCGGAAAAGTTCGGAGGAAACGAAATGACCGAGATCACCATTCGCCCGCTCGCGCAGTCAGATCATGCCGACTGGCGGCGCCTGTGGACGGCCTACCTCACTTTCTACGAGACCGAGCTGCCGGACGAGGTCTACGCCCTGACCTGGAAGCGGCTGTTCACGGAAGGCGAGTTCGAGCCGAAAGGTTTTATCGCCACGCTGGACGGCAAGGCGGTGGGTCTCACCCACTATATCTACCACCGCTCCTGCTGGTCGCTGGTCAACAACTGCTACCTGCAGGACCTGTTCGCTGACCCGGGCGTGCGCGGCAAGGGCGTGGGCGCTGCGTTGATCAAGGCGGTGCAGGACGAGGCCGGCAAGATCGGGGTGAAGAATGTCTACTGGATGACGCATGAGACCAACGCCACCGCGCGCCGGCTCTACGACCATGTTGCACGGCGGACGGGCTTCATCGAATACGATCTGCTATAGATGGCCGCATGTTCCTCCCCTTCTTTCTCGAATTGAAAGCCGCGCGGGTTCCCGTTTCGCTCAGGGAATATCTGTCGCTGCTGGAGGGGCTGGAAGCCGGGCTGGTCGACTATGATGTCGAGGGTTTTTATTACCTCGCCCGCGCGGCCCTGGTGAAGGACGAGCGCCATATCGACCGCTTCGACCAGGTGTTCGCGCATGTCTTCAAGGGCGTCGAGGCGCTTGGCGGGCCGGACGCCGTCGAGGCCGCCAACATCCCCGAGGAATGGCTGCGCCGGCTCGCCGAGAAGCACCTGACCGAGGAGGAGAAAAGGCTGGTCGAGGCTCTGGGCGGCTTCGAGAAGCTGATGGAGACGCTGAAGCAGCGGCTGGAGGAGCAGAAGGGCCGCCACCAGGGCGGCTCGAAATGGATCGGCACCGGCGGCACCTCGCCCTTCGGCGCCTATGGCTACAATCCCGAAGGGGTGCGCATCGGCCAGTACGAAAGCCGCCACCGCCGCGCGGTAAAAGTCTGGGACAAGCGCGAATTCAGGAATTTCGACGACGGCGTCGAACTCGGCACGCGCAACATCAAGGTGGCGCTGAAGCGGCTGCGCCGGTGGGTACGCGAAGGCGCCGAGGAGGAGTTCGATCTGCCCGGCACCATTCACGCCACCGCCGAGCACGGCTATCTCGACGTCAAGACGCGGCCGGAGCGGCGCAACGCGGTCAAGCTTTTGATGTTCTTCGATGTCGGCGGTTCCATGGACGATCATATCAGAGGCGTCGAGGAGCTGTTCTCCGCCGCCCGCGCCGAATTCCGACAGCTCGAATATTTCTACTTCCACAACTGCCCCTACGAGCGCGTCTGGAAGGACAATCGCCGCCGTCTGGCCGAGACGATCCCGACCTTCGACCTCATCCACAAATACGGCACTGACTACAAGGTGATCGTCGTCGGCGATGCCTCGATGAGCCCGTACGAGCTGGCGCATCCCGGCGGCTCGGTGGAGCACTGGAACCCGGAGGCCGGCAACGTCTGGCTCGGCCGCCTGCTGCAGCAATGGCCGAATGCGATATGGCTGAATCCGGAGAGCCAGAAGAACTGGGGCTACACCCATTCTATCGGGATGATCCGCGACATCTTCGGCGGCCGCATGTTTCCGCTGACGCTTGCCGGCCTGGAAGCCGCGACCAGGCAGCTTTCACGGAAGCATTGAGTGTGACGGTAATTCGCGAAAGTCGGCGCCGCCCCTCATCCGCCTGCCGGCACCTTCTCCCCGTATAGTGACGGGGCGAAGGGGGCCGGCCGCAAGCTCAACACTTCTTCCTGCGACGTTGGCGATTGGCGAAACCATCAATGAGAGCGCCCCTCTCCCCGTCACGATACGGGGAGAGGATGCCGGCAGGCAGGTGAGGGGCGGCGCCGACGACAATAAGGAGAGGCCAATTCGAAGCCAGCGGCGATTGCCTTGTCAGTCCCTGCGCTGGTCAGTGGTGTAACAAACACCTATCTTGGTGCGAATATGAGGCGCCAACCAACAACGAGCCGCCAAGGCCGAGGAGATTTTCATGGACACCCACGCCTATCCCGTCACCCGTACCGATGCCGAATGGCGCGCCCGGCTGACGCCCGAGCAATATGCCGTGATGCGCAATCATGGCACCGAGCGGCCCGGCAGTTGCGCCCTGCTTTACGAGAAGCGCGCCGGCACGTTTTCCTGCGTCGGCTGCGACCAGCCGCTGTTCGAATCCAAGCTGAAATTCGAGAGCGGCACCGGTTGGCCTAGCTTCAACGACCCGGTGCCGGGCTCGGTCGAGACCACGGTCGACCGCAGCTACGGCATGGTGCGGACCGAATGCCACTGCGCCCGCTGCGGCAGCCATCTCGGCCATGTCTTCGAGGACGGCCCGCCGCCGACCGGCCTGCGCTACTGCATCAACGGCGTGGCGCTGAAATTCGAGCCGGCCGCCTAGAGCAATTCCAGGAAAAGTGCGCAGCGGTTTTCCGTCCGGAATTGCGTTAAAACAAATAGTTAGGGCGGGTCAGCGATCTCATGAAACGCTGAACCGCACTAACGGCCGTCGCAACCTCATCGTCTGCAAAGGGCGGCTCCGGCCGCCCTTTTTCGTTTCAAGCCACGACTGTCGCGATCAGCCACAGCGCCGAGCCCAGCATCATCAGCGAGGCCTTGCCACCGCCTGACTTTTCCGCGGTTCGCCAGACGGCGAAGGTCAGGAAGAGATTGTAGGGCACCGGCGCGAAATGCACGGTCAGGACCAGCCAGAGCGGCAGCTTCAGCCCGAGCAGGATCAGCGCCGGCACCGACGATGCGATGTTGATGGCCGTACCGACAAAGGCCATGTCGCGCCAGAACAGCCGGTCGAGCGGCACCCGGCCCCGCCAGCGCGAGCGGAAGAAGCCGGCCAGGCCAACGAGCTTGCTGGACACCCTGCCGGCAGGATGCGAATCGTCCATCGGTTGGGCCCCGCTTGCGATCATGCCGCTTCGAAAATGCCGGAGCCTGCCGTCAAAGCAAGCCCCCGCGACACGTGACGCGAATATGACACGGAAATCTGGCATCAATGCTCAAGCGGGCCGGAAACCTGTGTTCCGCATTGCCAGCCAGTCATTTTGCAGCGCCAGCATGGAGGAGTTCAAAATGAGCGATCATGTCTACAATGTACTTTTTCTCTGCAATGCGAACTCGGCCCGGTCGATCATGGGGGAGGCCATCCTGAACCGGGTCGGCGCCGGTCGTTTCAAAGCCTATTCTGCCGGCTCGCAGCCGAAAGGAGCCGTCAACCCCTATGCGCTGCAGCTGCTGGAAAGCCTGAAATACGACACGTCTTTCGCCCGGTCGAAAAGCTGGGAGGAGTTTTCCGGACCTGACGCGCCGGAGATGAACTTCGTCTTCACCGTCTGCGACAACACGGCGAATGAAAGCTGTCCGATCTGGCCCGGCCATCCGATGACCGCGCTTTGGGCGGTCCCGGACCCCGCCAAGGCATCCGGCACGGAGGCCGAACAGCATCTCGCCTTCGCCGAAGCTTATCGCATGCTGAGCAACCGCGTCGCGGTGTTCACCAACCTGCCGATGGGCTCGCTCGACAAATTGGCGCTGCAGCAGCATCTGGACGAAATCGGCCGCGACGAGGCCGGGCCAAACTGAGAAGCAGGCAGGTTGGGAGAGCAAACGACCGTCGGGCCTAGGGCCGGGCTTCCCCCAAAACCACGACGACGGCCTGCTCGAAGCGCGAGCATTCCGTCACCAGCCAGTCGGCCATTGCCGGCCAGTTGTCCTCGGCGTAGCAATTCACCCGCCACATCGAATTGATGCCGAGGCCCTCGCAACTCTGTTCGGGCCTGAGTTTCAGCCTGCCCTCGATCGCCGGCTGAAACGGCTTCAGCCGCGACCACGATTCGGTGGCGCCGAACTTTTCATTGCGGCCGAAGAAGACGCCGACGTGGTTCTGCGCCGGCGCGACATACATGGAAAGGACCAGTGCGAAATCCGGCAGCCCGCGCTGCCAGAACCAGGGCCCGCGGCGCGCCAGCGAGGCCCTTTCGTCAGGGTGCCGCTCCGCGAACAGGGTCCAGAAGCCGCGCTGGCGGAACTCCGAGGCGCGGCCGCCGCCAAAGTCGAATTCGCTCATGGTCTGATGCTCGCAGCAGCCTGCCCAAGGAGCAATTCCAGGAAAAGTGTGAAACGGTTTCCGTCCGGAATTGCGTCTATGCAAAGGTATAGAGCCTGTCTTACAGCACAGCAGCCGGCCGGAGCACAACTGATACATCCCGGTCGCCAAGGGCGGCCGGGTCAATCATGTCGTGGTGAATGTAGTCGAGGCCGCTCCGCCGGCTATCGCGCGCGGCAATGCCTCCAGGCTAAAGCGAGGAAGCTACGGGGCGAGGCTCCAGATGCCTCGCCCGCGTCAATCCGAAAGAATTGCGAAAGCGGACCGGACCGCGTTCTCAGACCATGCCGAGGGCGGCTTTGTAGAGGTCGAGAATGGACTCCTCCTCCTGGCGCTCCGCCTGGTCCTTCTTGCGCAGCCGGATGATGCTGCGCATCGCCTTGGTGTCGAAGCCGGTGCCCTTGGCCTCGGCGAACACGTCCTTGATGTCGTCGGAAATCGTCTTCTTCTCTTCCTCGAGCCGCTCGATGCGCTCGATGAAGGCGCGCAGCTGGCCGGCGGCAACAGTCTGGCTGGTCTCGGTGATATCGTCGGCCATTTTTCTCTCCGCGTCGTTTGGCTACCGGCGACTCGCGAAGGCCGGCCGGCAAATTGGAGCGGGTTCGATGCCCGAGCAGGCGCGGCGGGTCAAGACATTATCGGTGCGGCATGAACGGTTAGGCACGCCCCAAGGTGCGTTGAGATTCAGGTCAGGCCGAGTCGAGAATGGTGGCTTCCGAGAACCGGCGCGGAGCGCACTTAAAGTACGTGAGCACCGGAAGCGCAGGAAGCCGCCATTCGCAGGCCGGCTTCACCTGAATGCAACACACCTTAGCTGAATGCGATCAGCAAATCCTTGGCATCGATCTGGTCGCCGGCCTTGACCAGCACTTCGGCGACCACCCCGTCGCGCTCGGCATGCAGCGCCGTCTCCATCTTCATCGCCTCGATCGAAAGCAGCACGTCGCCGGCCTTGACCGCCTGGCCGGCGGCAACGGCAAGTGCCGAGACCACGCCCGGCATCGGCGCGCCGACATGCGCCTCGTTCCCGGGCTCCGCCTTGCGCCGCGCCTTGGCGGCTGACGCGCCATGCGCGCGGTCCGGCACCTTGACGCGCCGCGGCTGGCCGTTGAGCTCGAAGAACACGGTGACCATGCCCTTCTCGTCGACGTCGCCGATGGCAAGGCAGCGCACCACCAGCGTCTTGCCCTTCTCGATGTCGACGAAGATCTCGTCTTCCGACTTCATGCCGTAGAAATAGGTCGGCGTCGGCAAGACGCTGACCGGCCCATAGGTTTCTTGCGCGGCGGCGAAGTCGGTGAACACCTTCGGGTACATCAGCCAGGAGGCGAATTCATACTCGCTGAGCCTGCGCTCAAGCTTTCCCTCGATGTCCTTGCGGCTGGCCTTGAGGTCGGCCGCTTTAAGCAGCGAGCCTGGCCGCACCGTGATCGGCTTGTCGCCCTTCAGCGCCTTCTTTTGCAGCGCCGGCGGCCAGCCGCCGGGCGACTGGCCGAGATCGCCGCGCAGCATCGAGACCACCGAATCCGGGAAGGCGATGTCACGCGCCGGGTTTTCGACATCGGCGACGGTGAGGTCCTGGCTCACCATCATCAGCGCCATGTCGCCGACGACCTTGGACGACGGCGTCACCTTGACGATGTCGCCGAACATCAGGTTGACGTCGTGATAGGCCTGCGCCACCTCGTGCCAGCGCGTTTCGAGGCCAAGCGAGCGCGCCTGTTCCTTGAGGTTGGTGAACTGCCCGCCGGGCATTTCGTGCAGGTAGACTTCCGAGGCCGGCCCCTTCAGATCGCTTTCGAAGGCCGCGTACTGGTTGCGCACCGCTTCCCAGTAGAACGAGATCTTGCGGATCCATTGCGGATCGAGGCCGGGATCGCGCTCGGTGCCCTTCAGCGCCTCGACGATCGAGCCGAGGCAGGGTTGCGAGGTGTTGCCCGAGAAGGAATCCATCGCCGCATCGACGGCATCGACGCCGGTCTCGACCGCCGCCAGCACGGTGGCCGCCGACAGGCCCGACGTATCGTGCGTGTGGAAATGGATCGGCAGGTCGGTCGCCTCGCGCAAGGCCTTGAACAGCACGCGCGCCGCCGACGGCTTCAAGAGCCCGGCCATGTCCTTGACGGCGATGATGTGGGCCCCGGCGGCCTCGAGTTCCTTCGCCAGCCCGACATAGTATTTGAGGTCGTATTTGGCCCTTGCCGGATCGAGGATGTCGCCGGTGTAGCACATCGCCGCTTCGATCAGCTTGCCCTCGACGCCGACCGCGTCCATCGCGACGCGCATGTTCTCGACCCAGTTCAGGCAGTCGAAGACGCGGAACAGGTCGACGCCGCCGGCAGCTGCCTGCTTGACGAAATGCTGCACGACATTGTCCGGATAGTTGGTGTAGCCGACGCCGTTGGCGCCGCGCAAAAGCATCTGCAGCAACAGGTTCGGCGCGGCTTCCCGCACTTTGCCCAGCCGCTCCCACGGATCCTCGGTGAGGAAGCGCATGGCGACGTCGAAAGTGGCGCCGCCCCAGCATTCCAGCGACAGCAATTGCGGCAGCGCCTGCGCATAGGTGCCGGCGATCCCGGCAATGTCATGCGTGCGCATGCGGGTGGCGAGCAGCGACTGGTGGCCGTCGCGCATCGTCGTGTCGGTGACCAGCACCTGGGTCTGGGCGCGCATCCAGGCGGCGAATTTGTCCGGGCCGAGCGCATCGAGCTGCTGCTTGCTGCCGTCCGGCACCTTGCCGTTGAGATAGGGCACCACCGGTGCCGCCGCATCGGCCTTGGGCATCGGCCGGCCGCGCGTTTCCGGATGGCCGTTGACGCTGACATCGGCAAGGTAGTTGAGCAGCTTGGTGGCGCGGTCCTGCCGCTTCACCTGCTGGAACAGCTCCGGCGTCGTGTCGATGAACTTCGTCGTATAGGAATTGTCGGCGAAGCTCGGGTGATTGATGATCGCCTCGAGGAAGGTGAGGTTGGTCGCCACGCCGCGAATGCGGAACTCGCGCAGGGCGCGGTTCATGCGGGCGATCGTCTCGGCTGGCGTCGGCGCCCACGCCGTCACCTTCTCCAGCAGCGGATCGTAGAAGCGGGTGATGACCGCGCCCGAATAGGCGGTGCCGCCGTCAAGCCGAATGCCGAAGCCGGTGGCGCCGCGATAGGCGGTGATGCGGCCATAGTCCGGGATGAAATTGTGCTCCGGATCCTCGGTGGTGATGCGGCACTGCAGCGCGTGGCCGTTCAGCCTGATGTCCTTCTGCGCCGGCACGCCCGAGTCCGGCGTGCCGATGGCGAAGCCGTCGAGGATGTGGATCTGCGCTTTGACGATATCGATGCCGGTCACCATCTCGGTGACGGTGTGCTCGACCTGGATGCGCGGATTGACTTCGATGAAGTAGAATTTGCCGGTATCGGCGTCCTGCAGGAACTCGACCGTGCCGGCGCCGATATAGCTGGTCTCGTTGGCGATCCTCAGCGCGTACCCGCACAGCTCCTGGCGCAGCGCTTCGCTCAGATAAGGCGCCGGCGCCCGCTCGACGACCTTCTGGTTGCGGCGCTGGATCGAGCAGTCGCGCTCGAACAGATGCACGGCATTGCCATGGGTGTCGCCGAGAACCTGCACCTCGACATGGCGGGCGCGTTCGATCAGCTTCTCGAGATAGACCTCGTCCTTGCCGAAGGCGGCCTTGGCCTCGCGCTTGCCTTCCATCACCTCGCGGGCAAGGTCGGCTTCGGCGCGGATGGCGCGCATGCCGCGGCCGCCGCCGCCCCACGAGGCCTTGAGCATCACCGGATAGCCGATTTTCTCGGCAAGCTTCTTCACCGCTTCCATGTCGTCCGGTAGCGGATCGGTGGCAGGCACGACGGGCACGCCGACCTCGATCGCCAGATTGCGCGCCGCGACCTTGTTGCCGAGCCGGCGCATCGTCTCCGGCTTCGGGCCGATGAAGGTGATGCCGGCGGCGGCGCAAGCCTCCGCGAATTCCGGGCTTTCCGAAAGCAGGCCATAGCCCGGGTGGATGGCGTCGGCTCCCGACAGCCTGGCGACGCGGATCACCTCGTCGATCGACAGGTAGCTTTCGATCGGCCCCATGTCCTTGGCAAGATGCGGTCCGCGCCCGACCTGGTAGCTTTCATCAGCCTTGAAGCGGTGCAGCGAGTACTTGTCCTCCTCGGCCCAGATCGCCACGGTTTTGAGGCCGAGCTCGTTGGCCGCGCGAAAGACGCGGATGGCGATTTCGGATCGGTTGGCGACGAGGATCTTCGTGATGGCCAAGGACAGGGCTCCAAAGGCTGGGAGGATGGGGGCTGGAGCAATGATTAGCGTGAAAATGCTGCAGTGCAAACGGATTCGCGCGACACCTAAACCGATTTAAATAGTTCGTTCGCGCCAACCTTGTTCGAACAAAAAGAAAATGCCCGGCGCGTAGCGCCGGGCATTCGCAATTGAGGCCGTTTTGCCGGCTTATTGCTCGAAGTAGGTGTACTTGCCGTCGTCACCCTTCTTCCAGGTGTACAGCACGTAGTCAGGGCGGGTGATGTCGCCCTTGGCGTCATAGCCGATGTCGCCGATGGCGGTCTTCCACGGGCCGCTCTTCTTGATCTCGTCCGCAACCTTCTGCGCGTCGTCAGCGGAACCGACCTTGGCGGCGGCAGCGGCGACGATCTGCAGGGCGGCATAGGAGTAGAGCGTGTAGGCTTCCGGCTCGAAACCGGCGGCGCGGAACTTCTCGACGAGTTCCTTGGCGTTCGGGTTCTTGCGCGGATCCGGAGCGAACGTCATCAGCGTGCCGTTGACGGCGTCGCCGGCGATCGAGGCCAGTTCGTTCGAGACGATGCCATCGCCCGACATGAACTGGGCCTTGAGGCCCTGGTCGGCCAGCTGGCGCATGATCAGGCCGGCTTCGGTGTGCAGGCCGCCATAGTACACGACGGAGACGCCGGCTTCCTTCATCTTGGCGATGAGGGCCGAGAAGTCCTTGTCGCCGACATTGATGCCTTCATAGAGGGCTTCGGTGACGCCATTGCCGTTCAGCGCCTTCTTGGTTTCGTCTGCGAGGCCCTGGCCGTAAGGCGTCTTGTCGTGGATGACGGCGATCTTGGCGTCCTTGAAGTTCTTGGCGAGATAGTCGCCGGCGACCTTGCCCTGCTGGTCGTCGCGTCCGCAGGTGCGGAACGTGTTCCACAGGCCGCGCTCGGTCAGCTGCGGGTTGGTGGCCGAAGGCGTGATCACCAGGATGCCGTTCTCGGCATAGACTTCCGAGGCCGGGATGGTGACGCCCGAGTTGAAGTGACCGACAACATACTTGACGCCGTCGGCGACGAACTTGTTGGCGACCGAGATGCCCTGCTTCGGATCCGACACGTCGTCGCCGATCTCGAGCTTGATCTGCTGGCCGTTGATGCCGCCTGCAGCATTGATGTCGGCGGCGGCCTGCTCGGCGCCCTTCTGCAGCTGCGCGCCAAAGGCGGCGTTCGGGCCGGTGATCGGACCGGCGACGCCGATCAGGATGTCAGCCCACGCGCTGCCGCTGAACGCGACAAGCGCGGTCAGAGCCACGGCGGACAAGAGTGACTTTTTCATATAAACGCTCCCATTTACGGAGTGGGCGTGGATGATACTTTCATGCGATGCCCACCCTTATCGCAGAAAGCATAGTTTGCCGATTTTCAGGCACTTGTCACGCCGTTTCATCCCCGAGACGGCGTTAATCATGAACGTCAGCCTTTCGGCTTCCAGCTCAAAAGCGAGGCTCTTTCGTAGAGCCAATTATACTGTGTCACCATCTGGTTGGTGCGCGTGTATTGATAGCCAAGGAAGCCCAGTATGATCAGCACGATGGTGTCGACGATATAGTAATGCAGCGAGAACATCGTGCCGTCGAACAGCGCATGATGGATGAACCGGATGCCGATGCCGAGCCCGAGCATGTAGAGGAACAGCTGGAAGAAGCTGCGCCATGTCTGCGCGCTGGCCTTGCCTGTCATCCAGGCGGCCCAGCCGCCGAGCAGGCAGGTGACGAACAGGAACTGGAAGATCGAGGGTTCCTCGTAGAGAATGCCCTGCATGATGAAGTCTCCCTAGCACGATCCCGAAAAGGTGCAGACTTTTCGGACAACGATCATGCGACAAACAAACAAGGTGGAGCGGAATACCGGATGCACATATTCCGCTCCAATCTCAGTGGTGGCCGCCTTCGAGATAGGCGGCGCGCACTTCCGGATTGGCGAGCAGTTCCTTGCCGGAACCGCTCATCGTCACATTGCCGTTGACCATGACATAGCCGCGATTGGCGAGCTTCAGCGCGCCGAAGGCGTTCTGCTCGACCAGGAACACGGTCAGCCCTTGCGTGCGGTTCAGCTCGCGGATGGCGTCGAAGATCTGCTTGACGATCAGCGGCGCCAGGCCCAGCGACGGCTCGTCGAGCAGGAGCAGCTTCGGCCGCGCCATCAGCGCGCGTCCGATCGACAGCATCTGCTGCTCGCCGCCCGACAGCGTGCCGCCGCGCTGGCCGATGCGCTCTTTGAGCCGCGGGAACAGCGTGAACACCTTCTCGACGTCCTCGTCATAGTATTTGAGGTTGTCGAGGCTGGCGCCCATCTGCAGGTTTTCCATCACCGTCATGCGCGGGAAGATGCGGCGACCTTCCGGCGACTGGGCGATGCGCATTCGGGCGATTTCGTGCGTCGGCAACTGTGTGATGTCGGTGCCGGCGAAGGTGATGGTGCCCGCGCGGGCGCGCGGCGCGCCGAAGATGGTCATCATCAGCGTCGACTTGCCGGCGCCGTTGGCGCCGATCAGCGCCACGATCTCGCCCTGGTTGACGGTGACGTCGACGCCATTCAGCGCCCGGATGTTGCCGTAGTAGGTCTGGACGCCCTTGATATCGAGCAGCGTTGTGCCGGCCATTACTTGCGCCCTCCACGCGGCTTGGGTGTCGGGGATTTTCCGGTCGGCTTGGCCGGGGCCGGCGAAGCGGGCTTCGCGGCGGCAACGGGCTTCACAGGTTTGCTCGCAACGGCGGCGCGCGCGCGCGCATCGACCTGAGCTGCCTTCGAGGCGCCCCTCGACACCGTGACCCGCTCGCCCTGGTCCGCATGTTCGACAGAATCGGAAACCGGGCCCGCCATCATCGAAGCCGAGCTTCCTGGCCCGTGCGCGGAATCGGGGCCGGTGTCGAGCTGCTCGATCACGGCCTCGTCGCCGACCTCGGTCAGCACCGTCTCGACCTCCTCGTCGTCGACGCCGAGATAGGCGGCAATGACGCGTGGATCGGTCCTGACCGACTGCGGACTGCCGTCGGAGATCTTGCGGCCGTATTCGAGCACGACGACATGGTCGGAAATCTGCATCACCACCGACATGTCGTGCTCGATGAGCAGGATCGAGGTGCCGGTGTTGTCCTTGATGTCGTTCAGCAGCTCGTTGAGGGCCGCCGATTCCTTCGGATTGAGGCCGGCGGCCGGCTCGTCGAGGCACAGAAGCTCGGGGCCCGTGCACATGGCGCGCGCGATCTCCAGCCGCCGCTGCGCGCCATAGGGCAGGTCGCCCGCCGGATCGTCGGCGCGATCGACCAGGTTGGCCTTCTCCAGCCAGTGCTTGGCAAGCTCGATCGATTCGGCCGAGGCCTGCCGGTAGCTCGAGAAGCCGAACAGGCCGAGGAACGTGTAGCCGGATGCCTTCATCAGCTTGTTGTGCTGGGCGACCAGAAGGTTCTCGAGCAGCGTCATGCCCGAGAACAGGCGGATGTTCTGGAAGGTGCGCGCCACCTTGGCGCGCGCCGGGATCTCATGGTTGGGCAGGCGCTCGAGCAGATAGCTCGAACCGTCTTTCCGGTTGAGCGTGATCATGCCTTCCGACGGCTTGTAGAAGCCGGTAATGCAGTTGAACACGGTGGTCTTGCCGGCGCCGTTGGGGCCGATCAGCGCGGTGATCTCGCCGCGCCTGGCCTGGAAGGACAGGTCGCCGATGGCGATGAGGCCGCCGAACTTCATGGACAGGTGCTCGACCTGCAGGATGAAGTCGCTCGAGGAAGGGGTCGCGTTCATCAGCCGTGACCCTCCTTGGTGAAGGAGCCTGAGACCGCTCTTCGCTCCTTCAGGAAGGCTGTCGGCTCGCGACTGCCGACGAAGCCGCGCGGCTTCCATAGCATGACGACGACCATCGCCACGCCGAACAAAAGCATACGGTAGAGTTCCGGCGTGAAGTCGGGACCGAAGCCGGGAATGAGGGTTGTGTCGCCCCATCTCAGGCCGGTCTTGAGGAAGTCCAGCTCGCGCAGGATCTCGGTGCCGCCAATCATCACCGCCGCCGCGACCGCGATGCCTCCCAGCGAGCCCATGCCTCCCAGCACCACGATGGCAAGGATGATCGCCGATTCCAGGAAGACGAAGGACTCCGGACTGACGAAGCCCTGGCGGGCAGCGAAGAACGACCCGGCGAAGCCGCCGAACATGGCGCCGGTGGCGAACGCCGTCAGCTTGGTGGTGGTGGTGTTGATGCCGAGCGAGCGGCAGGCGATCTCGTCCTCGCGCAACGCTTCCCAGGCCCGGCCGACCGGCAGCCGGCGCAGCCTGATGGTGACGAAGGCGGTGAGCAGGCAAAGCAGCAGGATGAGATAGTAGAGGAAGATCTTGTAGTAGGCGCCCGACTGGGCGATGCCCAGCACCTTGGAGATGTAGTTCGGGTCCGAGACGTTGAACGATATCAGGCCGAAGAAGGAGACTTTCGGAATGCCGGAAATGCCGGCCGAGCCGTTGGTCACCTCGCGCCAGTTGATCAGCACCAGGCGGATGATCTCGCCGAAGGCAAGCGTCACGATGGCCAGATAGTCGCCGCGCAGCCGCAGCACCGGGAAGCCGAGCATGACGCCCCAGAAGGCGGCCATGCAGCCGGCGGCCGGCAGCAGGATCCAGAACGACAGGCCGAAATGCGTGCCGAGCAGCGCGTAGGCATAGGCGCCGACCGCGTAGAAGGCGACGTAGCCGAGGTCGAGCAGGCCGGCCAGCCCGATGACGATGTTCAGCCCCCAGGCAAGCATCACGTAGATCAGGATCTGGATGCCGAAATTATCGACCCATTTCAGCGAGCCCTGGAAGCCGAACAGCAGGACCATCGCGATCGGGTACAGGAACAGCACGGCGATGCCGATCTTGTTGAAGTTGCGGCGCACGAAGCTGGGTTCAGCCGCGACGGCGGGCGCCGCAGCCTTCTGCGCCTTGGCGCGCTCCAGCGCCGGCTGCCCGAAGCCGACATAGAGGAAGCGCCCGACGGCGGTGAGGATCACCACCAGGGCAAGCAGGCCCCAGCGCTGCACCAGGATCAGTTCGTTGGAGATGTTC
Source organism: Mesorhizobium abyssinicae (assembly GCF_049887195.1). Lineage (NCBI taxonomy): Bacteria > Pseudomonadati > Pseudomonadota > Alphaproteobacteria > Hyphomicrobiales > Phyllobacteriaceae > Mesorhizobium > Mesorhizobium abyssinicae. Next base: position 55,825 of record NZ_JARAKC010000007.1, read on the forward strand.
TGGTCGGTCCTCAGACCGATGAACAGTACGAACAGGCCGAGCGAGACGGCGCCGGCATAGAGCGCCTCGCGGAAAGCGCGCTGGATGGGAGTGGCGACGGTATCGCTCTCCGGGGACACGGTAACGGCCATGAGCTCAGACCTTTTCGACTTCAGGCCGGCCCAGAATGCCGGAAGGCAGGAAGATCAAGACGATCGCCAGGATCGAGAAGGCGGCGACGTCCTTGTAGTCGATGGAGAAATAGGCCGACCACATGCTCTCGATGAAGCCGATCAAGAGGCCGCCGAGCACGGCGCCGGGCAGCGAGCCGATGCCGCCGAGCACCGCGGCGGTGAAGGCCTTCACGCCGGGCACGAAGCCGTCCGAGAACACCACCACGCCGTAATACATCAGGAACAGCGTGCCGGCGACGGCGGCCAGCGCAGCGCCCATGATGAAGGTGATCGAAATGGTGCGGTCGACGTCGATGCCGAGCAGCGCGGCCATCTTGCGGTCCTGCTCGCAGGCGCGCTGCGCCCGGCCGAGCGCCGTCCTGTTGACCAGGTACCAGAACAGCGCCAGCAGCACCACGGTGACCACCACGATGATGATCTGCTTCAGCGACACGCTGATGCCGTCGAAGCTGTAGACCTTGGACACCAGCGGCGGGATCGGCTTGTTGCGCGGACCCTGCGTAACCTGGACGAAATTGGACAGCGCGATCGACATGCCGATGGCGGTGATCAGTGGCGCCAGCCGGAACGAACCGCGCAGTGGCCGGTAGGCCACCTTCTCGATCGTCCAGTTGTAGAGGCTGGTCAGAAGCATCGCCACGATCATCATGATCAAGAGCGCGATGACGACCGGCACCGAATAGAACAGGGCGCCGAGGATGAGGAAGACGATGAGGGCGGTGAAGGCCCCGACCATGAAGATGTCGCCATGGGCGAAATTGATCATGCCGATGATGCCGTAGACCATCGTGTAGCCGATCGCGATCAGGCCATAGATCGATCCCAGCGTCAGCCCGTTGATAAGCTGCTGGACGAAGTACTGCATACTGCCGTGGCTCCCCTGGAATGTCGCCCGCTTTCGGGTCGCACTCCTTTTCGTATTTCCCCTAGTCGTAAAGTTTCGAGCCCGGATTGCAACGTGATTTTTCAATCGCCTCGCGTGTTTTGGAAGCACGCCGTCCGATTGTCCGTTTTGCGCCGTCCGACCCCTGGACTATCGCGGACCCTATCATTGGCATAACGCAATGTCTTTGACGATTCGGCCGTATGATGCGCTTCGTTTCGAAGAAATCGCCGTCAAGATTAGGTGATGGAGCGATTCCTTGCGTCGGCGAAGGTCGCCCGTCTCGCGCTCCTTCGCCTTTCGCCAGGTCGGGATTCTTTCACATATGACATTCGTGTGACGGCGCGGCCGTGGGCGAGCGCCGGCCTGCTCGATGGGGTTGCTTGCGGGGATGAAGTTTCAGTAGGCGGAGCCGCCTTCTCCGCTCAGACTGTGCCGCTCGGTGCCGCTCAGCGGCGGGTTGAAGACGCTGACCAGCACCATGTCGCCGGCGGCATCGGCGCGCAGGTAATGATCGTCATGCGCGTCAAGCACATAGATGGTCCCGGGCTCGATGCGATGGATCGCGCCCGACATATCCTCGACTTCGCCCTGGCCCGAGATGCAATAGCAGGCCTCGAGATGCCGCCGGTATTGCAGGCGCGACTCGCTCCCTGCCCGCACGACGGTATGACAGACGGTGAACCCCATGCCGTCTCGCCGGGTCAGCAGCCGGTGGCTGGTGCCGTTGCCCCAGTCGACGAAGAAGTCAGTTTTTTCTACATCGGCCAGTTGCCTGGTGAACATGGTATCTCTCTCTATGAAAGGGGCGTGGGACGACCACGACGACGGAATGATCTGGCTTCGCTCTGTTTTGGCTGCTATTTTCTGGATCAACATTCGAAGCTGCCTTCAGCATGTCGCGACCCGAGGCGGGTTTCAAATGACCGTTTTTCGTTGAACACATTAGAAAAATTTACAGATGGACTATCTGCCGCTGAACGCCATCCGCGCTTTCGAGGCCGCCGCGCGCCATCTCAGCTTCTCGGCCGCCGGCGAGGAACTGCATGTCACCCATCCGGCGGTCAGCCATCAGATCAGGCGGCTGGAGGAATGGTTGGGCGTGCCACTGTTCCACCGGGATGCCCGCAAGGTCCGCCTGACCGATGCCGGCCTGACCCTGCAGGTCTCGGCGAACGCGGCCCTCTCCGACCTTGCCGCCGCCTGCCGGCGCATCCGCAGGAACGGGGCCGTAGCATCGCTGTCGGTGGGCTGCATTCCATCCATCGCCAGCCGATGGCTGGTGCCGCGCTTGCCGGACTTCACCGAACGCCACCCGGAGATCGCCATCCGCGTCGCCTACGCGAAAGCCGAGGACCGGCTTAAGGACGATGACAACGACGTCCTCATCACGCTCGGCGCGGATCCGTCCCCCAACGCCACCAGCCTCAAGCTCTTTTCCCGCATGAGCCGGCCCGCCTGCAGCCCGCACTATCTGGCGCGCAAGGGCCGGCTCGGGTCGCCGGCCGAGATTGCCGCGGCGGACCTTTTGCATGACGAGACGCGTCAGGGCTGGCGCGAGTGGTTCTCGCAAGCCGGCATGGCCGGGGCCGACGTGGGCACCGGGCCTGTCTTTGCCGATTTCAACATACTGGCGACGGCCGTCATCGCCGGTCACGGCGTCGCCCTTTGCCCGATCGAGGTTTTTCGCGAGGAGCTGCGGCGCGGCGATCTCGTCGTCGTCTCCGACATCGCGACCGACACGGACAAGGGCTACTATCTGACCATGTCGGCGCAACCCTCGGCCGCCGAAATCACCTTCGCCGACTGGTTCCGCGATCAGGTCTCGACGAACGGCGAGGAAGCCTGACGCCCTCGAGCAGCGACGGCGTCGCCTTATTTGTTTTTTACGCATTTCCGGACGGAAGGTTACGGCGAAGGCGCCGAACTTAACCGCTACACACTTTTCCTGGAATTGCCCTAGGTGACGACGAACCCGTGCGCGAACGGATCGCGGTCGTCGATGAAGATGGTGTTCAACCCGGTCATCCGCGCCCAGCCGCCGATCGAGGGGACGATCGCCGGCTTGTCCGCGACGACGACCTCCTTTTCGACCCTGCCCTTGAACAGCGAACCGATGATCGATTCGTGGACGAAGCTGTCGCCGGCCTTGAGCTTGCCCTTGGCGTGCAACTGCGCCATGCGCGCCGAGGTGCCGGTGCCGCAAGGCGAGCGGTCTATCGCCTTGTCGCCGTAGAAAACGGCATTGCGCGCATCGGCTTCCGGATTGGTCGGCTTGCCGGTCCACAACATGTGCGACAGCCGGTTGATGCCGGGGTTCTCCGGATGCACGAACGAGTACTTCTCGTTCAGCCGCTGCCGCACCACCGGGCTCCAGGCGATGAGGTCGCCGGCCGAATGGTCGGCCATGTCGCGATAGTTCGCCTGCGGCTCGACGATGGCGTAGAAATTGCCGCCATAGGCGACATCGACGCTGATCTCGCCGAGGCCGGGACACTCGACCGTCAGCCCCTCGGCATAGAGGAAGGAGGGCACGTTGGTGATGCGCACCTCCTCCACATACTCGCCGACCTGCTTGTATTCGGCGATGACCAGGCCGGCCGGCGTGTCGAGCCGCAAGATCCCCGGCGTCTTCGGCTGCACCAGCCCATGCTCGATCGCCATCGTCACCGTGCCGATGGTGCCGTGGCCGCACATCGGCAGGCAGCCCGACGTCTCGATGAACAGGATGGCGATGTCGCAGTCCTCGCGCGTCGGCGGATAGAGGATGGAGCCCGACATCACGTCATGGCCGCGCGGCTCGAACATCAGCCCGGTGCGGATCCAGTCGTACTCGGCGAGGAAATGCGCACGCCGCTCCATCATCGTCTTGCCCTCGAGCAGCGGCCCGCCGCCGGCGACCAGCCTGACCGGATTGCCGCAAGTGTGGCCGTCGATGCAGGAGAAGGTTTTCTTGGCCATGATGATGCTTCCTAAAGCAATTTCAGGAAAAGTGTGAAGCGGTTAAGTTCGGCGCCTTGGCCGTAACCTTCCGTCCGCAATTGCGTCAAGACAAGAGAGACCGGTCAGAACCGCTGCGGACTGAAGGGGGTGAGATCGACGGGCGGAGTCTGCCCGAGAACGAGATCGCGGATCAAGCGCCCGGTTGCCGCTGCCTGGGTCAGGCCGAGATGGCCGTGGCCGAAAGCATAGAAAGTGTTCGGCGCGCGCGCCCGGCCGATGACCGGCAGCGAATCCGGCAGCGACGGGCGATAGCCCATCCATTCGCGCCCGCCCGACGGATCGAGCCCCGGCAGGAAGCGCCCGGCCTTTTCCAGCATGGCCTTCGACCGCGCGAAATTAGGCGGGCGCTCGATGCCGCCGAGTTCGACGGCGCCGCCGACGCGCAGGCCGGTTTCCAGCGGCGTGATGACGAAGCCGTGCCCGGAGAAGATCAGCTGCCGCCTGACATCGAACGCGGCCTTAGGCAGCGTGGTGTTGTAGCCGCGCTCGGTCTCCAGCGGGATGCGCTCGCCGAGGTCCCTGGCCAGAAGATGCGACCATGCGCCAGCGGCGATGACGAGCTGGTTCGCCTTCCGGGTCGAGCCGTCGGCAAGCATGATCGTCGCTCCATCCGCGCCGGCCTCGATCCGCGCGACTCGCGCGTGCTCGAAGCGGGCGCCGAGCCGTTCGGCGTGGGCCCAGACCGCCTTGCCGAGCAGCTTGGGGTCGGCGACCGTTTTCCAGCCCGGCACGAAGGTGGCTTTGATGAAGCGCGGCGAAAGCCCCGGCTGCAGGGCAGCCATCTCCGTGCCCTCGACATGGTTGAAGCCGATGCCGTAGCGCTCACGTGCCCCCCAGTCGGAAAGCGAGGCGCGGAACTCGGCCTCGCTCTCGTAGAGTTCGAGCGAGCCGTCCTCGCGCAGCATCGGCCTCGTCCCGGAGCGGTCGAGCAGGCCCATCCACTCCGCTTCGGCAAGCCTCATCATCGCGGCCTGTGCGGCAAGGCTGGTCTCGTAGCGGTCGCCGCGCCCGGCGCGCCAAAAGCGGATCAGCCAGGGCAGCAGCTTCGGCAGATAGGCGGGCGGAATGGTGAGCGGGCCGAGCGGATCGGCAAGCCATTTCGGCAATTGCCGCATCATGCCCTTATGCGCCAGCGGCAGCACGTCGGTGAAGGCGAAGGCGGCGGCGTTGCCCGAGCTCGTTTCCTCGCAGATGCCCGTGCGATCGAAGATCGTGACGTTTCGCCCGGCCTCGGTCAGGTAGGTGGCGGCGCAGATGCCGATGATGCCGCCGCCGATGATGGCGATGTCTTCCCCTTCTCCCCGTTCACGGGGAAAAGGTGCCCGAAGGGCGGATGAGGGGCGGCGCCCCTCCTCGGTCTCATCGGAATTTTCCTGCACGCGATGCTACCCCTATTCGGCTGCCACCAGCTTGTCCGCCGATCGAGGAGACGCCTGCAGCGCCGGCAGTTTCGGCCGCACAGCCAGCGCATCCATGACGATCTTTTCCACCGCCTTGCGGCGCTCGCCCGACAGCGGCCGGCGCGGCATGCGAACGCGATCATTGGTATTGATCGCCAGCACTTCAGCAAGCTTGATGTTTTGGACCAGATAGGTCGAGACGTCGAGGTCGAGCAATGGCCGGAACCAGCGATAGATCGTCAGCGCCTCCTCGCGCCGGCCCTGCTTCATCAGCTGGTAGATCGCCACCGTCTCGCGCGGGAAGGCGGTGACCAGCCCCGCCACCCAGCCGATGGCGCCGACCGACAGTGCCTCGAAGGCAAGATTGTCGACGCCGGTGAACAGGTCGTAGCGGTCGCCGAACCGGTTGATGATCTCGGTCGAGCGGCGGATGTCGTCGGAGGATTCCTTGATGGCGACGAAGCGCGCGTCGGACGCCAGCTCCTCCATCAGGTCGACGGTGACGTCGACGCGGTACGCCAGCCTGTTCGAATAGATCATGACCGGCAGGTCGCCGGCCTCGGCCACGGCGCGCAGGGCGGCGGCCGTCTCTGCCGGGTCGGTATGGTAGATCGGGCTGGGCACCACCATCAGCCCGCTGGCTCCGGCCTGCGCGGCGCGACGCGCGATGCTTGCCGCCTCGCGGGTGCCGGGCTCGTTCACAGTGAGCAGCACCGGCTTGCCTCCGGCGACCTGCTGCGCCGTCTTCAGCACCTCGATCTTCTCGTCATGCGACAGCATTGGCCCTTCGCCGAGCGAGCCGCAGACGATGATGCCGTCGCAGCCGGCCTCCATCTGCAGCGAAAAGCAGCGCTCCATCTCGGCATGATCGAGACGGTCGTCCTCGGTGAATTTGGTCGTGACGGCGGGGAAAACTCCAGTCCACATGGCATCATCTCCAATCTGATATATCAGTGATATATCTAACAGGAAACCGGCTGTCAATGCGGAATCTGCTATGATATATGGAAAATATATCAGGAGGCCCAATGGCTCTATTGGAAGATATATCTCGTTTCGAGCCGGCGGCTGCGAAGGCCTATCGCGCGCTCGAGCACATGATCGTCACGCTCGAACTGGCGCCGTCGAGCTTTGTCACCGAGGGTGCGCTGATCGAGCGTCTCGGGCTCGGCCGCACGCCGGTGCGCGAGGCGATCCAGCGTCTGGCCTGGGAGGGCCTGCTCGATGTCCGGCCGCGCGCCGGCATCGCGATTGCGCCGCTCCATCCCGGCGACTGGCTGCGTGTCCTCGATGCCAGGCGCGGCGTCGAGGTGGTGCTGGCCCGCTCGGCCGCGCGTTTCGTCACCCGCGAGGCAGCCGACCTCTTTCACGACGCCGCCCTTGCCATGCAGAAGGCGGTCATCTCGGGCAATGTGCTGGCCTTCATCCAGGCCGACAAGGCGCTCGACGAGGCGCTCGCACTGGCCGCCGACAACCCCTTCGCGGCGCGGTTGGCGGCGCCCTTGCAGACCCACAGCCGCCGCTTCTGGTTCCGCTACAAGTCGGATACCGGCCTGGCCGAATCGGCCGAACACCATGTCGCGCTGATCCGCTCGATCCTCGACGGCGACGAGGAGGGGGCGGCCAAGGATGCCAAGCGGCTGATGGCGCTGCTGCGCAGCCATGCCGAGGTGGCCGCCACCCGCTGAGCGATGCTCGATCTCAGTATCGCGCGCTATGGTCGGCCGGCGCCGCCACGCTTTCCCAACTGTTGCCGGCGGCGATTATGCAGCTCGTGCCGGTAACGTCGGTGACGATGATGGTCCACGTTCCGCTCTGGCCGACAAACATTTCCATGATCGCGACTTGGCCGATCAGCCCGAAGGCAAACTGCCGTTCCTGGAAGTTCTCGCTCAGGTGGGTAACCAGAGCGCTGTGTTCGGCACAGTTTTGATATTGAGCGCCGGCGCTGTTCGTACCCATCGCCAGCGCGCTGGCAAGAACCAGGTTTCTCACCCAACCCAACAGGGATTTGCGTGCCATGGGGCACCTCCTTTTGCCATCGCGTCCCGGCAAAAGGAGACAGCCTCATCTTGCCGGAGCGGCCCAGGCCGGTTCCGACGTCATCATCGCGTCGTTCCTTTCTGCGTTCCGGTCTGCCACCAATGGGAACCTTCCGGATGTTCCCATTATGTTCCATATATGGTGACGGCGAAGGCAAAGCACAAGCGGGCACCCTTTCGGGCGCCGCAATCCATTCGAAATGCCAAAAGACCCGGCCGCGGGCCGCCTCCCTACGACAGCGGGAACGACGTCCGCTCAGGTGCCCGGCAGTGCAGCCGCCATCATGGCTCCGTCCCAACCGTCGCCCGCCGTGATGATGCAGCTCAGGCCGTGCGTGTCGGTGGCCAGGATGGTCCAGGTGCCCTTTTCCGACACGAAGATTTCGAGGATCACATTCGGGTTGACCAGACCGCGCGCGGCCTCGCTTTCATGGAACTTCTCGCCGAGCGCCTTGATGACGTCGGCACGCGCGGCGCATTGTCCGCCCGCAACGGCCTGCGCGACACCACCGCATATCGCAAACACCGCAAAGCACGTTCCCGCCAAAAGACGTCGTGTCATCTGACAACTCCTTGCGCCAGACGAGAACCCCGGCAGCCACCGGCGCTGTTGGATTGGCCTGCAAGTTTGCAGGAATACAACCTAAGACGGAGCGAGCCCGCTTGGTTCCATCACATCGGTGTTTTGGCGGATACCGGCCGCGATCGGAAAGCGTAAAGGCCCGGCGATGGCCGGGCCTTTATCAGTCGGTCGTCGGATCTGGATCAGTTCATCGTCGGGATGACGAACTCGGCACCGTCCTTGATGCCAGCCGCGCGCCCGCAGCCGAAGGCGAGGACGCGCAAAACCGGGAACCGTCCGGCTAGTTCATCGTCGGGATGACGAACTCGGCACCGTCCTTGATGCCGGCCGCGCGCCCGCAGCCGAAGGCGAGGACGCGCAAAACCGGGAACCGTCCGGCTAGTTCATCGTCGGGATGACGAACTCGGCACCGTCCTTGATGCCAGCCGCGCGCCCGCAGCCGAAGGGCGAGGACGCGCAAAACCGGGAACAGTCCGGCTAGTTCATCGTCGGGATGACGAACTCGGCACCGTCCTTGATGCCGGACGGCCAGCGCGAGGTGACCGTCTTGGTCTTGGTGTAGAAGCGGAACGCATCCGGGCCGTGCTGGTTGAGATCGCCGAAGGACGAGGCCTTCCAGCCGCCGAACGTGTAGTAGGCGATCGGCACCGGAATCGGCACGTTGACGCCGACCATGCCGACCTGGACACGCGAGGCGAAGTCGCGCGCGGCGTCGCCGTCGCGGGTGAAGATGGCGACGCCATTGCCCATCTCGTGGTCGTTGGCGAGCTTGATGGCGTTCTCGTAGGTCGGCGCGCGCACCACCGAGAGCACCGGGCCGAAAATCTCTTCCTTGTAGATGCGCATGTCGGCGGTGACGTTGTCGAACAGGCAGCCGCCCATGTAGTAGCCGTTCTCGTAGCCCTGCATCTTGAAGCCGCGGCCGTCGACGACGAGCTTCGCGCCTTCCTTGACGCCGATGTCGACATAGCCCTTGACGCGCTCCAGCGCCTGCGCCGTTACCAGCGGGCCGAAATCGGCCGAGGAATCGGTCGACGGGCCGACCTTCAGGCTTTCGACGCGGGGCACCAGCTTTTCCATCAGCCGGTTGGCGGTGTCGTTGCCGACAGGAACCGCGACCGAGATCGCCATGCAGCGCTCGCCGGCCGAGCCGTAGCCGGCGCCGATCAGCGCGTCGACTGTCTGGTCCATGTCGGCGTCGGGCATGATGATCATGTGGTTCTTGGCGCCGCCGAAGCACTGCACGCGCTTGCCGGCGGCGGTGCCGCGCGAATAGATGTAGTGGGCGATCGGCGTCGAGCCGACGAAGCCGACGGCCTTGATGTCCGGATCGTCGAGGATGGCGTCGACCACTTCCTTGTCGCCGTTGACGACGTTGAGGATGCCGGCCGGCAGGCCGGCTTCGATGAACAGTTCGGCAATGCGGATCGGCACGCCCGGATCGCGCTCGGAGGGCTTCAGGATAAAGGCATTGCCGCAGGCGATCGCCGGCGCGATCTTCCACAGCGGGATCATCGCCGGGAAATTAAACGGCGTGATGCCGGCGACGACGCCGAGCGGCTGGCGCATCGAATAGACGTCGATGCCGGGGCCGGCGCCGTCGGTGAACTCGCCCTTCATCATGTGCGGCGCGCCGATGCAGACCTCGACCACTTCGAGGCCGCGCTGGATGTCGCCCTTGGCGTCGGCGATCGTCTTGCCGTGCTCGCGCGCCAGGATGTCGGCCAGTTCGTCATAGTCGCGCTGGACCAGTTCGAGGAACTTCATCAGCACGCGCACGCGGCGCTGCGGGTTGGTGGCCGCCCACTTGGGCTGCGCCGCCTTGGCGTCCTCGACAGCGGCGCGCAGTTCCGCCTGCGAAGCCAGCGCCACCGTGCCGCGCACGGAACCGTCCATCGGCTGCATCACGTCCTGCTTGCGGCCGCTGGTGCCGGCGACACGCTTGCCGCCGATGAAATGACCGTAGTCGATCATGGTTTCTCTCCCTGTTTTGGTGATGAGGCATTGTCCGCCTTTGCGGCGGTGATGGCAACGCGAGCGGAATCGCAACCGTTGTGCAGGAAATGGACAACGGCAGCCGACTGTGCATTAATTCCCGCAAATAGCGAGCTGCGTCTGTCGTTTGGGATCACCAAGGTTGAGTTCCTTCGCGCCCCCCTCTGTCCTACCGGACATCTCCCCCACTTGGGGGGAGATTGCTCCCTCATTTCTGCTTTCGCCAATCTCCAACGTTGCAAGGAAATGGCCGACGCCAAAACTGCTGATCTCCCCGCTTGTGGGGGAGATGTCCGGCAGGACAGAGGGGGGCGCGAAGGAACGCGGCTTTGACTATTGTCATCAAGGTCACTCCCATGAACTGGGATGACGTCCGCATCTTCCTCGCCGTGGCGCGCGCCGGCCAGATCCTCGGCGCTGCGAAGCGCCTCGAGCTCAACCATGCCACCGTCTCGCGCCGCATCGCAGCGCTCGAGGAGGCGCTGCGCACAAAACTCTTCCGCCGCCTGACCACCGGCAGCGAGCTGACGCCGGCCGGCGAACGTTTCCTCGACATTGCCGAGCGCATGGAAAGCGACATGATCGCCGCGCGCTCGACCATTGCCGGCGAAGGCGACGATGTTTCGGGCACGGTGCGCATAGGCGCGCCGGACGGTTTTGGCGTCGCCTTCCTGGCAAAACGGCTGGGAGAACTGACCGCCCTCCACCGCGAGCTCACCATTCAGCTTGTGCCGGTGCCGCGCTCGTTTTCGCTGTCGCGGCGCGAGGCCGACATCGCCATCACTGTGGAACGCCCGACCGAAGGCCGGCTGGTGGCGGGAAAGCTGGTCGACTACACGCTCGGCCTGTTCGCCTCGCGCGCCTATGCCGAAGCCAATGGTCTGCCGGCGACAGCGGCCGAGCTCGGCCGGCACACGCTGATCGGCTACGTGCCCGACCTCATCGTTAGCCCCTCGCTCGACTATGCCGCCGAGTTCAGCGCCGACTGGAGTTCGAGCTTCGCCATCTCCTCAGCGCTCGGCCAGGCCGAAGCGGTGCGCTCCGGCGCCGGCATCGGCATCCTGCACACTTTCGTCGCCCGATCGATGCCGGAACTGGTGCCGGTCGATATCGTGGCGCCGATCCGCCGCGCCTACTGGCTGGTCTATCACGAATCGGTGAGGCCGCTGCGCCGCGTGCAGCTCGTCGCCAATTTCATCACCAGGGCGGTGGAAAGGGAACGCGCTCTGTTCGTCTGAATCGCCTGCCTTGCGCTTGCCACAAAATCGGCGAGTGTGGCATCAGCTGATCGAGCGGCTGTAACGCCCGGTGGGGACATTTTCAGAAAGCTGGCGCGGATAAAATGCGAGCCGTTCTTGCCATCCTGCCGCTGGCCTTCCTCTCGGCTTGCGCCAACCCGTGGACGAAAGTGCCGGAGGCTGAACTTCCGAAGCCGATCCGCACTGCGATGGCGCGCCCCTCGGCTTTCGTCTTCGGCAATTATTGCGGGCCGGGGACCCGCTCCGGCGATCTGTCGCTGCGGCCGGTCGGCCGCCTCGACGCCGCTTGCCAGGTCCACGACGCCTGCTACATCGCCCGCCGCAACCATTGCGACTGCGACGGTGCGCTTGTCGCCTCGGCGAAAGTGATCCGCGACGACAAGACCGCCCCGAGGACGATGCGCAACGAGGCCGAGCTTTTGATCGCCACTTTCGCCGTCCCGGTCTGCAAGGTCTTTCCGCAAGGCTTCATGCCGCCGCGCGACCCCGCTCAGCTCAAGGCGATGAACGGGGCGACCGGGTGAACGTAAGGTCCGCGGCAACAAAAGCGCTGTTCGGATTGGCGCTCGCGGCGATGGCCGGCTGCGCCGGCATGCCCGGCCGCTCCGCCTGCGCTTTCTTTCCGGGCGACGATGCCTGCGACCGGCCGCCGATCTCGGCCGACGGCACCGGCGCCGCTCTCGCGACCGCGCATTACTTCAACAATGCCGACAACAGCGACTACGAGAAACGCTTCCAGGCGCTGCTGGCCCAAAGCCGGCTCGACGCGCTCGACCGCACGAACGGCACCGGCCGTTTCGGGCATGACTGGCGCGACATTCATAACAGCCGTTTCCAGGCGACCTACCGGGCGCTGCAACAGCTGGCAAGGCCGATCGACACGACCGCGTTGACGCCGGCGCGCGGCAAACCCGGCGAGGATCATTTCACCGGGCGCTGGCGCATGTCGCGGCAGACACTCTATCTCGATGCCGCCGCCCGGCCCTCCGGGCCCAAGACATTCAGCTTTTCCGGTCTGGAGGCGCGCTCGGTCGAGATTGTGCTCAGCCAGGCCGGCCAGAAGCCCCTCGATATCGGCGGCACTTGCGATGGGCCGTTGGCGATCCGCGCGTCGGGACGATCGAGCACGATCGCCGCGGGCTCGGCATTCCATCTCACTCTGCCGGCGGGCGAGGCATCCGCGAGCCTCTATCCCGGCGAGGCGCTCAGCCGCTGCGACCTCAGCGTCAGCTCCGGCCTGGCGCCGGCCGGCGCGCCGCTAACCATTTTCCGCGAGGAGGTTGCAGACCCTTGGGTCGCCGGCCTCGACAGCCGCTACGACCGCTGCCCGGTGCCCGATCCCGATGGGCTCAAAGAGCTCGACCGCGTCTTCTACGCCGGCCGCTGGCTGTCGCAGACCTGCGCGCTGCCACTTGGCAAACCGCTGCTGCTGCGCAAGTCGCGCGACGGCTTCAACGCCAAGGTCGAGGCGCTGCTGGGAGAGCGGCTTCCCGACAGCGCGTTCGACAAGGCCGATCCCGAGCAGCCGCTCGATTTCTCGCACGCGCCGAAACTCAGGCTGATCTATCTATCGTCGCTGGAGTTCAAGGCGGACTTTTCCGGCCGCATCATCGAGCGGCTGATCCGCCATCATGCCGCCTTGGGCACCAAGGTGCGCATCCTGGTGACCGACGTGCTGGAGCGCGAGAAGGACGACGCCCTGCTGCACCGGCTGGCGGCCGAATTCCCCAATGTCCAGCTTCAGGAATACCGCTGGCGGGCCGACCATGGTGCGCCGATCGACGAGCAGATCTCACAGCTGCACAAGACCCATCACGTCAAGATGCTGGCGACGCTGGCCGAAGATCCCGGCCGCTCGCGCGTCATCATCGGCGGCCGCAACATCCATGACGGCTTCCTGTTCCACAAGCCGGTCGACCTGTCGCGCTATCCGGACCTGCAGCAATACGGCAGGACCGACGGCTTCTCGCTGAACTACTATTCGAACTGGAGCGATTTCGACGTTGAGTTCGCCGACCCGGCCACGGTCGAGACGCTGGCCGCGCATCTTTCGACCGTGTGGCTACGCGACGCCGACACCAACATCTCGCGACCGTTTTCGATCCCGGTCCGCGCCAGTGGCCGGCTTCCGCAAGGCGTCGCCCGGCACTTCATCTCCGTGCCCTATGAAGACGGGCACGCGCTGGAGAGCTATTTCGTCGAGCTGATCGACACCGCCGAGCACCATATCCAGATCGTCAACCCTTACCTGAATTTGACGCCGAAGCTCGCGCTGGCCTTCGACAGGGCGCTGGCCAGAGGCGTGAAGATCGACATTGTCGGCCGCATCGACCTCAAGGGCGACATCGGCGGCAAGTTCCTCACCGCGCTCAACAAGCTGTTCGTCGAGAAGTATGGCGACCGCATCGATATCCGCGAATTCAAGGCGCCCGACGTGGTGCTGCATTCCAAGATCATGATGATCGATGAGAGGCTGGTGACGATCTCATCGGTCAACCTCAACAACCGCAGCTTCTTCCACGACTCGGAGAACGGCATGACCGTTCTCGACCCCGCCTTCTACGCCAGGATGAAACCGGTCTATGACGACTATCTTGCCCATTCAAAGCCGGTCGCCACCAACGTGACCATCCCCTGGGCCTACCGGCTGCTGTTCAGAGAGGGCTGGGTGAAGCAGGCGTTTTGAGGCAGGTCGCCCTAAAAGCGCGCTGCGGTCCTGGGGACACCTGAAGGAGCAGTTGCCCTACTTCAGGTAGCGTTCCGGCCCGAGGTCGCGGGCGTTGATCTCCGGCACCCGGCTGGAGATGATGTCGGCTAGCACCTTCGCCGAACCGCAGGCCATGGTCCAGCCGAGCGTGCCGTGGCCGGTGTTGAGATAGAGGTTGGACAGCTCGCTGCGGCCGACCAGCGGCGGCCCGTCCGGCGTCATCGGCCGCAAGCCGCACCAGAAGGTTGCGGCCTTGAGATCGCCGCCGCCCGGGAAGAGATCGCCGACCGAATGCTCCAGCGTGCGCCGGCGCGACTCGTGCAGCCTCATGTCGAAGCCTGAAATCTCCGCCGTGCCGCCGACGCGGATGCGGTCGCCGAGCCTGGTGATCGCCACCTTGTAGGTCTCGTCCATGACGGTCGAAACCGGCGCCGCCTCGGCATCCTTGATCGGCACAGTGATCGAATAGCCCTTGACCGGGTAGACCGGGATCGGCCGTTTCAGCCAGCGCATCGCCTGCGCCGAGTAGCTGCCCATCGCCATCACATAGGCATCCGCCGCCCTCCAGCCCGTGCTGGTATGCATGTTGTGGACGCGGTTGCGGCTGCGGATGATGCGCCTGATCAGGGTGTCGTATTCGAAGGTCACGCCGCGCGCCACGCAGAGCTCGGCCAGGCGGTCGGTGAACATCTTGCAGTCGCCGGTTTCGTCACCCGGCAGCCTGAGGCCGCCGACGAACTTGCCGCGCACGTTGGCCAGCGCCGGCTCGGCCGCGATGCAGCCTTCGGGATCGAGGACTTCATAGGGGACGCCGTATTTCTTCAGCACCTCGACATCGCCACCGGTGCCGTCGAGCTGCTTTTGCGTCCGGAAAAGCTGCAGCGTGCCCTTGGAACGCTCGTCATAGGCGATGCCGGTCGCCTGGCGCAGCGCCTTCAGCGTGTCGCGGCTGTATTCGGCAAGCGGCACCATGCGCGACTTGTTGAGCGCATAACGCTCGGCCGTGCAGTTGCGCAGCATTTTCAGCAGCCAGGTCCACATATGCGGGTCGAAGGCCGGCCGCACCACCAGCGGACCATGCTTCATCAGCAGCCATTTGATCGCCTTCAGCGGAATGCCGGGGCCGGCCCAGGGCGAGGCATAACCCGGCGAGACCTCGCCGGCATTGGCGAAGCTGGTTTCCAGCGCCGGACCTTTCTGGCGGTCGAACACTGTCACTTCGTGGCCGGCCTCGGCGAGGAAGTAGGCGGTGGTGACCCCGATCACGCCGCCGCCCAGCACGAAGATCTTCATCGCTTGCTCCCTCAAAGGCCGATCATGCCGCCGAAGGGCCCGGATCGTCTTCCTCTGTCTGCCGGATTTTGCCCGTCTCGCCAAGGGGCCTGCTGGTCGCTGAGGCGCTGTGGACAAGGGTCAGGCCCTGCGACAGACGTCCGCCGACGTTCCGAGCTGCTCGTCGCGCAGCCTCAGGCTGGTAAGGTACGTCTTCGACCACAATCCGCTCGTTCCTGCCGTCGGGCCGTTCGACCAGTAGGCTGTGGCCTTTCCTCATGCCGAGTAGGCTGAGGCCCCGCCACGTGCTGACGGACAGGCCGGCCCCTATGGAAGCGAATGTTTCGCTCTGCACCAGCGTTCGCGTCTCCGCCGGGCCGCCATCTATGCAAAAAGTCACGCGGCTGGCCAACGTCACCAAGTCGGGCCCGACCAGGTCGACCGGAACAATGCTGCTCTGCGAAAGCTTGCGCTCGAGCACTGGCACGATCGGATCGGCAAAGGCGCGCCTGCGCAACAGCATCACCTCAATCATCCCCAAATCCTTCGTCGTGACGCAGTAGATGGTCTTGGTCATGACGGCCTCCCGGACGGGAGCTGCTCGACAGCGTCGATTGTGCCCGACAGGACCCGGCCGTCACGGCTTTGCCAGTGCACCGACCCGCCGGCACGCGCTCCGATCAGCGCTGTTCCGAGCGGCGTCAGCACCGAAATGCGCTTCTCGGCGATGTCGGCTTCGCTGGGATAGACCAGCGTGACGCGTTGGCAACTTCCATCGCTGTTGCGCAAAGTCACTGTCGAGCCCATCCGCACTACATCTGCCGGCATGGCCGCCGCTGCCGCGACCCTGGCGCGGTCCATTTCCGCGAGCAGACCCTCGGCAATGTCGGGCGCCCGGTCGAGACAGGCTCTGGCTAGGCCGGTCAGCCTGTTGTGATCGGCGTCGCTGACGAGGAGCAGGTTTCGGTAACGTGATGGAGTTGTTGCAGACATGGCAAACCTCATGGGCCCGGCGCACAGGACGACTGCGCTGGCGCCAGATCAGGGGCGGCGGACAAAGCCGGCAGCCGCACAAGGCCGGCCGGCTCAATGGCGATGTATGGAATTCAAATGCCCCGGTTCAGGCGGCCGCCAGCTTGGTGGCCGGGCCGGGGCTACGCTCCCGCGATGGGGCAGACCCTGAAAAAGGTTCTGGTATGGGCGAGGTTGCTCATCCCGGAACCCTTGCCGAGAAGCGCCTGCTTGTCAAGCAAGGCACTCGTTCAGCCGGTATAGCGCCGGTGAAAGCGCGGCCCGAGGCTGGTCAGGATCTCGTAGCCGATCGTGCCGGCATGGCCGGCTGCGGCGTCGACGCTTTGCGATGGTCCGAGCAGCTCGACCAGGTCGCCCGTGCCGAGCTTGCCCTGCGGCAGCGCGGAAATGTCGAGGATGATCGAATCCATCGACACCCGCCCGACAAAGGGCAGCCGCACGTTTTCAAACCAGGCGGCGGAGGCGGCGCGGCGATGCCAGCCATCGGCATAGCCGAGAGAGATCGTCGCCAGATTGAGCGGATCCTCCGCGCGATAGGTGTGGCCGTAGCCGACCCCGGCGCCTTTCTCGACGCTTCGCGTCTGTACCACCTTGGCCTGCAGCCGCACCACCGGCAGCATCGGATTCGGCTCCGCCGGCGTCGGATTGATGCCATAGAGCGCCGCGCCGGGGCGCACGAGATCGAAATGGAAGGCCGGTCCGAGGAAGATGCCGGAGGAGTTGGCGAGCGACGCGGGCGCCTCGGGGAGCATCTTGCGCAACCGCTCGAAGGCCAGCCACTGCCGCTCGTTGGCCGGATGCGCCGGCTCGTCGGCGCAGGCGAGATGGCTCATGACGAGGGTGACCGCGACGCCGTCGAAGGAAGTCGGCTCACGGCTCAGCGCCTCGACCTCCGCCGGCGGCATGCCGAGCCTGGACATACCGCTGTCGACCTGGATCGCGGCCGGCAGCTTGCGGCCGGCGGCTAGGCCGGCCTTGCCCCAGGCCTTGAGCTGCGCGGTGCTGTTGATGACGGGAGCAAGTTCGGCTTCGACCGCCTCGTTTTCCGAGCCGGGCGGCAGCCCGTTCAGCACATAAATCGCTGGTCCGGGGCCGAGCGCCCGGCGCAGCGCCACGCCTTCGGCGAGCAGCGCAACGAAAAAGCTCGTGCAGCCTTCCGCCGCCAGCGCCCGCGCCACTTCGGCGGCGCCCAGCCCATAGCCGTCTGCCTTGACCACGCCGGCACATTGCGCGGCGCCGAGTCGCGCCTTCAGCCGCCGGTAGTTTTCCCTGATGGCGCCAAGATCGATGGTCAGGATCGCCCCGGCTGTGGCCTCGCTAGGCATGCAGCTACCCGCGTCAGGCGCTTGCGGCAAAGGCGCCTTGTCGCCACTCATCGAGGCGACCGCGCCAGGGTTGCGCCTGTTGCGAAGACGCGCGATTGCCGACGCCGGCGCCGCCCCTCATCGCCCTGCCGGGCACTTCTCCCCGTATAGTGACGCGGAGAAGGGGCTGGCCGCAGCCTCGGTTGTCTTCCTGCAACGTTGGCGATTAGCGAAATCGGCGCCGAGAGCTTCCCTCTCCCCGTCACAATACGAGGAGAGGATGCCGGCAGGCA
The DNA here is from genome assembly GCF_049887195.1 of Mesorhizobium abyssinicae. Taxonomy (NCBI): domain Bacteria; kingdom Pseudomonadati; phylum Pseudomonadota; class Alphaproteobacteria; order Hyphomicrobiales; family Phyllobacteriaceae; genus Mesorhizobium; species Mesorhizobium abyssinicae. The sequence goes on from NZ_JARAKC010000007.1 coordinate 73,771, forward strand.
GGTGAGGGGCAGCGCCGGCGCTCCCCTATGATGCTCTTGCCATGCATGGTTCATGTCAGCCTCTGGTACTTGCGGCGTACCGGCATCAATATCAAGAGTGCCCGATCCCGAACAGTGCGATCGAACGCGCCTCTACGGGACGAGATGCCGGAACGCCGCCACCACCTCTTCATAGACCTTGCGCTTGAACGGCACGATCAGCCCGGGCAGGTCCTGCATCGGCCGCCAGGCCCATTTGTCGAACTCGGCGGTGTGGCCGCCCGGCGGCGGGTTGATCTGGATTTCGCCGCTGTCGCCGTGGAAGCGATAGGCGAACCATTTCTGCGTCTGGCCGCGATAGCGCCCCTTGAAGGCAACGCCGACCAGGTGCGCCGGCAAATCGTAGTTGATCCATTCCGGCGCCTCGGCGAGCAGCGAGACCGAGCGCATGCCGGTTTCCTCGTAAAGTTCCCGTCCCGCCGCATCGAGCGGTTCCTCGCCCTTGTCGATGCCGCCTTGCGGCATCTGCCAGAGCTGCGTCGTGCCGGCGAACTCGCTGTCGGGCTCGGCGATGCGGTGGCCGACCCAGACCAGCCCGTCGCCATTGAGGATCATCAGGCCGACGCAGGGGCGATAAGGCAGGGTCTCGGGATCGACATTCTTGGCCATCGTCGGACCTTCTGCGCTGCGGCGTGACGTCTGAGTAGTGAGTAGTGAGTAGTGAGTACCTATAGCTGGCAGAATCAGATCACGGCACCGAAACCCTTCACTATTCACTATTCACTATTCACTATTCACTATTCACCCTTTTTGCGGATCGATGGCTACCGCCGAAATCGGCACGATCTCGATGCCGCGCTTCTTCGCCTCGGCCACCCAGGCCGAAACCGTATCGACGGTGAGATCGAAGGCCGAGCCGATGCCGACGGCAGTGCCCTTCGCCCGCGCGGTGGCTTCCAGCTCGTCCAGCTTCTTCAGGATCGCGCCACGATCCTGCACGGCGTCGATCGATGTGTCGCCGGCGACGAAGGGCACGCCGTCCTTCAGCGCCAGGTCGGGCGCCAGGCTGCGCGCCGACGAGCCGTCGTCGACATAGGCGAGACCCCTTTTGCCGAGCTCCGCCATGAAACTCGCCATCGCCCCTGGATCGGCCGAGAAGCGCGCCCCCATGTAATTCATGACGCCGGTGTAGTTGGTCGTCCGCGACAGCGCCCAGTGCAGGTTCTTCAGGTTCTCGTCCGGGCTCGCCGCCACCGTCAGCGTGTTGCGGCCGGGATTGACGTTGGGATAGTCGAACGGCTCGAGCGGTACCTGCATGACGATCTCGTGCCCGCTCTGCCGCGCCGCCTGCATCCAGCGGCCGATGCTGTTGCCTTGCGGTGCAAAGGCCAGCGTCACCTCGGCCGGCAATTTGGCGATCGCCGCCTGCGTGCCGGTCTGGGAGACGGCGAGCCCGCCGATGACGATCGCCACGCGCGCGCCCCGCGATCCCGACCACGGCCGCGCATAGACGTCGAACGGCCGCCTGCCGTCGGCGGCGCGGACCGGCAGCGGGCCGGTGTCGCTGGCTTCGATCAACGCCTTGTCGGGGATATGCGCGATCTTCAGGTTCTGGCCGATCGAGGAAGGATCGCGGATGACGATGGCCGCCTTGGGCGGGCCGTCGCCTTCCTCGGTCTGGACATGGATGATCTGCGGTCCGCCGGCCTTGGGCGTTTCGACCTTGGGTGCCGCCGTCGCCGCCTCCGCGGCGGGTGCCGGGGCGGGCGTCGCGGCCGGGGCCGGCGTCACCTTCGGCGTCGACACCGCGACCTCTTGCGGCTTGCGGAACGGTTTTTCGCGCAAGGCGATCGCGCCGGAGACGCCGATCACCGCAAGCACGGCGAGCGTCGCCGCGACCGCGCCGGTGCTGATGCCGCGCGAGGCAACACGCTGCGGCCTGGGACCCTGCCCGAGCGGTCGTTCTATGTCCTTGCCGATGTCCACCAAGCCGCAACCCCGAAGCGTTGGGACCGGCAGGTGGGCTCACCTCCCGGAACGCCACGCCAATCCAAGTCTCCTCGGCGCCTGCCACGCCTCGGGCGCGGCGCGCCGGCCGCGACCCCCGAATCAAACTGCCGGAACCTCGCGGTCCCGGCAGCATCGCATTGCTTCGATCAGGCGGCCAGACCTCTTGGCCTGGTCCGCCGAATCCCTACTGGTTGAGCACGGCCTTCTGCGGATTCGGCGGGAACGCCGGATCGGTCTTGTGGCCGCGCAGCAACTGCTCGGCATAGATCAGCTGCAGGTCGTCCTTCGGATCCGGCGGCACATAGGCGGCCGAGCCGGAGCCGGTCGAGCTCTCGTCGGCGCCCTTGATGTGGCCCTTGAGGTCCGATTCGCCGCGCGTCAGGTCCCTGCCCTGCAGGTCCGCCGGCAGTGGCTGCTCGACCTTGATATCTGGCGTGATGCCCTTGCCCTGGATCGACTTGCCGGACGGCGTGTAATAGAGCGCCGTCGTCAGCCTGAGCGCGCCGTTCTCGCCGAGCGGGATGATGGTCTGCACCGAACCCTTGCCGAAGGACTGGGTGCCGACCACGGTGGCGCGGCGCAGGTCCTGCAGCGCGCCGGCGACGATTTCCGACGCGCTCGCCGAACCGCCATTGACCAGCACGATCAGCGGCTTGCCGCCGATGTCGTCGCCCGCCCTCGCATCGAAGCGGGTGACGTCCTTCGGATCGCGGCCGCGCGTCGAGACGATCTCGCCGCGGTCGAGGAAGGCATCCGACACGCTCACCGCCTGGTCGAGCAGGCCGCCCGGATTGAGGCGCAGATCGAGCACATAGCCCTTGAGCTTGTCGGCCGGCACCTGCTTCTTGATGGTGTCGATGGCGTTCTCGAGATCGTCGTAGGTCTTCTCGGTGAACGAGGTGATCTTCATGTAGCCGACGTCGTTCTCGACGCGGAACTTGACCGCCTTGACCTTGATGATGTCGCGCACCACCGTCAGCTCGATCGGCTTGTCGGCGCCCTGGCGCAGGATGGTCAGCTTGATCGGCGTATTGACCGGTCCGCGCATCTTCTCGACGGCGTCGTTGAGGGTCAGGCCGCGCACCTCCTCGCCGTCGATCTTGGCGATGTAGTCGCCGGCCAGCACGCCCGCCTTGGCGGCCGGCGTGTCGTCGATCGGCGTGATCACCTTGACCAGGTCGTTCTCCATGGTGACCTCGATGCCGAGGCCACCGAACTCGCCCTTCGTCTGCACGCGCATGTCCTGCGCCTGCTCGGCGTTCATGTAGGACGAGTGCGGATCGAGCGAGGCCAGCATGCCGTTGATGGCGTTCTCGACCAGCGACTTGTCGTCCGGCGGCGTCACATATTGCGCCCGCACGCGCTCGAAAATGTCGCCGAAGATCGCCAGTTGCTTGTAGGTCTCGGAGCCCGCAGCGTTCGCCGTCGAGCCTGGCGCGCCGTAGACCAGGCTCATCGCTGACGCGCCCATCAGCGCGCCGGCGAACAGAAGCGAAAGTTTCCGCATCATTTCACGTCCTTCCAGAAAAACGGTCCGCCCACCATGGGGTCGGATCGACGGGTTTTCCATCCTTGCGGAACTCGACATAGAGCTCCGGCGTGGCATTTCCATTCTGCGAGGCCGAGGTGCTCGCCACCCGGGCCTCTCCCATCGCGCCGACCGGTTCTCCTGCGAGCACCGACTGGCCAGTCGCGACACTGATTCTGCTCATCCCAGCCAAGACGACATGATACCCGTCGCCGGCATTGAGGATCAAGAGTTGACCATAAGAGCGAAACGGCCCCGCATAAAGCACATTTCCATCCGCCGGCGCGGTGACGATGGCTCCCGATTGTGTCGCAACCATGTCCCCTTGCATCACCGCGCCGTTACCGTCATCGGCGCCGAAGCGCCGCTTGATCTTGCCGGTCACCGGCAGCGCGATCTGTCCCTGCAGCGCCGAGAACGGCGCTGCGGCCGTGAGCCGGTTGCCTTCCGGCACCGGCAGCGCGGCCATTTCCGCCGGCGCCGGCGTCTTGCCGTCTCCTCCCGGAGCCTGATCGCCATCGGCCGATTTGCGCTCGGCCGCCTTGGCCTGGTCTGTCGCCCTGCGCGCCTTGTCGGCCTCCAGCGAGGCGATCAGTTCCTTGAGGCTGCCCGCCCTGGCGGCCAGTACCTGTGAGCGCTGCTTCTCGGCCGCGATCTCCGTCTCGGTGTCTGCCTGAAGCTTCTGCTTGGCCTCGAGCAGCATGCTCAGCCGCTTCTTTTCCGCCGCCTGTTCGCCGACCGCCGTCGTCAGCCTGGCCCGCTCCGCCTCGATCGAGGTCGTCACCCGCGTCTGTTCCTTGAGGTCGGCGAGCAGCACCTCGGTCTGCTGCCGCAATTCCGGCACCACCGCGCCGAGCAGGATGGCGCTGCGCACCGACGACAGCGCGTCCTCCGGCTTGACCAGGATCGCCGGCGGCGGATTGAGTCCCATGCGTTGCAACGCGCCCAGCACTTCGGCCAGCACGTCGCGCCGCGCCGCCAGGGAGGCACGTATCTTCTGCTCTTCCGCTTTCAACCCTTCCAGCTTGGCGCCGATGTCCTCGATGTCCTGGCCGAGCTTCTGCTCGGTCATCGCCGACTGGATCAACGCCGCGGTGATCGAGGCATGGTCCTTTTTGACCGCCGCAATGTCGGCGGCGAGCTTGGCCAGCCGCTCGGACGAGAGCGTGATTTCCTTCGAGACCTGTTCGTATTCGGCCCGGCTCCGGTCGGGATCGGGCGCTGGATCAAGGGTGTTTTCCGCCGCCAGGGCCGGACGGAACGCAATCAGCGCGGCGACAAATGTCAGGCCGCAGCGGCTGCGCCAGGCGCGCGTTCTCGAATTCCAGCCTTCAGACATCAGGCCCAGACTCTATCCGCCGCTTCGTTAACGAACCATCAACCATGATGGAGAACCCACAACTACCGTGATGTCGGGCCATTGAGGCGGAAATTCGGAGAACTACGCATCTTCCGATCGCGCTTCCAGGGTCCTCAGGTCCTCGGCCAGGCGTACAGGCACGTCCATCCGATCATGCAGGATGGCTCATGACGCCGATCCGGCCGCCGGAAAGCTTGGGCCGAGCGTGCTGACCCTGGCGTGTCCTTTGGCCGCGACATCAGGAGCGATGGTAGGGGTGTCCAGCAAGAATCGTCGCGGCCCGGTAGAGCTGCTCGCCTAGCATCACCCGCACCAGCTGATGCGGCCAGGTCAGCGCGCCGAACGAGACCACCAGATCGGCCTGGTCGCGCAGCGACTGGTCGTGGCCGTCGGCGCCGCCGATGGCGATCACCAGCGCCTTGCGGCCGCTGTCGCGCAGCAGGCCGAGGCGGCCGGCGAATTCCTCGGAGGAGAAGCTCCTGCCGCGCTCGTCGAGCAGGATCAGCGCCGTGCCTTGCTGCAGCATCGTCTGCAGCTTCTGGCCTTCCTCGCGCCGGCGCTCGTTGGCGGTCTGGGCGCGGCCTTCGGCAATCTCGACGAGGCCGGCATATTCCAGCCCCACCGCCGGGCCGCTCCTAGCGAAGCGCTCGAAATAGCGGTCGGCGAGTTCTCTCTCGGGGCCGGCTTTCATCCGGCCCACGGCATGAACGGTGATCTTCATCCTTGCCTCGAAGAGCCGCTAGTGCATGTCACCCAGGGATTCGGGGACACGCACCCCAACGGTTACGGCTCAGTGAAGGGTCTCTTCCTCGAGGTCCGGCGCCTGCCACATCTTTTCGAGATTGTAGAATTCGCGGACTTCGGGACGGAAGACATGGACGATGATGTCGCCCGAATCGATCAGGACCCAGTCGGCGCTGGCCAGCCCCTCGACGCGCGCCATGCCGAGGCCGGCATCCTTGAGCGCCTTGAGGAGATGATCGGCGACAGCCGAGACATGACGGTGCGATCGGCCCGACGCTACGACCATATAGTCGCCGAGGCTCGATTTCCCCTGGATGTCGATTGAGACGATGTTTTCGGCCTTGGAGTCTTCCAGACTGGCAAGGACTGTCTTGATGGCGCGGGACACGGCGTCATTTCCGCTGATCCCGGCCGGCGAAGGCACGATGTCGGCCTTCTTCCGCAGTGCTGTTCTCAGTGTCTTTCCTTTCGCAGCAAGAACAACCAAATCACCCGTGAAATCAGGTGACACCACTTAGATAGGCAGAGTTCCGTTGCAGTTTCAAGACGGTGGCCCCGCGCTCGCCAACGCGACCCCCTCCGCTTGGTTCCGCAAAGCGGGAAAAAAGTCGGGAACCCATGGCGTCCACATGGGTTATCGGCTCGCCCACCAACCGGATTTCCCAAATGCCGATCGATCCCCAGGACACGCTCCTCTCCGTGCAGGCTGGCCTCGCGCAACTCAGCAGCCTGATCGTCTCCTACTCCTTCTCGGCCGTCGGCGCCGTCATATTGCTGGTCGTCGGCTATCTCGTCGCCGGCCTTGCCGAGCGCTCGATCTTCGCCGGCCTCGGTCACATCCACGGCTTCGACGCGACGCTGCGCCATTTCTTCTCGAAGATCGTCCGCTACGCCATCCTGATCCTCGTCGTCATCATGGTGCTCGGCCAGTTCGGCGTGCAGACCGCCTCGATCATCGCCGCCATCGGCGCCATCGGCCTCGCCATCGGCCTGGCCCTACAGGGCACGCTGCAGAACATCGCCGCCGGCATCATGCTGCTTGCCCTGAGACCGTTTCGCATCGGCGAGTATGTCGAGGTCGGCCCCATTTCCGGCACCATCGAGGAGATCGGCCTGTTCGCGACCCGGCTGCGGACGGTCGACGGCGTCTATGTGCTGGCGCCCAATTCGACGCTGTGGAACCAGCCGGTGCGCAACTACACGCGCAACGGCGTCCGCCGCGGCGACGTCACGCTGACCATCGGCTCCTGGAACGACATCGACCTCGCGCAAAAGACGATGCTCGCCGTCGCCGCCACCGAGCGGCGCGTCAGGCGCGAGCCGGCGCCGATCGCCTTCGTCGCCACGGTCGGCGACAGCGGCGTCGCCATCAGCCTGCGCTACTGGACTTCGTCCGCCGATTTCTTCGCCACCCAGATCGATCTCACCAAACGCGCCAAGCAGGCCTTCGACACCGAAGGCATTTCCGTCCCGGTGCCGCCGCCGGAAGCATCGCACCAGGAACCGCCCTCAACCAGGCAGTAGCGCAAGCCGTCGACAACGCGCCTCAATTGCCGGGGCGAGGCTGCTCGTCCGGCGCGAAGGCGAGTTCCACCGGCAGCGGTGCCTGCGCGCACATCGGCGCGAAGCTGCCTGTCGCGGTGGCTGGGACCGGCCGTGCCGCCAGCACCCGCCACGACACGAACAGGCAAAACGCCGAGGCGATGACGATGCCGACATAGATGAACGTCCCGGTGCCATAGACCGCGGAAAGCCCTGTCACGATGCCCGGCACCACAAACCCCGCCAGCGACCATGCAAACAGCATCGAGCTCGACAGGGCGAGCAGATCGTCCTTGCCGGCGCGGTCGGCGGCATGCGCGCTGGACAGCGAATAGATCGATTCCGACGCGCCATCCCAGATCAGATAGACCACAAGCAGGACGGCCAGCGCGCCGCCATCGAAGGTAATGGCGAGCAGGCTGGAAACGAGGGCAAGCAGTGCCGCGCCGATCAGCACATAGCGCCGGTCGGTCCGGTCCGAGATCCAGCCGAGCGGTATCTGCAGGATCAGCGTGCCGACCGGCATGGCCGACAACAGCAGCGCCACATCCGCCTGGCTGTAGCCCTTGGCAGTGGCATGGATCGGCGCGAAACCGGAGATGATCATCGACAGGCCGCCGACGGCGAGCATGCCCGCCACCCCGACCGGCGAAATCCGCCAGGCGCGGCCGAGCGCCACCGAGGCCGCCTGCGGCGGCGGCGGCTGCGCCAGCCGCGTCATGCCGACCGGCAGGATCGACAGCGCCGTGAAGGTGATGCCGATCAGCGGCGCTGCCGCGGTGCGGATGTCGATGGCGGCGAGCGTCGCATAGCCGACGCCGAGGCCGGCGACATAGGCGACGTAGAACACCGCCATGACGCGGCCGCGTATGGCATTGGGGACGGCATCGTTCAGCCAGCTCTGGGCGACGATGAACAGACCGCAGATGGCGAAACCGTAGAGCGCGCGCGCCGCGATCCAGATGAGCGGGATCGGGCCGGCGCCGATCGCCGCGTTGGAGAGCGCGATCAGCGCCGAAAGCACCATGAAAGCGCGGGCGTGACCAACTCTCCGGACGAGAGGCCCGGTCAGGATGCAGCCGGCGAGCCCACCGGCCGAAAGCCCGGTGACGATCAGCCCGGCCCAGGTCGGATCGAAGCCGTCGGCGCCGAGCCGCACCGGGATGAAGGCGAACATCAGCCCGTTGCCGATCGCGATCAGCGCCATCGACGCCACGACGCTGGCAATGGCGATCAGCGGCGCCGGCTGCTTGCCGTCATCTGGCTCGATGGTGGTGCGGTTCTTCTCCAGCATTCACGCAGCATCGCCGACCTGCCGACGAAAGGCCGCCGCAAAAGCGACATGGCCGAACTTTCCCCTTCTCGCTAAGGGGGACGTTTCAGCCCCTTGCCGCCTTGCGGATGGCGCTCGACGACAGCGACGAGCGCGGGCCGTGGATGAAGGTCCAGGCCGGCGCCTTCATGCGGGCAAGGCGCGGCGCGTCACCCTCGTCGACGCGGGCGTAGTCGAAGGTCTTGGCGACCACCGAGGAGAGGAAGGACAGCGTCGCGCCCGGGCGGTCGATGACGGCGATGGGGAAGGTCATGACGATCTGGCGCCAGCGCTGCCAGCGATGGAAGTCGCGAAGCGAATCGGCGCCCATGATCCAGACGAAGTCGACGCCGGGATTGCGCGCCTTGACGAGCGCCAGCGTGTCGGCGGTGAAGCGGATGTGGTGAGCGGCCTCGAACGCGCTGACCTTGATCTTCGGATTTTTTGCGATCTGCTCGGACAGCTGCAACCGCTCGGCCAGCGGCGCCAGCTCGCGCGTGCTCTTCAGCGGATTGCCCGGCGTCACCATCCACCACAGCTGGTCGAGCGCCAGCCTTCTCAGCGCGATCTCGGCGACCAGCGCGTGGCCGGCATGCGGCGGATTGAACGAGCCGCCGAACAGGCCGACGGCAACGCCCTTGCCGGCATGCGGCATGCGCAGATAGTGCGCGGGGACGGCGGGCTGAGGCGACGAGAGCACGGTGCTAGGCCCCCCTCTCTGCCCTGCCGGGCATCTCCCCCTCAAGGGGGGAGATCGGCAGCTCGTCCGCAGGCGCCAATCTTATGACGTAGGCGATTGGCGAAGCCCTATGCGCAAGTTGATCTCCCCCCTTGAGGGGGAGATGGCCGGCAGGCCAGAGAGGGGGGCCTGGGCGCAAGCTTCAACCTCTAGCGGCAAATAGCATCAAGGCCTCACCTGTCCCGACCCGCGCACGCGGTATTTGAACGAGGTCAGCTGCTCGACGCCGACCGGGCCGCGCGCATGCATCTTGCCGGTGGCGATGCCGATCTCGGCGCCCATGCCGAACTCGCCGCCATCGGCGAATTGCGTCGAGGCGTTATGCAAGAGGATCGCCGAATCGATCTCGTTGAAGAAGCGCTCCACCGCTTCAGCGTCCTCGGCCAGGATCGCCTCCGTATGGTGCGAGGAGAAGCTCTCGATATGCTCGATCGCGCCGGTAACGCCATCGACCAGCTTCACCGCGATGATGGCGTCGAGATACTCGGTCACCCAGTCGGCATCGGTCGCGGGACTGGCGTCGGAGAACGCCTTCAGCACCTCGGTATCGGCATGGATTTCGCAGCCGGCGGCCCGCAGCGCCTCGAGGATCGGCACCAGATGCGTTCCCGCCGCCGCACGGTCGACCAGCAGCGTCTCGGCCGCGCCGCAGACGCCGGTGCGCCGCATCTTGGCGTTGACGGCGATCTTCACCGCCATGTCGAGATCGGCCGATCGATCGACATAGACATGGCAAATGCCTTCGAGATGGGCAAAGACCGGCACCCGCGCCTCGCTCTGCACACGCTCGACCAGGCTGCGGCCGCCGCGCGGAATGATCACGTCGAGATTGCCGCCGAGGCCTTTCAGCATCTCGCCGACGGCGGCGCGGTCGGTGGTCGGCACCAGCTGGATCGCATCCCGCGGCAGGCCGGCCGCTTTCAGTCCCTCGACCAGGCAGGCATGGATCGCCGCGGACGAGTTGAGCGAATCCGAGCCGCCGCGCAGGATCACCGGATTGCCGGCCTTCAGGCAGAGCGCGCCGGCATCGGCCGTCACATTTGGCCGGCTCTCATAGATGACGCCGACGACGCCGAGCGGCGTGCGCACGCGCTCGATATGGAGTCCGTTCGGCCGGTCCCATTCTGCGATCACGTCGCCGACCGGATCCTTCAGCGCGGCGATCTCGCGAATGCCGTCGGCCATCGCCTCGATGCGCGACGGTGTCAGTTTCAACCGGTCCATGAAGGAACCGGAAAGGCCGGATTCCTCGCCATTCGAGACGTCGATGGCGTTGGCGTCGAGAATCGCCTGGTCGTTGCGAAGAATGGCTTCGGCCATGGCGACAAGCGCGGCGTTCTTGGCGGCGGTGGTGGCAATGGCCAGCGGTCGGGCTGCGGCGCGCGCCTGGCGGCCGATATCGGCCATCAGCGCCGCAGTGTCGTCTCGGGATTTCTCATGCAGCTTCAGCATGGCTCATCCTCCGCTTCGGCCGGCCAATACTTGATCAACGGCCAATACTTGATCACTCGAATGGCTCACCACAAGGTCGTCGCGGTGGATCATCGCCGAGCGCGCCTCGTAGCCGAGCACGGTTTCGATCTCGGCCGTCTTCAGGCCTGCGATCCTTACGGCATCGGCGGCATCGTAGGCAACCAGGCCGCGCGCGATCTCGCGGCCCTCGGGCGACAGAATCGCCACCGTGTCGCCGCGCGAAAAATTGCCGCTGACCAGCTTGACGCCCGCCGGCAGCAGCGACTTGCCCGATAGCAGCGCGCCGATGGCGCCGGCATCGACGGTGAGCCGCCCCGCCGGTTCGAGCTGCCCGGCGATCCAGGTCTTGTAGCCCTTCACCGGATTGGCGCTCGGCTTGAAGAAAGTGGCGCGTTCGCCGCGTTCGATCGCCATCAGCGGCGACAGCCTGGTGCCCGACGTGATGACCATGGCGGTGCCGGCCGCATTGGCGATCTTGCCGGCGTCGAGCTTTGTCCGCATGCCGCCGCGCGACAGCTCGGAGGCGGCCGCGCCCGCCATCGCCTCGATGTCGGGTGTGATGCGGTCGACCACCGGGATGAATTTCGCTTGCGGGTCCCTGGCCGGTGGCGCCGTGTAGAGTCCATCGATGTCGGAGAGCAGCACCAGGAGGTCGGCGCCCATCATCGTCGCCACACGCGCCGCCAGGCGGTCGTTGTCGCCGTAGCGGATTTCCGAGGTCGCCACCGTATCGTTCTCGTTGATGACCGGCACCGCCTTCATCTTGAGCAAGGTCGAGATCGTGGCGCGCGCGTTGAGGTAGCGCCGCCGCTCCTCGGTGTCGCCGAGCGTGAGCAGGATCTGGCCGGACTTCAGCCCGCCCTTGCCGAGCGCGTCCGACCAGGCGCCGGCGAGCGCGATCTGGCCGACGGCGGCCGCCGCCTGGCTCTCCTCCAGCTTCAGTGCCCTTTTTCCGAGGCCGAGGATGGTGCGGCCGAGCGCGATCGCGCCTGAGGAGACGACGAGCACCTCGGCGCCGCCATGGGCGAGCACCGCGATGTCGTCGGCGAGCGAATCCAGCCAGTCGCGCTTCAGCCCCGTGCCGCGGTCGACGAGCAGCGCCGAGCCGATCTTGACGGTGATGCGCCGGTATTTCTTCAGCGACTGCATGGTCACTGCCAGCGCGTGTCGACAGGAGCGGGAACGGCGTCGCGGGCCTCGGCCACGACAGCCATCAGCGCACGCTGCACCGCTTCCACGCCTTCGCCGGTGACGGCCGACAACAGCAGCGGCGCGCGGCCGGCGGCGCGCTTCAGCGACGCCGTCTTCTTCTTGCGCGCCTCGGCGTCGAGGATGTCGATCTGGCTGAGCGCCACGACCTCGACCTTCTCGGCCAGCCCGTGGCCATAGGCCTCGAGCTCGGCGCGCACGGTCTTGTAGGCCTTGCCGGGGTTCTCTTCCTGGGCGGAGACGAGATGCAGCAGCACGCGCGTGCGCTCGACATGGCCGAGGAAGCGGTCGCCGATGCCGACGCCCTCATGCGCGCCCTCGATCAGCCCGGGGATGTCGGCGATGACGAATTCGCGACCGTCGATGCGGGCGACGCCAAGGCCGGGATAGAGCGTGGTGAAGGGGTAGTCGGCAATCTTCGGCTTGGCCGCGGTGACGGCCGCGAGGAAGGTCGACTTGCCGGCATTGGGCAGGCCGACCAGCCCGGCGTCGGCGATCAGCTTCAGCCGCAGCCAGATGCTGAGCTCCTCGCCCGGCAGACCGGGATTGGCGCGGCGCGGCGCCTGGTTGGTCGAGGTCTTGAAATGCTGGTTGCCGAAGCCGCCATTGCCGCCCTTGGCGAGCAGGAAGCGCTGGCCGACGACGGTGATGTCGCAGATCAGCGTCTCATTGTCCTCGGCAAAGATCTGGGTGCCGACCGGCACCTTGAGCGTGACGTCGGCGCCCTTGCCGCCGGTCATGTTGCGGCCCATGCCGTGCATGCCGGTCTTGGCCTTGAAATGCTGCTGGTAGCGATAGTCGATCAGCGTGTTCAGCCCGTCGACCGCCTCCGCCCAGACATCGCCGCCGCGGCCGCCGTCGCCGCCATCCGGTCCGCCGAACTCGATGAATTTCTCGCGGCGGAACGACACCGAGCCGGCGCCACCGTCGCCGGAGCGTATATAAACCTTTGCCTGGTCGAGAAATTTCATCGGATCTTCGGGTTTCTGCTATTGCGCTTGCGGGATTGCTCTAAAGCAATTCCAGGAAAAGTGTGAGCGGTTTTCCGTCCGGAATTGCGGAGGAAGAACGAGATAGGGCGGGTCGCCGTTTCCGGGAAACGCAGACCCGGTCCAATCAAGCGGGGCGAAGGGCGAGGGCGATTTGCGACTAAAGCGCCGGATGCCCTTTTGCCAGGGACGCGGTAGCACTGTTGGCGGGCGGAGCTGAAGGGGTGCGGGAATGAAGCTTGTCACCTACAACATCCAGTATGGCATAGGTCTCGACGGCAGCTATGATGTCTCCCGCATCGCCGATGCCGTGCGCGGCGCCGATGTCATCGCCTTGCAGGAGGTCACCCGCAACAACCCCAGGAACAACAACCGCGACATGGTGGCCGAGCTCGGCGAGGCGCTGCCCGACTATTTTGCCGCCTATGGCAGCAATTTCGAGGTCAACATCTCCTCGCGCCTGGAGGCCGGCCGCGCCATCACGACCACCTTCCAGCTCGGCAACATGGTGCTGTCGAAGACACCCATTCATCTGTCGCGCAACCTTCTTCTGCCGCGCAGCCGCAGCCTGGAAGCGATGAACTTCCAGCGCGGCGCGCTCGAGGCGCTGATCGAGACACCGCTCGGCTTCATCCGCTTCTACTCCACCCATCTCGACCATCGCAGCCCCGTCGAGCGCCAGAGCCAGATCCGCTTCCTGCGCCAGCGCCTGTTGAACTATGCGCTGGAGGGCGGCGGTCTTTCCGGCATTCCCGAGATCGGCCTGCCGGACCTGCCCTACCCGGAAGCCTTCATCGTCATGGGCGACTTCAACATGCTGCCCGGCTCGGCGGAATATGCCGAGCTTGCCGGCCGCCCGGACCACGAATTCGGCATGCCCTTGACCGCCGACCTCGCCGTCGACGTCGCCGAGCGCCTCGGCGTCCCGGATCTCGCCACCTGGGTCGACCCGAAACGGCCCGACGATGCGAGCCGCCACAAGCGCATCGACTACATCTTCACCAGCGCCTCGCTTGCCAGGTCGCTGAAGCGCTCGTGGGTCGACCGGCAAGCGGTGGGTTCGGACCATTTGCCGGTCTGGGTCGAGTTGGGCTGACCGGTTCTTTTGATCTCAGCTTCGAAGCGCGGCGCCTAGGCGTGTTGCTATTCAGGTCAGGCCGAGTCGAAAATGACCGTTTCCGAGAACCGGAGCGGAGCGTACTTAAGTACGTGAGCACCGGAAGCGCAGGAAACGGTCATTTGCAGGCCGGCCTCACCTGAATTTCAACATGCCTAGAAGTGGACCCAGTTCCTCAGACTGGTCCACGTCTTGCGATCGAGCCGGTAGCGCTCGACCGGCACCTGGCCGGCGACGATCGAGTTCAGCATGCCCTGGCCGGCATACTGGAAGCCGCACTTGTGGATGACCCGGCGCGAGGCCGGATTGATGACCCGGGTCGAGGCGTGCAGCACCTGGGTCGAGGTGTTCTGGAAGGCGAGGTCGACCAGCGCGTGCGCGGCCTCCGTCGCATAGCCGCGCTTCCAGTAGGGTTCGCCGATCCAGTAGCCGAGCTCCAGCCCGCGATCGGTGGTGTTGAGCCCCGCGCAGCCGACGAAGGTGCCGGTGCCGGCAAGCGTTAGCGCGTACACGATGCCTGCCCGGCGCGATGAGGCCATGGCCAGGAATGCCCGCGCCTCTGCCTCGCCATAGGGATGCGGCATGCGGGCCAGCATCTCGGCCACGTGACGGTTGTCGGCGAGCGCCACCAGTTGCCCGACATCGCTGTCGCGCGGGGCGCGCATCACCAGCCGCTCGGTGGCCAGCACCGGGCAGTCTATCGCGTAACTTTCGTCATCCGTGTCTTCCGCTTCGGCAACCATTTTCAGTCCTCCAGGCAAAGAAAAAGGGGAGATGGAAACCCATCTCCCCTGATCCTTTTCCTGGCCTGGCCAGACACCGGTTCCCGAGATGGGTGCCGGTGTTGTGGTGCGGAACCGGCTATTCCGCTGCTTTGGTAATCGGGTTCACCGAAACGTAGGTTCGGCCGTTGGCTTTTTTGTTGAAGGCGACTGCGCCGGCTTCGAGCGCAAACAGGGTGTGGTCCGTGCCCATGCCTACGTTGGTGCCCGGATGCCACGAGGTGCCGCGTTGACGAATGATGATGTTGCCCGGAATCACGGCTTCGCCGCCGAACTTCTTCACGCCGAGCCGCTTGGAGTGCGAGTCGCGACCGTTGCGCGACGAACCGCCAGCTTTCTTGTGTGCCATCTAACTAACTCCGATACGCCGCAAGGGGCGTTTGAAAGGTCTTATGAACGCGTTCGCGTTCCGTTTCAAGTCCGATCCGGCGATCGTTTCGCCGGATGCGCCTTACTTCTTCGCCAGCTCCTTGGCCTGCTCGCGCCAGTCCTTGATCTGGTCGGCGCTGAACGGCATGTGCTCGTCGATCTTGGCGACATCCTTATCGGAGAGCTTGGCGAGCTGGGCGAAGGTGATGATGCCCTGCTCGTTGAGGTCCTTGGCGGCGACCGGGCCGATGCCCTTGATCACGGTCAGGTCGTCCGGCTCGCCCTTCGGCGCCTTGAACAGCGGCGCGGCGGCGGCCTCGGCCTTGGCTTCTTCCTTCGGAGCGGCTTCCTTCTTGGCCTTGGCCTCCTTCGGAGCGGCCTCGGCCTTCGCCTCGACAGCAGCAGCCTCTGCCTTGGCCTCCGGCTTGGCGGCGGCCTTCTTCGCCGGCTTGGCTCCACCCAGCAGGATCTCGGCGATCCGGACGGTGGTCAGAAGCTGGCGGTGGCCGATCTTGCGGCGCGAATTCTGCCGGCGGCGCTTCTTGAAAGCGATGACGGTGCGGTTCTTGCCCTGCTCGACGACTTCGGCCGTGACCAGAGCGCCATCGACGAACGGCGCGCCGAACGTGACGTTCTCGCCCTCGCCATGCGCCAGCACATTGCCGATCTCGACGATGTCGCCGACCTTGGCTTCGAGTTTCTCGATCTTCAGGAGATCGTTGGCGGCGACGCGATACTGCTTGCCGCCCGTTTTGATGACTGCGAACATTTTTTGCCTTTCGCTGTTCGGTCGGCCTCGATGAACCGCATCGAGCGGTTCGGCCGTCTTTTTGTCAGTCTGCGGGTTCAAAAAACAAGCGGCGCGGAAGACCCTCCACGCCGATTGCGCGCGTTCCCTAACCGAAGGTCCGGTCAAAGTCAAGGCAAGTGGCCGACGGGGTAGAGTCTTCAGTTTGAAAGGTCGTTACTTCTTCGGCGTCTGAGGTGGCACTAGTGTGACATAAGGTGTCCTCGGCGCCTTGCCAGGCTCCCGGTAAAACGGGGCCAACTCGCCAGGCGGTCCGAGCGACTTGATGTAGAGATAGATGGAACGCAAGTCGCTGTCGCTCATGGCTTGAACTTGGTACCAGGGCATCGGCGGCAAATTGACCTTGGTCTTGAGGTGGTCGACCCATTTGTCCTCGTTAAAGCCCATCGCCGAGTCCCTGAGGTTTGCTGCGTAGGTCGTGCCCCATGGACCCTGCCAGCCAATGGAAGAGCCTTTCAATGCTTTCTCCGGGTCGATTTTCCCATCGGCTTCACGGTATCCTTCCGTGTGGCAGAAATGGCAGCCGCCTATGATCGAAATATACAAACCGCGTTCGACGGAAACCTCATCGGCCGCCAGCAGGCTGGAAGGCAGGAAGCACAGAGCGCCGGCCGCAAAAAGATCGATTGTTCGCATATTCGCCGCCTCCCCATGGCTGATAGCCGCCATCATACGCGAATGATCGGCAATCTTCGACGGGCATCGTCAAGACGGGCAAGTTTCAAACTGAGACACTCCGGCCGACGCCATGAACGTCCGGTGGTCCGCGGCGCCCAGGCCGCCCGCCGCGGGCCGTATGGGAGCCGGGCATTGACGCTCGCGGACTTGCCGTCTGCCGGCCCGTCGGAGCCGCCTGGCCGTGACCAAATCGACACCGCGTCAAAGAAGCCGCTCATCCGGCAGATTTGGCCTTGTAACCTTTACGTCCAGTCGTTATCTAGTGCGCCGCGCCGGCAACGGCCGACCATGACCGCGGAGAGGTGGCAGAGTGGTCGAATGCACCGCACTCGAAATGCGGCATGCTCGCAAGGGCATCGGGGGTTCGAATCCCTCCCTCTCCGCCATCCTGCTCGCTCTTCGAGCTTCGCGGAACAGCCCGCTCCGTCGCGCGAAGCAGGTTGCCCCTCCGAAGCTTTAGAGCAGGCGGGCGGCTCGGAGCCTCTCCCGACATCCGCCTTTCACTGCCCCACATCGGCCTCGCGGATGAAATCGCGCAGCCTTTCCATGTCCCAGGACAGCGGGCGATCGTCGCTGTAGTGCGCGACGCGCTGGCGGATGGCGCGATAGATGGCATCGGTGCCTGGCGCCCGTGCCGCGCGGTCGGAAAGGAAATCATGCGCCTGCGCGGCTGCCATGAGTTCGATCGCCAGAATATATTCGGCGTTGTCGATGACGGCCAAAAGCTTGTTGGCCGCCACGGTCGGGTGGGCGAGGAAATCCTCCTGCAGGCCGGACGTGACGCCGCCGTCTGTCGCCGCCGGCGCGGCAAGGCGTCGATTGACGTTGCTTAGCGACGTGGCGGTGTACTGGGCGATCATGAAGCCGGAATTGCAACCGCCCTCCGCGGCGAGGAATGGCGGCAGATTGTTGACCAGCGGGTTGACCAGGCGGTCGATGCGACGTTCGCTCATCGCCGCGACCTGCGCCAGCGCAATCGTCAAGCTGTCGGCGGTCTGACCGAGCGCGGGCGCCACCGGATGCGCCTGCGAAAACACTTTCGGATCATCGATCGTGCCGGAGACCGCGGGATTGTCGGTTACCGAGGCCAGTTCACGATCGACCAGGTGCGCGGAACGCTCGAGGACTTCCCGCGCCGCGCCGTGCACATGCGGCACCGCGCGAAGGCTGAGCGCATCCTGCGTGCGACTGCCCTGCGCCGCCGCGATCAGCCCGCTGCCATCGAGCAGACGCCGCAACGACGTGCCGACTGCCTCGATGCCGGGCGACGGCCGCATGGCGAGCACATGTTCGTCGAAGGCCGCCATCTGCCCGCCCGCGGCCTCCAGCGTGAGCGCCGCCGCCGCATCGGCCCAGCACAGCAGACGCTCGGCGCGCACCAGCGCGATGCTTGTCAGGCCGGTAGCGCATGCCGTGCCGTTGACGAGGCTCAAGCCTTCCTTGGCGCCCAGCACCAGCGGCTCCAGGCCGATCTCGGCCAGAGCCTGGCGACCGTTCATCCTGCGTCCGGCGACCCTTGCCATGCCCTCGCCGATCAGTACCAGCGCGATATGGGCATTGTGCGTGAGATATCCGGCAGATCCCCGGGAAGGAACTTCCGGAATGCAGCCGCGCTCGAGGAAGGTGAGCAGATTGCGGACGATCTCGGGCCGCACGCCCGAGTGGCCATGCGCGAAATTTGCCACCTGCACGGCGATGATGGCGCGGATACCGCGTTCAGGCGCGAGTTCGCCGACGCCGCAGGCGTGGCTTAGAATGATGTTGCGCGACAGCTTCTCCTGCATGGCTGGCGCCACCACCTGGCTTGCAAGCGCCCCGACCCCGGTGTTCACGCCATAGGCGCGGATGCCCTTTTCGACGAGGCTTGCCACGATGCGGTTCGCATAGGCGATGCGATCCCAGGCGGCCGGCGCCAATTCCAGCTTTTCGCCGTCTCCGACGCGCGCGATGTCGCGCCAGTTTGCGGCATTGTCGATGATTATTGTCATTCGTGCATTCCACCCGGGCTGACGCCCTCAAAAACTGCGCTGGGTCCCAGCAGCGCCGTACCTAAGGCTTTCCGAGCATGCCTTTTGTAGGAATTTCGCCGCGGCGGGGGACAAAGGTGAAAAAATTCAGCGGAACTTGGCTCGTGCCGACCGGCGTTCGGCAACTGCCGGCCAGGAATGCGTGTTGCGATCGGGAACGTGGTCTGAGCAGACAGGGCGTTCGCCGCCCTGGTTGCGCCCGAACTAGATCGCGCGATGCCCGGCGATGGCTTCGAGAAAAATCTCGCCGAACTCCCTGAGCTTGGCTTCGCCGACGCCGTTCACCTCGGCGAAGGCGTCGAGGTCGCGCGGGCGGCGGTCGGCCATGTCGATCAGCGTGCGGTCAGAGAAGACGACATAGGCCGGCACCTGGCGTTCTTTAGCCAGGCGCAGCCTCAGCGTCTTGAGCGTGGCGAGTAGCGCGGCATCCACGCCGTCCATGTCCGCTCCGCCACCCTCGGCGGAGCGCGCCTTGCCGCGCATGGAGCGGTGCCGCGTCTCGACGCGATACTCGAACGAGCCCTCGCCACGACCGAGCGCATGGCCGCTGTCGGCGATGGCGAGGCCGCCATGGCCGGCCGGATCGGGCATGAGAAACCCGCCGGCGACGAGCTGGCGGATCAGTGACAGCCACGCAGGCCGTTTGTGCGCCATGCCGGTGCCGAAGCTGGCAAGCCTTTGATGGCTCCTGGCCAGCACCTTCTCGGTCTCATGGCCGAGCAGGATGTCGATGACATGGGCGGCGCCGAAACGCTCGCCGCTCTGTGCGACGGCGGCGAGGATGAGACGCGCCTCGGCGCTGCCGTCGGCGCGCGGCACCTGCTCAAGGCAGTTGTCGCAATTGCCGCACGGCTCGGCCTGTTCGCCGAAATAGCCGAGCAGCACCTGGCGCCGGCACTGCGCCGTCTCGCAATAGCCGATCAGCGTGTCGAGCCGGCCATGCGAGCGCCGCTTGTGCTCGGGCGCGGCGTCCTCATCGTCGATGAACATGCGGCGCGTGCGGATGTCGCCGAGGCCGAACAGCATATGCGCCTCCGCCGCCCTGCCGTCGCGGCCGGCGCGGCCGATCTCCTGGTAATAGGCTTCGAGGCTGCCCGGCAGGTCGGTGTGGAAGACATAGGCGACGTCGGGCTTGTCGATGCCCATGCCGAAGGCGATGGTCGCCACCATCACCACGCCGGAGAGCGTCATGAAGGCGTTCTGATTCGCTTCGCGCGCCTCCTTGCTCATGCCGGCGTGATAGGCGAGCGCGGTGACGCCGTTCTTCTCGAGGAAGGCCGCCATCTCCTCCGTCTTCCGGCGCGACAGGCAGTAGACGATGCCGCTGCGGCCGGGATGCCGCTCGACGAAGCGCAGCAGCTGGCGCTTGCTGTCCTGCTTGGCCTCGATGGCAAGCTTGATGTTCGGCCGGTCGAAGCCCAGCACCAGGGTCTCGACGCGTCCGGCGAACAGCCGGGCTTCGATGTCGGCGCGCGTCCCTTCGTCCGCCGTCGCCGTCAGCGCGATGACGGGCACATCCGGGAAGATGCCGCCGAGCCGCGACAAGTCCTCGTATTCGCGGCGGAACGCCGGCCCCCACTGCGAAATGCAATGCGCCTCGTCGACGGCGATCAGGCGGACGTCGAGCCTGGCCAGCGCATCGAGCATGCGCTCGGTCATCAGCCGCTCCGGGGCGAGATAGAGCAGCCGCGTCTGGCCCGACGCGACGCGGCGCCAGGCGGCGACGTTGGCGTCGCGGTCGAGCGATGAATTGATCGTGTCGGCGGCGACCCCTGCCAGGCGCAGCGCCGCGACCTGGTCCTGCATCAGCGCCACCAGCGGCGAAACCACGATGGTGAGCCCGCCCAGCACCAGCGCCGGGACCTGGTAGCAGAGCGACTTGCCGGCGCCGGTCGGCATCACCGCCAGCACATGTTGCCCGGCAAGCAGCGCCTCCATCACCGCCGCCTGGCCGGGACGAAAATCGTCGAAACCGAAGACGTCCTTGAGGACGCGATGCTTGGCATCCCGTCCATCCGCCGGGACGCTCGCCGCCGATCTGTGCATCACCCAATGGTCCCCGGTTTGGTCGAGGCCGTGGTCTTAAAGGCAAGATCGCCCGGGCGCCACCCGCCGCGTATGCCGCCTGCGTTCTGGTCGGCTTCAAGCGGCGGACCGTGCGCCGCCGCAGGCGCCCGGTGCGACTCACACTCCACGTTCGCCCCTTCCGGCGTTCACATCTGCCGGCAGTTCGTAGCCGAATTCGCGGCAGAACATCTCGACGCGGGCGAGGAAGGCCGGCGGCAGACCCTGGAGATAGGTCCTGAGCGCCTCATTGCGTTCCCATTTCCGCAACGAGGTGGCGTGGACCGGATTGTCCGCATCGGCGCTGAAGCGGATCGCCGGCGCAATGCCGAACGCGCCGGCGATCCGCGCCTGTTCGGCATCCGGCTCGGCAATCAGGTCCTCATAGCGCAGATAGAGGATCTTTCGCGCCGGCTGGGCTTCGCGCAACCGGATCAAGCCGGCATACTCCGCCTCCCAGCGTTCGGTCGTGACATGGAAGGGGCGCAGATGCACCGTCTGTGGATGCGCGCTGGTTAGCACGTCGAAAGGATGGCGCACGCAATAGATGAGGCCGATGCCGGCGGGCAGTTGCCAGAGCAGCTCATGGCTCTCGGCGGTGCGCTTGACGACGAGATTGGCATGCGGGCGCTTCAGTTCGAGCAGCTTCGGGAACGGCGATTCGAATTCATGGACATAGGTATCGTCGAAGCAGCCCATCAGCCGGCGGGCGAGCGTGGTTCCGCTGCGCGCGCAGCCGGCAATGAATATCCGCCTGGGCGCCCTGGTGCGGATGCCGAGGCGTCGAAGCCGTTCCGACAGCGCAGAGGTCACCCGCCGAAGGGTTCCGGCAAGCCGTTCCGCCATCCGCTCCTGCGCCGTATGGATTTCGGCCAGCGCGATACCACTCTCGCCGGCGACGGCATAGAGCAGCCATGTCCGGCCGCCTTCCTCGAAGATCGCCGGATCGCGCAGGGCGTTTTCCCGGCCTTTTGCCGCTCCTGTGCGGCTGCGCCGGACGGGCTCGCCATTGCCTTCGAACCCACATGAAGGCCGCAGCAGCTCGGCCTTGCCGCGCACCTTCCAGCGTTGCCAGTCGCGGGCAAGATCGACGGTCCCGTAGAGGATCCGCTCCGGCGCATCGCCCCGGCGCGTGTAGTAGACCCTGAGCTGCTCGCCGCATGTCTGCACGGCGACATGCCTGGGGGAGAGACGGCGGCCCGAGGCAGACAACAGCACGGGGCCCGGCTCGAAGCCCGAAAGCCCGTCGCTGGAGCGCGACAGCCAGACCGCGCCGGTGCCGAAAAGCCCGTACCACCAGCCGCCGTGACGGAAGATCCGCGCGTAGGATGGCCCGAGCGGCTCAGGATGGGGCTCGAAATGGATGCCGTCGCGCGAGGTCGCGGCAAAACTCGTCTGCCTGCGGCCGCCGGCCTCGGTCGGTCCGTGAAAATACATGACCAGGCGGCGGCCTTGGGCGTCGACATGGACGTCCGGCGAAGCGATGTGTTCTCGCAGGAACGCGCACTGGTCGAGCGACAGCGACCCGCCGGGATGGACCCGCCACGGGCCCTGCGGCGAATCCGCATAGGCGAGCCGGATGTATGTGCCGGTGTGGTGGGCGAAATAGAGATAATAGGCGCCGAGCCGGCCCGGCAGCCAGTCGGGGACCCTGATCAGCGACGGGCCGTTGATGTTGGCGCCGTCGTCGCCCGGCAGCATGCCCGGCGTGACGATGGGTCCGTGCCGCCGCGCCGCCAGGACCAGGCGAGTCCCAAGCTGAAAAGCCTCTTTGCGGCCTTCGTTCAAGCTTTGCCTCTCCGCCCGCGTACATGGTCAGATACGTGCATTTCCAGATGCCTGCAAATGGCCTGGTTTATCCACAGGCTGGAGCACCTCGATCGAGCCCGCGTTAAACCTATCTTCACCATGTTGCGGCACCGTCCCAGTCCTGCGGTGATGTTTTGAGTACCGCGGCGCGACACGCGCCCAGGCAACATACCCGCGCCTCCCCGGAGGCGCGGGTTTTCTGTTCCTGGATGCGCGGCAGATCGCCTTTGACTCGCCAGGACGGCTTCAGTATCAGCGGCTGGACCAGAGCGCGCCTTGATCGAGGCTCATTTCCGCCCTGAGCCACGGGTTCCGCACCGGCATGGATTCGACCGCACCGCTGCTGATCTTCTACGCCCGCAACGACGCCCTCGGCGACGGATTGCTAAGGCTGCCGGCATTGCGCGCCGCAAGAACGGCCTTCCCGCATAGCCACATCGTCTATGGCACAATGGGCAACTCCTCGCTCACCGGTGTCTTGAGCAAGCACGCCGCTTCCCTCATCGACGATTTCAGGCCGGTGACGCCGCTTTCGGCTGTTCTCGCCGAGTTCAAGCCGCGCGGCGGACAAACGACGCTGGTCGATTTCCGCACCGGTGTGCCCGGCCTGCTGGTGACCGGATTGCAGCTCATCGGCCGGGGCGTTCGCTACGAGCCCAATTTTGCCGGCTATTTGCTGTCCTGGCGTCCGGGCGTCCGATGGACGCTGCGTCCCGAACACAATGCCTGGCGCTACCATCGGCTAGTGGAGCGGCTGGCCGGCAGGCATCTGCCATTCGACCACAGGCTGGACGTTCCGCAGGCTGCCCGCGCCCTGGCGCGTCAGTTACGCGGCGCGGACCAGCGTCCGCTGATCCTTCTTGGCGGCAACGCCAAGGGCAACAAGTTCATGAGTGACGCCCAGGTCGCCGCCGTCGCCGGCAACCTCATCGATGCCGGCTACCAGGTGCTGTATCTGGTCACCCCCGGCAGCGGACCGAGCCAGCAGGCCCTTGCCGCGAAGGAACCCCGCCTTCAACCGGTCGGCCCGGAGCTTGGGCTCGATGCCGAAGCGTTCAGCGACCTGCTGCTTGCGCTCGGCGAAATGGCGGCCGCCTATGTCGGCATGGAAGGCGGCCTGGGCCATCTGTTCGCCACGGTCATGACCCCGACGGTGATCATCAACAACGGCGCCAACATGGAGCGGTGGCGGCCGCTGTCGAACACCGTCGAGGTGGTCACCGCGCCAAGGCGCGGGAGATCGGCTAAAGTCTCCGATACGCCCGCCGAGGCGATTATCGAGGCCACCCATCGCTTGCTCGCCGCGAGCCGACGCGACCACGCCTTGCCCCGCTAGATCCCCGTCAAGAAATCAGCCGAGGAAATCGGCGCGGTGCGGCGTGAAGCTGTCGACCAGGCGCCCGGCCTCCAGCGCCCTGACGCCGTGCAGCAGATTGGACGGAACGATGAAGCTGCTGCCCGCTTCCAGGACTTCGGTGCGGCCGTCGACGGTCACCTCGAAGCGGCCTTCGGCGACGTAGCTCGCCTGCACATGCGGATGCGAATGCAGCGCGCCGACGCCACCCTTGTCGAAGCCGAACTCGACCATCATCAGCTCGTCGGTGTGGACGAGCACGCGCCGGCGGTTGCCGTCCTGCGTCGGCGTCCATGCTGCCTCGCCGGCATACGAGAATATCTTCGCTTCGGTCATCGTCATCTTCCTCACCGCGCCAGCCAGCCGCCGTCCACCGGGACCACGGCGCCGTGCATATAGTCCGACGCCGGCGCGAGCAGGAACGCGGCGGCGTCGCCGATGTCTTCCGGCCGCCCCCAGCGCCCGGCCGGGATGCGCGCCAGGATCGAGGCGCTGCGATCGGGATCGGCGCGCAGCGCCTCGGTGTTGTTGGTCTCGATATAGCCGGGTGCGATGGCATTGACGTGGATGCCCTTTTGCGCCCATTCGCAGGCGAGCAGCCGGGTGATGCCGAGCACGCCGTGCTTGGAGGCCGTGTAGGAGGCGACGCGGATGCCGCCCTGGAAACTCAGCACCGAAGCGATGTTGACGATCTTGCCGCGCCGTCCGGGTTCGGCAAGCACATTCCGGGCAAAACCTTGGCTCAGCATGAACACCGTCTTCAGATTGACGTCGATGACGTCGTCCCAGTCGGCCTCCGTCAGCTCGACCGCATCGGCCCGCCTTATGATACCGGCATTGTTGACCAGGCCGTCGAGCGATCCGCTGTCGTGCCAGACCCGGTCGAGCATCGCCTGCGCTGCCGTCGAGTCGGCAAGGTCGCAGCGCACCGCCTCGAAGTGTCCGCCGGCCGCCTCTATCCTTTCGGCGGTCTCATCCATCGCCGAGCGGCCGACGCCGACCACCGTGCCGCCGGCACGCGCGACCGACACCGCGATGCCCTGGCCGATGCCGGTATTGGCGCCGGTGACCAGGATGCGCTTGCCGGCGAGGCTGAAGGCGGAAAGATCGGGCAATGTCCTGCTCATGATATCCAACATTTGTCTGTCATCGATGACGCAGTGCCTCCGTGATCGCGTCCAAGCCGCGCAAAAGCCGGTTCGCCTGTGTATGGCCGTGCGGGCTGACGATGGGCAGCTTTTCCACGCCGGCGTAAGGCGCGCCGGCAACGCGCGCATCCGCCTCGGTGGGGAACAGCAGATCCGGATCGGTCAGCGCGATCATGGACATAGCGGCTCCCCAGGATGGACAATCGGTACGGTCGAGCAGGAACGATGTCAACGCGGCCGGCATCCACCCGCCTGCTTGCGGCATTGGGGAACAGATGATACCCCGCATCCGATCCATCGCACGGGGACATCCGCATGCCGCTCCGCCGAAACCTCTCAGCGTTTTTGGTGCCATGACCCACGACCGCCTCTCCGATGGGACGCTGCGGTCCTTGCCAAATCAGGCTTCGGTTCCCGCCTACGATCGGGACGACATCGCGCCGGGCATTGTCCATCTCGGAGTCGGCGCCTTCCACCGTGCCCACCAGGCCGCCTATGTCGACGACTGCCTGGCGGCGGGAGACCGTGACTGGGGCATTGTCGGCGTCTCGCTGCGCAGCGCCGACACGCGCGATGCGCTGGCGCCGCAGGACGGGCTCTACACGCTGGCGATCCGAGACAGCGGCGGCGAGAGCCTGCGTATCATCGGCTCGATCCAGTCGATGCTGGTGGCGCCCGAGGACCCAGGCGCGGTGCTGGCCGCGCTGATCGACCCGCGCACCCGCATCGTCACGCTGACCATCACCGAGAAGGCCTATCTGAGGGCCGCCGACGGCCGGCTCGACGAAACCCACCCCGACATCGTCCACGATCTGGCCAATCCGGGATCGCCGCGCACGGCGCATGGTTTCCTGACCGAAGCGCTGGCGCGCCGCCGCGCCGCCGGCACGCCGCCTTTCACCGTTCTTTGCTGCGACAACCTGCCGGCCAACGGCGCCACGCTGCACCGGTTGCTGGTCGAGTTCGCCGCGCTTCGCGATCAAGGACTCGCCCGACAGGGCGATGTCCAGCTCGCCCAACAGGGCGATGTCCAGCTCGCCCAACAGGGCGATGTCCAGCTCGCCGCAGGCGATGCCGGGCTCGCCCAACAGGGCGATGTCCAGCTCGCCGCAGGCGATGCCGGGCTCGCCCCACAGGGCGATGCCCCTCTTGCCAGCCATATCGCAAACGACGTGGCCTTCCCGTCGAGCATGGTCGACCGCATCGTGCCGGCCACCACGGACGCCGACCGGACACGCATCGCGGTCGAGCTCGGCGTCGAGGATGCCTGGCCGGTGATGACCGAGCCGTTCTGCCAATGGGTGGTCGAGGACGATTTTCCAGCCGGCAGGCCGGCCTGGGAAAGATTCGGCGTCACCATGGTCGCCGATGTCGGTCCCTTCGAGGACATGAAGCTGAGACTGCTCAACGGTTCGCATTCGGGCATCGCCTATCTCGGCCTGCTCAGCGGCCATGCGACCGTCGACCGCGCCTTCGCCGATCCGGCGATCCGGCAGTTCGTCGATCGCCTGTGGGCCGAGGCCATTTCGACGCTGCCCGAGGACGCCGGGCTCGACACCAGCGCCTATACGGCGGAACTCGCCCAACGCTTTTCGAACACCGCGCTTGCCCACCGCACCGCGCAGATCGCCAATGACGGCAGCCAGAAACTGCCGCAGCGCATCGTGGCGTCAGTCTTGGAGTGCCTGGAAGCCGGCACCGAAATGGTCCATCTCACGCTGGTGGTGGCCGCCTGGATCGCCGCCTGCGCGGCGCGCGGCAAGGCCTTGCCGGAAGCCCATTTCACGGATCCGCTCGACGCGCCGCTGACGGAACTTTTGAGCCGGCAGCTGCCGGCGAACGAAACCGTGACGGCCGTGTTCGATCTCGCAGGCTTCGCCAGGGACCACCCCGAACGCCAGACCTTGATTGAACTCGTGGCTGTCCATCTCGTCCACTTGCGCCGCGACGGCCCCACCCTGGCCTTCGCCGCGCTTGGCATAGACAGCATTGAGGCTGACTAAGCCGAGATTCCTTTAGTGAGGCGCTCGCGCCTGTTTACCTGCGGACATGCTTACCACTTGGCGCGATGAATAGTCGTTGCCATTGGACGGCCAGGCAAACAAAAAAGCGGGGCATGCCCCCGCTTTCTCAATCGTCTGTGAGAACTGAACCTCAGGCCGGCAGGATGGCGCCTTCCAGCGTGGTGAGCTGGCTAAGGAATTGTTCCGCCTTGCTGCGCGCCTGGTCGTCCTTGGCGTCGGCGGCGTCTTCCTTGGCTTCCTGGATGCGGCGGGCGAGGTCGGCACGGTCGATGTCGCCGACCGCCACCGCCGATTCGGCAAGCAGCGTGCAACCCGAAGGCACGATATCGGCGAAGCCGCCGAACACCACGTAGCGCTCTTCCTTGCCGCCGACGGTCTTCACCGTGACGACGCCCGGCTTGATCGTGGTCATGACCGGCGCGTGCAAGGCCATCACGGTCATCTCGCCTTCGGCGCCCGGAATGACGACGGACTCGACCTCTTCGGAAACCAGCAGGCGCTCCGGCGAGACCAGTTCGAACTTGAAAGCTTCAGCCATGTCAATCTAGTGAGTAGGGAATAGTGAGTAGGGAGTAGGGAGAGGACAATTGTCCGATCACCCAGCTGCTATTCACTACTGACTACTGACTACTCCCTATTGCCTTGATTACGCCGCTTCAGCCGCCAGGCGCTGAGCCTTCTCGACCGCTTCCTCGATGCCGCCGACCATGTAGAACGCGGCTTCCGGCAGGTGGTCGTAGTCGCCGGCGCAGAGGCCCTTGAAACCCTTGATGGTGTCGGCGAGGTCGACCAGCTTGCCCGGCGAGCCCGTGAACACTTCGGCGACGAAGAACGGCTGCGACAGGAAGCGCTCGATCTTGCGGGCGCGGGCGACGGTCTGCTTGTCCTCTTCCGACAGCTCGTCCATGCCCAGGATGGCGATGATGTCCTGCAGCGACTTGTAGCGCTGGAGGATCGACTGCACCTGGCGCGCGACCTGGTAGTGCTCCTCGCCGACGACCATCGGGTCGAGCATGCGCGAGGTAGAGTCGAGCGGATCGACGGCCGGGTAGATGCCCTTTTCCGAGATCGCGCGGTTGAGCACGGTGGTAGCGTCAAGGTGAGCGAACGAGGTCGCCGGCGCCGGGTCGGTCAAGTCGTCGGCCGGCACGTAGATCGCCTGCACCGAGGTGATCGAGCCCTTGGTTGTCGTCGTGATGCGCTCCTGCAGCGCGCCCATGTCGGTGGCCAGCGTCGGCTGATAGCCCACGGCCGAGGGAATGCGCCCGAGCAGCGCCGACACTTCCGAGCCCGCCTGGGTGAAGCGGAAGATGTTGTCGACGAAGAACAGCACGTCCTGGCCCTGGTCGCGGAAGTACTCGGCGACGGTGAGGCCGGTCAGGCCGACGCGGGCGCGGGCGCCCGGCGGCTCGTTCATCTGGCCGTAGACGAGAGCGGCCTTGGAGCCGGCGCCGCCGCCCTTCTTGTTGACGCCCGATTCGATGAACTCGTGATAGAGGTCGTTGCCTTCGCGGGTGCGCTCGCCGACGCCGGCGAACACCGAGAAGCCGCCATGCGCCTTGGCGACGTTGTTGATCAGTTCCTGGATCAGCACCGTCTTGCCGACGCCGGCGCCGCCGAACAGGCCGATCTTGCCGCCGCGGGCGTAAGGAGCGAGCAGGTCGAGCACCTTGATGCCGGTGACCAGGATCTGCGCTTCCGTCGACTGGTCGACATAGGCCGGAGCCGGCTGGTGGATGGCGCGCTGTTCGACGCCGTCGACCGTGCCTTCCTCGTCGACCGGCTCGCCGATGACGTTGATGATGCGGCCGAGCAGGCCGGGACCGACCGGCACCGAGATCGGCGCGCCGGTGTCATAGACCTCCTGGCCGCGGACCAGGCCTTCGGTGGAGTCCATGGCGATGCAGCGCACGGTGTTCTCGCCCAGATGCTGGGCCACTTCGAGCACGAGGCGGTTGCCGACATTGGAGGTTTCCAGCGCGTTCAGGATCGCCGGCAGGTGGTCGCCGAATTGCACGTCGACGACGGCGCCGATGACCTGGCGGACCTTGCCGACGGCGCCGGTCTTCTTGACGGCGACGCTCGCCGCCTTGGCCGGTGCTGCCTTGGCCGGTGCCGCCGCCTTCTTGGCCGGAGCGGCCTTCGCGGCTGCTGCCGGAGCCTTGGCCGGTGCCGCCTTGGCGGCGGTCTTCGGAGTCGCTGCTTTCGCCATCGTCTTTGCCCTTTTTCGTCTTTCTGTTTCTCGCGCTGTCCGCATGGAGGTCAGCGACCTCCACATGGGCCCGCGACTAGAGCGCCTCGGCGCCCGAAATGATTTCGATCAATTCCTTGGTGATCTGCGCCTGCCGCTGGCGGTTGTAGGTGATCGACAGCTTGTTGATCATGTCGCCGGCGTTGCGCGTCGCATTGTCCATGGCGCTCATCTTGGCGCCCATCTCGCCGGCTGCGTTCTCGAGCAGCGCGCGGAAGATCTGGACCGAGATGTTGCGCGGGATGAGGTCGGAGAGGATCTCGCCCGGCTCCGGCTCGTATTCGTAGACGGCGTTGCCGCCATTGGTCGCCTCGGCAGCAGCCGGAGCGGCAGTCGCCGCCGGGATGATCTGCTGCGCCGTCGGGATCTGGCTGATCACCGACTTGAACTGCGAATAGAACAGCGTGCAGACGTCGAAACCGCCCTCGTTGAAGAGGTGGATGACTTTCTTCGCGATTGCATCGGCATTGGCGAAGCCGAGCGTCCGCACTTCACGCAGGTCGACGCGCTCAAGGATCAGCGATGCGTAGTCGCGGCGCAGGATGTCATAGCCCTTCTTGCCGACGCAGATGATCTTGACCTGCTTGCCGTCGGCCAGGAGCTTGCGGATGTGGTCGCGGGCAAGACGGGCGATCTGCGAATTGAAGCCGCCGCAGAGGCCGCGCTCGGCGGTGCAGACGACGAGCAGTTGCACGTCGTCCCTGCCGGTGCCGGTCATCAGCGCCGGAGCATCGCCGCCGCCGCCGATCGCCTGGGTGATGTTGGCCAGCACCGCGCCCATCCGCTCGGAATAGGGACGCGCCGCTTCCGCCGCTTCCTGCGCGCGGCGCAGCTTCGCCGCGGCGACCATCTGCATCGCCTTGGTGATCTTCTGCGTCGCCTTGACCGAGGCGATACGGTTACGAAGGTCTTTTAATGAAGGCATGCTTCAAACCTGATCCCGTGCGTCCGGCTTCTTCTTAGGCGAAGGTCTTGGCGAAGGCGTCGATCTCGGCCTTGAGCTTGGCGCGCAGATCGTCCGACAACGCCTTCTCCTTGCGAATGCCGTCGAGCACGTCCTTGCCGGCCGAGCGCATGTGGCTGAGCAGCCCATGCTCGAACTTGCCGACCTGGTTGATCGCCAGCTTGTCGAGGTAACCGTTGACGCCGGCGAAGATCACCGCAACCTGCTCCTCGACCTTGAGCGGCGAGAACTGCGGCTGCTTCAACAGCTCGGTCAGGCGCGAGCCGCGGTTGAGCAGGCGCTGCGTGGCGGCGTCGAGGTCGGAGCCGAACTGAGCGAAGGCAGCCATTTCGCGATACTGCGCGAGCTCGCCCTTGATCGAGCCGGCAACCTGCTTCATCGCCTTGATCTGCGCCGACGAACCGACGCGCGACACCGACAGGCCGACATTGACCGCCGGGCGGATGCCCTGGAAGAACAGGTTGGTTTCGAGGAAGATCTGGCCGTCGGTGATCGAGATCACGTTGGTCGGGATGTAGGCCGACACGTCGTTGGCCTGCGTCTCGATGATCGGCAGCGCGGTCAGCGAACCGCCGCCCAGATCGTCGTTGAGCTTTGCGGCGCGCTCGAGCAGGCGCGAGTGCAGATAGAAGACGTCGCCCGGATAGGCTTCGCGGCCCGGCGGGCGGCGCAGCAGGAGTGACATCTGGCGATAGGCGACGGCCTGCTTCGACAGATCGTCATAGCTGATCAGCGCGTGCATTCCGTTGTCGCGGAAATATTCGCCCATGGTGGCGCCGGTGAACGGCGCCAGGAACTGCATCGGCGCCGGGTCGGAAGCGGTGGCGGCGACGACGATCGAATATTCAAGCGCGCCGCGCTCCTCGAGAACCTTCACGAACTGCGCGACGGTCGAGCGCTTCTGGCCGACGGCGACGTAGACGCAGTAGAGCTTTTCCTTTTCCGGGCCGTTTTCGTGCACCGACTTCTGGTTCAGCATCGTGTCGAGAATGATCGCGGTCTTGCCGGTCTGACGATCGCCGATGACCAGCTCGCGCTGGCCGCGGCCGACCGGGATCAGCGCATCGATGGCCTTGAGGCCGGTCGACATCGGCTCGTTCACCGACTTGCGCGGAATGATGCCGGGCGCCTTGACGTCGACGCGCTTGCGTTCGGTCGCCTTGATCGGGCCCTTGCCGTCGATCGGGTTGCCGAGCGCATCGACGACGCGGCCGAGCAGGCCCATGCCGACAGGCGCGTCGACAATGGCGCCGGTCCGCTTGACGGTGTCGCCTTCCTTGATGTCGCGGTCGTTGCCGAAGATGACGACGCCGACATTGTCGGCTTCGAGGTTCAGCGCCATGCCGCGGATGCCGCCGGGGAATTCGACCATTTCACCGGCCTGGACATTGTCGAGGCCGTAGACGCGGGCGATGCCGTCACCGACGGACAGCACCTGGCCGACTTCGGAGACCTCGGCCTCCTTGCCGAAATTCTTGATCTGGTCTTTCAGAATTGCGGAAATTTCCGCGGCGCGGATGTCCATCAGCCGACCTCTTTCAGTGCAAGCTTGAGCGAATTGAGTTTGGTTTTGAGCGACGTATCGATCTGGCGCGAGCCCATCTTGACCACCAGCCCGCCGAGCAGCGACGGGTCGACGGTGACCGTGATGGCCACGTCCTTGCCGGCAACGCCCTTCAGCGCCGCCTTCAGTTCGGTCTCCTGCGCCGCCGTCAGCGCATGCGCCGAGGTGACCTCGGCCGAAGCCTCGCCACGATGATCGGCGGCGATGCGGCGGAAAGCCTTGATCATGCCGGGCACTGCGAACAGGCGGCGGTTCTTGGCGACGACGCGCAGGAAATTGCCGGCGAGCCCGCCGAGCTTTGCCTTGGCGACGATCGAGGCGATCGCCTTGGCCTGATCCTCGCTGGAGAACACCGGGCTGTTGATCAGCCGGGAAAGATCGGCGCTGCCTTCAAGCAGCGCCTCGAAACTGGTGAGGTCAGCCTCGACCTGGGCGACCGAATTTGCCTGCAGCGCGAGTTCGAACAGCGAACCCGCATAGCGTTCTGCGACAGCTGAGATTGGCGATGACGATTGAGCCACGGACCGTCTTTTCTCTTGTCTGACAGGCCGCAGATTGTTGGCGCGAGCGAGAACTCTGGCTAAATCTTTGACCTTACTGCATTTTTCCAAGCACGGAGGCGCGGCTTCCGCTATCCCCGGCCGAAAGTCGATTGCCGTCTAGCACAGGCCTTTTAAGACCGCAATGCGTCGTCCGGCATGGTTTTCAGGCACTTTTGTCGCATCCGGCGGTAGAGACCAACCGCAAGCGCCGGATTAGTCAAGGATTCAGGGCAAAAAGCCGAAAGCAAAGGCCAGCGGCAATGCCGCCAGCACCAGCTCAACGACGATCGAAGCCCAGTTGAAAGGGGTGTTGGCGCCGTCCGACATCATCGACAGCAAACGGCCGAAAGCGGTGAACAGCCAGGAGAAGCCGAGCGCCATGTAAAGCAGCGGCTGAGCGAGCAGGATG
This sequence comes from Mesorhizobium abyssinicae, assembly GCF_049887195.1. Classification (NCBI taxonomy): domain Bacteria; kingdom Pseudomonadati; phylum Pseudomonadota; class Alphaproteobacteria; order Hyphomicrobiales; family Phyllobacteriaceae; genus Mesorhizobium; species Mesorhizobium abyssinicae. The sequence continues at coordinate 106,566 of NZ_JARAKC010000007.1, forward strand.
CAGCACAGGCTGACGCCGAGATAGAAGCCCGACATGCGGCCGCGCCCCTCGGCGATCGCCGCCGCCTTCTCCGGTCTGGCCTGCAGCCTGAGGATCCGGAAAGCAAGGTTCGGCGCCAGGAACAACAGCAGGCCGATGAGCAAGGTCGCCACCGCGCTCGACCATGCCAGCCACTCGCCCTGGCTCATCGGCCACGGAAACGCAAATTCCATCTTGTCCCCTCGCAAAAGCCTGTTTGAAAACCGGGGCATTCTAGCGGAGGAAAAGCCGTGCGCCAGATGGCGCCGGAACTTTAGGAAAGGCGTATCAAGGCAGAGCGAATGCGACCGCCGCCTCGGCATGCAGGCGCGTGGTGTCGAACACCGGAATGTCGAAGTCCGCCTGGCCGATCAGCATGGTGATCTCGGTGCACCCCATGATGACGCCGTCGATATTCTCATCGCGCTGCAGCCGGCCGACTTCCTCGACATAGGCCGCATGCGAATCGGGTTTGACGATACCCTGGCAGAGTTCGTCATAGATCACCCGGTGCACCATGTCGCGGCCGGCCTGGTCGGGCACGATAGGCTGCAGGCCATATTTCTCGGCGAGCCGGCCCTTGTAGAAATCCTGCTCCATGGTGAAGCGGGTGGCGAGCAGCGCCGGCCGCCTGACGCCGGCATCCCTGACCGCGACCGCGGTGGCGTCGGCGATGTGGATCAGGGGGATCGACACCGCCGCCTGCACGTCGTCCGCCAGCCTGTGCATGGTGTTGGTGCAGACCACCAGGCCCTCGGCGCCGCCCGCCTCCAGCTTGCGCGCGGCCTCGACGAGCAGCACGCCCGCGCCCTGCCAGTCGCCGGCATGCTGGCGCTCGGCGATCTCGGCGAAGTCGAACGACCATAAGAGCAGCTTCGCCGAATGCAGCCCACCGAGCCGCTCGCGCACGATCTCGTTGAGCAGGCGATAGTAGATGGCGGTCGATTCCCAACTCATGCCGCCGATGAGGCCGAGGGTCTTCATCTGTTCATGCCTCCGATCGCGTGATCAATCTCACAAAAAGCTCTGCGGATCGATATCGACCTGCACCCGGACCGAGCCGCGCAATTTCGGCCCTTCGGCCAGCATGGCGCGGATGAAGCCCTGCATGTCGGCGCGCCGCTCGCCCTGGATCAGCAGGCGGAAGCGGTGGCGCCCGCCGAGCAGTGACAACGGCGCCTCGGCCGGGCCCAGCACGAACAGATCGGCCGCCTGCGGCGCGGCGCGGCGCAGGCCGCGCGCATGCGCCTCCGCTTCGGCCCGCGTCGCGGCGCTGACGATGACGCCGGCGAGCCGGCCGAAGGGCGGCAGCGCCGCCCGCTCGCGCTCGGCGACCTCGCGCTCGTAAAACGCCTCGGCATCGCCGGAGACGATGGCCCGCATCACCGGATGGTCCGGCTGGTAGGTCTGCAGCAGGCCGAGGCTCTTCTTGCCGGTGCGGCCGGCGCGACCCGTCACCTGGCTGAGCAGCTGGAAGGTTCGCTCGGCCGCGCGCGGATCACCATTGGCGAGGCCGAGATCGGCGTCGACCACGCCGACCAATGTCATGTTGGGAAAATTGTGGCCCTTGGCGACGAGCTGCGTGCCGATGACGATGTCGGCCTCGCCATTGGCGATGGCTTCCAACTCGAGCCTGAGCCGTCGCACGCCGCCCATCAGGTCGGACGAGAGCACGATGGTGCGGGCGTCGGGGAAATGCGCCACCACCTCCTCGGCAATGCGCTCGACGCCGGGACCGCAAGCGACCAGATGGTCGAGCGTGCCGCATTCCGGGCACGCCTCCGGCCGACGCTCATTGTGCCCGCAATGGTGGCAGACAAGCTGGCCGCGAAAGCGGTGCTCGACCAGCCAGGCCGAGCAGACCGGACAGCCAAAGCGGTGGCCGCAGACGCGGCACAACGTCAGCGGCGCGTAGCCGCGCCGGTTGAGGAATAAGAGCGACTGCTCCTTTTTCTCCAGCGTGCGCCGCATCTGGTCGAGAAGCAGCGGCGACAGGAAGCCGCCGCGCGCCGGCGGCGCCCGTCGCATGTCGATCGACTTCAGGTCGGGCAGCGCGGCCTCGGCAAAGCGCGACGAAAGCACCGCCCGATGATAGCGGCCCTGGCTGGCATTGACCCGGCTTTCGACCGACGGCGTCGCCGAGGCGAGCACGATCGGGAAGCCGCCTATGTGGCCGCGAACCACCGCCATGTCGCGGGCATTGTAGAAGACGCGATCCTCCTGCTTGTAGGCGGGGTCGTGCTCCTCGTCGACGACGACCAGGCCAAGCTCAGGGAAAGGCAGGAACAGCGCCGAGCGCGCGCCGGCGACGACGCGCACGCCGCCTTCCGCCACCTGCCGCCAGACTTTCTCGCGCATCCTCGGCGGCAGGTCCGAATGCCACTCGGCCGGCTTGGCGCCGAACCGGTCCTGGAAGCGTTCCAGGAAGGCATGGGTCAGCGCGATTTCCGGCAGCAGGATCAGCACCTGCCTGCCCTGGTCGAGCGCCGCCGCCACCGCCTCGAAATAGACCTCGGTCTTGCCGGATCCGGTGACGCCGTCGAGCAGGGTGACGCCGAAGGCGTTCGCCGCGACACCGGCGCGCAGCAGGGCCGCCGCGTCCTCCTGGTCGGGCATCAGCGCCGGCTGCGCGTAGGCCGGATCGGGTGCCGCCACCACCGGCCGCGGCGGGATCATCACCGTCTCGAACACGCCTTGCGCCCGCAAGCCGTCGATGACCGCCGACGACACGCCGGCCGCATGCGCCAGGCCCGAGCGCGTCCAGGCGAGGCCGCCCTCGGCCGTCGCCAGCACGCGCGCCCTCGCCTCGGTCATCCGGTCGGGTCTGGCCAGGGTGAGCTGCAGGCCTTCGATCCAGGGCTCCGGGTCGAAGGCCTCAGGCGCACGAAGCAGCATGCGCGCCACCATGCCCGGCGCCGCCAGCGTGTATTGCGCGATCCAGTCGACGAAGCGGCGCATCGCGCGGTCGATCGGCGGGCAATCGAACACCTGCTCGATTGGCCGCAATTTCCTCGCGTCGACCGTCTCGACGGTGCCGTCCCAGACGATGCCGGCGACCTGCCGGGGCCCCAGCGGCACGCGCACGATCGAACCCGGCACCACGCGCATGCCGGCCGGCACCGCATAGGTGTAGGGCCGCTCGGCCGGCATCGGCACCAGCACCGGCGCGGCCGCGACAAAGGGCGAATCTTCCATCATGAGGCGTGACCTTGCCCCGACTTTGGTCTAGAGCAAAGGCCGACCCCCAAGCTGCATGTCATGCACATGAAAATCTTCAGGAGACCGCGATGAAATTTTTTGTCGACACCGCCGATATCAAGGAAATCCGCGAGCTGAACGATCTGGGGCTGCTCGATGGCGTCACCACCAATCCCTCGCTGATCCTGAAATCGGGTGGCAAGATTGCCGAGGTGACCAAGCAGATCTGTGACATCGTCGAGGGCCCGGTCTCGGCCGAGGTCGTGGCGACCGAATACAAGCAGATGATGGCCGAGGCCGAGGTGCTGGCCAAGATCGCCCCCAATGTCTGCATCAAGGTGCCGCTGACGCTGGACGGGCTGAAGGCCTGCAAGACCATCCGCACCGAGATGAAGCGCATGGTCAACGTCACGCTCTGCTTCTCCGCCAACCAGGCGCTGCTCGCCGCCAAGGCCGGCGCCTCTTTCATCTCGCCCTTCGTCGGCCGCATCGACGACACCGGCTCGGACGGCATGGAGCTGATCCAGGAGATCCGGCAGATCTACGACAACTACGACTACCAGACCGAGATCCTGACCGCCTCGGTGCGCACCGTGAACCACGTCAAGCAGGCGGCGCTGATCGGCGCCGATGTCATCACCGCGCCGCCGGCGACGCTGAAGGCCCTGGTCAGCCATCCGCTGACCGACAAGGGCCTTGCCGCCTTCCTCGCCGACTGGGCCAAGACCGGCCAGAAGATCGGCTGATCTCGTCTCAACGATACGAAAAAAGGCCAGGCGACCGGCCTTTTTTTGTTGCAAACAGCAAAGTCGGAAACGCTCAGAGACCGTTTCGAAATTCGCTCTGGCGAGTCATATGGCGGTGGTTTCGAGAACCGGAGCGCAGCGGACATTCAGGTCAGAGCACCGGAAGCGCCGGCAGATGGCCGCCGGAGTAGAATTTCCAAACGGTCTCTCAGGCCTTCTTGCCGTGCTTGACCAGATCCTGCGCGACCGAGAGCCTGAGCAGGTCCGCCAGCTCGCGCGCGGCGCGGTTCTCGGCATCGATCTGCGCCCGGTAGGACGCATATTCCTGGCGCGGCCGGTCAAAGGACGACGGCACCGAGCGCTTGCCGGTGGCGATGACCGTGCCCGTGCTCGCATCGGTCAGCACATAGGACGAGGTCAGCGTCACCGTGCCCGCGGTCGGCTCGTCCTCGTCGGTCTGGATCTGCACAAGTGCTGCCGATTCGACCAGTTCGGTGACGCCGAGATCGAGGATGTAGGCCGGCGTTGCCGGCTCGCCGGCGCCCTGGCCGAAGCCGAAGATCAGATTGTTGCGCACCTGCTGCGCGTAGCGGGTCTTGACCGGCTTGACCGAGATCGACGCCAGTTCAGCGGCGGCGCCGACAGTGGAGCCGGCGGTGAGCGGCGCGTTCGAATAGAGCGGCCTGACAGTGCAGGCCGACACCAATGCCAGCGAGGCGACCAGGCCGTACAACGCGGTGCGGCCGAGCGAACGCGCCACACCAGTCTTTTCCCGATCAGGCAACGACATTGACGATCCTCTGCGGCACGATGATCACCTTGCGGGGCGCCTTACCTTCCAGCGCTTTCTGCACGAAGTCGAGGGCCAGCACCGCTTTTTCGACCGCACCTTGGTCCGCGTCGCGGGCAATTGTCAAATCCCCGCGCTTCTTGCCGTTGACCTGGACGGGAAGCACGATCTCGTTGTCGACGACCAGCGCCGGATCGTAGACCGGCCACGGCCGTTCGGCGACCAATTCTGTGCCGCCCAGCGTTTCCCAGCACTCCTCGGCCAGATGCGGCATGACCGGCGCGATCAGGTGCACCAGGATCTCCACCGCCTCGCGGCAGGCGCCTTTCAGCGCCGCGTCCGCCTTGCCTTCGGCCGCCTCGTTGAGCGGCGTGGTCAGGGCGTTGGCCAGCTCGTAGATGCGGGCGATGGCGCGGTTGAAGCCGAGCTTCTCGATATCCTCGCCGACCGCCTTGAGGATCTTGTGCGCGGCCTTGGAGACAGCGCCAGCCTCGCCCTCTCCCGCCGCCTCGGGCTTCACGCCGGTGAGCGATTCGGCCGCGATCGACACCAGGCGCCAGATGCGCTGGACGAAGCGATGCGCGCCGGCGGCGCCATCGTCGGTCCATTCGACGTCGCGCTCGGGCGGCGAATCCGACAGCATGAACCAGCGCGCGGTATCGGCGCCGTAGCCGTCGGTGATCTCTTCCGGGCTCACCGTGTTCTTCTTCGACTTCGACATCTTCTCCAGCGGGCCGATGACGGCCTCCTCGCCGGTGGCGATATCGACGGCGCGGCGCTTGCCGCCGTCGTCCTCGAGCCTGACCTCGCTCGGCGACAGCCAGCGTCCGTTGTTGGACGGGCCGCCGACCCGGTAGGTCTCGTGCACCACCATGCCTTGCGTGAACAGGCCCTTGAACGGTTCGGCGAGATCGAGGTGGCCGGTCTCGCGCATGGCACGGGTGAAGAAGCGCGAATAGAGCAAATGCAGGATCGCGTGCTCGATGCCGCCGATATACTGGTCGACCGCCAGCCATTCGTCGGCCGCCTTCGGCTCAGTCGGATCGTTGGCCCACGGCGCGGTGAAGCGCGCGAAATACCAGGACGAATCGACGAACGTGTCCATCGTGTCGGTCTCGCGCCGCGCCGGCTTGCCGCATTGCGGGCAATTGACGTGCCGCCAGGTCGGGTGGCGATCGAGCGGGTTGCCCGGCCGGTCGAACTCGATGTCGTCGGGCAGCTTGACCGGCAGGTCGGCCTTCGGCACCGGCACCACGCCGCAATCCTCGCAGTGGATCATCGGGATCGGGCAGCCCCAGTAGCGCTGGCGCGAAATGCCCCAGTCGCGCAGGCGGAAGTTCACCTTGCGCTCGGCCATCGGCCGGTTGCCGATCGTCTTCTTTTCCAGCAGCTTGGCCACCTCGTCGAAGGCCTTCTCCGGCTTCATGCCGTCGAGGAAGCGCGAATTGATCATCACGCCGTCGTCGACATAGGCCTCCTCGATGATCTGGAAGGTCTTGGCGTCGCCGCCTTCCGGCATCACCACCGGGATCACCGGCAGGCCGTATTTGTTGGCGAAGTCGAGGTCGCGCTGGTCGCCGGACGGGCAGCCGAAGATGGCGCCGGTGCCGTATTCCATCAGCACGAAATTGGCGACATAGACCGGCAGCGTCCAGTTCTCGTCGAACGGATGGACGACGCGGATGCCGGTGTCGAAGCCCTTCTTCTCGGCCGTCTCGAGCGCCGCCACCGAGGTGCCCATGTGGCGGACCTCGTCGATGAACTTGGCCAGCTCGACATTATCCTCGGCGGCCTTCTTGGCCAACGGATGGTCGGCGGCGACCGCCATGAACGAGGCGCCGAAAATGGTGTCCGGCCTGGTCGTGTAGACCTCCAGCTCATGCTCGCCGGCGACCGGCTTGGCCAGCGGCCAGCGGATCAGCAGCCCTTCCGAGCGGCCGATCCAGTTGTGCTGCATCAGCTTGACCTTCTCCGGCCATTCGTCGAGGCCTTCGAGCGAATCCAGCAGGTCCTGCGCGAAGTCGGTGATCTTGAAGAACCACTGCGTCAGTTCGCGCTGCTCGACCAGCGCGCCGGAGCGCCAGCCGCGACCGTCGATGACCTGCTCGTTGGCGAGCACGGTCATGTCCTCCGGGTCCCAGTTGACCTTGGAGGATTTGCGCGTCACCAGCCCCTTCTCGACGAAGTCGAGGAACAGCATCTGCTGGCGGTGGTAGTAGTCGACGTCGCAGGTGGCGAACTCGCGCGCCCAGTCGAGCGACAGGCCCATGACCTTGAGCTGCTCGCGCATGGTGGCGATGTTCTCATAGGTCCAGTCCTTGGGGTGGACCTTGTTCTGCATCGCCGCGTTCTCGGCCGGCATGCCGAAGGCGTCCCAGCCCATCGGGTGCAGCACGTTGAAACCCTTGGCGCGCTTGTAGCGCGCCACGACGTCGCCCATCGTGTAGTTGCGGGTGTGGCCGATATGGATGCGTCCCGACGGATAGGGGAACATCTCCAGCACGTAGTATTTCGGCTTCGGATCGGCGTTGTCGGCCTCGAACAGCTTCTTTTCGGCCCAGGCCTTCTGCCATTTGGGCTCTGACGCGCGCGGATTGTATCGTTCGGTTGCCATCGGATGTTTTTCACTTAAAAGCTGGCACGAACCGCGGGGCAATGCCCGGCGGCCCAGGAAAATGTCGTCGCGGTGTTCACCATGGATTGCCGGACCCGTCAACTGCGGCGAGCCGGCGAGGACCAAAACTACAGGCAGGATATGGGCATGACGAGCGCCGTCGAACAGCTTTTTGCCGTCAAGGCAAGGATTACCGCCGCCGAGCGCGAGGCCGGCCGCAACCAAGGCGCGGTCACGCTGGTGGCGGTGTCGAAGACCTTCGAGGCCGCATCGATCAGCCCGGTCATCGACGCCGGCCAGCGCGCCTTCGGGGAGAACCGCGTGCAGGAGGCGCAAGGCAAATGGCCGGCGCTGAAGCATCAATTTCCCGGCATCGAATTGCATCTGATCGGTCCGCTGCAGTCGAACAAGGCCAAGGAAGCGGTCGCGCTGTTCGACGTCATTGAGACCGTGGACCGCGAGAAGATCGCCGCCGAACTTGCCAAGGAGATCGCACGGCAGGGCCGGAAGCCAAAACTCTACGTTCAGGTCAACACCGGCTCGGAGCCGCAAAAGGCCGGCATCGAGCCGCGCGAGGCGGTCGCCTTCGTCAGGCGCTGCCAAGAGGTGCACGGCCTCGCCATCGAAGGCCTGATGTGCATCCCGCCGGCTGATGAGAACCCCGGCCCGCACTTCGCGCTGCTGGAGAAGCTCGGCAAGGAGGCAGGCGTCGCGAAGCTCTCGATGGGCATGTCCGGCGACTACGAGACGGCGATCGCCTTCGGCGCGACCGGCGTCCGGGTCGGCTCGGCGATCTTCGGCAGCCGATAGCTGGGCGATGAATCTTGCCGCAAAGGCTTGCCAGGCCTAGCGGTGGCTCCCCGACGGTTCTCTTGAGCCAGTTGCTCGCCGCGCTTGCTCCAGCGCTTGAAACGGAACGTGCCGTTCCTATTTGTTCAGCGTCATTCCCAATCCTCCCTGGAGCTCCCACCATGCGCTACAATCAACTCGGAAACACCGGGCTGTTCGTCTCCGAACTTTGCCTCGGCACCATGACCTTCGGCGCCGCCGGCGAGAACGCCCAATGGGGGCTGATCGCCAGCCTCGACCAGAAAGGCGTCAACGAGATCGTCGGCCGTTCGATTGCCGCCGGCGTCAACTTCTTCGACACGGCCGACGTCTATTCCTTCGGCGCCTCCGAAAGACTGCTCGGCCAGTCGCTCCGCGATCTCGGCGTCAAAAGGTCGGACGTCATCATCGCCACCAAGGTGCATGGCGTCATGGGCGAGGGCCCGAACCAGCGCGGCTCCTCCCGCGGCCACATCATGGATTCGGTCGAGGCCAGCCTCGAACGGCTGCAGCTCGATCACATCGACCTCTACCAGCTGCACGGCACCGACACGGTGAGCCCGATCGACGAGACGCTGCGGGCGCTCGACGATCTCGTGTCCAGTGGCAAGGTGCGTTACGTCGGCGTCTCCAACTGGCAGGCCTGGCGCATCGCCAAGGCGCTGGGCATTGCAGAGCGCAAGGGATTTGCCCGCTTCGAGACCGTGCAGTCCTACTATTCGATCGCCGGCCGCGACCTCGAACGCGAGATCGTGCCGCTGCTCAATGAGGAGAAGCTCGGCCTGATGGTCTGGTCACCGATGGCCGGCGGGCTGCTCTCCGGCAAATACGGTCCGGGCGCGCCCGGCAATGGGGAGGGCCGCCGCGCCTCCTTCAACTTCCCGCCGGTCAACGAGGATCGCGCCTGGGCGGCGGTCGCCGTCATGCGCGAGATCGCCAGGAAGCACGATGTCAGCGTTGCCACGGCGGCGCTCGGCTACGTGCTGGCCAAGCCCTTCGTGATGAGCGTCATCATCGGCGCCAGCCGCATGGACCAGCTCGAGCAGAACCTTGCCGCCACCGCGCTGAAGCTCGACGCCGAGGATCTCGCCAGGCTGGACGAGGTCAGCGCGCTGCCCTCCGAATATCCTGGCTGGATGCTGGACCGGCAGGGCGCGGGCCGGCGCCCGGCGCCGTTCGTGCCGAAGGCCTAGTTCGTCCGCTTCGTCTGAGCAGCCGCGCGTCCCTCGGGCGCGCGGCTTCCTCGTTCAGAGCCGCACCGTTTCGACCAGAAAATCGAGAAAGGCACGCACCCTGGCCGGCAGGTGCTTGCCCTGGCCGACATAGACGGCGTGGGTCATTTCCTCGTCGCCGGGATTGAAATCCTCGAGCAACGGCACCAGCCGGCCGGCGGCGATGTCGGGCTCGACATGCCAGCGCGCCAGCCGGGCGATGCCCGCGCCGGCAAGCGCCATCAGCCGCATCGCCTCGCCGTCGCTAACCTGGGCATTGCCCGTGATTGGGACCACGGTGGCACGGCCGGCCCTGTCGGCAAACGGCCAGCCGTCGATATGGCGCGCGAAGCGGAAGCCCATGCGGTTGTGGCGATCGAGATCGGCCGGCGCGCGCGGCGTGCCGCGCGCATCGAGGTAGGAAGGTGCCGCGACCACCACCACGCCGCTCTGCCCGAGCTTGCGTGCCACCAGCCGTGATTCGCCGAGCGGCCCGGCGCGGATGGCGACATCGGCGCGCTCCTCCATCAGGTCGATGACATGGTCGGTCAGGACGACGTCGACCGAGACTTCGGGATAGCGCTCTAGGAAGCTCGGCAAAAGCGGGATCAGCCGGTGCTGGCCGAACGGCACATAGGAGTTGATCCTGAGCAGGCCGCGCGGCGCGGCACCCGCTGCTGCCTCGCGCTCGGCCGCCGCCATGTCGGCCAGGATGCGCACGCCGCTGTCGTGGAAGGCGGCCCCTTCCGGCGTGAGCTGCAGCCTGCGCGTCGAACGGCTGACCAGGCGGGCGCCGAGCCGCGCCTCCAGCCGCGCGATCAGCTTGCTCACCGCCGACGGCGTCATGCGCAGCGCCCGCGCCGCAGCCGAAAAGCTGCCAGCCTCGACGACGCGTACAAACACCTCGATCTCGCCGGAGCGGTTTATCTCTGATCTCGCCATCTAAGAATCTATTTCACAACCGATGTGCCTCGGGCAAGTCTGGTTCACAGACGGCAGCAACACGATCTTCCGAGCCGGGACGCGGGGAAGTGCGTCCCGGCACCACCAACGGGAAGATCGCCATGCCTCTTGCTCTCTATGCCCTTGCCGCCGGCGCCTTTGGCATCGGCGTCACCGAATTCGTCATCATGGGCCTGCTGCTCGAGGTCAGCGGCGATCTTGGAGTCTCGATCTCGGCCGCCGGCCAGCTGATCTCCGGCTATGCGCTGGGCGTCGTTATCGGCGCGCCGCTGCTCACCATCGCCACCGGCCGCTGGCCGCGCAAGACCGTGCTCCTGGCGCTGATGGCGATCTTCACCCTTGGCAATCTGGCCTGCGCGCTCGCTCCCGATTACTGGACGCTCATGGGCGCCCGCGTGCTCACCGCCTTTGCCCACGGCACCTTCTTCGGCGTCGGCTCGGTCGTGGCAACCGGGCTGGTCGCGCCCAACAGGAAAGCCTCGGCGATCGCGCTGATGTTCACCGGGCTGACCGTCGCCAATATCCTCGGCGTTCCCTTCGGCACCTGGCTCGGCCAGGCCTTCGGCTGGCGCGCCACCTTCTGGGCGGTGACGCTGGTTGGCATCGCGGCCTTCGCGGTCATCTTGGCCCTGGTGCCGCGCGACCAGCCAGAGCCCCAGAAGAGCAATCTGCGCGCCGATCTCGCGGTGCTCGGCCGCGCACCCGTCCTGCTCGGCTTCGCCACCACCGTGCTTGGCTATGCCGGCGTCTTTGCCGTCTTCACCTACATCGCTCCGATGCTGACCGAAATCAGCGGCTTTCCGGAAGCGGCGGTGTCGCCGATCCTGCTGGTCTTCGGCGGCGGCCTCATCGCCGGCAACCTGGTCGGCGGCAAGGCCGCCGACCGCTGGCTGGTACCGTCCGTGCTTGGCAGCTTGATCGTGCTGGCGCTGGTACTTGGCCTGATGACGTTCGCCCTGCAGAGCCAGGTGCTGGCGGTCATGTTTGTCGGCCTGCTCGGCGCCGCTGCCTTCGCCACCGTGGCGCCGCTGCAGATGTGGGTGCTGGAAAAGGCCGAAGGCGCCGGGCAGAGCCTCGCCTCCTCCTTCAACATCGCCGCCTTCAACCTCGGCAATGCGGCCGGCGCCTGGCTGGGCGGCGCGGTCATCTCCCACGGTCCGGGCCTCGGCGCAGTGACCTGGGTTGCCGCCCTGCTGCCGCTTTCGGCACTCGGCGTCACGGCACTGGCGCTGCGCCTCGATCGCACCACGACATTAGGCGAGCCGGCATCCGCCCGCTCGTAACAACCCGACAACCCCTTCGACACCACAGGAGCAAAAAATGGACTATCGACGTCTTGGCGCCTCGGGCCTGAAGGTTCCGGCGCTCTCGTTCGGGGCCGGCACCTTTGGCGGCTCCGGCCCGCTGTTCGGCGCCTGGGGCAACAGCGATGCGCAGGAGGCGCGCCGGCTGGTCGACATCTGCCTCGAGGCCGGCGTCAACCTCTTCGACACCGCCGATGTCTATTCGAACGGCGCTTCGGAAGAGGTGCTGGGCGCGGCGATCAAGGGCCGCCGCGACGCCGTGCTGATCTCGACCAAGACATCGCTGCCGATGGGCGACGGGCCAGCCGACTACGGCTCCTCGCGCTCGCGTCTGATCAAGGCGGTGGAGGACGGGCTCAGGCGTCTCGGCACCGACTATATCGACCTCTTGCAATTGCACGCCTTCGATGCCGGCACGCCGATTGAGGAGGTGCTGTCGACGCTGGACGACCTCGTGCGCGCCGGCAAGCTGCGCTATGTCGGCGTCTCCAATTTTTCCGGTTGGCAGGTGATGAAGTCGCTCGGTCTGGCGGAGCAGCACGGCTATGCGCGCTACGCCGCGCATCAGGTCTACTATTCGCTTCTCGGCCGCGACTATGAATGGGAGCTGATGCCGCTCGGCCTCGACCAGGGCGTCGGGGCGCTGGTGTGGAGCCCGCTCGGCTGGGGCCGGCTGACCGGCAAGATCCGCCGCGGGCAGCCCCTGCCGGAAAGGAGCCGGCTGCACGACACGGCGAGCTTCGGCCCGCCGGTCGAGGACGAGCATCTCTACAAGGTTGTCGATGCGCTTGAGGCTGTCGCCGCCGAGACCGGCAGGACCGTGCCGCAGATCGCCATCAACTGGCTCCTGCAGCGGCCGACCGTCTCCTCCGTCATCATCGGCGCCCGCAACGAGGAGCAGTTGCGCCAGAACCTCGGCGCCGTCGGCTGGGCGTTGACGCTGGAGCAGATGAAGAAGCTCGACACGGCAAGCGAAGTCACAGCGCCTTACCCGTACTTCCCCTATCGCCGGCAGGAAGGTTTCGCCCGGCTCAATCCGCCGGCGGTGTGAGGGCTGGCGCCGCCTAGTCTCCCCCCTCGAGGGGGAGATGTCGCCAAAGGCGACAGAGGGGTCGCCGCGCGTGAAGCGCCGACTTGATCTTCACGATTCCGCAAGGGCGTCGCGCTCTATGTGAGACGACCGCCTCTGGCCGCTTTGCGGCCATCTCCCCCTCAAGGGGGGAGATTAGCCTCAATGCAGCACGAACTCTCCATCCACCTTGCGCCACTCGTTCGGCGCGATCAGCGTCTGGTGCGTGTAGGTCACCGAATGCAGCGGCCCGTCGAGCTTGGCCTTCCAGAACTCGATGAAGCGGATCAGCACCGGAAACTTCGGCGCGATGTCGTAGTCCTGCCAGATGTAGCTCTGCAAGAGATGCGGATGGTCGGGGAAATGATAGAGAATCTTGGCCGTGGTCAGCCCATACCCCTTGAGCATCAGATCGATTTCGGAATGATCATACATTGCAGCCCCCTGCGACGATCTCCTTTCCTCCCAATGTCGGATTCTGCGCTCAGTTGCTTAACTGTCTATTGATTTTTTCTGATCGTATCGGCCTTTTCCTTCGCCAAAACATGCAGTTAGCAGCGATGGGCGGAGAGTGCTGACAGGGCGGTGCGATGCCCCTGCGTCATCCCGCCGCGCGAATCCAACGTCTAATATTGCCGTCGGCGCGGAACTGTTAATAATGCGCCCGAATTCGCGGCCGCGTCGCCGCGTCGCCGCCGGCGCTTCAAGCCGGCGGAACAGTCCGGGAGGAAAGCGAAGAATGTCCGAGGTTCACGTCCATCGGGTGCAGCCGGCGTGGAAGAAGAACGCGCTGATCGACAACGATACCTATCTCAAATGGTACGCCGACAGCATCAAGAGCCCGGACAAGTTCTGGGGCAAGCACGGCAAGCGCATCGACTGGTTCAAGCCTTTCAGCAAGGTCAAGAACACCTCCTTCGACGGCAAGGTCTCGATCAAATGGTTCGAGGACGGCGAGACCAACGTGTCCTGGAACTGCATCGACCGCCACCTGAAGAAGCGCGGCGACCAGACCGCCATCATCTGGGAAGGCGACAATCCCTATGACGACAGGAAGGTCACCTACAACGAGCTCTACGTGCATGTCTGCCGCTTCGCCAATGTGCTGAAGAAGCACGGCGTCAAGAAGGGCGACCGCGTCACCATCTACATGCCGATGATCCCGGAAGCAGCCTATGCGATGCTGGCCTGCACGCGGATCGGCGCCATCCATTCGGTCGTCTTCGGCGGCTTCTCGCCGGACGCGCTGGCCGGCCGCATCGACGACTGCAAGTCGACCATCGTCATCACCGCTGACGAGGGCCTGCGCGGCGGCAAGCATGTGCCGTTGAAGGAAAACACCGACAAGGCGATCGAGATCGCCGCTAGGGCCGGCACCGCGGTCGACAAGGTGGTGGTGGTGCGCCGCACCGGCGGCAAGGTCGGCTGGGCGCCGGGGCGCGACGTCTGGTACCACGAGGAAGCCGCCACCGTTAAGGCCGACTGCAAGCCGGAGAGGATGAAGGCCGAGGATCCGCTGTTCATCCTCTACACCTCCGGCTCGACCGGCAAGCCGAAGGGCGTGTTGCACACCACCGCCGGCTATCTCGTCTACGCCTCGATGACGCACCAATATGTCTTCGACTACCACGACGGCGACATCTACTGGTGCACAGCCGATGTCGGCTGGGTCACCGGCCACAGCTACATCGTCTACGGCCCTCTCGCCAACGGCGCCACCACGCTGATGTTCGAGGGCGTGCCGAACTACCCCTCGCAGTCGCGCTTCTGGGAAGTCATCGACAAGCACAAGGTCAACATCTTCTACACCGCGCCGACGGCGCTGCGCGCGCTGATGGGCGCCGGCGACAGCCATGTGACGAAGACCTCGCGCAAGTCGTTGCGCGTGCTGGGCTCGGTCGGCGAGCCGATCAATCCGGAAGCCTGGGAGTGGTATTTCAACGTCGTCGGCAACGGCAAGGTGCCGATCGTCGACACCTGGTGGCAGACCGAGACCGGCGGCATCCTGATCACGCCGCTGCCCGGCGCGACCAACCTCAAGGCCGGCTCGGCGACGCGGCCCTTCTTCGGCGTCCAGCCGCAACTGGTCGACGGCGACGGCAAGGTGCTCGAGGGCGCCGCCGACGGCAATCTCTGCATCACCGATTCCTGGCCCGGCCAGATGCGCACCGTCTATGGCGACCACGACCGTTTCGTGCAGACCTATTTCTCGACCTACAAGGGCAAGTACTTCACCGGCGACGGCTGCCGCCGCGACGCCGACGGCTATTACTGGATCACCGGCCGCGTCGACGACGTCCTCAACGTCTCCGGCCACCGCATGGGCACCGCCGAGGTCGAATCGGCGCTGGTCAGCCATGACAAGGTCTCCGAGGCCGCGGTCGTCGGCTATCCGCACGATATCAAGGGCCAGGGCATCTACTGCTATGTCACGCTGATGGCCGGCGAGACGCCGAGCGACGGCCTGCGCAAGGAATTGGTCGACCATGTCCGCAAGGAGATCGGCGCCATCGCCACGCCCGACAAGCTCCAGTTCGCGCCGGGCCTGCCGAAGACCCGCTCGGGCAAGATCATGCGCCGCATCCTGCGCAAGATCGCCGAGGACGATTTCGGCGCGCTCGGCGACACCTCGACGCTGGCCGATCCGGCCGTCGTCGACGACCTCGTCGCCAACCGGCAGAACAAGAAGAGCTGATGGCCGACGCCGCGGCCCTGGGCACGGTCAGCCAGCTCTGGCGCTATCCGGCAAGCTCGCTCGCCGGTGAGCGCCAGGACGCGATCGAGGTCGGGAGCCGCACCGTCGCCGGCGACCGCCTGTTCGGCCTCGTCGATGCGACAAACGGTGAGATCGCACGCCCGGACCGCGAGGCGAAATGGCACAAGGTGCCGTTGATCCGCACCCGGCTGTCGAAGGCCCGCGAGCTGGAAGTCGCCGTCCCCGGCGGCGGCTGGCTGGCGGCGCCCGGGGCCGAAGGCGACCGCGCCGTGTCGGCCTTCCTCGGCTTCGAAGCCTCGATCCGGCCGTTCGGCCAGGAAAACGCCGCGCCCTCCTATGCCGGCCCGCTGACCGAGGCGCGCTACGCCAAGGCGCCGATCCATCTGCTGACCACCGCCTCGCTGGCGCGGCTGAAGGCGCTGCATCCGGAAGGGGCGGCCGACCCACGCCGCTTCCGCCCGAACATCGTCGTCGACATGGAACCGGTCGAGGGCTCGTTTCCCGAAACCGAATGGATCGGCCGCAAGCTGGCCGTCGGCGACCTGCTGCTGACCGTCTCGGAGCCGTGCCGGCGCTGCGGCTTCACCATCATCGCCCAGGACGGTTTCGACAGCGATCCCGGCATCCTGCGCAATCTGGTGCGCCACAACGCCCACAATCTCGGCGTCTACTGCACCGTCGACCGGCCGGCGCGGGTCGAGATCGGCGCGCCGATGCGCTTCGTCTGACCAAGGCGCCGCGCACCGTTTTCGTCTGCCCCTTGTCTTTTGCTGCAACGCACCCCATCATGAAGGTGTGTTCAACAGATCGAAAGGAGGTGATCCGATGTCGAGTGATTTCGTTTTCCAGAACGTGGCCTCAGCGGATTGCACTTTCGGGAAGCAGTCTTCCCGTTAAGGCGCGAGAAGCGCGGCAGGTGATGCGATGGCATCACCGCCAGAGACCGCGCCATGGACGGAAACACGGAAGGCCGCCGGCTTCGTCAAGAAGCGGCGGCCTTTTCCGTATATGGGAGTTGCGCAGGCTCGCCGGGGAACGCCTCAGCGATTGATTGTGAGCTTCTCGATATTCTTGGTGATCTTGCCGAAGGCTTCGGCCAGTTCCGGACCGTTCGCCGCCTCATAATAGTGCTTGAGCGACGACGTATCCGCCGTGGCGCAATCCTTGAGCAAGGTCTTTGCCTGGTTGCGCTCCGTCGTCGTCATCGACGGATCGTTGAGATCGAAGCCGATGGTGAAGATCTCGATGCCGTCGCGCTTCATGTTGGAGCAGATGCTTTCGGCGTTGCCGCGCGACATCTGGCCGGCGTCCTGTGCTTTGGGCGCGCCGCGTGCTCCGGCGAAAGCGGTGTTGAACTGGCCGTCCGTCATCAGGATGGCGATCTTGGCCACCTTCCTGCTGTCGAAATTGGCGGGACCGGCGCCGAGGCCGGCATCGGCGATGGCGGAGCGCCACGCCGGGGAGAGCATGTAGTAGCCCCACTGCGCGGCGATCCCGCCGGCCGTGACGCCCGCGGCGCTGAAATGATCGATGGCGGTGAGCAGCTTTCCTTCATCGGCCGTCAGCGGAACGAGGGCCGCCGAAGGGCATACTTTCATGCGGTAGTCGCGGTTGACCTTGCCCTGGTAGGTCTTGCCCTTGTTGTCGAGACGCAGCGTGTAGGGTCCGTCGGAGGAATAGTCGGCATAGCCGTCCTTGTCCTTGCGCTCGGTCGCGCATTTGTCCGGCGCCGACGTCGCCGAAGCCGAGACAGGCGCATCGATCGGCGGCGGAACCTTCGGGCCATTCGTCGTCTCGACGAACACGGTGCCGGCCAGGCCGCCTGTGTTGACGGCCTCGGCATAGGGGACGATCGATACGCGCACACGCGGATTGCTGGGGTCGCGGTTCTGGCCGAGCAGATCGCTGACGGCGTCCGAAGCGGCGGCCTGCAGGTCGCCGATCTTGTTGGTCTTGGCGCGCTTGTCGGGAGCCATCGAACCGGTGACGTCGAGCATCATCGCCACCTCGATTGTCTTGTCGGAATAGAGCGCCGTGGTGGAGACCGCGACGCGCTTGGTGTCGCCCATGCTAAACAGCGGGAAGTAGAAGGCGACATCGACATGCACGTCCGCCCGGACGGTCTTTGCGGTCTTGTCGACCGTCAGCCTGTCGAGGACGATCTGATCGGCCTCCAGGATGCCGGCCGCGCTGTTGGCGTCGAGAAACGCCTGCACCGACTTGTTCGCATCGGCTTCCTTGATGACGCCGGTGGTAAGATCCCGCGCCGTCGAGGTGACCGCTGCGTCGACCACGCCCTGCAGGCTCGATTGGGCATTGTAGAGCTGGGTGATGTTGACGCCGAAGCCGACGCCGAGCGCCAGCACCGACGCGGCAAAGCCGAACAGGATGGCGAAGTTTCCGCCGCGATCCCTGGCAAAGCCGCCCTGAACAAGACCTGCAAAACGCCGCATCTTCCGCCTCCATTCGCTATCGGCCTCGAAGCCGTCTGACGGATGCGGTGCAGGATTCCGGCCGGTTGGGCCGTCACGCCGGATGGAATCCGGCGTCTTCTGGTCAAGCTCTTGTTTTTGCTTGTGTTCGAAGCGGCACAAGGTGAACGGCCGGTAAACAAAAAGCCGCAGGCGTGCCGTCGTTTAGGAAGCGCTTACCATGAACGGCCTTCGCGCCGCCGAGCCGCGAAACGCGGTCCCAGTCCGGCACAGGCGCGCTGTGCCGAAGCGGATCATGGCGTTTGGGCGATCAGGCAGTCGCGGGGGACGACCAGGGTTGTTCATCGTTTCATGAAAACGCTGACCACCCTGTCTCTTGTTTTGACGCAATTCCTGATGGAAACAGTGTCAGACTTTTCCTGGAATTGCTCTACGCCAGCATGCGCGCGCTGGCCGTCCTGTCGAGACCGTGATGGGGCGGACTGAACAGATTGCGTTCCTGCTCATAGGTCCAGACCTTGAACAGGGTGAGCCGGTGTGGGCCGAAACTGTGCAGCAGCGGCACGTCGGTGGCGTCGCGGCCGCGCGCGATAACGATGCGACCGATCCTCGGAATGTTGTGGCGGGGATCGAACGCGTACCATTTGCCATCGAGGAAGACTTCGATCCAGGCCGAGAAATCCATCGGCGCCGGATCGACAGGCACGCCGATGTCGCCGAGATAACCGTTCACATAGCGGGCCGGGATGTTCATGGCGCGGCAGAGCGTGATCGCCAGATGCGCGAAGTCGCGGCAGACGCCGACGCGCTCCTCATGCGCCTGCGCCGCCGTGCGGGTGGCGCGCGCATAGCCGTAGCCGAACGACAGGCGGCTGTGGACATAATCGACGATCGCCTGCGCCCGTGCCCAGCCCGGCGGCAGGTTCCCGAACAGCTGCCAGGCGAGATCGCTGAGATGATCGGTCTCGCAGTAGCGGCTGCCGAGCAGATAGACCAGCGCGTCGTCGGGCAGTTCCGCCACCGGCGTTTCCCCGGCCAGCGTGTTGACCTCGTCCGGCTCGCCGCTGTCCTCGACGACCGCGTCGTAGAGGATGCGAAAGCCGCCAGCGGGCGCGGTGAAGCGACGACAGCTGTTGCCGTGGCGGTCGTGGTAGACCCTGGTCGGCACCGAAGGAGATGTCAGCACGCGCGTCTGCCGCTTGATGTCGGGCTGGCGCTCGCTGTGAATGTCGAGCAGTGAGATGATCGGCGTGGCTCCGGTGCATTCAATGGCGATTTCGTAGCCGAGCCGTATCAGCATCACGATTACCCCCTGCGGTCATTCTGGAAGACAGTCTTTCAAACGCGGCAGGCCTGCCATGGTTCCGCTTGGAACGCTTTCAGGAACAGTGCGTAGTGGTCTTCCGTACGGAATTGCGCAAAACAGATATTGGAGCGGTTTGCACCGCTCCGGCGTGTCAAAAGGCAGCCTTGCGCCTTTCCACGGGCCGGCCATGAGGCTACGGTCGATCGCAGCTTAGTCCCTCCCGAAAACGACCTCCAGGATTTTAGATGTTTGCAGGCAGAAAATTCGCGGCCTTCCTGTTCGATATGGACGGCACGGTGATCAATTCCATTGCCGCGGCCGAAAGGGTGTGGACTGACTGGGCTGAGCGCCAGGGCCTCGACGTGGCGGCCTTCCTACCGACGATCCACGGCAAGCGGGCTGTCGAGACCATCGCCGGACTGATGCTTCCGGGCATCGATCCGGTGCTCGAGGCCGACGCGTTGCTGAAAGCCGAAGCGGCCGATCTCGAAGGCATCGTGCCGATCGCCGGCGCGGTGGCGTTTCTGAGCTCGCTGCCGCCGGAGCGCTGGGCGATCGCCACCTCGGCGCCGCGCGAACTGGCGCTGCTGCGCATGGAAGCGGCCGGCATTCCGGTTCCCGCCGTGATCGTCGCGGCGGAGGATGTGACACGCGGCAAGCCGGCGCCCGATTGCTTCCGGCTGGCGGCCGAAAAGCTTGGCGTCGATGCGCGCGACTGCCTGATCTTCGAAGACGCGCCGGCCGGCATCGCGGCGGCGGAAGCGGCCGGTGCCACGGTGATGGTGATCAGCGCCACGCACACGCACCCGCTCGCGACACCGCACGTCAGCATCGCCTCCTATGACGCGCTCGGCGTCGCGACCGACGACGGCTGGATCGTCCTCGAACCACAGCGCGATGCAGCCTAGGATGCGTGAGATTCAGGTCAGGCCGGCCTCACCTGGATATTCTCTCAGAAATCGCTGGTGAGCCCCTTCACCTCCCAGTCGCCGTAGCGGCCGGGTTCCTTGCCGCCGCGGCCGCCGATTTCCTTGGGCAGCGCGGCTTCCTTTTCGCGATATTTCCGGCGCCTCGCCGCAGCCTCGGCCAGCGCGCGGCTGGCCGCCGGTGTCAGGGTCTTTTGCGGCGCGTCGCTCGCCGGCGCGGCATCGGCTTTGCTGGTCTGGTCGGTCATGCGATAGTCCCGGCGCATTGAAACAGGGGCAGGTGTCTCCCATCATATAGCCATGAACTCGCAAGGATCGACCCCTTTCGCCATCACGGACGGATCTAGACGATGAACACCCTTCGCACAGCCATGCTTCTTGCCGCGATGACGGCGCTGTTCATGGGCGTCGGCTTCCTGATCGGCGGCTCCGGCGGCATGGTGATCGCGCTGCTGATCGCCGCCGGCATGAATCTGTTCAGCTACTGGAACGCCGACAAGATGGTGCTGTCGATGAATCGCGCCGTCGAGGTCGATGCGAAGAACGCGCCCGAGTTCTACGCCATCGTCGAGGCGTTGGCCAAGCAGGCCGGCCTGCCGATGCCGAAGACCTATCTGATCGACAATCCGCAGCCGAACGCCTTCGCCACCGGCCGCAATCCCGAGAATGCCGCCGTGGCCGCCTCCACCGGGCTGCTGGAACAGCTCTCGCATGAGGAAGTGGCGGCGGTGATGGCGCACGAACTCGCCCATGTCCAGCACCGCGACACGCTGACCATGACCATCGTCGCGACGCTGGCCGGCGCCATCTCGATGCTCGGCAACTTCGCTTTCTTCTTCGGCGGCAACCGCGACAACAACAACCCGTTCGGCTTCGTCGGCGTGCTGGTGGCGATGCTGGTCGCGCCCTTCGCCGCCATGATCGTGCAGATGGCGGTGAGCCGCACCCGCGAATACGAGGCCGACCGGCGCGGTGCCGAAATCTGCGGAAATCCGCTTTGGCTGGCATCTGCCCTTGACAAGATCGCCCGCGGCGCCGAACGCATCCGCAACCCGGATGCCGAGCGCAATCCGGCAACGGCGCACCTCTTCATCATCAATCCCCTGCACGGCGAGCGCATGGACAGTCTGTTCTCCACCCATCCCAACACCGACAACCGCATCGCCGCCCTGCAGGAGATGGCGCGCGAGATGGGCGGCCGCGCAGCGCAGGCGCCACGCCAAGCGCCGACATCCGATCCGGTGGACGACGAGCGGACGCCAGGTCCATGGGACCAGGCCGTGCGGCCAGAGCAGCCGGCGCAACCCGCCAGGCCTCGGCCCAACCCATGGGGCCGCAACCCGACCGGGCCCAAGGGTCCGTGGTCGTGAGCGGCGCCAAACGCCGGCAGCGCACCCCAGGCGATCGTGACGACAGGACCGAGGCGGTTGCGGGCCTCGCCGCGCGCAAGGCGGCGGCGCGCTTGCTTGCCGCTGTCATCGACGCGCGCACGCCGCTCGACGGCCTGACCGACCACGAGAACGGCCACCCGCAATACCGGGCGCTCGACATGCGCGACCGGGCGCTGGTGCGCGCCATACTGGTCACCGCGCTGCGCCACCGGATGACGATCGCCGGGCTGCTTTCCCGCCGGCTGGAAAAGCCGCTGCCGCAGAACGCCACCGCGCTGTCGCACATATTGCATGTGGCGGCGGCGCAGATCCTGTTCCTCGACATTCCCGACAGCGCCGCCGTCGACCTTGCCGTCACCCACGCCAAGTCCGATCCGCGCACGCTGCGCTTTTCCGGCCTCGTCAACGGCGTGCTGCGCACGCTGGCGCGGGCCAAGGAGGCCGAACTCGCTGCCGCGCTGGCCGCCACCGAGGAGGCGCCGGACTGGTTTTCCGGTCGGCTGAGGGCGGCCTACGGCGCGGACAAAGCGAAAGCAATCCTTGCCGCGCATCGCCACGAGGCGCCGGTCGATTTCTCGGTCAAGTCCGATCCTGCGGTCTGGGCCGAGCGGCTCGGCGGCATCGTCCTGCCGACCGGCACGGTGCGGGTGGAAAGGCTCAGTGCCTCCGTCCCCGAACTGCCCGGTTTCGCCGAAGGCGCCTGGTGGGTGCAGGACGCCGCCGCCGGCCTTCCCGCCCGCCTGTTCGGCGACATCAATGGCCTGCGCGTCGCCGACCTCTGCGCTGCCCCCGGCGGCAAGACGGCGCAGCTCATCCTTGCCGGCGCGCGCGTGACCGCCGTCGACACTTCGAAGAACCGGCTGACGCGGCTGGCGCAAAATCTCGAACGCCTCGGCCTGGCCGCCGAGCTCGTGCAGACCGACCTGCTCGACTACCGGCCGGCGGAGCCGTTCGACGCCGTTCTTCTCGACGCCCCCTGCTCCTCGACCGGCACGGTCAGGCGGCATCCCGACGTGCCGTGGACCAAGACCATGGCCGATGTCGAAAAGCTCGCCGCGCTGCAGCGCAAGCTGCTCGACCGCGCCGTCGGCCTGGTCAGGCCCGGCGGGCGCATCGTCTTCTCCAACTGTTCGCTCGACCCGCTCGAAGGCGAAGAGCTTTACCGCGCTTTCCTCGCCGATACCGCCGATGTCGCCGACGATCCCATCCACCCCGGCGAGATCGCCGGCATCGATCCGTTCCTGACGCCGCACGGCACGCTGCGCACCACACCAGCCGATCTACCGCACGAATCGCCCGGACTGTCCGGTTTGGACGGCTTCTTCGCCGCCCGTATGCGGCGAGTGGCCTAGCGCCAAAGGCGGGCTGAGATTCAGGTCAGGGCGGGACGAAAATGGTGGCTTCCGAGAACCGGAGCGGAGCGTGCTTGAAGTAAGCGAGCACCGGCAGGAAGCCGCCATTTGCAGGCCGGCCTCACCTGAATATCGGTCCGCCTTTAGAGCATGTCGTCTAGCGACCAATGCTGCCCCCACCGGGCATCGATCTCGTCATCGACGTTCTGATAGCGGATATCGGTGGAGAGCCGGATCCGCCCGGTCAAGCTTTGGTTGGTCGTCGAGGCATGGATCATGTAGGGCGAGTGAAGAACGACATCACCCGCCTCGTAGTCCGCCATCAGCCAGCGCGTATCGAACCGTTCCGCCATATCGGGCAGGTCCTTCGACACCCAGCCGCCCTCGCCCATATTGCGATTGTAGGCGCTGATGCGCTCCTCGGCGCTGAGCCCGGCATTGTCCTTCATGAACTGCGCCTCCATGGCGGCGCCGACGACGTGCGAGCCTTCGAGATAGACGAGCCCGCCCATGTCGACCGGGATGTCGCCAATCGGGATCCAGGCGGTGACGACGCGGCTGCTGCCGCCACGCAGATAGACGAGGTCGTAATGCGCCGGCGTGGCGACGGACGTGCCGGGCTGGGTGAAGCGCATGATCTTGCGCTTGTGGAGATAGGACACCCCACCCACGAACGCATCCATGAGGCGCGCCATCAGCGGCTGCGCGCAAAACCCCTCATAGGCGGTCGAGCGGACCAGAGACATCAGACGGCGATCGGCGAGCTGGCGGTCGAACGCGCCGACGGCCGCGATGCCGAGCGAAGGGTCGTGCCCGGGTATCAGCAGACCGCTCTCGGCCAGATGCGACAGCACCCAGCCGCGGAAATCGATCACATCGCCGCGCGGCAGCAAGCCCTTCAGCCAGACATAACCTTGCCTGCCGAAGAGTTCGCGGATGGCCTCGATCCCGGCGCAAGCATCGGTGGGCATCAGATACCCCAACCGGTTCGGAGCCGTCGACAGCGCCTTGCCGTTGGCCGTGAGCGCAACCGGTAAGACGATGCCGGCCGATCTTGACATTTCAATCATCCTCGACGGTTATCAGCTCCCGTGTATGTGCCTTGAACGTGGCATTGCGGCCATGGACGGAACAGCAGAGCTGGACTTTTCGCTCATGCTCGATCGACATTTTGCGCTGTACAGATCGCCGCCGGTGGCCGCGGGCGGCCTGTCGGTGACCGGGGTCGGCCGCCATCGCGTCACGCAGGCAATCACCAGGCGCAGCCTGCCCGATTTTGCCCTGGTGCTGGTGGAGGAAGGGCGCGGCTGGCTTGAAACCAGGGCCGGCGGCAAGCAGGCGATCGAGGCGCCGTCCCTGTTCTGGCTGTTCCCAGGCAGGACGCATTCCTATGGGCCGGACGGATCGGGATGGCTTGAGCGCTGGGCGCTCTTCGAAGGCGCCCTGACCCGCGATTTCACGCGGCAGCGGCTGATGATCGAGGCGGCGCCGGTGGTCCCCTTGCGGGATCTTGGCGAGATGCAGCGCCTGTTTGACAGGCTGCATGCCGAACTGTCGCAGGATAGCGTGCTCAGCCGGTCGGAAGCCGCCGCGACCATGCACCAGATCGTCGTGCGGGCCGCCCGGCAAGCGGCGGGCTGGAGCGGCCGGGAGCCAGATCGCCAGGGCGCGGCCGACTTCCAGCATGTGATCGACGAATTGCGCAATCGCGCGGTCGGGCAAATCGACCTCGACGCCTTCGCCGCGGAATTCGGCGTCTCGCCGGCGACGCTGCGCCGCAAGGCCGCGCGGCTCACCGGCATGTCGCCCAAGGCATTTCAACTGCGCATCCGGCTCGATCTTGCCAAGCAAATGCTGGCCGCCTCGGATTCACCCATCGAATCAATCGCAGCCGCGGTTGGTTTCCACGACGCGTTTTATTTTTCCCGGCTGTTCCGGGATCGCGAAAATTGCTCCCCAAGCGAGTTCCGCGGCCGCCACAGGCGGAAGTGAGCGCCGAGAAACGACGCGTCAATCGACGAGATGAACCGACTTTTTCAGGGAGGGCCGTGTCCGGATTGCGTGCACGGCCTCACTTCCGCGAAATGCGCCTTCGCATAAGTTCTTGAATCATATAAGCTTGTGCTTGGGCAGGGACATCAGGAGGGGCTTTGGCACTTGTTGCCGGAAACACGACGCGTCTATGGACGCTCGTCGCGAAGGAGTTCTGGCGCAAGACGCGCCGGCGTTTGCGCGCCGGTCCGGTCTACCGCTGGCGCTATTCCGGCCGCACGCCCGAACGCGTCCTGATCGCGCCGCCGGACCTGAGACTCGCCGATCCGCAGATCGCGCTTGAGATCTACTATGGCCGCTATCCGCTGTCCGGGCATCTGGTCGAGACCGGCGGCAAGTCCCCCTTCCAGATCGAGGTGCCCAATCGCGGCTGGCAAAAGACGTTGCACGGCTTTCGCTGGCTGCGCCATATGCGCGCGGCCGGCACCGAGCTCGCCGCCGCCAATGCCCGCGCCCTTGTCTCCGACTGGATCGCCATCCACGGCAACCAGATTTCCGGCATCGCCTGGGAGCCCGGCACCACCGCAAAGCGGGTGATTGCCTGGCTGCAGCATTCCTCCGTCGTGCTGCAGGGCGCCGAATTCCCCTTTTACCGCGCCTTCCTCAAATCGCTGGCCGTGCAGATCCGTTATCTCCGCTCGATGGCGCGGGCGATGCCCGAGGGCAAGGACAGGCTGCGCGCCCGTATCGCGCTCGCCTTCGCCGCTCTGTCGCTGCCGGCGCCGGCATCGGCGTTGCGCGGCGCCACCCGCAACCTCGCCGAGGAGCTCGACCGCCAGATCCTTCCCGACGGCGGCCATATCTCGCGCAACCCGATGACGGTCCTCGAGCTTCTTGCCGACCTTTTGCCGCTGCGCCAGACCTATGCCAACCAGGCCGAGACGCCGCCGCCGGCCTTGATGGGCGCCATCGACCGCATGCTGCCGGCATTGCGCTTCTTTCGCCATCAGGACGGCAGCCTCGCCCGCTTCAACGGCATGGGCGCGACCATTCATGACCGCATCGCCACCATCCTGCGCCACGACGACACCGTCGGCGCACCGCTGCTGCACGCGCCGCATTCCGGCTATGAACGGCTGTCGATGGGCGGCGTCACCGTCATAGCCGATACCGGCCTGCCGCCGCCGGTCGACGTCTCCAACGCCGCGCATGCCGGCTGCCTCGCCTTCGAGATGTCCTCCGGCCGCCAGCACTACATCGTCAATGCCGGCATCGACACCTATGGCGCCGCCGAGTTCCGGCCGCTGGCCCGCGCCACCGCGGCGCATTCGACCGCCACCATCAACGACACGTCCTCGGCGCGCTTCAGCCACTCGCTGCGTGTCAACGACCTGCTCGGCTCGCCCTTGATCGGCGGCCCGCAGCATGTGCCCTGCAAGCGCACCGATCAGAAGGGCAGCCAGGGTTTCCTTGCCCGTCACGATGGCTATGCGCAGCGCTTCGGCTTTCTGCACGAGCGCGAACTGAAGCTGTCGACCAATGGCAATGTGCTGGCGGGCCGGGACCGCTTCCTGCGCCCCGGGGGAGCGGCGATCCGCAACAATGGCCGCGACTTCGTCGCCGTCCGCTTCCACGTCCACCCCGACATCAACCTGCTGCAGGACGAGCATGACCGGCTGGTGCTCGCCGCCGACCAGGGCGACACCTGGGTGTTCACCTGCACCGAGGTGGTGCCCGAGGTGGAGGAATCGATCTATTTCGCCGGGCTCGGCGGCCCGCGCCGCAGCCGCCAGATCGTGGTTGCCTTCAAGGCCTCCGAGCTATCGGAGGTCCACTGGCAGCTGACGCGCACGACCATCGCCGGCTACCCGGAAAACAGCTGACGGCGCGCAACGTCGTGCGATGCCAACCGGACGGCGCTTGATTTCCTGACCTCATATGCTACGGCGCGGGCTTCTTCCAATCCAGCCTTGAAAGGCCGCCAGCCCATGGCCGTCGCCGCCAAGAACATTCCCGCGCCCGACCTGGTTCCCGTGCGCCGCGCGCTGCTGTCCGTCTTCGACAAGACCGGCCTGATCGACTTCGCCAGGGCGCTCGCCGCCGCCGGCGTCGAGCTGGTCTCGACCGGCGGCACCGCGAAAGCGATCGCCGATGCCGGCATGGCGGTGCGCGACGTCTCCGAACTGACGGGTTTTCCCGAGATCATGGACGGCCGCGTCAAGACGCTGCACCCCTCGGTGCATGGCGCGCTGCTCGGCGTGCGCGACGATCCCGAGCATGCCAAGGCGATGCACGACCATCACATCGAGCCGATCGACCTCGTCGTCTGCAACCTCTATCCGTTCGAGGAGGTGCGCCGCTCCGGCGCCGGCTACGCCTCGATCGTCGAGAACATCGACATCGGCGGACCGGCGATGATCCGCGCCTCGGCCAAGAACCACGCCTATGTCGCCATCGTCACCGATCCCGAGGACTATGCGGCGGTGCTCAACGCGCTGGAGATGAACATCGGCTCGCTGTCGCTTGATTTC
This sequence comes from Mesorhizobium abyssinicae, assembly GCF_049887195.1. Classification (NCBI taxonomy): domain Bacteria; kingdom Pseudomonadati; phylum Pseudomonadota; class Alphaproteobacteria; order Hyphomicrobiales; family Phyllobacteriaceae; genus Mesorhizobium; species Mesorhizobium abyssinicae. Next base: position 133,953 of record NZ_JARAKC010000007.1, read on the forward strand.
CGCAAGAAGCTGGCGGCCAAGGCCTTCGCCCGCACCGCCAGCTACGACGCGGCGATCTCCGGCTGGTTCGCCGGAGCGCTGGACATCGAGCATCCGACCTGGCGCGCCTTCGGCGGCCATCTCGATCAGGTGATGCGCTACGGCGAGAACCCGCACCAGAGCGCCGGCTTCTACCCCAACGGCGACAAGCGGCCGGGTGTCGCCACCGCGCGCCAGCTGCAGGGCAAGCAGCTCTCCTACAACAACATCAACGACACCGACGCCGCCTTCGAGCTGGTCGGCGAGTTCGATCCGGCCCGCGCCGCGGCCGTCGCCATCATCAAGCACGCCAATCCCTGCGGCGTCGCCGAAGGGACCTCGCTGAAGGCGGCCTACGCCAAGGCGCTCGCCTGCGATCCGGTCTCGGCTTTCGGCGGCATCGTCGCCATGAACCGCACCCTCGACCCCGAAGCGGCCGAGGAAATCGTCAAGACATTCACCGAGGTCATCATCGCGCCCGACGCTTCCGAGCAGGCGACCGCGATCGTCGCCGCCAAGAAGAACCTGCGCCTTCTGGTCACCGGCGGCTTGCCCGATCCGCGCGCCGCCGGCACTTTAGCGAAATCGGTCGCCGGCGGACTGCTCGTCCAGGGCCGCGACAATGCGGTGGTCGACGATCTCGAACTGAAGGTGGTGACCAGGCGGGCACCGACGCCGGCCGAGATGGCCGACCTGAAGTTCGCCTTCCGCGTCGCCAAGCATGTAAAGTCAAACGCCATCGTCTATGTCAGGGACGGCGCCACGGTCGGCATCGGCGCCGGCCAGATGAGCCGCGTCGATTCCTCGCGCATCGCCGCCCGCAAGGCGCTCGACGCGGCGGAAGCCGCAGGGCTCGCGGAGCCGTTGACCAAGGGTTCCGTGGTCGCTTCAGACGCGTTCTTCCCTTTCGCCGACGGCCTGTTGTCGGCGATCGAAGCCGGCGCCACCGCCGTCATCCAACCGGGCGGCTCGATGCGCGACGACGACGTGATCGCCGCCGCCGACGCGCACGGCATCGCCATGGTGTTCACGGGCGTCAGGCATTTCCGACACTAGCTCCCGGCTGAGAGACGTTTGAGAATTCGCTCCGCTGAGTCGGATGGCGTGGTTTTCGAGAACCGGAGCGGAGCGGACATTCAAGTCCGTGAGCACCGGAAGCGCAGAAAACCGCGTCAGGCGGCCGGCGGAATAGAATTATCGAATGTCTGTCATTCCACCGGCTGGTCCGCCGGATATGGCGTCCTGATCAGGATCGCTATGCCGATGCCGAGGAACAGGATGATGACCGCCATGCCGAGCCGGGCCGAGTCGGTGGCCCAGCTGATCGTCGCCAGCAGAAACGGCGCCAGGAAGCTGGTCGCCCGCCCGGACAGGGCGTAGATGCCGAAATAGCGGCCGGATTCGGCGGCGGTGACGCTGCGCGCCATGTAGGAGCGCGACGAAGCCTGCACCGGTCCGAAGGCAAGCCCGATCAACAACCCGTAGAGGATGTAGGCCTTCTCGGCCGCGGTGCCGAACAGGCCGCCGGAATCGACGGTGGACAGCTGGATCAGGCCGAGCAGTGTGAAACCCGGGCCTGTCGAGACGATGCCGGCGGTGGCCACTGTCAGCATCACCAGCGCGATCATCACCACCGCCTTGGAACCGAGCGCGGTGTCGAGGCGGGCGGCGATCCAGCAGCCGAAGATGGCGACGACATTGAGGATGATGCCGAAGATGCCGATCTCGGTGATCGACCAGCCGAACATCGCCGCCGCGAACACGCCGCCCTGCGTCAGCAGCGCATTGACGCCGTCCTGATAGATCATGCGGGCGACGAGGAAGCGGAAGATGCCGACGCGCTTGCGCGCCTCGGCCAGGGTCGACTTCAGCTCGGACAGACCCTGGCGCACGGCCGGTCCGATCGGGATGCCTTTGGCGGCATCGGGGGTGAAGAAGAACATCGGCAGGATGAACAGGAAATACCAGCCGGCCGACATCGGCCCCGTGGCGCGGGCATCCTCGCCAAGCTTCGGGTCAAGCCCGAGGATCGGGTCGAGGCCGATGATCGTCTTGCCGGTTTCGGGATTGCCGGCCATGAACAGGATGACGAAGATCAACGCGATCATGCCGCCGAGATAGCCCAGTCCCCAGGCGATATTGGAGACGCGGCCGATCTCGCTCTTCGGCACCAGGCGCGGCATCATCGAATCATTGAAAACAGTGGAGAACTCCGCCGCCACCGAGGCCAGCGAGAACAGGGCCACGATCATGAAGACGTTCGAGCCGGGGGCGGCGAGCCACAGCAGCGTCAGGCTGGTGATCTTGATTGCGGCGAAGCAAGCGATCCACGGCTTGCGCGGCCCGGTCTGGTCGGCGATCGAGCCCAGTATCGGCGACAGCACGGCGATGACCAGTCCCGCGGCGGCGATGCCCCAGGCCCAGGCGGCCTGGCCCATCACCGGATCGCTGACCATGCGCGAGGCGAAGTAAGGCCCGAAGATGAAGGTGGTGACGACGGTGAAGAACGGCTGCGCTGCCCAGTCGAAGAACATCCAGCCCCAGATGCCGCGCCCCGACGCCCGCTGCACTGTCTCTATTGCCGCCATGCTGATTCCCTCGGCCCGCCCCGCGTCGGGCGCCATGTCTGCATGTTTTTCATGACGGTGCAAATGCGGCCGGCTTCCTGCCCGCGACGGCTGTCGCGCAGCCGAAGAAGAAGCGCTTGAACTCGACCTCGAGCCCCTCGGCCCTCAACATTTCCGCCACGGCGGAAGCGTCGCCGAAATTGGTCGAGTAGGTGCCGATCATCGAGAAATCCTGTGCGCCGTTGAGCAAGGTCCTTTCGACAAGCGGCAACACGACCTTCAGGTGGAACAGATAGAGCGGCCTCAACCACCAGCCTTTTGGATCGGATGCTTCGATCATGCAAAAGACGCCGCCGGGCCTGAGGCAGCGCGCGACCAGCCTGGCGAGCTTCGCATGCTGCTCGCGGTTGAAGGTCTTCAATCCGAAGGTGGAGACGATGAAATCGGCGTCTGCGTCGGGCAAATCGCTGGCCAGCACATCGTCTTCGATGAAGGCGATCTTGTGGGCCCTGTGTGTATGCAGGCGCTCCATGGCGCGCAAATGCATGCCGGACGAGATATCGACGGCCGTGATCTCGGCGATATCCGGAAAGCGCTTGAGCAGATGCGGCCAGACCTCGCCGGTGCCGGCCATCAGGTCGTAGCCCTTCGGCTGCCGTGTTTCGGGCGCAGGCATCAGTTCGACGCATTGCCGGCGCCAACGCTCGGTGAAGCCGAACGAGCACACCCAACTGAAGGCAATGTAGCGACCGGAGCAGCGGTCGAAGACACCTTTGACGAACTGCGCGTCATAGATGTCTTCGCTCACAACAGGATCGCCACCCTGTCGGGCGGAACCCTCCTCGGGCCGAACCGGATCCTCGATCTCGCTCAGCCTACATCCCCGTCAGGTCGCTCATCAGCCCGGATGCCACGGACAGCCGTGACACGGTGATGTCGCCGCCCTCAGTCAGCGCCTGCAGCCGCTCGCGGATGCGCGCGACGCGTTCACCACCGGCTTCCAGCCAGGCCGCCACCGGATCCGCCGCCTTGGCGTGGGCGGTCAGCGCCGCCACCGCGATGCCGCGCCGTGCCGCGCCGATCGTGTCGGTGGCGCGCGAAAGCGCCAGCTGGTCATAGTAATCCGGCGGCGAGATCGCCCGCGCCGCCTCCTCGACGCGCGGAATGCGGAAGGCGTCGCTGACGGCGAAGAAGGCCCTCGCGCCGGCGACGATATCGGCATTGGCGGTGCGCGCGGTCAGCGCGATGTCGGGGATCAGCTCGGCCAGATCGGCCAACGCCAGCTGCCCGGCCAGCCGTTCCGGCGCCCCGCCCTTGAACAGGCTGTGCCGCCGCTCCTCGATCCGCTCGCGCGAGTAGGCCGGCAGCAGCGAGGCGAGCTTCGGCTCCAGCGCCCTGCGCGCCTCCTGCAATTCGGCGATGCGCTGGCCGAGCGGCGCCGTGCCGGCATCGTTCTTCAGATACCAGCCGCTGGTCATGAAGATAAGCCGGCTAACCGCCTGGTAGAGATCGAGCTGCACCTGGCCGTCGATCTGGCTGTCGAGCGCGTCGATTTCCTTGTAGAGCGCCGGCAGCGCGAAGCCGTCGCGCACCACGGCGAAGGTGCGCACCACATCGGCGGCGGTGCGCCCGGTGGCCTCCTGCAGCCGGTTGACGAAGGACGGACCGCCGCGATTGACGAGGTCGTTGGCGACCACGCGGGCGATGATCTCGCGGCGCAGCCGGTGGCCGTCGATCTCGGCGGCGTATTTCTTCGCCATCCGCTCCGGGAAATAGCCAAGCAGATCGCGCTCGAAATGCGGATCGTCGGGCACGTCGCTGGCGACGATGTCGGAGAACAGCACGATCTTGGCATAGGCGAGCAGCACGCCGAGCTCGGCCCTGGTCAGCGGCTCGCCGCGCGCCTCGCGCTCGGCAAGCGCCGCCGGTGACGGCAGCGTCTCGACGGCGCGGTTGAGCAGGCCGCGCGCCTCCAGCGCCGTCATGAAGCGGCTCTGATGCGCGATGTCGGCCAGCCCGCGCTTGCGCGCGATCGAGAGCGCCAGCGTCTGCTGGTAATTGTTGGACAGCACCAGTCCGCCCACCTCGCCGGTCATCTCCGAGAGCAGTTTGTTGCGCGCCGGCCGGGCCAGCGCGCCCTTGCGCATGGCCGAGGCCAGCGCGATCTTGATGTTGACCTCGACGTCGGAGCAGTTGACGCCGGCCGAATTGTCGATGGCGTCGGAATTGCAGCGGCCGCCGGCAAGCCCGAATTCGATGCGCGCCCGCTGCGTGACGCCGAGATTGGCGCCCTCGCCGATGACCTTGGCGCGCACATCGAGCGCGGTGACGCGGATGGCGTCATTGGCGCGGTCGCCGACATCGGCATTGGTCTCGTTCGATGCCCTCAGATAGGTGCCGATGCCGCCGAACCACAGAAGGTCGACAGCCGCCTTGAGGATGGCGTTCATGATCTCGACCGGCGTCGCGGTGGTCTTGCCGAGCCCGATCGCGGCCGCGGCGGCTTGCGGCAGCGTGATCGACTTCTGATTGCGCGAGACGATGACGCCGCCTTCCGACAGTTTCGACTTGTCGTAGTCCTGCCATGAGGAGCGCGGCAGCGCGAACATGCGTTCCCGCTCGGCCATCGACGCCGCCACGTCCGGATCGGGATCGATGAAGATGTCGCGATGGTCGAAGGCCGCGATCAGCCGCGTCTGCGGCGACAACAGCATGCCGTTGCCGAACACGTCGCCCGACATGTCGCCGACGCCGACGACGGTGAAGGGCGAGGTCTGGATGTCGCGGTTCATCTCGCGGAAATGCCGCTTGACCGCTTCCCAGGCTCCCTTGGCGGTGATGCCCATCTTCTTGTGGTCGTAGCCGGCCGAGCCGCCGCTGGCGAAGGCATCGTCCAGCCAGAAGCCGTGCTTCTCGGAAATCGCGTTGGCGGTGTCGGAGAAGGTCGCCGTGCCCTTGTCGGCGGCGACGACGAAATAGGGATCGTCAGGATCGCGCCGCACCACGCCGGCCGGCGGGATGACGCCGTCGATGCCGATATTGTCGGTGATCGACAGCAGGCTGGAGACATAGTTCTTGTACGCCGAGGTGCCGGCCTCGAAGATCGCGTCGCGGCTGCCGCCGACCGGCAGGCGCTTGGGATAGAAGCCGCCCTTGGCGCCGACCGGCACGATGACGGCGTTCTTCACCTGCTGCGCCTTGACCAGGCCGAGCACCTCGGTGCGGTAGTCCTGGGCGCGGTCCGACCAGCGCAGGCCGCCGCGCGCCACCGGGCCGAAGCGCAGATGCACGCCCTCGACCTCCGAACCATAGACGAAGATCTCGCGCCACGGCCGCGGCGCCGGCAGCCCGTCGACCGCCTGCGAATCGAGCTTGATCGCCAGCGACTGGCCCCGCTCTTTCGTTCCGGCAACGAAATGATTGGTGCGCAGCGAGGCCTCGATCAAATTGAGGTAGCGGCGGATGATGGTGTCATCATCGATGTTCGGCACCTCCTCCAGCGCGTCCTTGATCTTGGCCTTGAGGTGCTTGGCCGCCACTGCGCCTTCGGTTTCGGCCGTCGGCCCGAGGCGGGCGACGAACAGCGCATGCAGGCCGCGCGCGATGTCGGGATAGCGGTTGAGCGCGGCGGCGATGAAGTCCTGGCTTTGCGGAATGCCGGCTTGCTGCAGATAGCGGCCATAGGCGCGCAGGATGGTGACCTCGCCGGACCACAGGCCGGCGGTCTGGGCGAGACCGTTGTAACCGTCATTGTCGACATCGCCGCGCCACACCGACAGGAACGCGTCCTCGAACAGCGCCCCGCCGTCCGTGAGGTCGATCGGCTTGCCGTAGCTGTTCTCCAGCTCCATGTCGTGGATGAAGACCATGCCGGACGGATCGTCGCCGACCTCGAAGGTGCGCTCGCTGATGACGCGGAAGCCGATGTTCTCCAGCACCGGCACGCGCCGTGACAGCGCCACCGGGCTGCCATGGTGATAGATCTTCAGGGCCGCCTGGTGCGGCTTCTGGTCGGCATGGCGATAGTAGTCGATGGCGATCGGATTGGCGGCGTCGATCCTGGCGATCCGCCCGGCATCGGCCAGCGCCACCGCCGGCGAGAAGGAGTCGCGATAGCTTTCCGAAAAGCGCGCGGCGATTGCCGTCAGCGCTCTGTCCGTGCCGGTTTCGGCCGCGGTCTCCCGCAGCGCATCGTCCCAGGTCCGCACGATGTCGCGGATCGCCGCCTCGATCGACGCCTGCTCGACCTTCGGCGTCTTGCCGCCGGAGCGGCCGATGATGAAGTGGACGCGCGCCAGCCCGCCTTCCGGGAAGGCGGGATAGTAGGCCGACAGCCGCCCTTCGAACACGGTCTTGAGATAGGTGCCGATCTTCTCGCGCGCGACGCTGTCGTAGCGGTCGCGCGGCACGAAGACCAGGATCGAGACGAAACGGTCGAACTGGTCGGCGCGCACCAGCGCCCTGACGCGCGGCCGCTCGATCAGGCCGAGAATGGCCTCGGCATGCTTGCGCAGGATCGGCACCGGCACCTGGAACAGCTCATCGCGCGGATAGCTTTCCAGCACGTTGATCAGCGCCTTGCCGGAATGGTCGCTTGGGTTGAAGCCGGACTTGGTGATGACGGTTTCGGCCTTGGAGCGCAGATAGGGGATCTTCATCACCGAGCGCGTGTAGGCGGTCGAGGTGAACAGGCCGACGATGCGCAATTCGCCGAGCAGAGTGCCTTTGGCGGTGTAGGTCTTGACACCGATGTAATCGAGATAGATGCGGCGGTGCACCGACGACTTGGCGTTGGCCTTGGTGACGATCAGTGGCTCCGGACCGTGCAGGAAGGCGCGGATCTCGGGCGTCGTCGTCACCGCTTCGGTGCCCCGCCTCAGCACCAGCACGTCGGGATCGGACAGGATGCCGAGGCCGGGCTTGTCGGCGCGCTCCAGCGTGCCGCTCTTTTCGCCGCCGGTGTATTTGAACTCGCGCATGCCGAGGAACGTGAAATTGTCGTCGCGCAGCCATTCGAGGAAGGCGATCGCCTCGGTGACGTGCGCCTTGTCGAGCGGCACCGGCGCGTAGCGGAATTCCGAGATCGCCTGGTCGAGGCGGGCGAGCATCGGCTTCCAGTCGGTGACGGCGGCGCGCACCTGGACCAGCAGCTTCCTCAAGCGCCCGGCCAGCGCTTCGGCCTGGTCGGCGGACAGCCGGCCGATGTGGACATGCACGACGCTCAGCCGGTCGTGGCTGCCGTCGCCCTTGGCGAAACCGCCATCGCCGAGGATTTCCTCGACGCCCGCCTTGCCATGCCTGACGGTGACGACCGGATGTGTGACCAGCAGCGGCTCGCCGGCGCTCTCGGTGATCTCGCCCAGGATGGAATCGAACAGGAACGGCATATTGTCGTTGACGACGGTGACCACCGTCACCGGCCGGCCCTGGCGCGCCACGCCGGAATCGACGTCGATCGCGACGATGCAGTCGCCCTTCTTGTGCCTGGCGACGGCTCGCCCGGCAAGATCGGCGGCACGCTCGAGATCGGCAACCTCGTAGGCGGCGACGTCCTCGGCCGGCGCGCGGGCCAGAAGATAGTCGGCAAGCCGACCCGGTCTTTCGCCTCCCTTCGCCGCGCCTCCCTTTGCTGGAACCGTCTTCTTCGGCTGGCTTGCGGTTTTGAGGCTGGCCATGATGTGAAGTCCCTCCCGTCACATGCTTTTGCGATTATGGTAGCAGATGACCGCCGTTTGGCGACAAAGGTTTGACGGCTTGCAAAGATTCTTCGGAATTTTGATCGCAAATCGGCAGCGAATGAGAAGGACGAAGCCCGATGAGTGCAAGCAAGACCGCCAAAGCGACCGGCAAGATCACCGCGCTCGACCTCGCCCAGGCCGAGCTCAGCGAGGCGACGAAAGCCTATTTCGCCAAATGCGAGGAAAAGCTCGGCCTCGTCCCCAACGTGCTCAAGGCCTACGCCTTCGACGAGAAGAAGCTGCGCGCCTTCACCGACATGTACAACGACCTGATGCTGGGCGAGTCCGGCCTGTCGAAACTGGAGCGCGAGATGATTGCCGTCGTCGTCTCCTCGATCAACCATTGCTACTATTGCCTGGCCGCGCATGGCGCCGCGGTGCGCCAGCTTTCCGGCGACCCTTCCCTCGGCGAGATGATGGTGATGAATTTCCGCGCCGCCGACCTTTCACCCAGGCAGACCGCGATGCTCGAATTCGCCGTCAAGCTGACGGAGGAGCCGACGAAGATCATCGAGGGCGACCGCGCCGCCTTGCGCACGGCAGGCTTTTCCGACCGCGACATCTGGGACATCGCCTCGACCGCCGCCTTCTTCAACATGTCGAACCGGGTGGCGGCCGCGATAGACATGCGCCCGAATGACGAATACCACGCAATGGCACGCTAGGCGGCGGCACTATTTTAGCTATCGCGCATTCTCATTGCTTCTCCGCCGTTTTGGTCCGATGATCAACGATTGCGGCATCGCCGCATATCAACACGATTGCGGCTGAGCCGCATATCGCCAAGCGGCATGGCCGCATGCCGGTTCGATGCCGCCGATCAAGGGAGGAGAACATGGCGAAGTTTCTCTATGTCTATCATGGCTCCGGCAAGATGCCGACCGACGAGGTTGAGCGGAAGGCGGCCATGGATGCGTGGACCGGCTGGTACGACAAGCTCGGCCCGGCCGTGGTCGATGGCGGCAATCCGGTCGGAATGTCGAAGACGGTGCTGGCGAGCGGCAAGGTCGAGAACAATGGCGGCAGCAATCCGACCGCCGGCTACACCATCGTCGAAGCCAGGGATATCGACGACGCCGTCGCCAAGGCCAAGGCTTGCCCGATCCTGATGGACCCGGCCTTCACCGTCGAGATCGCGCCGATCATCGAGATGATGTAGCCGTTCAGGAACGGGCAGCGATCGCGGCGGCGGCGCCTGCCATGGTGGCGGCGCTGACGCGGTTGGCGATCTTCATCGCCCGCCTGCTTTTGAGCAGCTTGCGGGCCTGCGCGGCGGCGAGCACCCAGGCAAGATCGATGGCGACCAGGACCACCGCCATGGTCGCCGTCAGTTCCATCCAGCCGACGACGCTGACCGAGGCAAGATCGATGATGGTAGGCAGCAGTGCCAGATAGAACATCATGATCTTGGGGTTGCCCAGTGTCACCGCCATGCCGGCGAAGAACAGTTTTGCCGGCGAATCCTCGCGCGGCATCTCGCCTTCCTTCGCCTCGACGGGCGCGGTCCACATCTTCCACGCCAGATAGGCGAGATAGGCGACGCCCGCCCATTTCACGGCGACGAAGGCGAGATGAAAGGTCTGCGCTACCACGGCCAGCCCGAACACCGCCAGCGACAGCCAGATGCCCTCGCCGATCCACATGGCGAGCAGGAATGGGAACACGTCGCGAAAACCTTTCGAGATCACCCTTGCGACAAGAGCGGCGATCGACGGGCCGGGCGAGCCGGCGGCGACGAAAAGCGCGGCGGCGAAGATCAGCAGCGAGGGGAGATGCATGGCCAAAAAACTCCGATCTGAGGTTTGGCTGCCAATCTAGCCAGCAACGGCAGCATTGGCAAAGAACAGGCAATCGCTTCGGTCGCGGCGGCGCCGATCTCGACAATTGCCGTCTTGCCGTTCCCGTCGGCCGCGGCTAGAAGAGCCGCCCCGACATTCGTTTCGAGCTTCACTTTGCCTAAGTAACCGCCGGTCTCGTCAACTCTCCTGAAAACACAGGGCGCTGCAGTTGCGGCGTCCCGATCATTTCATGTGTTCCTCAGGCGGCGGTTCGAGACCGGTTTGGCATTGCTGAACCTGTCGCGCGCCGCGCGACGCCTGATTTCCTTAAAGCCGCAGCTCTCCAGCCACGCCGTGCCCGCCCGGGCAACTCGACATCGCCGACCTGGCGAACTTCCCGACGGGAAGGGCTTTCGGCATGTCTGGACTCTTGCGTATCCGCTGGGCGATCGCGCCCGAGATCGCGCCTCGACCTCTCATCAGCTGCAATCGCTGCGGCGGCCTCAGGCCATATCGATCGAGCGGCAAATTCCGCGTCAACGCCAACGGCAAGCGCATCGACGCCTGGCTGATCTACCGCTGCGTCGATTGCGACAATTCCTGGAATTTCGCCATCTTCGAGCGCCGCAAGCGCCGCGACATCGAGCCAGCGCTGCTCGCGGCGCTCGAAGGCAACGACCCGGCGCTGGCCCGGCGTCATGCCTTCGATGCCGCCGTACTGAGGAGCCACGTCGGACGCATCGAGGAGTTCCCAGACGTCGCCGTTGAAAGGCATGTGCTGGAACGTCGGCCGGAACATACGACCATGCTGGACCTGCGGCTCACTCTGGAAATGCCTGTGCCCTTGCGGCTCGACCGGTTGCTGGCCGGCGAACTCGGCGTCTCGCGCTCGCGGCTTCAGGCCTGGGAGGAGCGGCGGCAGCTTTGCGTCGAGCTTGACGCCAGGGCGCTGCGCAAGCCGCCGCGCGACGGCATGGCCATCCGTATCGATCTGAGCGACGAACCGGATCGCGCCACCATCGTCGCCGCTGCCGGCGCGTGAAACGAAAAGGGAGGGAGCAGTGCTCCCTCCCTCGATGATTGCTCCGGCGAAACCTTACGCCGCGCCGACCGCCTTGGCCGACTTCTCGAAGCGCTTGCGTTCGTTCGGGTCGAGATAGAGCTTGCGCAGCCGGATCGTCTTCGGCGTCACCTCGACCAGCTCGTCGTCCTGGATCCAGGCCAGCGCGCGCTCCAGCGTCATGCGGATCGGCGGCGTCAGCTTCACCGCCTCGTCCTTGCCGGCGGCGCGGATGTTGGTGAGCTTCTTGCCCTTCAGCACGTTGACCTCGAGGTCGTTGTCTCTGGAGTGGATGCCGATGATCATGCCCTGGTAGACCTTCACGCCCGGATCGATGACCATCGGGCCGCGATCCTCCAGGTTCCACATCGCATAGGCGACCGATTCGCCCTGCTCGTTGGAGATCAGCACGCCGTTGGTGCGGCCCGGCAATTCGCCCTTATAGGGCTCGTAGGCATGGAACAGCCGGTTCATCACCGCGGTGCCGCGCGTGTCGGTCAACAGTTCCGACTGGTAGCCGATCAGGCCGCGCGTCGGCGCGTGGAAGACCAGGCGCTGGCGGTTGCCGCCGGAGGGACGCAATTCGACCATCTCGGCCTTGCGCTCCGACATCTTCTGCACGACGACGCCGGCATGCTCCTCGTCGACGTCGATGACGACTTCCTCGACCGGCTCCAGCAATTCGCCGTTCTCGCCCTTCTGCATGACGACGCGCGGCCGCGACACGGCGATCTCGAAGCCCTCGCGGCGCATCGTCTCGATCAGCACCGCGAGCTGCAATTCGCCACGACCGGAGACGAAGAAGGAATCCTTTTCCGGCGATTCCTCGATCTTCAGCGCGACATTGCCTTCGGCCTCGCGCAGCAGGCGGTCGCGGATGACGCGGCTGGTCACCTTGTCGCCTTCCGTGCCGGCGAGCGGGCTGTCGTTGACGAGGAAGGACATCGTCACCGTCGGCGGATCGATCGGCTGCGCGTGCAGCGGCTCGGTCACCGTCGGGTCGCAGAACGTGTCGGCGACGGTGCCCTTCGACAGGCCGGCGATGGCGACGATGTCGCCCGCCTGGGCTTCGTCGATCGGCTGGCGCTCGAGACCGCGGAAAGCGAGGATCTTGGAGACCCGGCCGGTCTCAATCTGGGTGCCGTCATGGTGCAGCACCTTGACCGCCTGGTTGGCCTTCAGCGAGCCCGACTCGATGCGGCCGGTGATGATGCGGCCGAGGAAGGGATTGGCTTCCAGGATGGTGCCGATCATGCGGAACGGGCCGGGATGCACGGTCGGCGCCGGCACATGCTTGACGACGAGGTCGAACAGGGGCGCCAGCTGCTGGTCCTTCGGGCCTTCAGGATTTTCCGAAACCCAGCCGTCGCGGCCCGAACCGTACAGGATCGGGAAGTCGAGCTGTTCGTCGGTGGCGTCGAGCGCGGCGAAGAGATCGAACACCTCGTTGACCACCTCGACATGGCGGGCGTCCGGGCGGTCGATCTTGTTGATGACGACGATCGGCTTCAGGCCGACCTTCAGCGCCTTGCCGACCACGAACTTGGTCTGCGGCATCGGCCCTTCGGCGGCGTCGACCAGCACGATCGCCGAATCCACCATCGACAGGATGCGCTCGACCTCGCCGCCGAAATCGGCGTGGCCGGGCGTGTCGACGATGTTGATGCGGGTGCCGTGCCAGTCGACCGAGGTCGCCTTGGCCAGGATGGTGATGCCGCGTTCCTTTTCGAGGTCGTTGGAATCCATGGCGCGCTCGGCGACGCGCTGGTTGTCGCGGAAGGCGCCGGACTGTTTCAGGAGCTGGTCGACGAGGGTGGTTTTTCCATGGTCGACGTGCGCGATGATCGCGATATTGCGGAGGTTCATGTGTCTGGTCTCGGGAGCGTTGCAGGCAGCAGGCCCAGAGGCGCCGCCTTTTTCGGTTGCGCGGCTCATACAGGGTTTTTCGCAATTGCGAAAGGGGAGGCTCGTACCCAAATATGTGGTTACCAATTCTTAAGCGTCTTTGCGTCAAATGTATCAATTCACCAGGGCGGAACCTTTCGGGGTCCGGGCAGTTCGACTCCCATGACCGATTCTTTCATCAGATTGCGTCCGATCCTGGCCTGGGCAGCACTTACCGTGCTGCTGGCGGTGGGCGCCGCGCAGTCGGCCGCGACACTCAAGGGAAATCCCGCTCTGCCCCCCGACACGCAGACGGCGGAGCAGATGTTCGCCGACGCCCCCGATGGCGTCGACCCCGTCGTGACCGGCCCCGTCAGCGCCGCCTTCAAGCAGCGGCAGCAGGACGCCGGCTGCGACAGCGCCGTGTGGCCGAAGATTCCCGCGACTTGCTATCCGGACTGACGACCACCGGTCGCGGCGGTCGTCCTCCTAGAGACTGTTTCGAAATTCGCTCCGGCGAGTCAGAAACCGCCAGGAGATGGCCGCCGGATTTCCAACAGTCTCCTAAGCCGAGCGCACCGGGTCGAGCGTCACCTTGTAGAGCTCGTTGTCGTCGCGATCCATCAGCCGCACCGTCAGCTGTTCGGTAGCGCCTGAAATGTCGACCAGGCCGAAGAACTGCAGGCCGGCCGACGGCGGCAGGTTCTGGCCCTGCTCGGCGGTCGGCGCCTTGATGAACTTCAGCTCCGGGCCGAAGGTCATGTCGAAATCGTTGGGACCGAACGTGCCGGCATGGATCGGGCCGGAGACGAATTCCCAGAACGGATTGAAATCCTGGAACTGCGCCTTTTCGGGATTGTAGTAATGCGCGGCCGTGTAGTGGACGTCGGCGGTCAGCCACACCGTGTTGCTGATGCCGGCGTTCTTGATGTAACGCAGCAGGTCGGCGATCTCGAGCTCGCGCCCCTTGGGCAGGCCGTTGTCGCCATTGCTGACGGCCTCGGCGCCCACCTTCTTGGTGCCGTCGTTCCACACCACCAGGCCAAGCGGCATGTCGGCGGCAATGATCTTCCAGGTCGCCCTGGAATTCGCGAGTTCCCGCTTCAGCCATTTGGTCTGCTGCTCGCCCAGCATGCGCGATTCCGGCGTCATCGTGTCCTGCATGTCCGGGCCGTTCGAGCCGCGATAGGAGCGCATGTCGAGGAAGAACACGTCGAGCAGCGGCCCATAGGCTATTTTGCGATAGACGCGGCCGGGCTCGGCCGGCTCGTAGCGGATCGTCGTCATCTCGTGGAAGGCGCGCGCCGCGCGCGCCGCCAGCACATGGATGGACTTTTCCGAGTAACGGTCGTCGCTGCTGAGATCCTTGGAATCCGACCAGTTGTTGACCACCTCGTGGTCGTCCCACTGGTAGAAGGTCGGGCAGATGGCGGAGAGGCCGAGCACATTCCTGTCCATCATGTTGTATTTCCACTGCGCCCGGTACTCGTCGAGCGTCTGCGCCACCTTGCGCTTCTCGTCGATCAGCACGGCGTTCTTCCACTTGCCGCCGCCGGGCAGGTCGACCTCGTCTTTCATCACGCCGTCGGCATAGATCGTGTCGCCGGAATGCAGGAAGAAATCCGGCGTGTGCTTGCCGATGGTGGCGTAGGTCTTCATCCCCGTCTCGTCGATGCCCCAGCCCTGGCCGGCGGTATCGCCCGACCAGGCGAAGCGGATGTCGCGCTTGGAGGCCGGCGCGGTGCGGAAGCGGCCGACGATCGGCTCGGAAACGGCGTTGATGTCGGCGAGGTCGGCCGCGGTCATGCGATAGAAGATGTCCTGGTCGGCGGCAAGATCGGTGAGCAGCCGCTTCACCGTGAAGTCGCTGGCCGGCGACGTGTCGAGCGGCGCGAGCCTGGTGGCGTTGGCGAAGCTCTCCGTCGACGACACTTCGAACATCACGCGCGCCGGACGGTCCGTGCGCGTCCACACCATGCCGCTTGCGGCATCGACGTCGCCGGACTGGACGCCATGGGTGAAGGCAGGCCGCTGGCTGGCGCGCGAATAATAGGGCAGCGCGAGGCCCGAGGCGCCGACCAGGCTGAATGCGCTCGCCGAGGTGACGAAGGCGCGGCGGGTCATCGAGATCTTGTTCATGGCTGTCTCCTGGATGGCGTTGAACGTCGCCCCCAAGCTCCCGCCTCAATGTTTCAGGCGCATCTCGGAACCATGAAGTTTTGATAACAATGAACAGGTGGCGAAGCTGCTGATCTCCCCCCTCGTGGGGGAGATGGCCGGCAGGCCAGAGGGGGGCGCGAAGGATCGCCAACCTCTCAAGGACGGCCGCCCGAGCCTCTGCTCAACGGCTGATTTTGACGCAATTCAACTGACAAGTCGGCGGGACAGCGCCCCCCTCTGCCCTGCCGGGCATCTCCCCCACGAGGGGGGAGATTGGCGCTTCAAGCCGCCTGCGGCTCCGGCTCGAACGCCGGCCTGCTGGTGTTGATCAAGAGCGAGATACAGGCCGCCGCAATGGCGGTCATGCCGGCGATCATGAAGGCCAGCTCGTAATTGCCCTGAAGTTCGCGCATCGTGCCGCCGAAGGCGGCGGCCGCCGCAGCACCCACCTGGTGGCCGGCGACGATCCAGCCGAAGACGATCGGGCCGCTGCGGTCGCCGAACGCCTCGTTGGCGAGCCTCAGGGTCGGCGGCACGGTGGCGATCCAGTCGAGCCCGTAGAGCACGGCGAAGATGATCAGGCTGACCGCCGAGAAGCCGGAATAGGGCAAATAGATCAGCGACAGGCCACGGATGGCATAGTAGACGCCGAGCAGCTTGCGCGGATCGAAACGGTCGGTGAGCCAGCCCGACAGCGTCGTGCCGATCAGGTCGAAGATGCCCATCATCGACAACAGGCCGGCCGCCTGCACCTCGCCGATGCCCATGTCGCCGCAGAAGGCGATGAGATGCGTGCCGACCAGGCCGTTGGTGGTGAAGCCGCAGACGAAGAAGGTGGCGAACAGGTACCAGAACACCCGGGTACCGGCGGCGCGGCGCAAGGTGCCGAGCGTATGCGCCAGGAAATTGCCCTGCGAGGCCGGCGGCACCGGCGGCACGTCGTTCGGCTCGGCGCCATAGCGCACCTGGCCGATCGAGGCTGGACGCTCCGGCACCAGCAGCCACACCACCGGCACCAGCGCCGCGGTGGCGATCGCGATGGCGATGGCGACCGGCTTCCAGCCACCCGCCTGCGCCAGCGAGGCAAGCAACGGCAGGAACACCAGCAGGCCGGTGGCGCTCGAAGCCGACATCAGCCCCATCACCAGGCCGCGATTGGTCTTGAACCAGCGGTTGACGATGGTGGCGCCAAGCACGGTGGCGACCGCGCCCGAGCCGATGCCGGAAAACACGCCCCAGGTGATCAGCAGATGCCACGGCTTGGTCATCAGCAGGCTGAGCGCCGTCGAGCCCGACATCACCAGCAGTGAGATAAGCAGCGTGCGGCGCAGCCCGATCCGCTCCATCAGCGCGGCGGCGAACGGCCCGGTCAGGCCATAGAGGAAGATGCCGATCGCGGCCGCCAGCGAGACGACGTCGCGCCGCCAGCCGAAGCTCTCCTCCAGCGGCAGCATCATCACCGACGGCGCCGAACGAAGCCCGGCCGCGATCAGCAGGCAGAGAAAGATGACGCCGACCACGACGAAAGCGTAGCGCTGGCCAAACGGACGAGACTGAGCTATCATGTTACTGACCGGTACGTTGCAATTGGATGGCGCTATGAATACGTACCGGTCAGTAACATTGTCAAGCGAGTCGTTGCATGCCATCGGACAAAAAAATTGAAGCGTCCATCAGCTCGGCTCAGACGCCGGCGCATCCGAAGGCGGCCGACAAGATCCTCGACGTGGCGCGCGACCTCTTCTATCGCGAAGGCATCAGGGCGATCGGCGTCGACGAGATCGTCAGACGCGCCGGCGTCACCAAGCCCAGCCTCTACCGCAGCTTTCCCTCCAAGGACGAACTCGCCGCCTCCTATCTGCGCAAATACGACCTCGAATTCTGGGAACGCTTCGACGAGGCGGTGGCTGCGCATCCGCGCGACCCGCGCGCGCAGATCGTCGCCTTCCTTACGCGCGTCGGCAAACGCACGCAAAAACCCGACTATCGCGGCTGCGGCATGACCAATGCGGCGGTGGAATATCCCGATCACAGCCATCCGGCGCGCATCGTCAGCGAGGCCAACAAACAGGAACTGCGCCGCCGCCTGCGCGCCATGGCGAGCGCGATGGGCGCCGCCGATGCCGACACGCTTGGCGACGGCCTGCTGCTGCTGATCGAGGGCGCCTATATCAGCGGCCAGCTGTTCGGCCGCGGCGGACCGGCGGCGTCGGTCGCCCGCAACGCCGACTTGCTGATTGAGGCCAGCTTGAAGAAATAGCGATTGGCGGTACGCTGCGGCACCTCACCGGAGTTGTCCGCCATGCGCGCTATTCTGATCCCGCTTGTCCTTGCCGGTCTCTGCCAGGCCGCCCATGCCGGCGACATATCCAGCGTCTACACCGATCTCGACTGGGAGAAGGACTGCGTGACCTATGCGCAGGCGGCCGAGGGCGAGGGCGATTGGGCGAGCCTCGCCTGCTCGGGCTATCGCGGCTATCCGGTGCTAATCGGCTACGACGATGCCCGCGAGTCGCTGTTCTATGGGTTCCCGTCGAGCGACATGACCTCGGTCTGGGAAAGCTTCTCCGGTCTCAATACGGCCGGGCCCAGGGTGGAATGGCGAATCGAGACCAATGGCGACGTCGCCATTCCCTTCGCCGTCATCCACCGCCGCGAGGTCAGCAAGCCCGACGGCGAGGACAAGCCGACCCAGGTGCTGGTCGTCGCCAAGGTCGCCCAGCCGGATACCCAGCAGGGCTGCACGGTCGGCCTGGTGCTCGCGACCGGCAATCCGCAGGCCAACGACCAGGCGCGCAAGCTCGCCGACGAAAAGGCGAGAAGCTTCGCCTGCGGCAAGGACAAGCGCGTGGTTATCGGCTCCGTGCCTGATTTTGGCAGGGTGGATAACTGACTTATTACGTCTCGGGGACGGCCGCATGAGGAGCGCCGTTCCATCGCAGATAGGCGCTGCCCCTCATTGCCCTGCCGGGCATTTCTCCCCGTATAGTGACCGGGAGAAAGGTGCTCTGATCGATGATTTCGCCAATCGACAACGCCGCCAAACGAACGTCGAGGCTGCGGCAATCTCCCTTCTCCCCGTCACTATACGGGGAGAAGGTGCCGGCAGGCGGATGAGGGGCGGCGCCGACGCTTAGCGGTTTGCGCACATCCCCAGCATATCCTACTTGCTCGCCTTCGCCCGTTCGATCGCGTCGACGATCATCTTCTTGGCGTATTTGGAATCGTGCCAGCCCTCGATCTTGACCCACTTGCCGGGCTCGAGATCCTTGTAGTGCTCGAAGAAGTGCTGCACCTGATCACGCGTAATCTCGGGCAGATGGGTGTACTCGGTGACGTTCTCGTAGCGCAGCGTCAGCTTGGGCGACGGCACCGCGATCACTTTCTCGTCCTGGCCGGCATTGTCTTCCATGATCAGCACGCCGATCGGCCGCACGTTGATGACGCAGCCCGGCACCAGCGCGCGCGTGTTGCAGACCAGCACGTCGATCGGATCGCCGTCGCCCGACAGCGTGTGCGGCACGAAGCCGTAATTGCCGGGATAGCGCATCGAGGTGTGCAGGAAGCGGTCGACGAACAGCGTGCCGGCCTCCTTGTCCATCTCGTATTTGATCGGCTCGCCGCCGATCGGCACCTCGATGATGACGTTGACGTCTTCCGGCGGGTTCTTCCCGGTGGCAATCGCTTCGATGCGCATGGCTCTAATCCCTCTCTCGATTTGTCAGACCGATAGCGGCGGATGCGTCATGGTGCAATGCGGCGAATCGTGCGGGGACAATAACAACGCCGGAACGCGGGCATTCATTCCCAGACGAAGGCGACCTTCTTCAGCGCCTTCTGCTCGAAGATCTCGACGCCTTCGGCGATGTCGCGGCCGCCGGCGCCGGCATAGAAAGCAAGCGCGTTCTGGTTGTCCTCCAGCGCCCACACGACCATGCCTTTCAGGCCGTGATCGGCGAGCCGCGCACGGGCCGCCCTGAACAGCCGGCTGCCGAGCCCGATCCCCTGGTACTCCGGGCGCAGGTAAAGTTCATAGATCTCGCCCTGCTGACGGAGCTCGCGGGCGCGGTTCTTGCCGATCGTGGCGTAGCCGGCGATCGTGCCGCCGATCTCGACCACCAGCACGGTGGCGGCGCGGCGAATCGCATTCGCCCACCAGTCGGGGCCGCGGCGGTTGATCATCGAGGTCAGCGTGCGATGCGGGATGATGCCGGAATAAGCGCCGCGCCAGGCCTCCTGGTGCACGTCGGCGATGGCGCCGGCATCGCGCGGCTCGGCTTTCCTGATATCGATGATCAGCGTGTTCATGATTGCTTAACCATAAACCCGCATCGCCCGATTGCAAAGAGTCCGGCCAGCAACTCCCATCCTTTCGCACAGGCGGATGATACGCCGACGAGGAGGGCAGAGCCTGTCTGGAAACGCGCTCTGCCGAGGCGGATAGCGTGGTTTTCGAGAACCGAAGCAAAGCGGACTTTCTGGTCCGGGAGCATCGGAAGGGCAGAAAACCGCTTCAGGCGTCCGGCAGAGTAGCGTTTACAGGCAGGCTCTCAGATCTCGACGAGATGATCGTCGAGCTCGTTGGCATCGCCCGCCGTGACAGGGAAATGTTCGGCCAGCACCGCGCCCACCGATTCGACGGCCTTGATGAAGCCGTCGGCGAGCCGGTCGTCGCCGGCGTGCGCGGTAAGGTCGCGGACCACGCCGTCCCAGACATTCTGGCCGACCTTGCTGTTGATGCCGGCATCGGCAACCACCTCGGCGTAACGCTCGGCGATCGAGACGAAGATCAGCACGCCGGTACGCGCCGAGGTGCGATGGACGTTGCGGGCAAGGAACTGCTTGACCGCGTTGAGGTGCGCCGCCTGGTAGCGCAGGTGGTGCGGCACGAAATGGATGCGCAATCCCGGCAGCGCCCACAAAAGCAACAGCGCCGAGGCCAGCGCCAGCAGCTCGGCGAAAACGAAATGCGGCAGGCGGATCGACAGCCACCAGGCCTCCAGCCCATAGGCGACGGCAAGGCTGACGATGAGCGTGCCGAGCGTCACCATGAAGGCGGCGGGAAAGAAATAGCCGTCGCTGGCATGCGCCACCACGCAGTAGATCTCGCCGTCGGTCCTCGTCTCGGCGGCGCGGATCGCCCCGGCGATGCGCTCATGATCCTGCGGGCTGATCGGTCGTGTTGCCATCTTTCTCACCAGCTCCCTGAAGACCCGCCGCCGCCGGACGAGCCGCCGCCGCCCGAGAATCCGCCGCTCGAACCGGACGACCAACTCCCGCCTGAACTCCCGGACGACCAGCCGCTGTCGGAACTGCCCGTCGACCAGCCGCTGCCGCTGCCGGTCGTCCAGCCACGGCTTGAAGTCCGCGCGCCGCGACCGTAGCGAAAGGTCATGCCCAGCCATCGATACACGCCCGGCGACAGTTGCGTGCCGAAGATCGGCGGCAGAAACGCCATCGCCAGGCCACCGAGAAATATCGTCGCCCACAGGTTGATGAACACCATGAGGATGGGATCAACCGGACTGTCATTGGCCGGATTGCGCTTGCCGCGCGCCTCGAGCTCCTCCGGATTGCCCTCCAGCACCATGATCATGTCGTCGACGGCCTTGCTGATGCCGCCGGAGAAATCGCCGGCGCGGAAGGCAGGCACCATGTCGTTCTCGATGATCAGCTTGGTGTGCAGGTCGGTCAGCGTGCCTTCGAGCCCGTAGCCGACCTCGATGCGCATCCTGCGGTCGTTCTTCGCCACCAACAGAAGCACGCCGTTGTTTTCCTTGGCCTGACCGAGCTTCCAGAAGCGGAACAGCCGGTTTGCGTAGGGCTCGATTTCCTCGCCGCCGAGACTGGGAATGGTCGCGACGACGATCTGGTCGGAGCCTTTTGTCTCGAAATCGGCCAGCTTCTGCGTCAGCGCGGCCTTGGTCGCGGCATCGATCAGGCCGGCATTGTCGACGACACGGCCGGTGAGCGCCGGCAGTTCGGCGGCATGGGCAGCTAGAGGAGAGAAAAGAATCGCCACGGCGACCAGCAAGGCGCCCGCGGTGCGGCATGGGAATCCTGGCAGGGCGCGGCCGCTCATCGCCTCACCAGCTTCCCGAGGAGCCGCCGCCGCCGGACGAACCGCCGCCGCCGGAAAAGCCGCCGCCGCTCGAGGACCCGCTGGAACTTCCCGAGGACCAGCCGCCGCCGCCGGACGAGCGCTTGCCGGGCTCGAAGGTCATGCCGAGCCAGCGATAGCGGCCGGGGCCGATCCTCTGGCCGAAGATCGGCGGCAGGATGGAGCTGGCAAGGCTTAAAACGAGGATGGTGATCCAGACGGCGATGAAGATCGAGAAGAACAGATCGTCGGGATTGAACGGCGCCTGCTCGTTGCGCTTGCCGCGCGCCTCCAGCTCTTCCGGATTGCCCTCCAGCACCATGATCATGTCGTCAACGGCCTTGCTGATGCCACCCGAGAAATCGCCGGCGCGGAAGGCAGGCACCATGTCGTTCTCGATGATCAGCTTGGTGTGCAGGTCGGTCAGCGTGCCTTCCAGCCCATAGCCGACCTCGATGCGCATCCTGCGGTCGTTCGGCGCCACCAGCAGAAGCACGCCATTGTTCTCCTTCGCCTGGCCGAGCTTCCAGAAGCGGAACAGCCGGTTGGCGTAAGGCTCGATCTCCTCGCCGTCGAGGCTGGGAATGGTCGCGACGACGATCTGGTCGGAGCCCTTCTGCTCGAAATCGGCCAGCTTTTGCGTCAGCGCGGCCTTGGTCGCGGCGTCGATGATGCCGGCATTGTCGACGACGCGGCCGGTGAGAGCGATGAGATCGGCGGCGAAGGCGGTGAGCGGGAGGAGGAGGACCAGAAGGGCGAGAAGGACACCAACGCTCGCACTCCGTCCCACCCCCCTCTGGCCTGCCGGCCATCTCCCCCGCAAGGGGGGAGATTGGCAGCTTCCCCGTCGGCCCACATCTTCAAACGTCCGAGATTGGCGAAAGCGCAGATGACGGCTGATCTCCCCCCTTGCGGGGGAGATGTCCGGCAGGACAGAGGGGGGTGGGACGGAGCTCAAGGCCGACAGGGACCAGACCCGCTAGGTGATCGTTCAACCGCCTTGCTTGGTGCCGAAATCGACCTTCGGCGGCTGCATCTTGTCTTCGTCGACGGTGAAGTTGGCGAAGGGCTCGTTGCTGCGGAACCAGAAGGTCGCCCACAGCACCGACGGGAAGGTCCTGAGTGTCAGATTGTAGTCCTTGACCGCCTGGATGTAGTCGCGTCGCGCCACCGCGATGCGGTTCTCGGTGCCTTCGAGCTGAGCCTGCAGGGCGAGGAAATTCTGGTTGGCCTTGAGATCGGGATAGGCTTCCGACACCGCGATCAGCCGCGACAGCGCGCTGGTCAGCCCGGCCTGGGCATCCTGGAACTTCTTGAGGGCTTCGGGATCCTTCAGCGTTTCCGGCGTCACCGTGATTTGCGTCGCCTTGGCGCGCGCCTCGACCACCGCGTCGAGCGTATCCTTCTCATGCGCGGCGTAACCCTTCACCGTCTCCACCAGGTTGGGGATCAGGTCGGCGCGACGCTGGTACTGGTTCAGCACCTCGCTCCAGGCCGCCTTGGCGTTCTCCTCCGCCGTCGGGATGGTGTTGTAGCCGCAGCCGGCGAGCAGCGGCAGCACGACGGCCATCACCAGCAAGGCCGGCAGATGACGGAAGGGGGAGGAGAGGCGCTGGGCGAACATGATCTGGGTCCCTCGTCGGAAGTTGCACCCGAAGCATTACCACAATCCGCCCGCAAGAAAATGACCTCGGCCGCAAAGCTTCCGCTGCCATCCCGCTGCCTTGCAGGCAGGCCCTGTGAATGGCCGGGCGAACAGGCTAAGGTCCCGGCAAAACAGGACATTGCCATGGCCAAGCGCCAGGACAGCGACACCGAATCGCGCCGCATTCTCGAGCGCGTGGAACGGGAGACCAGCCCGGGCGGCACCTCGTTCATCACCCGGACCGCCAAGGGCGCGCGCGACCATGTCAGCGCCGCGGACGCCGACCGTTCGGATCCGATCGACTATTGGGGCACCCGCATCGGCCGGGTGCTGGGGCTTCTCATCGCCATCGGCCTGCTCGCCTGGCTGGTGTATTTCGCCACGCGTGGCGGTTAGGACTGAAAATCCATGAACGCTGAAAAAGCCGGCGCGCCGCGCGCGGTCATCGTCATCTCCAGCCATGTCGCCCGCGGCTCGGTCGGCAACCGCGCCGCCGTCTTCGCGCTGGAGACGCTCGGCTTCCCGGTCTGGGCGGTGCCGACCGTCGTCCTGCCCTGGCATCCGGGCCACGGCCGGGCGACCCGCATCGTGCCGCCGCTCGACCAGTTCAAGGCGCTGATGGCCGATCTCGAGCGCGCGCCCTGGCTGGGCGAGGTCGGCGCGGTGCTGTCCGGCTATCTCGGCGAGGCCGGCCAGGCCGAAGCTGTCGCCTCGCTGGTCGCCGCCGTCAAGGAAAGGACGCCCAACGCCGTCTATATCTGCGATCCGGTGATGGGCGATTCCGGCGGGCTCTACGTGCCGGAACCCACGGCCATCGCCTTGCGCGACCGGCTGATGCCGATCGCCGACATCGCCACGCCCAACCGCTACGAGCTGGAATGGATGGCCGGCGCGCCGCTTCCAGACCTGAAATCGGTGGTGGCGGCCGCCCTTCACGCCGGCCCCTCCACCATGCTGGTGACCTCGGCGCCGTCGATGATGGCCGGCGGCACCGGCAACCTGCTGCTCGATTCCAGGCAGGCGCTGCTTGCCGAGCATCGCATCATCGACAAGCCGCCGAATGGGCTGGGCGACCTGACGGCGGCCGTCTATCTGGCGCGCATCCTCTCCGGCCAGTTGCCGATCAAGGCGCTGCAGTCGACCACGGCCGCCGTCTACGAGATCCTGGCGCGCACCGCCAAGCGCGGTGGCGACGAGCTGCAGCTCGAGACCGATGCGCAGAGCCTGTCGCACCCGATGGCGATGGTGCAGCTGCGCCACCTCCTGCATCCGGGGCGGGACAAGCGGGCGTGACCACCGACGGCCGGATGCTGGTCGGCGTCGACGGCTGCAAGGCCGGCTGGATCGCCGTCCATCGTCATCCGGATGCCGCCCCTTCGGTCTCCGTCTTTCCAGGCTTTGCCGCTTTGCTTGCCGCATTGCCCGCCAGCGCCACGCTCGCCGTCGACATGCCGATCGGCCTGCCGGACTCTTCGCAAAAAGGCGGGCGCGGGCCGGAAGCGCTGGTGCGGCCACTTCTCGGCGGTCGGCAATCCAGCGTGTTCTCGATCCCCTCGCGCGCGGCGCTCTATGCCGAGATCGATGACTTCACCACGCTCGAGGCCTGGTATGAAGCGCATCGACGCGCCAGCGAAGTCGCCAAGGCGAGTTCGGATCCGCCGCGTGGCGTGTCGATCCAGGCCTTCGGCATATTCTCCAAGATCCGCGAGATCGATTCGCTGCTGATCGCGCGGCCGGACCTGCGCGGCCGCGTCTTCGAATCGCATCCCGAGGTCGCCTTCTGCCGGCTGAACGGCGACAAGGCCATGGCGCTGCCGAAAAAGCTCAAGGGCGCCATCAACCCCGCCGGCATGGAGGAGCGCAAGGCGCTGCTACGCCGGCATGGCTATGAAAAGAGCTTCCTCGACCAGCCGGCGCCCAAAGGTGCCGCCGCCGACGATTTCCTCGACGCGGCAGCGATGATGCTGATCGCCGGCCGCATCGCCAGCGGCGAGGCAAGACCGCATCCGGACCCGCCGCTGACCGACCGTTTCGGCATTCCAGTAGCCATCTGGGCATGACCCGGCCATGCCCGCCGCATCGCGATTGCGACGGAGCCATCCGCAATTCGGCATTGCTCGCGACCGGCTTTTGCCGCTAGAGGGCTTCCGGATTGAACTGTGCAGCTGCCTCCAGCCCCCCGGAAAGGCTTTAGCCGCCCATGCCCCATCTTCCTGAGCATCTCCTCAACGGCTATCGCAATTTCATGAACGGCCGCTACCTCGCCGAAAGTGGGCGCTACCGCTCGCTGGCGCGCGAAGGCCAGGCGCCCGAGACGATGATCGTCGCCTGCTGCGACTCCCGCTCCGCCCCGGAGGCGATCTTCGACGCCGGACCGGGCGAGCTGTTCGTGCTGCGCAATGTCGGCAATCTGGTGCCGCCCTACGCGCCGGACGGCGAGTTCCATTCGACCTCGGCCGCGCTCGAATTCGCCGTGCAAAGCCTTAAGGTCAAGAACATCGTGGTGATGGGCCATGGCCGCTGCGGCGGCATCCGTGCCGCCCTCGACCCCAACTCGGCGCCGCTCTCGCCCGGCGACTTCATCGGCAAGTGGATGAGCCTGATCGCCCCCGCCGCCGAGACCGTCTCGTCCAGCACCTTCATGACGGCGACCGAGCGCCAGACCGCCCTGGAGCGCATCTCGATCCGCTATTCGATCGCCAACCTCCGCACCTTCCCCTGCGTTTCCATCCTCGAAGGCAAGGGCAGATTGTCGCTGCATGGCGCCTGGTTCGACATCTCGACCGGCGAACTTTGGGTGATGAACAAGGAGACCGGCGATTTCGAGCGGCCGGATCTGGGGTGAGGCCGGCGATGCGGATCGTTTTCCGGGGACCCGCGATAGCCGCCGCGCTGCTCTTTTCGGCGCTCGCCGCCCGCGCCGATGACGGCGCGCTGATCGATCGCTGGTATTCGGCGCTGCTCGTCGCCGATCGAACGGAGCTGTCGGATTTGCTCGCCGACGACGTGCACATCAAGCTCGACGACCTCGGCGTCGTGCAGACCAAGCAGGAGTTCATCGCCTCGATCGACGATTGGCAGGGCGCCGTCGCCGGCGCCACGATCCGTCATCGCATCGAGAAGTCGGAAGCCGGTGTCACCACGGCGATCGCCTGCTACGACTTCCCCAGCAATGACATGCTGATGCGCGAGACCTTCTCCGTCGCCGGCAATCGCATCACCGCCAGCTCGCAGGCTGCGATCGCCGAGAGCTGCGAAACCTACTGACCAATCCCGATCCGGTTGCAAGGTTGCGCGCGAGAGGCCCGCGCCCTACATCGGTCTCGCCTCCCATTGCCACCAACCGAAAGCTCTTCCATGTCATCAGCCGTCGATCTCGCCGCCCATCCGCTGACCAAATGGCAAGGGCCGCTCGACCTGCCGGATTTTGCGCGCATCGGCGACGGCGATTTCGGCCCGGTCTTCGACGCGGCGCTGAAGGCGCATGAGGCCGAGATCGACGCGATCGCCGGCAACAGCGAAACGCCGACCATCGAGAACACGCTGGCCGCCCTGGAACTCGCCGGCGAGCCGCTCGACCATGTCTCATCGATCTTCTGGTGCCGGGCCGGCGCCCACACCAATGAGGACATCCAGGCGCTGGAGCGCGATATCTCGCCGAAAATGTCGCGGCATTTCTCGGCGATCTCGATGAACGAAAAGCTGTTCGCCCGCATCGACGATCTCTACCAGCGCCGCGAAAGCCTTGAGCTGGACGCCGAGACGCCGCGCGTGCTGGAAAAGACCTGGAAGGGTTTTGTCCGCTCGGGCGCCAGGCTCGACGCCGACGGCAAGAAACGGCTGGCCAGGATCAACGAGGAGCTGTCCTCGCTCGGCACCAGCTTCGGACAGAACGTGCTGGCCGACGAGCGCGACTGGGCTCTGTTTCTCGACGAAGCCGATCTTTCCGGCCTGCCGGATTTCCTGAAAAGCGCCATGGCGCAAGCCGCCGAGATGCGCGGCCAGAAGGGTCGCTATGCCGTGACGCTGTCGCGCTCGATCTACGAGCCGTTCTCGACCTTCTCGGAGC
This sequence comes from Mesorhizobium abyssinicae, assembly GCF_049887195.1. Taxonomy (NCBI): domain Bacteria; kingdom Pseudomonadati; phylum Pseudomonadota; class Alphaproteobacteria; order Hyphomicrobiales; family Phyllobacteriaceae; genus Mesorhizobium; species Mesorhizobium abyssinicae. Next base: position 160,972 of record NZ_JARAKC010000007.1, read on the forward strand.
GCCGCGACCTGCGCGAGATCGCCTTCCGCGCCTTCACCATGCGCGGCCAGAACGGCGGCGCCTCCGACAACACGTCGGTTGTTCGCGACATGCTGAAGCTGCGCGCCGAGAAGGCAAAATTGCTCGGCTACGGCTCCTTCGCGGCGCTGAAGCTCGACGACACGATGGCCAAGACGCCGAAGGCGGTGCACGCGCTGCTCGACCCGGTCTGGGAGAGGGCGCTGGAGAAGGCGGCGAGCGACCAGAAGGAATTGGAGCGGCTGGCGGCAGAGGCCGGCAGCAACGAAAAATTCGCCGCCTGGGACTGGCGCTTCTACCAGGAGAAGCTGCGCGCCGAAAAATTCGCCTTCGACGAGGCGGAGCTGAAGCCTTATCTGCAGCTCGACCGCATCATCGAGGCCTGTTTCGATGTCGCGACGCGGCTGTTCGGCATCAGCTTCGAGGAGAAACAGGGTATCGCCGCCTGGCATCCGGATGCGCGAGTCTTCGTGGTGAAGAATGCCGACGGCAGCGAGCGCGGCCTGTTCCTCGCTGACTATTTCGCCCGGCCCTCAAAACGCTCCGGCGCCTGGATGAGCGCGCTGAAATCCGGCTACACGCTCGGCCACGGCTCGCAGCCTGTCATCTACAACATCATGAACTTCGCCAAGCCGCCGGCCGGCGAGGCCGCCCTGCTGTCGGTCGATGAGGCGAAGACCCTGTTCCACGAATTCGGCCATGCGCTGCACGGCATGCTGACCGAGGTCACCTGGCCCTCGGTTTCCGGCACGTCGGTGAGCCGCGATTTCGTCGAACTGCCCTCGCAGCTCTACGAGCACTGGCTGACGGTGCCGGCGGTGCTGGAAAAGCACGCGCTGCATGTGAAGACCGGCAAGCCGATGCCGAAGGACCTGCTCGACAAGATGCTGGCCGCCCGCACGTTCGGCGCCGGCTTCGCCACGGTCGAGTTCACGGCCTCGGCGCTGATCGACATGGCCTATCACGCACGCCCGGACGCGCCATCCGAGCCGCTTCGTTTCGAGACCGAAACGCTCGACAGGCTGGACATGCCCGACACCATCGCAATGCGCCACCGCACCCCGCATTTCGGCCATGTCTTCGCCGGCGACGGCTATTCGGCCGGCTACTACTCCTACATGTGGTCGGAAGTGCTCGACGCCGACGCCTTCGCCGCCTTCGAGGAGACAGGCGATCCCTTCAACCCGGCGCTGGCCGAGCGGCTCAAGCAAAACATCTACGCCGCCGGCGGCTCCAAGGATCCGGAAGAGCTCTACACCGCGTTTCGCGGGAAAATGCCGTCGCCGGAGGCGATGATGGTGAAGCGCGGGTTGGTGTAGCGCAGATAATCTCCCCCCTCGAGGGGGAGATGGCCGCAAAGCGGCCAGAGGGGGTCGGTTCGACTGGACGCGACCTCCTGCGGCAGATGGAGGCTAGCGCTTCACGCGCGAGGACCCCCTCTGTCGCCTTTGGCGACATCTCCCCCTCAAGGGGGGAGATTAGAGCCACGGGTCCGCCACTCTCGGCCACACCGGCCGCGTCAGCTTCCTGTAATCCGTCACCGCCGGATTGCTCGGATAGGAACTCGGTGCCGAGACATAAATGATCTCGGCGGCGATCGGCGCGAAGCCGGCGTAGAAATGGTTGGTCGACTTGATCAGCAGGATGTCCTTCGACAGCGGATCGATGCCGATGTTGGAGAAAATGTCCGGCTCGAAGGTCTGCGTGCGGTTGGTGTTGAGGATGACATCGACTTCGGTGCCTTCGATGCGGACCACCGCGGCCGACCCAAGCGTCACCCGGCTTGGCCCGAAACTCTGCCAGCCTTCGCCGACCGCCTTGAGCACCTTGACGCGCGCATCGATCGGCTCGCCTGCCAGTGGCCCAGCCTTGCCGCCGAAGCGCAGATCGATGACGGCGCCCTCGCCTGCCGCATGACAGAACGTCACCGCGATTGGATCCCAGATAGTCGCCATGCCGACATTGCTGATGCCGCGCACGAGCAACTCGCGCAGCACGACGGTGCCGTCGCCGGCAACGCCGCCGCCAGGATTGTCCCAGATGTCGGCGATGACCACCGGCTTGTGCGGATTTTCCTTGCGCACGGCAAGCGCGCGCTCGATGCCGTCGGCCGTGTTCAGCATCGTCATCGCCGTCTTTTCGCGCATGGCGTAAAGCTCGCGCCCCAAGCTTTCCGCCAGCGCATCGCCCTTTTCCTTGTCGTTGTCGGTGACGACCAGGATGCGCGTGCCCATCTCGGGCACGTCGGCGGCCATGAAGCCATGGATAACCGAGACCGACAGCACGCCGTCCTTGCCGTGCAGCGCCTTGATGCGGTCGACGAAGGAGCGCATCGGCTCGCGGCTCGTCGGCAGCACCTGGATCATGCGGCAGTCGAAAGTCGAGATGACCGGCTTGATCTCGCCGCGCGCCGCGGCAAGACCGAGCTCGACGACATGCTCGCCGCGCTCATAGAAGTCGGTGTGCGGGAATTCGAGGAAATAGGCCATGATGTCGGACGCCGCCACGCGCTTCGGCGTCAGATGGCTGTGCGGGTCGAATTCGCAGGCGATCACCACCTTCGGCCCGACGATGGCGCGCACGCGTTCGAGCAGGTCGCCCTCGCAATCGTCATAGCCTTGCGCCACCATCGCGCCATGCAGGCCGAGGATGACGGCATCGACCGGCAGCGCCGCCTTGAGCTGGTCGAGGATCTCGTCACGCAGCGCCTCGAAAGTCTGCCGCTGGACCAGACCGCCGGGCTCGGCCCAGGTGGCGGTGCCTTCGATGACGGTCAGCCCTTCCTCAGCGGCGCGCCGGCGCAGCGCCACGATCGGCGAGGAGCACAGCGTCGGCGTTTCCGGATGCTTGCCCGGTCCGGCATAAAAGGCCATCTCGAACGAAGCCCGGTCGGTCGGCACCGGCGAGAAGGTGTTGGTTTCCGTCGCCAGCGAAGCGGTGAAGATACGCATGAAAGCTCCGTGATGAACTTTTTGTTTTTCGCAATTCCGGACGGAAAACCGCTGCACACTTTTCCTGGAATTGCTGGATTGCTATTTGACAGCCCCGAGCGCCAGGCCCCGGACCAGGTAGCGCTGCAGCCAGATGAACAGGATCGCCACCGGCAAGGTGGCGAGCAGCGTTGCGGCCATGACATGGTGCCATTCGATCGTGTAGCGGCCGGCGACCAGCGAAAAGACCTGGATCGGCAGCGTGTAGCTTTCCTGGCTGCGCAGCATGGTGAGCGCGACGACGAATTCGTTCCAGGCGTTGATGAAGGTGAAGATCGCCGTCACCGCGATCGCCGGCAGGCAAAGCGGCAGGAACACTTTTCGCAAGGTCAGCCAGCGGCCGGCGCCTTCCATCCAGGCGGCCTCCTCGAGGTCGCGCGGGATGGTGTCGAAATAGCTCTGCAGCATCCACACGGTGAAGGCGACGTTGAAGGCCATGTAGATGAAGCCCAGCGCCGTCGTCGATTCGACCAGCCCCCAGGCCGCCATTAGCCTGAACAGCCCGAGCACCAGCACGATCGGCGAGATCATCTGCGAGATCAAAAGGAACTGGCGGAAGGCGCCGTAGCCGGCAAAGCGGAAGCGCGACATGGCGTAGGCCGCGGGCACCGAGATCAGGATGGCGCCGACGGTGGCGATCACCGACACATAGAGCGAGTTGACGAGCGCCTGGCCGAAGCCGGTCGCCACCCACATGTCGGCAAAATTCGACCAGTGGAATTCGCTCGGCCACCAGGTCGGCGACAGCACTTCGGCCCGCGGCTTGACCGCGGTAAGCAGCATCACCGCGAACGGGAAGATCGTCACCACGATCAGCGGCGACAACAGCAGCCAGGCGATGATCGTGCGCTTCAGCTTGCCGTTGCTCATGCGCGCTGCTCCCGCATCGCGAGCCGCACATAAATCATGGTGAAGACGAGCAGGATGGCGAACATCACCAGCGACACCGCGGAAGCCTCGCCCAGTTTGCCGATGCGGAAAGCGAGCTTGTAGAGGTGCGTGACCAGGATGTCGGTGGAGTTCGCCGGCCCGCCCTGCGTCATCACCCAGATGATCGGGAACGAGTTGAAGACGTAGATGGTGTTGAGCACGATGGCGATGTTGATGAACGGTTTTAAGAGCGGAAAGGTGATCTCGCGGAACAGCTGCAGCGGCGTGGCGCCCTCGAGCGCCGCCGCCTCGTAGAGGTCGTCCGGGATCGACGACAGGCCGCCGAGGAAGATGGTCGTGGTGAACGGCACCGTCACCAATATGCCGATCAGCACCTGCATCGGGAAAGCGGTCTCGGCGCTTGCCAGCCACTGGATGTTCTGGCTGATCAGGCCGAGCCCCATCAGCGCCGAATTCAGCATGCCGCTTTCGCCGTTGAGCGCCCAGCGCCAGACCACCGCCGTCATCGTCAGCGACACCGCCCAGGGCAGCATGATGATGACCCGGGCGAGGCCGCGGCCGTAGAAATCGGTGTTGAGGATCATCGCCACCGGGATCGACAGCAACAACGCGCCGCCGACCACCAGCACCGTCCACAGCCCGGTGCGCCAGAGCGCGGCCATGAAATCGGGATCGGCAAACAGCGCCGAGAAATTGGTCAGGCCGCTGAAGTCGCGCAACTGGCCGAAGCGGCTGACGTCATGCGTCGAGATCTGGATCAGGTCCCAGACCGGCCAGAAGATGACGACGGCCGCCAGAAACAGGCTGGGCAAGGTCAGGAGGTAGGGCAGGAAACGATTTTGCATCGGCTGGTTTGTACCGCTTTGCCGGTGGAGATTGGATTTCTGGCTTAACAGATCGACATAATCCCGCCTCGCTCTTCTCGGGCGCCGTTTCAAGGATTCCTTGCAAGCGTCGTCCGCAGCGGCTGCGGAAGAGAGCCCTTCCTCTCCCCCGTCGATCGGGGGAGAGGTGTCGAGCGAAGCTCGACGGAGTGGGGGTCGACCCTTGGCCACAAGGCGAGGCGAGCTTGTCCCTTCGCGACAGTCGCGAGGTGGTTCCCCCACTCCGTCTCGGCTTCGCCGAGCCACCTCTCCCCCTCCGGAGGGAGAGGAAGGAAGGTGTGGCGCGCCCCGACGGGGGTGGGGCGCGCCACGGGCGTCGGGAGTGAACGCCCTATTTCTTCAGCACGCCATTGGCCTTTTCCGCCGCCTCCTTCAAGGCAGCCTCCGGCTCGGCGCTGCCGAGATAGATCTTCTGCATGGCATCGGAGGTGATCTGGGCGATCTCCTCCCAGCCGGGAATGACCGGCGCGAAGCGGGCGTCGGGCAACAGCGCGGTGAAGGCGGCGAGGTCGGCATTGTTGACGTAATAGTCCATCTTCGCCTCCTCCTTGTTCACCGGCAGGAAGCCTTCGCCTTGGGTGAACTTGGCGCGCTGCTCCTTGGTGAACAGGAAGTCGAGCAGCTTCCAGGCCTCGTCCTTGTTCTTCGAGTTCTTGAACATGATGATGCTATCGGTGACGCCATAGGTGCCGCGCGCGCCGGTCGGCCCGGCCGGAATGGCGGCGACGCCGTATTTCAGGTTCGGCGCTTCTTCCTTGATCTGGTTGGACAGGAAGGGCGCGGTGATCATCATGCCGACCTTGCCCTGCTTGAACAGATTCTGCACGTCCTCGCGGTTGTTGGAGGTGACGCCGGGCTCGGTTAGCCCCTCGTCGATCATCGACTTGTAGAGCTTGGCGGCATCGAGCGCGCCTTGCGTGCCGAGGCCCGACGTGCCGTCCTTGTTGAGGATTTCGGTGCCCTGCGACCACATCGCGTAATAATAGTAGACGTCGGTCTCGATCTCCTTGCCCTGCAGGCCGAAGCCGAAAGTGCCGGAGCCCAGCGCCTTGATCTTGCGGGCATCTTCCTGCAGCTCGGTCCAGGTGGCCGGCGGCTTGGCGATGCCTGCCTTCTCGAACAGTTCCTTGTTGTAGTACATGGCGCGCGCCGAGGCGGCGATCGGCAGGCCGTAGGTCTTGCCCTCCATGATCGACGGCGACAGGAACGTGTCGATGAAGCGGTCCTTGAACTCGGGCGTGATGTAGCCGTCGAGCGGCTCGGCGACATCCTGCTGCACGAAGTCGATCAGCCAGCGCGTGCCGATGATCGACAGGTCGGCATTGGTGCCGGCGGTGATGTCGGTGGTCAGCTTCTGCAAGAGCACCTCCCACGGCACCACTTCGAACTTGACGGTGATGCCCGGGTTGGCCGCTTCGAATTCCTTCTTGACGTCCTGGAAATAGGGGCCGGTCTTGGCGCTGTATTCGGCAACGGTGACGCGCACCTCGCCAGCGTCGGCCGGCGCCGCAAAGGCCAGCATGCTCATTCCGGCCATCAGGCCGACAGTCCATTTCGCAAGGCTCATCTGATCTCTCTCCCATTTGATGCGCATCTGCGCCTGTGCTCCAAGGGGCACAGGATTTATGTGACTTTCCTACATTATCCATCATTTTGCCTTCTGCAAGCAATTTTTCATGTTGCTTAATTACATATCGTTCAGTAGCCTTCTGCCGTATGTCTGACGTGGGCGGAGGAGCAAGCGCGGTGGTTTCAAAGGCCGAATTCGAGGGCAGGACGGCCGTGGTCACAGGGGCTGGCGGCGGCCTTGGGTCGGCGATCGTGGCGCTGCTTGCCGAACGCGGCGCCCGCGTCGTCGGCTGCGACCAGTCGAACGAGGCGCTGGCCAGCCCGCATGTTGCCTCGCGCCATGTCTTCGACCTGCTCGACCGCGCGTCGGTCGAAACAGCCATCGCCGAAATCCTCGATCGCGACGGCGTTCCCGACATCCTCATCAACAATGCCGGCTGGACGCGCGCCGAAACGCTTGGCGCGCTGACGGCGGACAGGATCGAGCGTGAGCTCGACCTCAACCTGACCGGCGTGATGACTTTCGCCGACCCGCTCATCAAGGCTATGGCCAAGCGCGGCGCGGGCAGCGTCGTCTTCATCTCCTCGGTCAACGCCATCGCGCATTTCGGCAACCCGGCCTACGCCGCCGCCAAGGCCGGCATCAACGCCTACGCCAAGTCGATCGCCGTCGAGCTCGGCCGCAGCGGCGTGCGCGCCAATGTCGTCTGCCCGGGATCGATCCGCACCGCCGCCTGGGATCATCGCCTGGCCAAAGACCCCGAAATCCTCGCCAAGCTGAAGCGACTCTACCCGCTCGGCCGCATCGTCAACGCATTGGAAGTGGCGGAGGCGGTGGCCTTCCTTGCCTCCGACCGCGCATCGGGCGTAACAGGCGTGGTGATGCCGGTGGATGCAGGGCTGACCGCCGGCTGCCTGCCGTTCATTGACGACATTTTGGGAGCGTGACCATGACCGACGTCCAGTTCCGCAACCTGTCGAAATCGTTCGGCCACCACCAGATCCTCGAGAACATCGACCTCGAGATCGAAAGCGGCGAGTTCGTCGTGCTGGTCGGGCCTTCCGGCTGCGGCAAGTCGACCCTGCTGCGCATGCTGGCCGGGCTGGAGACGATCAGCTCGGGCGATCTCATGATCGGCGGCCTAAGAGCCAACGACCTGCCGCCGCAGAAGCGCAACATCGCCATGGTGTTCCAATCCTACGCGCTGTTTCCGCACCTCAAGGCCGCCGACAATATCGGCTTCGGCCCGAAGATCCGCGGCGAGAACCGCGCCGCGATCGACGACAAGGTGAAGAAGGCCTCGGGCGTGCTCAACCTGTTCTCCTATCTCGACCGCTATCCGAGGCAATTGTCCGGCGGCCAGCGCCAGCGCGTCGCCATGGGCCGCGCCATCGTGCGCGAACCCTCCGTCTTCCTGTTCGACGAGCCTCTGTCCAACCTCGACGCGCAATTGCGCGTGCAGATGCGCACCGAGATCAAGGCGCTGCACCAGCGGCTGAAATCGACCATCGTCTATGTCACCCACGACCAGATCGAGGCCATGACCATGGCCGACCGCATCGTGGTGATGGATCACGGCCGCATCCAGCAGGTCGGGCCGCCGCTGGAACTCTATGACAGGCCGGCCAACAAATTCGTCGCCGGCTTCATCGGCTCGCCGTCGATGAGCTTCGTGTCCGGAGCATTGAAATCGACCGCAACCGATGCCTGGTTCGAGACGAGCGGCGGCGGCCGCCTGGCGCTTGCCGGCAAGGCGGCGCCCGCCGGCGATGCGGTGGAGGCTGGCATCCGCCCCGAGCATTTCGTCATCGGCGGCGCCGGCGAAGCGATCGCCATCGATGTCGACGTCGTCGAGCCGACCGGTTCGGAAACCCATGTCTACGGCTCGGTCGGCGGCGACACGGTGCGCGCGGTGTTCCGCGACCGGGTGCAGGTGCGGCCGGGCGACCGCCTGCCGGTCACGGTCGAGCCGCGCAACATCCATCTGTTCGACAAGGCGACGGGCCTGCCGCTATGAAGTCACCCCGATGAAGACGAAGCCACGCACATGAAGACGCCTGCCGACATCATCACGCGGCTGCAACTGATGTCGCAGGACGGCACCAAGTCGGACCGTCGGCTGGCCGGCCTCGTTCTGTCCGACCTCGACTTCGCCTCCAAGGCGGCGATCTCGGAGATCGCGGCGCGCGTCGGCGTCAGCGAGCCGACCGTCACCCGCTTCTGCCGCAACCTCGGCTGCGAAGGCCTGCGCGATTTCAAGTTCTACCTGGCGCAGGCGATCGCCATCGGCGGCCAGTACCTGTCGCCGGAGCCGCTGAGCCGCGACGCCCGCGAGCAGCGCATCGCATCCGCCATCACCGAGGCGGCGATATCGGCCATCCAGCGCGCCAGCGAGAATCTCGACATGACGACGCTGGTCGACGTCGCCGCGCGCATTGCAACCTCGGGCAACGTCTTGTGCATCGGCTCCGGCGGCATCTCCTCGATGATGGCGACCGAAATGCAGAACCGGCTGTTCCGGTTGGGCCTGCCGGTGCTGGCGCAGATCGACGGGCAGTTGCAGCGCATGTATGCCGCCGTCGCCACGCCCGAAACCACGCTTGTCGCTTTTTCGGTGTCGGGCTATGCGCGATCGGTCATCGAGGCGGTGCAGGTCGCCCAGCAATATGGCGCCACAACGGTCGCCATCACCGCGCCGGACTCCGCGCTCGCCAAGGCCGCCGACACGGTCATCCATCTGCAGTCGTTCGAGGACGGCAACATCTACAAGCCGACCTCGTCGCGCTATGCGCTGCTCGCCATCGTCGACATGATTGTGACCTCGGTCGCCGAGACACGCGGCCCGAAGGTGCTGGAGAACCTGCGCCGCATCAAGCAGAGCGTGAACACGCTGAAGGTCGACGACCCCCGCCTGCCGCTGGGGGATTGAGGGGTCATCTTTCCATGGTCACGTGATGCCGGCATCTTCTCCCCGTAAACGGGAGAAGAGGGCTGGCCGCGCCCGCAGCGCAATTTTCTGCAACGTTTATGGTTGGCGAAATCGCCGGCGACGGCATCTTTCTCCCCGTCACTATACGGGGAGAAATGCCCGGCAGGGCAATGAGGGGCAGCGCCGACCGACGATATGATTAGCGGCCATCAATGCGGTTTGCCTTGGCCGCCGCTCAATGCCTCGATGCGCTTCGCCAGCTCAGCCGCATCTCCCACTATCCGCAGCGTCTTCAGCCGCGCCGTGCCTCCCGTGACAACCGACACCGACGACCCTGGAACACCCAGCGCCTTTGCCACCAGCCTTTCCAGCGCCTGGTTGGCGGCGCCGTTTTCCGGCACGGCGCGCACGCGAGCCTTGAGGTGGCTTCTGCCGTTGGCGGAAGTCTCGACGCCCTCGATCCGATCGAGCGCCGCCTTCGGTGTCAGCCTGACGAACAGGTCGATGCCGTCGTCGCGCGAGCGGAACGGCGGCGTGCTCATCCCTCAGACGACCAGCGACAGCACCGTGGTCACCAGGAACTGGCGGATGAAGAAAATGATCAGCAAGAGGATGATCGGCGAGATGTCGACGCCGCCGAGATCGGGCATGAAACGGCGGATCGGCCTGAGCGCCGGTTCGGTCAGCCTGTAGAGCACGTTGCCGATGGTGCCGACGAACTGGTTGCGCGAGTTGACGACGTTGAAGGCATAGAGCCAGGAAAAGATCGCCGAGGCGATGATGATCCACCAGTAGAGGTCAAGCGCCATGACGATGGTCTGAATAAGGGCGATCATGCCGGTCTCCAATTGTTGCCGACATGTAGCCATTGCCGGCCAAAGCGGCAAGAGCCGCCTTGCGCGCATGCCGGAGCGGACGGCAAATGTCGGGTCGTTTCGCCTTGACACGAAACGGTCGCGCCCGATAAATGCGCCATCCGCTGGACGGGGCTGTAGCTCAGCTGGGAGAGCGCATCGTTCGCAATGATGAGGTCAGGGGTTCGATCCCCCTCAGCTCCACCAGCGGGATTTCTCAAATCTTGGTGACAATTCCTGCCAGCAGCAGGTCCGCAAGAACTTGCGACCCATCTAATTTAGCTTACATATTCGTGGTTTAGGCCAATATTGGAGCGATGCCATCGGCGTCGAACGACGTTACTGTCCAGTCGTCCGCACCAACTTTACTTCCTTCGTAGCCAATAGTAAGGACTCTACCGTAAGGGAGACCGGTGCTTACATTTGCCATGGGATCGGCAACCTCCCATGGGAAAAGCCACTGAGAAAGATAATAAGCGTGGCTCGGTGATGAATACGTCACTCAGCGTCATTACCGTGACGCACAACAGCGCGCACATTGTGCGCGGGGCGCTGGCTGGCCTGCCCCCGGGCGTGGAGATTGTCTGCGTCGACAACGCAAGTGCCGACGACCTTTCCGCCGCCCTCGAGGGCCTTGCGGTTCACCGGATCGACAATGCTGCTAACTTTGGCTTCGGGCGCGCCTGCAACATCGGCGCGGCGGCAGCGTCAGGGGAATATTTGCTGTTCATGAACCCCGATGTGCGCATTGGACCGGAAGCCATCGACGCGTTGCTGCTGGCGGCCGAACGCTATCCGAATTGCGGCGTCTTCGTGCCGCGCACAAACACCGCGGACGGGCGACTGTGGTTCCGCGAGCAGAGCGAGATCGATCGCCTTTTCGGCGCGCCGCTGCCCACGCGCATCCGGCAGGTCTGGGGCGATTGCTGCATCCGCTTCGTGAACGGCGGCGTGTTCATGATCAAGCGGACGCTCTTCCTCGCTATGGGTGGCTTCGATGAGGATATATTTCTCTATTTCGAGGATGACGACCTCTCTCACCGGCTGCTGCAACGCAAAGAGCCTCTGATCCTCGTCAATGACGCACATGCCGTCCACGACGTCGGAATGTCGGTTGCGCAATCGACCCGGTCGCGCATATTTCGGCATCGGTCGAAGATGCGATCGGAGATACACTTGCGCAGAAAATATGGAATAGCCTATCATCCGGTCGCGGATATAGTGCGTTATTCCGCGAAGATAGGATTCTATAGTCTTATCTTTAATCGCAATCGACTGATCAATTCTCTGGGTCGACTGATAGGCATATTTGATTGGATCCTTGACCGATCGCAAGCGGATCGCAATAGGCGCCATGCCGCCTGACCCCGCCCCCACGACAGTTGCATTGCCCGATTTGCTCCCCGGCGAGCCGGCAAACGGAGGGACATCCGGCGCTCATCCCAACACCGCGAGCGGCGAGATCCGCCTCGACGCGCCGGGTCGCTACATGCTGGAGCTTGAGCCGGCGCCAAGGCGGATGCCGTTTCTTCGGCTCGCTGTCCGTCTGCGCTCGCAACCGGACAGGGTGGTTTATGTGCCAACCGCCGGGCGGACCTCATATCTGCTCGAGAGCGGCGAACGCGGGCTGGTGTTGCAATTCGACAGCCGCGACATCGTTGCGTCGAGCATCCGCCGCCTGAGGATCAGGGATATTGGCGCGCTGCTGCGTCAAGGCCGTCGCCGGAAGCGATTTGAGCTGCCGCTTGGCAAGGGCATTGTGCTGCGGCCCCTGCTTCACCTTTCAGGACCGGAAGGGCGCGAAATGGCGCTTGCCCTCAGGGGCCTTGCCGGCTGGGGCTTCGGCACCGCGAGCGACAATCTGCAGAAAACCCTGTCGCGGCATTTCAACGGCCGCCCGGTCCAGGCACCCCGGCGCTTGCCCACCTCCGAGCCGAGGATCGCTGTCGCGCTGCACCTGCATTACGTCGATCTCTGGCCCGAATTCGAGGCATTGCTGGAAGCGATCGACCGGCCGTTCCAGCTCATTCTCACGCTGACCCGGCCTGACGCGGCGCTCACCGAGCGTGTTCAGGCAAGATTTCGAGGCGCCGAGATCCTTGTCTATGAAAATCGCGGCCGCGACGTCGGGCCCTTCATCCAGCTGCTTCACGAAGGCAGGCTCGATAGTTTCGATCTCATCTGCAAGCTGCACGGCAAGAAGTCGGGGCTGAGCGGACCGCGCATGCTCCTCGGCGAGATCTGGCGCCGGGCGATCCTCTTCGACCTGATCGGCTCCCGCGACGTGGTTGACCGCATCGTCGCGGAGTTCGAGCATTCGCGCGAAACCCGGATGATCGGGTCCCGCCGCTTTCGCTTGCCCAACGAATGGAAGCGGGAGAAGGCGGCGTGGGGCGAGAACCGGGCGATGGTCCGCAGTATGTTGCTGACAATGGGGATGAGTGCCGACTCTCGCCTGGACTTCTTTGCCGGGACGATGTTCTGGGTTCGCCGCGGCGCGCTGGAACCCCTCAAACAGCTTGGTCTGTCTCTGGCCTCGTTCCCCGATGAGGCAAGCCAACAGGACGGCACATTGCAGCATGCCCTGGAGCGGGTGCTCGGATTGATCAGCGCAAAGATTTCCGGCGTTGCCTGGGATGATGAATGAAGCCGGAATCGAACAGGGCGGGCTCGATTGAATAAGCACGAATACCTGATCTTCGTAAGATCGATCACCAGCATCAAGCGGTGGAAGCAGTTTCGACTTTGGCAGCGAATTCGCGCCAGCGGTCTATTCGACATACCGTGGTACCTGCGCCAGAATCCGGATGTCGCCAGGAGCGGCAAGGATCCGATCCTGCACTATATCAAGCATGGCGCCGCCGATGCGCTGGACCCCGGCCCGAACTTCGACACCCAATACTACCTGGCGACGTATCCGGATGCCGCCGCCGCGTCGACCAATCCGCTCGATCACTACATTCGCTTCGGCAGGATCGAAGGGCGCCGGACCCGGCCCGTTGCGGGTGCCAACTGGGGCGGCACCCAGAGGCCGGGCACCTACGTTCCGCGCTCCGATCAGCAACGGCCAGCCGCTTTGAAAGCGCGCCTCATTGCATTCTACCTGCCGCAATTTCATCCGATTCCCGAAAATGACGCCTTTTGGGGGAAGGGCTTCACGGAATGGACCAATGTGACGCGCGCGACGCCGCAGTTCGACGCTCACTATCAGCCCAGGCTTCCGGCGGATCTCGGCTTCTACGACCTGCGGGTGAAGGACATCCAGAAGGAGCAGATTGAGATGGCCATGCAATATGGCATCTCGGGATTCTGCTTTCATTTCTACTGGTTCAACGGCAGGCGCGTCCTCGAGATGCCGATCACCCAGTTCGTCGAAAACGATGCCCACGATATGGGCTTCTGCATCAATTGGGCAAACGAGCCGTGGAGCCGTCGCTGGGACGGTCGCGAACAGGACGTCTTGATCCCGCAATCGCATTCGGCCGAGGACGACCTGGCCTTCATTGAACACGCATCCGGCTATTTCCGCGACCGGCGATACATCCGCGTCGGCGGCAAGCCGCTGCTCATGGTCTACCGGCCCGGACTGTTTCCGTCGGCAGCGCAAACGGCGCAGCGGTGGCGCGAGTACTGCCGGAATGCCGGGATCGGCGAGATCTTTCTTGCCTATCCGCAATCCTTCGACACTGCGGACCCCGCCGAATTCGGCTTCGACGCCGCAGTCGAGTTTCCTCCGAACCTCGGAAAGTTTTCAGAGATCAGCGCCAGCATGCCGGCGCTCAAGAGCGGCTTCAGGGGAAGGATCTATGACTGGACGGAGCTTGCCAGGCGCAGCCGCGCCTACTCGCGGCCTCGCTACACGCTGTTTCGCGGGCTTTGCCCGTCCTGGGACAACACCGCACGAAAGATGGAAGCCGCCAACATTCTGGTGAACGCGTCGCCGTCGCTTTACGGAGAATGGCTGAGCAACGCAGTCGTCGACACATCCGATCGTTTTGCCGATTTCGACAGCCGCCTGATCTTCGTCAACGCCTGGAACGAATGGGCCGAGGGGGCCTATCTGGAGCCCGATGCCCGCTACGGCTACGCCTATCTGCAGCAGACGCGGGATGTCCTGTCGGCCCCGCCGGCAGCCGACATGTGACAAAGGATTCCGGAGCCGTTCTTGCCGCTTCGCCGGGATTGTCCTGAGAGCACGGCGATCGAAGTCATTTGCATGCCAATGTTTCCAAACCTATGATTCCGGAAACAGCGCGTGCCTTTTCGTGCCATCCCCCCGAAACGGACGCGGCACATCCTTCCCGCATCATGCGACGGCGATCATTTCGCCGTCGCAACGACGCGAAGGACAATGCCGATGTCGATGCTCGGAAGCCTGGCCGACTACAGCCGCCTGATCATGCGTGCGCACAACAGCGCCAAGACCAGGTACATGATGGACGCCCTGCCGCCGAACCTGCAGCAGGACGTCGGCTGGCAGGCCGGGCCCGCCATGCATGAAAGGAAGAAGCTCGCGCAGATGATTTTTTCGGGCAGGCGCTGAGGCCGGCCGGTCAGGCCGCGCCGATCGCTGCCCGAAACGCCGAGCCCATGTGAGCTACGTCATAGTCTCTCGCGGCACAAAGGTTCATTAGCGTCAGTGCATGTTTTCGTCGGATGGGAGGAAGCCGTGCCTTATTCACAACGCGAAGCGCGTGCCTATCTGGACCGCTATGGCGGCCCTTCGGGCACGCGGATTGAACTGGTCGAGACGGACAGGCAATGTTTTGTCCGGGTCCTCGAGGACGAGGAGGAACGCACCTACTCGTTCGAGCCGGGATCCTTTGCCCTGGCCTTCGCCGAAAGCCAGCGGATGCGCCTCAAGCTTCCGGCGATCGTGCACCTTTAGGGCTGCGCCGCGGGGACAAGTCTCCACGCTTTAGTTCCGCAGACTGAAAACAAACGGCGCGGTGCGGGTGACGCGGGCGCCGAGTTCGGGGGGCGGGGCCGGCACCGAGGCGCCTTGCAGCGCGCCGAGCGCCGCGCGGTCGAGGTCGGCGTCGCCGGAAGACCGCGCCAGCCGGGCGGAGACCACCCGGCCGGAGGAATCGACCGTGAAAGTCACGTTCGGGTTGCCTTCTGCCCGCCTCGACCGGGCCGCGCTCGGATAGCGCGTGTGCCGCCTGATCCACGCCGCCAGGCTGGAATTCCACCGCGCCGGGCCGGCGCCGAACCGTTGCGCTCCCTCCGTTGCCTTCGGCGCCGCCGTGCGCGCGGCCCGCCTGGCGTCGACGCTTGCCGCCATCGCCGTCTTAGCCGGCGCCGGCTTCTCCTTCTTCGGTTGCTGCTTGTCGACGGGCTTCTTCGCCTTGGCCTCGACCGGCTTCTTGGGTTCCGCCGGCGCATCCACCGGCTTCGGCTGCGGCAACGGGATGACGACTTCGGGCGCCACCGTCTCGACGACGTCCGGGACCACTTCGTCCAGCGGCTGCTGCTCGCTCAGCGCGGCGACCGTCGGCGCCGCCGGCGCGGTCGCCGCGGCCTCGACCGGCTGTTCGGCGGTCGGTTCCGCCTCTTCGGTAACCGGCTCAGGCGCCGGCTCGGTCACCGGTTTCACCGCCGTCACCGTCTCCGTTTCCTCGACCGGCTCGGCCTGGTCAGGCATCACCGTATCCGGCACCAGCGCCTCTTCCTGCACCGCGGGCGCGACCGCCAGCGGCGACATCTCGATCGCCAGCGCCGGCGGCGGCCCGCCATCGGCGGAATCGGCAAGATTGAAACTCTGCACCGCATAGGCGACAGCCACATGCGCGATCAGGATCAGGGCGGCGGCAGCGGCCCACAGGCCGGTCTCGCGCACGCCGAAACGCGGCTGACCGATGCCGGACAGAGCAGCCGCTGCGCCAGTCATGGGACTGCGCCTCCGCTCGCCGGCGCATCGGCCGAAGGCAGCGTCTCCAGGCCGACTAGCGCGATCTTGAGATAGCCGGCGGCGCGCAGCAGGTTCATCACTTCCATCAGCTCGCCATAGCCGACCGTCTTGTCGGCGCGCAGGAAGATGCGCGTCTGCTTGTCGCCCTTGGTGCGGCCGTCGAGCGAGGTGGCGAACATGGCGCGCGGCACGCTGTCATTGCCGATGGCGAGCGTAAGATCGCTCTTCAGCGTCAGGAACAGCGGCGTCTCGGGCCGCGGCGCCGGCGTCGCCGTCGAGCCCGGCAGATCGACATTGACATCGACCGTCGCCAGCGGTGCGGCGACCATGAAGATGATCAACAGCACCAGGATGACGTCGATGAACGGGGTGACGTTGATCTCGTGGCTTTCCTCGAGATCCTCGCCCGCCGTTTCGCGAATCCGCGCCGCCATGTCCGCTCACCCCGCCGCGATCGTGCCTGCCGGCGGCACGGTGCGGAAATCGAGGTCGCGGCTGACCAGCCGCTCGACGCCGGCAGCGGCATCGGCGAGGATCTGCCGGTAGCCGGCTATGGAGCGGGCAAAGACATTGTAGATGACCACCGCCGGGATTGCCGCCACCAAACCCATGGCTGTGGCGAGCAGGGCTTCGGCGATGCCGGGCGCAACGACCGCCAGATTGGTGGTCTGCGCCTGCGAGATGCCGATAAACGCGTTCATGATGCCCCACACCGTGCCGAACAGGCCGACGAAGGGCGCGGTCGAGCCGATCGTCGCGAGCAAGCCTGTGCCGCGCGACATGCGCCGCGCCGCCGCCGCCTCGATGCGCGACAACCTGGAAGTGACGCGCTCCTTCAGACCATCGCCTGTGACGTGGTCGAGCGCGCCGGCCGAAAGCGCGGCCTCCTCCTCGGCCGCGCGCACCAGCAGCGCGCCGGGGCCATTGTTGTGGCCGAGCGCGCGACCCGCCTGCATTAGCGTCGCGGCATTGCCGATCGCCAGCACGACGCGGCGCGCCCTGAGCTTGCCGCCGAAGATCTCCAGCGACTTGGCCAGCCAGATCGTCCAGGTGACCAGCGAGGCGAAGGCGAGGCCGACCATCACCGCCTTGACGATGGTGTCGGCGGCCATGAACATGCCCCAGGGCGACAGATCGGGCGGCAGCGTCAGCGCGATCGCCGTCGACGGCTCACCGCCGGCGGCGGTTGGAGCCGGCTGAACGCCCGGCTGCGGTGCAACGGGAGCAGCCATGGCGGGCGCGGTTGTCGCGGGCGCCGCCGCAGCCGGTTGCTGCGTGGCAGGGGTCGCCGCCGGCGCCTGCACGGCCGGAGCTGGCGTCGACGATTGCTCCTGCGCGACGACCGCGCCTGCCGACAGGATGAACGCTGCGGCCAGCGCCGCGAAAAGACCATGTCCAGCCACGCTCTGGCCTTCCTGCAACTCGGGCTTGCGCATTCCTCAACAACCGGTTTCCGGCTGCCATCAACGGTTGACTATAAAACATGAGTTTACTAGTCAACTATGAAGATGACTTTTTGATTCAACAAAAAATGTCATGGCGTTCCAACGCAAGGCCGAATTGCGCCTTGCTGTCCAACGTGCGCCTCTGCGGAGGGCAATGATCCTGCCTATGGACTGCGGTGCCATCTCCGGCCACGATAGCGGCGGCAAGCGCGAGGCAAGCCGATGATCAAGGCGATCCCGTTCGATTTCCCCTATGACGGCCGGCTGGTGCCGGGACACACCGCGCTGCTGGTCATCGACCTGCAGCAGGATTTCCTGTCGCAGACAGGCTATTTCGCCAGAAAGGGCTATGACCCTTCGCCGCTCAGGGCAATCCTGCCGGCGGTCAACCGGCTGATCGCGGCTGCGCGCGCCGCCGGCCTGACCATCGTGCACACCAGGCAGGGCTACCGCGCCGACATGGCCGACATGACGCCTTACGAGAAATGGCGCCGCCAGCGGGCGGGGCTCGACGGCACCGACATATTGCTGCGCTCCAGCCCCGGTTTCCAGATCGTCGCCGATATCGAGGTCGCGCCGCAGGACATCGTCGTCGACAAGACCTGCAACGGCGCCTTCACCTATACCGACCTGGAGCTGGTCCTGCGCGCACGCGGCATCACGCATCTCCTGTTCACGGGATGCACGACCGACGTCTGTGTCCACACCACGCTGCGCGAAGCGTGCGACCGCAACTTCCAGTGCCTGACGATCTCGGACGCCTGCGCCAGCGGCGACTGGCAGGCGCATGAAGCCGCGCTTCACATGGTGACAGTCGAGGACGGCGTCTTCGGCGCGCTGGCGGATTCGGACGCCGTTATCGAAGCGCTGGCCCGGCTTACCGGCGGGCCGCGCTGACGACCCGGTCAGGCCGGGGCGCGGAATTGCGATGGCAGGCGCGGCACGAATGCGCCGGGCCGCGTCACGCTGTTCTCGAGACGCGCCAGTGAATTGGCGACGAGCGTGACCGTTTCGCGGCCCGTCGTCGCGATCTCCCGCGAACGGTCGATGCCGCCAACCATGAATTCATGGATGCCGAGCGCCGCATAGGGCAGCAGCGACAGCGCGATCTCGGCCGGCGACCCGGAAACCGCGACCGTCTTGTGCTCGGCGATGCCTTCATCCTTTAGCGAACGGATGCGCACGGGCAGCGCGAAGCGCAGTTTGCCGACCCTTCCATGCTCGGCGGCGGCGGCGCGCACACGCTCGATCAACTGGCCGACCTCGTCCGGCGAACCGGCCGACAATTCGAACACATCCGCGTGCCGGCCGGCGACCCTGAGCGCCGTTCCCGACTGGCCGCCAAGCCGGATCGTCACGTCGGCGCCGTGCGGGCCCTTGCGCGGCACATAACCGCCTTTGACGCTGTAGAAGGCGCCTTCATGGTCGAACGGCCTGTCGTTCGACCACAGGCGCTTCAGAAGCACCAGATATTCATCGATGCGCTGCCACACCACGGTGTGCCCGACCGGCCGCGCCTCGGCATCCTCGTCGCTGAGCGGCTCGCTGAGCATCCTCAGCGACAGGCGGCCACCGCTCCTGGCAGCGAGCGCCGCAAGCTGCCTGGCCGCCACCGTCGGCTCGACGACGCCGGCCCAGTGGGTCAGCACCACCTCCAGCGACGCGGTGCGCTTCAGCGCCTGCGCGGCTATATCCATATTGGTGAGCAGGCCGGCCGGATCGTCGACGACGATCTTCTGGAAGCCGACATCCTCGATCAGCGACAGTTTCGTCGCGGTCTCGGCGAAATCATAGAAGAAGCTGCCATTGGCAGACTTGCCCGGAACATGCGTGAACTCGATCGGCATTGCCATCTCCTCCATCACGTTTGGAATCGCATATCGAAACCACAGGGCGCGTGAAAACGCGCCGCTGACGCGGCTCACTAAACTCCGGTTGCCTGAAAGCGTTAGGCCGCCACCCCGTGGTTCCCGCGCCTCAGGGAATGAGGCCCAGAACGACTGCCCCGGTGAACACGAACGCAAGGGTGAAAACGAGATAGGCGAAGGCCCCGCCATAGGCCGGCCGCCAGCTCTGGCCGATGGTTTGGCCTCTGCGGTCTGTCTGGGTGTTTTGGAAATAGGACATGTCGGCCTCCGTCTCACCCTTAATCTATAAAGTTAGTAGACTTTGTCGATTGCTATTTTTCCGCGATCCGCAGAACGAATTTCTCATATCGCGCTGGACATTGGTTTGGCTTGCTGCGTCTGCCCTATCCAGGGGAAACGGCTGCGGAGACGATCACGCCTGGGGTTTCCGTGGTCGTGCTGGAGCCGGCGTGGCGGGGATGCGGCCAGCGAGCTTGGCCATCCGACACGCGCGGGTTAGCATCGCTGCCGGTTCACGCGTGAAGCATCAACAGGAGAAAACAATGGGCGGAAGGCTGGCGGGCAAGGTTGCCATCATCTCGGGCGGCGCGACGGGCATGGGCGGGGCGGCTTCCGAGCTGTTCGCGGCGGAAGGTGCCAAGGTGGCGATCATCGACCGCAACGGTGAGGCAGCGGCGGCGACCGCGGCGGCGATCCGCGCCCGCGGCCATGTCGCCGAGCATTTTGTGGCCGATGTTTCCGACGAGGCGCAGGTCGAAGCCGCGGCGAAGGCGGCGGCGGCCAAGCTTGGCCCGGTCACGGTGCTGTTCAATCACGCCGGCACCATCGTCATAAAGCCGTTCCTGGAGACGACGCTCACGGAATGGGACTGGCTGCATGCCGTCAACGTCCGCTCGATGTTCCTGATGACGCGCGCGGTGCTGCCCGGCATGATCGCGGCCGGCGGCGGTTCGATCGTCTGCACCTCGTCGATCTCGGCGGTGGCGGCGACGCCGAACGAGGTGCTCTACGACACCACCAAGGGCGCCTGCCACATGTTCGCCCGCGCCATCGCGGTCGAGTTCCGCGACCGCAACATTCGCTGCAACGCCGTCTGCCCCGGCTTCATCCGCACCCCGCACGGGCTGCGCGAGGTGGCCGACCTAGGGAAACTTGGCGTCGACGTCTCCGATGCGGCGCTCGCCGCCCAGCAGGGCCGCATCGGCGAGCCGGAAGAAGTGGCGAAGGCCGCGCTGTTTCTGGCCAGCGACGAATCCAGCTTCGTCAACGGCGCGCATCTCTTCGTCGACAACGCCTTTACGGCGATGTGAAGCGTCCCAAGCTTGGCGCCCTTCCTCTCCCCCGTCGATCGGGGGAGAGGAAAGGGCGCCAATTCCTCTAACGCTCCTCCCTGCGGAACGGCTTGAGCAGCGCCGAGGGCGCGACCGCGTTGCGCGACATGAAGGCCATGGCGACGATGGTGAAGATGAAGGGCAGCATCAGGAAGGCTTCGTAGGGGATGTGGCCGAGCCCGCTCGCCTGCATCCTGAGCTGCAGCGCGTCGACGAAGGCGAACAGCAGCGCCGCCCCCGCCGAGCGCCACGGGTCCCAGCGGCCGAACACGACCAGCGCGATCGCCACCCAGCCGCGCCCGGACACCACGCCGAAGGTGAAGGCGTTGAACTGCGCCATGGTGAGGAATGCGCCGGCAAGGCCCATCAGCGCGCCGCCAAGGATCACCGCCTGGAAGCGCGTGCCAATCACGCTGACGCCGGCCGAGTCAGCGGCGCGCGGGTTCTCGCCGACCATGCGCACGGAGAGCCCCCATGGCGTGCGGTAGAGCACAAAGGCGGCGAGCGGAACGGCGATGATCGCCAGATAGACAAGCGTGAACTGGTTGAACACCGCCGGGCCGAGGATCGGAATGTCCGAAAGCAGCGGGATCGGCTCGGGCTGGAAACCCTTGATGCTCGGTGGCACCGACTGCTGGCCGAAGATCAGCCGGTAGAGGAAATACGCGAGCCCTGAGCAGAACAGCGTCACGCCGATGCCGCAGACATGCTGGCTGAGGCCCAGCGCCACCGTGAACAGCGCATGCACCGCGCCCATCAGCGCGCCGGTCGCCACGGCCACCAGCACGCCGAGCCACAGGCTGCCGCTGAGGCTGGTGGCGGTGAAGCCGGCCATTGCCGACAACAGAATGATGCCTTCGATGCCGAGATTGAGCACGCCGGCACGCTCGGAAAACATTTCGCCGAGCGTGGCGAAGGCGAGCGGCGTGGCGATGCGGATGATGGCGGCGAGGAAGCCGACCTGGAAAATCTGCTCGAACACCGCGCTCATGTCGCTACCCGCCGAATTCGATAGGCGGTGAACAGCAGCGCCACCAGCATGGCAAGCAGCGCCGTGCCCTGGATGACGTCGCTCAGGAAAGCCGGCACGCCGGTCGCCCGCGACATCGCCTCGGCCCCGGTCATCACCGCGGCAAGGAAGAGCGCCGCCGGCACCACGCCGAGCGGATTAAGCCTGGCCAGCATGGCAACGACAATGCCGGAATAGCCGTAGCCGGGCGAAATGTCGCTCATCACCTGGAAATGCACGCCGCCGACCTCGCCGACGCCGGCCAGGCCCGCCAGCGCGCCGGAGAGCAGCGCGGTCGAGATGAGCACGCGCTGCACGTTGATGCCGCCGTAGCGGGCGGCTTCCGGATTCTCGCCGGTGACACGGATGCGGAAGCCGAGCGTCGTGCGCGCGATCAGGAACCAGACCAGGGGCGCCGCGATCAGCGCCGCCACGACGCCGAGATGCAGGCGCGTACCCTCGACCAGCACCGGGAAATTGGCCGAATCCTCGATAGGCGGCGAGATCGGATAGCCGCTGAAGCTATCCTTCCACGGCCCCTCGATCAGCGCCATCAGCGCGTAATAGATGACCGAGTTGAGCAGCAGCGAACTGACCACGTCGTCGACCTTGAATTTGACGCGCAGCGTCGCCGGCACCAGCGCCACGGCGGCGCCGGCCGCCGCACCCGCCAGCGCCATCAGGAGCATGGCGAGAGTGCCCGGCATCGGGATGGCGCCGACGAAGCAACTCGCCACGGCGCCCGCCAGCAACTGGCCCTCGGCACCGATGTTCCAGAATTTTGCCCGGAAGGCGACCGCCACCGCCAGGCCGGTTAAGATCATCGGCGCGGCGCGCACCAGCGTCTCGGTGATGGCGTAGCTGTCGCCGAGCGAGGCCGACAGCATCACGCCATAAGCCTCGATCACGCCGGCGCCGGCCACCGCTATCAGCCCGCTGCAAAGGACGAGCGCGGCGCCGATCGCAAGCAGCGGCAGCGCCAGATTGAACCAGGCCGGGGTGCTGGTGCGGGCTTCCAGGCGAAACATCAGGCGTGGCCCTCCGCTCGCCAGATGTCGGCGCCGCCCCTCATCCGCCTGCCGGCATCCTCTCCCCGTATAGTGACGGGGAGAAGGGGGCTGGCCGCAGCCGTCACACCCTTCTTGCAACGCTCGCGATTGGCGAAATCATCGATGAAAGCGCCCCTCTCCCCGTCACTATACGGGGAGAGGATGCCGGCAGGCAGGTGAGGGGCGGCGCCGACGTTCGAAATCAGAGGCAAACCCACGCTCTACGCCCTCCCCTCCGCGCCGGTCATCATCAGGCCAAGCCTTGCGACGGTGGCTTCCGCGCCGGCCAGCGTGCCGGCGATGCGGCCCTCATACATGACCGCGATGCGGTCCGAGAGCATCAGCAGCTCTTCCAGATCCTCGCCGATGACGACGATGCCGCAGCCTTTGGCGCGCATGGCGAGGAACTTTTCGTGGATGAAGCGGGCGGCGCCGATATCGAGGCCGCGCGTCGGCTGCGAGACGATCAGCACCTTCGGATCGAAGGCGAGCTCGCGCGCCAGCAGTGCCTTCTGCAGATTGCCGCCGGAGAGCGCGCCGGCGCGCACCATCGGTCCGGGACAGCGTATGTCATAGGCCTTGATCTGGGTTTCGGCGAAAGCACGGATGGCGGACGGATTGAGCAGACCCTTGCGGCTGAACGCCTCGGTGCCGATGCGCGGCAGCACCATGGAATCGGCAAGCGGCAGGTTGGTGACCAGGCCGGTCGTCATCCGGTCCTCGGGGATGCGGCCAAGGCCGAGTGCCTGCACCGCGCGCGGCGAGAATTGCGCAACTGCTTTGCCGGCTATCGTCATCGTGCCGGTTTTCGGTGGCAGCATGCCGGAGATGACGTCGGCCAGCGCCCGCTGGCCATTGCCGGAGACGCCGGCGATGCCGAGGATCTCGCCGGAGCGGACGAAGAGCGACACCTCGCGCAGCGGCGTGCCGGCATGGCCCGAGGTCGAGATGCGATCGAGCAGCAGCACGGAGCCGCCCGGTGTCGAAACCTCTTTGGTCGGCGGCACGATCTCATGACCGCACATCAATCGCGCCATCTCGGACGACGTCGTGTTGGCGGGGTCGTCGACGCGGCCGGCGACCTTGCCGTGCCGCAGCACCACGCAACGGTGGGTCAGCGCCCTCACCTCGTTGAGCTTGTGCGAGATGAAGATGATGCCGAGTCCCTGGCCCGCCATCGAGCGCAGGGCGGCGAACAGGCCGTCGACCTCGCTTGGCGCCAGCACCGCTGTTGGTTCGTCGAGGATCAAAAGCTTGGCGCCGCGAAACAGCGCCTTGATGATCTCCAGCCGCTGCTGCTCGCCGACCGACAGCGCCGAGACCGGCAGGGCGGGATCGAGGCTCAGGCCATGCTGGCGGCCGATCTCCTTCAGCCGTGCCAGCCCGCCGGCGCGGTCGATGCGGCCTGACTTGCCCGGAATGCCGATCAGGAGGTTCTCCAGCACCGTCAGCCGCGGCGCCAGATGAAAATGCTGGTGCACCATGCCGATGCCGGCGGCGAGCGCGTCGGCCGAACTGTGGATGGCGACCGGCCGGCCCTCGACCAGTATCTCGCCGGCGTCAGGTGCATAGGCGCCGAACAGCACGTTCATCAACGTTGTCTTGCCGGCGCCGTTCTCGCCAAGCAGCCCAAGGATCTCGCCAGGTGCGACGCTGAGATTCACGGCCTCGTTCGCCTTGACGGCGCCGAAGCTCTTGGTGATGCCGCGCATTTCGATGAGTGGGGCGGACAAGGGATACTCCTGGTATCCCTCCCCCTTGAGGGGAGGGTGCCGAGCGAAGCGAGGCGGGAGGGGTCACCTCAACCGCCTCGACCTATGACTTAGCAAGCTGGAGCGCGTCGCGGGCGACCCCTCCCGGCCCTGCGGGCCACCCTCCCCTCAAGGGGGAGGGGAACGCCGGCTCTAATCCGAAACCGGCGTGTTCTCGTCGACGTCGACGCGGAAATTGCCTTCGAGGATCTCCGCCTTCTTCTTCTCGACCAGCTCCTTGACCTCGGCCGGCAGCGTCTTGTCGAACTTGTGATACGGCGCCAGGAACGAGCCGCCCTTGGCCATGCGCGAGAAATCGCCATAGTCCTGCGCGGTGAACACACCCGCCTTGACCAGCTTGATCGCCTGCTCGACCGTCGGGTACATGTCCCACACCGGTCCGGTGATCACCGTATCCGGGCCAAGGCTCGACTGATCGGACATGTTGGAGATGGCGAGGATCTTCTTCTCCACCGCCGCCTCGATGACGCCGAAGCGCTCGGCATAGATGACGTCGACGCCGGCGTCGATCTGCGCCACGGCGGCTTCCTTGGCCTTCGGCGGATCGAAGAAGGAGCCGATGAAGGCGACTTTCTTCTTGACGTTCGGGTTGACCTCCTTGGCGCCGGCGAAGAAGGCGTTGACCAGCCGGTTCACTTCCGGAATGCCCATCGCCGCCACCGCGCCGACCGTGCCGGACTTCGACATCTTGCCGGCGATCAGGCCGGACAGATAGGCCGGCTCATGGATCCAGTTGTCGAAGACGCCGAAATTGGGCTCGGCCGGCCCGGCGCCGGAGCCGAACAGCCATGCCGTCTTCGGGAACTGTTTTGCCGTGCGGCGCGACTCGCGCTCGGCGGCGAAGGCATCTCCCAGCACCAGCTGGTAGCCGCCCTGCGCATATTCGCGCATCACGCGGCTGAAGTCGGCGGTCTGCACCTTTTCCGACCATTTGTATTCGATGCCGAGCTCCTTCTCGGCCTTCTGCAGGGCGACGTGGATCTGGTTGTCCCACGGCTCCTCGATCGGCGTGGCGAAGATCGCCGCCACCTTCAGCTTCTTGTCCTTGGCTAAGGCGGCATTCGGCAGCACCGCCGCTGCCAGCCCAAGCGCGCCGAGTTCCAGCACGGTGCGCCGAGACAGGCCGGCGCGTTCAATTTTGCTAGGATCGTCTTTCATGGAAGTGCCCCTCTGGTTGACAGCCGTGTCGAGCCGGCCGTTCTCAGGAATGTCAGACGCTGAACTATGGAACGACGCCTGAGTTTTGTCCACATGGTCAAATTTGGCAACGAAGGGTCGCTGTTGCGACCGGGAAACGTCGACGGGACAGCCCCCCCCTCTGGCCTGCCGGCCATCTCCCCCACTTGGGGGAGATCGGATGTCACGCCGGCTTTCGCCAATTACCAGCGTGGCTAGAAGAGCGAGGCGCGAAAACCGCTAATCTCCCCCCCCTTGCGGGGGAGATGTCCGGCAGGACAGAGGCGGGCGCGAAGGAACGCGGCGTTCGTTCTAGACGGCCGATGACCGTACTATCCTCCGGCACCCTCCCACGACCCCGTCTCCGCGAACCTTCTCAGCATCGGCGCCGGCTCGAAGATCACCCGACCCGTCAGCCGGTGCCAATGCTCCAGCCGCTCGACGATCTTCGCAGCCCCTTCGAGGCCGGCCCAGAACATCGGCCCACCCTTGCCGATGGGAAAGCCGTAACCGTTCGCCCAAACGACATCGATGTCCGACGCCCGCACCGCAATGCCTTCCTCGAGAATCCTCGCGCCTTCGTTGACCAGGGGATAGAGCGTGCGCTCGATGATCTCGTCCGCGCCGATTTCGCGCCGCGCGATGCCGAGCTCGGCCGCCTTGGCGCGGATCAGTTCCTTGACCTCGGGATCAGGGGCAGGCTCGCGCGAGCCGCTCTCATAGCGATACCAGCCGCGCCCGGTCTTCTGGCCGAAACGGCCCTGCCCGCAGAGCGTGTCGGCAATCACCGCCGTCTGGCCGCGCGCCTTGCGGTTGCGCCAGCCGATGTCGAGGCCGGCGAGGTCGCCCATCTGGAACGGCCCCATCGGCCAGCCGAAATCGGTGAACGCCTTGTCGACCTGGCCGGGCGTCGCCCCTTCCAGCAACAGCGCTTCGTTCTCCGTGCCGCGCGCGGACAGCATGCGATTGCCGACGAAGCCGTGGCAGACGCCGACGACGACCGGCACCTTGCCGATACGCCGCGCCAGCTCCGCAACCGTCGCCAGCGCGTCGGGCGCGGTCCTATCGGCGCGCACGATTTCCAAAAGCTTCATGACATTGGCCGGCGAGAAGAAATGCATGCCGAGCACATCCTGCGGCCGCGACGTCGAGGCGGCGATCTCGTCGACATCGAGATAGGAGGTGTTGGTGGCAAGGATCGCGCCCGGCCTGGCCACCGCGTCGAGTTTGCCGAACACCACCTTCTTGACCGCCATGTCCTCGAACACGGCCTCTATGACCAGGTCGCAATCGGCAAGGTCGGCATAGTCGGTGCTGCCCTTGAACAGGCCAAGCCGTTGCTGCCTGGCCTCTTCCGTCAGCGAGCCACGCCCGACCGAGACGGCGTAGTTCTTCTCGATCATTGCGAGGCCCCGTTGCAGCGCCTCCTCGCCGGTTTCGAGCAAGGTCACCGGAAAGCCGCCATTGGCAAAGGCCATCGCGATGCCGCCGCCCATCGTGCCGGCGCCGATGATGCCGACGCGGGCGATCTTGCGCCGCGTGACGTCCTTGCCTTGTATCTTTGCCGCTTCGCGTTCGGCGAAAAACAGATGCCGCTGCGCGCGCGACTGGTCGCCGGCAACGAGCTTCAGGAACAGCTGGCGCTCGGCCGCCAGCGCTTCATCGAATGGTAGCGTGATCGCGTTGCGCACTGCCTGCGCGCAGGCAAGCGGAGCCTCCAGGCCGCGCGCCTTCCTGGCCAGCTCGGCCGCCTTGGCGTCGAAAGCCGAAAGATCGGTTTCGGCAAGGCGCTCATTGCGGTCGCGAACCGGCGGGAATGGTCTGCCGTCCGCAACCATTTCGCTAGCGAAACGAATGGCTCCCGTCAGGAGGTCTTCCTCGAAGACCGCGTCGACGAGACCCGCCGCTTTGGCCTCGTCGGCCGAAATCGGCGTTCCCGAAACGATCATGCCGAGCGCCTTCGCCGCGCCGACCAGGCGTGGCAGGCGCACCGTGCCGCCGCCGCCCGGCAGCAGGCCGAGCTTTACCTCGGGCAGGCCAAGCCTGGCGGCTTGGTCGGCGACGCGGAAATGGCAGCCGAGCGCCAGTTCCAGCCCGCCGCCCAGCGCCGTGCCATGGATGGCGGCGACTGTCGGCTTGGCGATGGTCTCGAGCAGCGCCACGATGGCGCGCAGCTCCGGCTGCTGCACCGGCTTGCCGAATTCGGTGATGTCCGCGCCGGCGACGAAGGTCCGCCCGGCGCAGGCGAGGACGATGGCCGTGACGGAAGCATCGTCGCGCAGGGCGGTCAGCGCCTCGAACAGCGGCTGGCGGACATGGAAGCTCAGCGCGTTGACCGGCGGGTTGTCGATCGCGACCACCGCGACGCTGTTGTCCCTGGTGACGCTGACGAAATTGGACAAGCTGGACCCTCCCGAAGATCGCTATTCACCGCGGGTCGGGGTTTACAGGGCCAGCCAGCCGATGAGAACCCGATCCGGCTCCTGGCCCAATCGTTGCCGGCCGCAAACCCCGTCGCCGGCCCCGCCCGCCAGATTGGCAGGCGCGATACCGTCCGGCAACGCTGGCATGAGCGCCGCCAGCGCTGTTACATGAGGGCAGCCTCGGTTATATATGAGGATAGTCTCAGCTGGAAATATGACGATGGCCTCGGAAAAGGCGCCGCAACCGCGCGCGCCGCAACAGAAAAGAGGGCACGACCGCGTCGCGGCGCTGATGACGGCGGCGGCGGAACTGTTCGTCGAAAGGGGTTTTGACGCCGCCACGATGACCGAGATTGCCGCCAGTGCGGGCGCGGCCATCGGCACGCTCTATTTGTTTTTCCCGACCAAGCAGGCGATGGCGCAAGCCATCCTGGAGGCGCATGCGGAAGAGCTGTCGGCCGAGCTCGACGCCTTGCGCGAGCAGACCGAGGCGATGCATGCGGCGACAATCGCAGACCAGCTGTTCGCATTGCTTGGTACGTTCATGGCCACGCACCCCGCCTATTCGGCGCTGCTCGACCTGCCGGGTGACGATCAAAGGCGGCGCACGTTGCGCGCCCACCGCCGCGAGCAGATCGCCGCCCTGTTTGCTCAGGCCTATCCGCCCTTACCGGCGGAGCAGGCGGAGCGGCTGGCGGTGATCGTGCCGCAGTTGATGCGCATCCCGCTGAGCCTGGCCGGCGAGACGCGCCTGCGCGACGACGTGCTGGACGAATTGCGACTGATGCTGAACAGGCATCTGGAGGCCGGTGAGGGCTAGCGCGACGAGGTGCGCTCAGCGAACCGCCTTCTCGCCGCCCGCCGCCGTGATCACCCCGACGATGATCAGTCCGGTCATCACCAGCCGCACGCCGGCGCTGACGCCGAAGGTGTTGAGCATGGTGAGCAGCAGCACCAGGAACAGGCCGGCGCCCCAGACGCCCGGCACATTGGCCTTGCCGCCGGCCACCGAGGTGCCGCCGATGACGACGACGGCGATCGAGGCGAGCAGGTATTCGTTGCCGATATCGACATTGGCGCCGCGGAAATAGCCGGCGAGCAGCGCGCCGTCGATGCCGCCCAGCGCGCCGCAGAGCGTATAGGTGAGGAAACGGACGCGGCCGACATTGACGCCGGCGAGCCAGGCGGCGCGGATGTTCTGGCCGATCGCCAGCACCGAGCGGCCATAGATCATGCGCTGCAGCGCCATTGCCGCGCCGACGGTGAAGACCACCGTCAGCAGCGCCAGCACCGGTATGCCGAGGATTTGCCAATTGGTGAAGTCGGCGAAGCCCGGCGGCGGCTTGATCTGGAGCCCGCGTCCATAGCTGATATCGATCGACTGGATGATGAAGCTCGCCGACAGCGTCGCGATGATCGGCGGTATCCTCAGCGCCCAGATCAGCAGATAGTTGGCCGCGCCGATCGCCGCGCCGCAGCCAAGAGCGGCAATCAGCCCGACGGCGATCATCGCATCATTGCCGTCCATCACCTTCATCGCCACGGCGCTGGCCAGCCCGATATTGGCCGGCAGCGACAAATCGACATTACCGGGGCCGAGCGTGATGACGAACATCTGACCGACGCCGACGATGACGGTGAAGACGGCTAGCGATAGTGCCGCCGTGATCATGCCGCCGGCGCCGTAGCCGCCAGTGAAGGCGATGGTCGCCAGCCACACGACGAAAGCGCCGATGAAGGACCAGATCCAGGGTTTGGCGAGCATCGTCCGCAGCGAGGCCATCCTCACCTCTCCTTGCGGCTGATCAGCACCCGCGCCGCCAGCACGATGATCAGGATGGCGCCATTGGCCGCCACCTGCCAGTCGGGAGGGATGTGCATGAAGGTCAAGAGCGGCGAGGCGGCGAGCGCCAGCGTCAGCGCGCCGATGACGGCGCCGATCGGCGATACCCGGCCGCCGACGAACTCGCCGCCGCCGAGGATGACGCCCGCGATCGACAGCAGCGTGTAGCCATTGCCGATATTGGCGTCGGCCGAGGTGGTGATGCCGATCAGCGCCATGCCGGAGAGCACGCCGAACAGGCCGGTCAGCGCGAACAGCACGATCTTCGTCCGAAGCAGCGACCAGCCGGCGCGCCGCAGCGCCGCCGCATTGCCGCCGGAGCCGCGCAGTATGACGCCGTAGGAGGTGCGCATCAGCCCGACATGCACCACCGTCGCGATCACCAGCGCGGCGATGATCGGGAACGGAATGAGCGGCGGTTTGAAGGCCATCAGCGACAGCAGCCAGTCGGGCGCCTTGCCGCCTGGCTTCGGCAGGACGAGGATGGCAAGACCCTGCCAGACGAAGCTCATGCCGAGCGTCACCACGATCGACGGCAAGTTGCGCAGGTGGATCAGCGCGCCAAGCAGCGCGTAGACGCCGATTGAGCCGAGCAGCACCGCGATGCCGACGAGCGGCGCATCCTTCAGCCAGGTCGCCGTGACGCAGCCGACGAAGCCGACGAAGGTGCCGATCGAGAGGTCGAGCTCGTTGCCGGCGATGACGAACATCTGCGCGATCGTCGCCAGCGCGATCGGGATCGCCAGGTTGAGCATCAGGGTGAAGCCGAAATAGGAGATGGCGCGCGGGTTGAGCCAGGCGATCGCCAAAAGCACCAGCGCCAGCGACAGCGCCGGCAGCAGGCTGCGCAGCATGCGCGCCCGCGCCGCGCCGCCGCCAGCCGGCGACGCCTTCAATCTGGTTTCGAGCGAGGCCGCCGTCATCTCAGGCCGCGTCGCCGAACGAGGACTGGATGATCTTTTCCTCGGTCAGCTCGTCGCGTCCGAGATTGGCGACGATGCGGCCGTTCTTGAAGACATAGACGTGGTCGCAATTGTCGAGCTCTTCGGTTTCGGTTGTGTACCAGAGGAAGGTGCGGCCGCGGCCAGCCTCCTCGCGCACCAGGTCGTAGACTTCGAGCTTGGTGCCGATGTCGACGCCGCGCATCGGATCGTCCATCAGCACGATCCCGGCATCCGAGCCCAGCGCGCGCGCAAACAGCGCCTTCTGCTGGTTGCCCCCGGACAGCGAGTAGATGTTGTTGTTCATGTCCGGCGTGCGGATGCCGATCTTGTTCTTCCAGAAGTCGGCAAGCTCGGCCTCGCGCTGCGGCGAGATCAGCAACCCGGTGCGCAGCCGCGCCAGCGAGCGGATGCCGATATTCTCAGCGATCGACCACTGCGGGAAGATGCCGTCCGACTGGCGGTCGCCGGCCACCAGCGCCACCGGCGCGGTCACCTCGATGCCGGTCCTGGCGCGCTGGGCAGCGGCAAAGATCGCCAGCAACAGATCGGTCTGCCCGTGACCGGCGAGCCCGGCGAGCCCGATGATCTCGCCCGCGCGGGCGACGAGCTCCTTGCCGTCCTGCTGCCGCGCCGGACGCGCCTTGACCCGCAGCGGCCCGGCTTCGGCCTTCCTTGTCTCCGCGGCCGTTCTCTGATGCCCCTCGGCGCCGCCCATGGTGGCGACCAGCCGGTCGCGGTCGAAGGCGCTTGCGGCGTCGGCGGCGACGACCTTGCCGTCGCGCATCACCACGATGCGGTCGGCGTTCTGCAGCACTTCGCCCAGCACATGCGAGATCAGGATGCAGCTGCCGCCGGAAGCGACGAAGCGGCGCACGAAGGCTAGCAGCTGGCCGGCCGTGTGCGCGTCGAGCGACGAGGTCGGCTCGTCGAGGATGACCAGCGCCAGCGGATCCTCGGTCAGCGTGAAGGCGCGCGCCACTTCCACCATCTGCCGCCGGCCGATCGACAGGTCGCCGGCGATGTCGGAAGCGGAGATGCCATGGTCGGGGAAGATTTCGTCCAGCTTGGCGGCGATCAGCTCGGCGGCCTTGCGGCGCCAGCCGAAACCGATGAGCGAAGGATGGTTGATGCGCGTGTTCTCGGCGACGCTGAGGTTCGGGCAGAGCGACAGCTCCTGGAACACGCAGCGTATGCCGAGCTCAAGCGCCCGCGGCACCGAATAGTCCCGCTCGGCGCTGCCCCGCACCGTGATCGCGCCGCTGTCGGGGACAAGCGTGCCTGCCACCATATGCATCAGCGTCGACTTGCCGGCGCCGTTATGGCCGACGAGGCCGACGCATTCGCCGGCGCCGACATGGAAGTCGACGCCGCCAAGCGCCCGGACGGCGCCGAAATGCTTTTCGGCACCGTCCAGCCTGATGATGTCGATATTGGCGGCGCCGAAATGCTTCGCGGCGCCGTCCAGCCTGGTGTCGGTGTTTGCCTTGGGCATGCTCAACGATATCCGGTTGGCGATGCCGGCGGCAACAGTAGCCATCACTTGATGTTGGCTTTGATGGCCCCGATGGCGTCTTCCTGCGTATATTCGTGCGTGGCGACGCCGCCTTCCTTGATCTTCGGCAGGGCGGCTTCGAAATCGTCCTGGGTGAAGGCGAGGTACGGCACCAGAAGGTCGTGCGGAATGTCGGTGCGGCCGTCGAGCACCTGCTGCGCCACCCAGAAGGCCAGCGTCGAGACGCCCGGCGCGATCGACGCCGACCATGTCTTGTAGCCGTCCTTCTCCTTCTGCTCTTTCCACCACTTCAGCTCGTCCTGGCGGTTGCCCATGATGATGGTCGGGCGCGGCTTGCCGGCGGCGGCGAAGGCCTGCGCGGCGCCGTAGCCGTCACCGCCCTGGTCGACGATGCCGACGACATCCGGCAGCGACGGCAGGATGGTCGCCACCGCCTTCTGCGCCGTGGTCTGGTCCCAGTCGCCGGTCACCGAGCCGACGATCTTGAACTCGGGATGGGCGGCGACGCCTTCGAGGATGCCGGCATGGATGGCGTCGTCGATCGAGGTTCCGGCCAGGCCGCGGATTTCCAGCAGATTGCCGCCCTTGGGCTGGAACTTGGCCATCTGCTCGACTTCCTGCTTGCCCATGTCCTTGAAGTCGACGACGACCCGGTAGGCGCAGGGCTCGGTGACGGTGCCGTCGAAGGAGACGACGACGATGCCGGCATCGCAGGCCTGCTTGATGGCGCCGTTGAGCGCATCCGGCGAGGCGGCGTTGATGACGATGGCGTCGTAGCCCTGCAGGATCAGGTTCTGCACCTGGGCGGCCTGGGTCGGCACTTCCTTGTCGGCGGTGGTGAAGACGTCGGCGGCCGCGACCACCTTGTCCTCGACCGCCTTCTTGGTGACGATGCCGTAGCTGTCCAGCATCGCCTGGCGCCACGAATTGCCTGCGTAGTTGTTGGAGAAGGCGATCTTCTTGCCGCTGGTATCGGCAAGCGCGGTGCCCGAGGCGAGCATCGCCGCCAGAGCGCTCAGGACGAGTAGTTTCTTCATGTCGTATCCTCCCAGATGTGTTGACTGCTGCACTCCAGCCGGCTTTTAAGGCCGGCCTCACTTCCAATCCGATTTGAGCCCGGACGATCCCGCGCTCAAAACAGCCTCAGCCCCGGCACGCGGACTCTGAGCCGGTAGAGCGACGTCGACGCGGCGATGTAGAGGCTCCTCAGATCCTCGTCGCCGAAGGTGAAATTGGCACAGTCTTCCGGCGTCGCGATGACGCCGAGAAGCTCGCCGGAGGCATCGAAGACGTGGATGCCGCCCGGGCCGGTGCAATAGAGATTGCCGCGGCTGTCGATCTTCATGCCGTCGGTCGATCCCGGCTCCGTGCCTTCGATCACCGCCCAGACCGCGCCGCCATTGAGGTCGCCATTGGTCTCGACGCGGAACACCCTGATATGCCCGCGCTCGGTGTCGTTGATGAACAGGCGCGATTCGTCGAGCGAGAAGCAGAGCCCGTTGGGCTGCGCGAAATCGTCGGCAAGCAAGGTCAGGGCGCCGTCGCCGTCGATCCGGTAGACACCCTGGAACGAAAGCTCCTGCTGTCGCGGCACGCCGTAGAATTTCACCCGGCCAAAGCCGGGGTCGGTGAAGTAGATGGAGCCGCCGGTAGCGACGACGACGTCGTTCGGGCTGTTCAGCTCCTTGTCGCCGTAATGGGTGGCGAGCACGGTCACGGTTCCGTCCGGCTCGGCGCGGGTGACGCGGCTCGTCGCGTGCTCGCAAGTGACCAGCCGCCCGCGGCGGTCGAGCGTGTTGCCATTGGCTTTATGGCTGGGCTCCCGGAACAGCTCGATCTCGCCCGATGGGCTGCGCCTGTACATGCGGCTTTCGGGAATGTCGGAAAACACCAGCCATTTCTCGTAAGGATGCCACACCGGCCCTTCGATGAAGGAGTAGCCCGTGGCCAGCCGTTCCATCGACGCGTTGCCGACAACGTCGTCGAAGCCGGAATGGCGTGCCCGCGCCGAAATCGACATCACTGGTCCTTCGGCTTGCGGACAGCCGCGCCGCCGACGAACCAGTCGCTGCCGGCCACGTCCTCGAACACCACCCAGATCGCCTCCTTGGGCAGTTCGGCGACCTCGCTGATGGCTTCGGTGACGCGGCGCGAGATCTCGTCCTTGCGCTTTTGCGAATGGCCCTCGAGTATCCGTATGTTGACGAACGGCATCGGCGCCTCCCGGGCATTTTCTTGTTGTGGGGAGCGAGCCTAGTCAGGCCCCGGGCCGGGCGATACGGGTCAACGCGCAGCGCCGACTGTGGTTTTGCACAGTCGGTTGCAAGCCGGTGACAAGGATCATTGATCCTGCAGCGGCGCCGCCTGTGCCAGCCAGGCGTCGAGCCTGTCCTGCTCGCGGCGCAGCGCATCGATGTTGACCAGGCCCCGCGCCAGGGCGAGGTAGATCGCCCGCGTGCGCGAGTTGAAGACCGAAGCCTCTCCGGCGCCCTCCTCCGGCGGCACGATGCCCAGCTTGTCGTAGACATGCTTTATGCGGCTTTGGGCGCCGCGGATCGACAGGCCGCGGCGCGCCGCGATCGCCCTGTCGGTCAGGCCCAAGGCGATGTCAATCAGGCTCTCATACTCGCCGTCGGTGATGCCCTCGAAGCGGTCCTGGACGCGGTGCTGGATACCACGGATCTCGCGGTCGATGATGCAGTGACCTTCGCGGAAGACGCCGCGCAGCGCCGAGCGCATGCCTTCCTCGGTCGCCGATTTCAGCACATAGCCATAGACCGAGCCGGGCGGCACGATGCGCGCCACGCCCCGCACATAGGCCTCGTCGGCGAAGTTCGACCAGAACAGGATGTGCGTGCCGGCGCGTCGGCTCCAGATCGCGCGCGCCACCTCGATGCCCGTCGCCTTGGGCAGTTGCAGGTCGAGCACGACATGCGGCGGCTCGCGCTCGGCCGCCAGGTTGATGGCATCCTCGCCGTCGCCGGCCTCGATCACCTCGACATCGCCCGGCCACAGCTGTTCCACCGTCCGGCGCGCGAAGGTGCGATGCAGCCCGTCATTCTCGGCAATCATGATCAGCACGACGCCACCTCCGATACCGCCTGCCGCTCGCCAGCCGTGGCCGGCTTGCCGTCCGCCGGCGCGCGATCGATCTCGATCATCACCCTGGTGCCGCCCTTGCGGCCGGCCGGCTCGAAGCGCAGCCGCGCGCCGACGAGCGCTGCCCGCGTGTGCATGTGGCCGATGCCGCCCTGCGCCGCCGGGTCGATCGTGCCGCAGCCATGGCCGTCATCGGTGACGACGACCCTGAACACGCTGTCGGTCGACGTCAGCAGCACCTCGATGCGGCCGGGCGCTGCGTGCCGCACCGCATTGTTGATCGCCTCCTGGACGATCCGGTAGAGCGCCGTGCGCATCGTCTCCGACAGGCTGTCGGCGCTGCCGTCGCTGGTGTCGGCGATGCGCACCGCGATCGGCGGTTTCGCCCGGGCGACGCTGCGGTTCAGATGCGCCTCGACGGCGTCGCGCAGGCCGAACAGCTCGAGCACGCTCGGCCGCATGTCGTCGACGATGTGGCGCAGCTCCGCCAGGCAGCCGGCGATCTCCTGCTCGAGGTCGGCGAGCTGCGCCGTCCGCGCCATGCCCCGGCTGCGGAAGGCCGAGACCTGGCGCGCGATGCGGGCAAGGTCGCCAAGCGTCTGGTCGTGCAGGTCCATCGCCATGCGGCGGCGCTCGCGCTCCATGCCCTCGGTCAGTTGCGAGGCGCCGACCCTGAGCAGCTCCGCCCGGTTGCGCGTCTCGCTTTCGGCAAGCATGGCGCGACGCGCCTCCTCGGTCTGGATCAGCGCGAAAATATAGGGCGCGATCAGATCGGCGCATTGCTGGGCGACCGCGACATCCGCCAGCGTGTAGCAGCCGATCTCGTGGCGGCTGATGTTGAGCGCGCCGATGACGCTGCCCCGCGCCCTCAGCGGCACGATGATGCGGCTGCGCAGCTTGGCCGCGAAAATCGGCCCATCGAAGGCGCCGGCAAAGTGGAAGCGGTCGTCGACAAGCGCGTTGTCCGACAACAGATAGGGCGTCTTGCCCCACAGCACGTGGCGGATCGGGCTGCCTTCCACCGGATGCTGCGCCAGCTCGCTCCAGCTGGTGTGGAAGCCCGCCTCGTAGCAGGCATGCATGCGTCCGTCCTGCGACAGCACCGCCAGGTCGATATGATCGTGCGGGATGAGCGTGCCGATTTCGATCGCCGTTGCCCGGAATGCGGAGCCCGGATCGATATGGCCTGCCAGCGCCCGCGAAATGGCGAGCAGCCTGTCGATCAGCTGGGGAGATACGTCCGACATGTCTCCTCCCTTGCCATTTCGGCTAACCAAGCGACACGCCACGACGCCTCGTTCGCCAGCGCGGCCGATACTGGGTTTGCCTGCAGTCCTCCCTGCGCTGAAATAGTGAACGCTTGCCGCTGCCGCTGTCAACGACGCCTCTCTTGCGACCGGCGATCAACTTCAGGTGCGACGATTGAAAAGCCTTCTGCTCCTGGTTTAGGAACGACGGCAGGAGAGATGATGCATGGCAGCGACCGTTGCTCAGGGCGCCCCGGGAATACCGGCGCGCTGGACGTCAAGCGCCAAGAGCGGCGTCGGCACGGCGCTTTCTGAGGCCAGCCGGGTCTGGTTCACGATCAGCCACGGCATCCTCAACGAAATCTACTATCCGCGCCTCGACAAGGCCTGCACGCGCGATATGGGGCTGATCGTCACCGGCCCCGCCGGCGCTTTTTCGGAAGAGAAGCGCGATGCCGTGCATGCTGTCGCGCCTTTCGGGGACGGCGTGCCCGCCTACAGGCTGACCAACACCGCAACGGACGCGTCATACAAGATCGAAAAAAGGATCATTACGGACCCGAAACGCCCTGTCCTGCTGCAGGAGATCACCTTCACGCCGCTCAAGGGCCGGCCTTCCGATTACCGTGTCTACGCGCTTCTGGCGCCGCATCTCGTGAATGCCGGCATGGGCAACACCGCCTGGGTTGGCGAGCACCACGGCAGGCCTGTGCTGTTCGCCTCGGGACGCGGCACCTGCCTGGCGCTTGCCTCGTCGCTGCCCTGGGGCGCCTGCTCGGCCGGCTATGTCGGCTTCTCCGACGGCTGGCAGCGGCTCCAGCATGGCGGCGCGCTCGATCCGGCCTGCCAGCGGGCCGAGGACGGCAATGTCGCGCTGACCGGCGAGATCGGCTTTTCCGCCGGCAACGGCACGGCGCTGCTGGCGCTCGGTTTCGGCAGCTCGCCGGAAGAGGCTGCCGAAATGGCTTCGGCCAGCCTGGAGCAGGGCTTCGATGCCGCTGCCAGGACCTATGTCGAAAACTGGCGCGAATGGCAGGCCGGGCTGCTGAAGCTCGACCGGCAGTCAGTGACGGGATTGAACACCTACCGCGCCAGCACGGCGGTGCTGGCCTCGCATCTGTCGATCGCCAGGCCGGGAGCCGCCGTCGCCAGCCTGTCGATCCCCTGGGGCTTCAACAAGGGCGACGACGATCTCGGCGGCTATCACCTTATCTGGCCGCGCGATCTGGTCGAGACGGCAGGCGGCTTCCTCGCCGCCGGCGACGGCAGCCAGGCGCTGCAGATCCTGACCTATCTGCGCTCGATCCAGCAGCCGGACGGTCACTGGCCGCAAAATGCCTGGTCCGACGGCACCGCCTATTGGCCGGGCATCCAGATGGACGAATGCGCCTTTCCGCTGCTGCTCGCCGACGCCCTGCGCCGTGCCGGCCATCTGCCGCACGCAAAGCTCGCCGAGTTCCTGCCGATGATCGAAAGTGCCGCGGCCTATGTGGTGCGCAACGGTCCGGTCACCGGCGAGGACCGCTGGGAAGAGGATGCAGGCTACAGCCCGTTCACGCTGGCCGTCGAGATTGCCGCCCTGCTGGCTGCCGCCGACATGCTCGACATCATGGGAAAAACAGAGCCGGCAAACTATCTGCGCGAGACCGCCGATTGCTGGAACGACCAGATCGAACGCTGGACCTATGTCGCGGGTACGCCGCTATGCGCCGAAGTAGGCGTCAACGGCTACTATGTCCGCATCGCCCCGCCTGATGCGTCGGATGCCGCATCGCCGAAGGACGGCTATGTGCCGATCAAGAACCGGCCGCCGACCGACACCGACAGGCCGGCCGAGGCCATCATCAGCCCGGATGCGTTGGCGCTGGTGCGCTTTGGGCTCAGGGCCGCGGATGATCCGCGCATCCTCGACACTTTGAAGGTCATAGACGCCAGGCTGCGCCGCGACCTGCCGCAGGGACCGCTCTGGTACCGCTACTCCGGCGACGGCTATGGCGAGCACGAGGACGGCTCACCCTTCGACGGCACCGGCCTGGGCCGCGCGTGGCCCTTGCTGGCGGGCGAGCGCGCCCACTACGAGCTGGCGGCGGGCCACAGGGACAGAGCGGAAAGCCTGCTTGCGACGCTCGAGGCGTCCGCCGGGGTCGGCGGCCTGCTGCCGGAGCAGGTCTGGGACGGCCCAGACCTGCCGCAGCGCGAGTTGCACCTCGGCGCGCCCTCGGGCAGCGCCATGCCGCTGGTCTGGGCGCATGCCGAGCATATCAAGCTGTTGCGCTCGCTCCGCGACGGCGCCGTGTTCGACCTGCCGCCGCAAGGCGTCGAGCGCTACATCAAGGCAAGGACCACCTCGCCCAGGAGGATATGGCGCTTCAACAACAAGATCCGCGCCATCCCCGCCGGCGAGATGCTGCGCGTCGAGCTTGCGGCCAAAGGCGTGGTGCACTGGAGCAGCGACAAGTGGCTGACGGTGCGCGACGACAGGACCGCCGAGAACGCCTTCGGCGTCCATCTGGTGGATCTGCCCGTTGACCGCCTGCCGCAGGGAAGCACGATCGTCTTCACTTTTTTCTGGCCCGACACCGGCCGTTGGGAGAATGTTGACTTCACCGTCGGCGTCGATGCCCAGTCATGATCCCGAAAAGTGGATACCGGTTTTCGGAAAAGATCATGATCGATCAAGACAGCACGGCCAGTAGATTCTATTTTCCTCGAGCGACTGGGATAAGACCATGCAGATCGGAATGATGGGACTGGGCAGGATGGGCGCCAACATGGTGCGCCGCCTCATGCGCGACGGCCATGAATGCGTCGTCTACGACATCAACCCGGCAAGCGTCGCCGCTTTGGTCAAAGACGGCGCCATCGGCGCGGCCTCGATGGAGGAGTTCGTCGGCAAGCTTTCCAAGCCGCGCAGCGCCTGGCTGATGCTGCCGGCGGCGATCACCGGCAAGATCGCCGACCAGGTGGCGGCGCTGATGGAGCCCGGCGACATCATCATCGACGGCGGCAATTCCTACTATCACGACGCCGTCGACCAGGCCGCCGAGCTTGCAGCCAAGGGCATCAACTATGTCGATGTCGGCACCAGCGGCGGCGTCTGGGGCCTGGATCGCGGCTACTGCCTGATGATCGGCGGCCCGGACGAGGCGGTTCGCCATCTCGATCCGATCTTCGCCACGCTGGCACCCGGCGCCGACGCCGACAGCACGCCGGCCAAGGACGCCGGCACCGCGCCCTACGGCTATCTGCATTGCGGGCCGAGCGGCGCCGGCCATTTCGTCAAGATGGTCCACAACGGCATCGAATACGGCGTCATGGCCGCCTATGCCGAAGGCATCAACATCCTGAAGTCAGCGAATGCCGGCAAGCGCGCGCGCACCGCCGACGCCGAGACCAGCCCGCTGGAAAACCCGCAATACTACCAGTTCGACATCGACCTGCCGCAGGTCGCCGAGGTCTGGCGTCACGGCAGCGTCATCGGCTCCTGGCTGCTCGATCTCACCGCCGGCGCGCTGAAGAACGACCCGGCGCTGACGCAGTTCGGCGGTCGCGTTTCGGATTCCGGCGAAGGCCGCTGGACGCTGAAGGCGGCGATCGACACCGGCGTGCCGGCGCCGGTGCTGTCCTCGGCGCTGTTCGACCGCTTCTCCTCGCAAGGCGAATCCGAATTCGCTGACAAGCTGCTCTCCGCCATGCGCTACGCCTTCGGCGGCCATGTCGAGAAGCCGAAGACCGGCGCCTGAGTGCGGGGGAAGACATTGATGAGCCAGGAACGGTCCGACACGCTGGTGCTCTTCGGAGCGACCGGCGACCTCGCCCACAAGAAGATATTCCCGGCACTTTACCAGATGGTCGCCAAGGGGACGCTGACCGAGCCGGTGATCGGCGTCGCCTTCGACCCCTGGGACATCGGCAAATTGCAGGCGCGCGCCCACGACGGCATCGCCAACGCGCTGGGCAGCGTCGACGAGACGGTGTTCGCCAAGCTGGCCTCGCAACTGCGCTATGTCAGCGGCGACTACCGCGACGGCGCGACCTTCGAGAAACTGAAGACAGCACTCGGCTCCGCCCAGCACCCGCTGCACTACATGGCGGTGCCGCCGACCATGTTCGAGACTGTCGTCCAGGGGCTGGAGCAGTCCGGCACCGCGCGCGGCGCGCGGCTGATGGTGGAAAAGCCCTTCGGTCACGATTTGCAGTCGGCGCGCTGGCTGAACCGGGTGCTGCACCTGGTGTTCGACGAGCAGTCGATCTTCCGCATCGACCACTATCTCGGCAAGGAAGCGATCCAGAACCTGCTCTATTTCCGCTTCGCCAATGCCTTCCTCGAGCCGATCTGGAACCGCAATTTCGTCGAGAGCGTGCAGATCACCATGGCCGAGGATTTCGGCATCGACGGCCGCGGCAAATTCTATGACGATGTCGGCTGCATCCGCGACGTCATCGAGAACCACCTGCTCAACATATTGTTGCTGCTCGCCATGGAGCCGCCGGTCGGCCGCTCGGCCGACGACCTGATCGACGAGAAGGTGCAGGTGCTCCGCGCCATCCGCACGCTGACCAAGGAAGATGTCGTGCGCGGTCAGTTCGACGGCTATCTGGCGGAGCCGGGTGTCAAGCCCAACTCCCCGGTCGAGACCTTCGCCGCGGTGCGCTTCTTCGTCGACACCTGGCGCTGGCAGGACGTGCCCTTCTTCATCCGCGCCGGCAAGAACATGCCGGTGCATGCCACCGAGGTGATCGTGCGGCTGAAGCGGCCGCCGCTCGATGTCTTCGACCCGATCAAGCCCGACGACGCCAACTATGTCCGCTTCCGCATCGACCCGCAGGTGGCGATCTCGATCGGCGCCCAGCGCAAGGTGGCCGGCGACGACATGGTCGGCGAGCAGGTGGAACTGACGGCGCTCGACGACTCGAAGGGCGACATGCCGCCCTATGAGCGGCTGATCGGCGACGCCATGAACGGCAACGGCCAGCTGTTCACCCGCCAGGATGCGGCCGAGCTTGCCTGGCGCATTGTCGGCCCGGTGCTTGGCGACACGACGGCGCCGCACATCTACGCGCCGAAGAGCTGGGGACCGGCCGATGCCATGAACGGCTTCGGCCCGCCGAACGGCTGGATCAACCCATCGAAATAGGGGCAACGACATGGCCAAGGCGGCAAAGCCGGCGGCGGCGGACGCGGAACCGATCGTGCTGACGATCGACA
This sequence comes from Mesorhizobium abyssinicae, assembly GCF_049887195.1. Classification (NCBI taxonomy): domain Bacteria; kingdom Pseudomonadati; phylum Pseudomonadota; class Alphaproteobacteria; order Hyphomicrobiales; family Phyllobacteriaceae; genus Mesorhizobium; species Mesorhizobium abyssinicae. The sequence goes on from NZ_JARAKC010000007.1 coordinate 202,947, forward strand.
TCGGCGGCTCGCACGTCAAGATCCTGACCAGCGCCGGCGGCGAGATGCGCCGCGCCGAGTCCGGCCCGGGCCTGACGCCGCAGCAGATGATCGCCTCGGTGAAGACGCTGGCCGAGGGCCTCTCCTATGACGTGATCTCGATGGGCTACCCCGGCCCGGTCGCCCACAACCGGCCTTTCGCCGACCCCGCCAATCTCGGCAAGGGTTGGGCGGGCCACGACTTCGCCGCCGCCTTCGGCAAGCCGGTGAAGGTAATCAACGACGCGCTGATGCAGGCCATCGGCAGCTATGAGGGCGGGCGCATGCTGTTTCTCGGCCTCGGCACCGGCCTCGGCGCCGCTATGATCGTCGACAATGTCGCCCAGCCGATGGAACTCGCCCACCTTCCCTACAAGAAGGGCGGCAGCTTCGAGGACTATGTCGGCGAGCGCGGGCTGGAGAAGCGCGGCAAGAGGAAATGGCGCAAATCCGTGTTCGACGTCGTCGACAGGCTTCGCGCCGCCCTGCAGCCGGACTACGTCGTCATCGGCGGCGGCAACGTCGACAAGCTTGATCAAATGCCCGCCGATTCCAGGCGCGGCGACAATACGCGTGCTTTCGAAGGCGGTTTTCGACTGTGGCGCGACAAGGCACTGATCGTCTGATAGTATTACATCTCAGTATAGTTATTCAAAATAACGTGTTTCGCGGCGCGAAGTCATTGCGTTGAGCAGATTTGCCGACTAGGAGTCGCGCCACCCCCTACCGACGGAGAAATAAATTGGCCGACGACAGCAATGACGCTCGCAAGGAAATCGACCTGCTCGAGCTTACCGCCCACATCGTTTCCGCCTACGTCGAGAAGAACCGTCTGCCTGCCTCCGGCCTCAGCGAGCTCATCGCCAGCGTCAGCGCCTCGATCAGCAGCCTCGGCCAGCCGCCCGAACCGGTCGCCGCGCCGCTCGTCCCCGCAGTCAATCCCAGGCGTTCGGTGACGCCGGACTACATCATCTGCCTCGAGGACGGCAAGAAGTTCAAATCGCTGAAGCGCCATCTCGGCGTCCATTTCGGGCTGACGCCGGAAGCCTACCGCACCAAGTGGGGCTTGCCGGCCGACTACCCGATGGTTGCCCCCAACTATGCCGCGTCGCGCTCCGAGCTGGCGAAGTCGATCGGCCTTGGCCGCAAGGCCGCCGAGCCGGTCAAGACCAGGGGCAGGAAAAAGGTTTCGGCCTGAGCAACTCACGGCGCTGAGCCAATAGTTTCAACGACTGGAACAGAAGCCTGCCGGCGAATCCGCCTTGGCAGGCTTCATGCTTTTGGGCTTGGATAACCCCGACAGTGTCGGAGGCAGCCATGAACTACGCACGGATGGTGATCGAGAAGGAGGCGCCGGAGGAATACGGCTACGACCGCATCCGCTTCAATCTCTCCGAAAGCTCGATCGCCGACCAGAAGCTCTCCGACATTGGTCTGTCGCTGCCGGATCTGACGCTGTTCTACGGCGAACATCGCGGCGACCGGGAATTGCGCGCCCTGGTCGCGGCGCAGGACGACGGGCTTTCGCCGGATGACGTGCTGGTCACCGCGGGTGCCGCCGGCGCGCTGTTCATCATCTCGACCGCGCTGCTGTCCGAGCGCGACCACCTCGTCGTCGTCAGGCCCAACTACGCCACCAACATCGAGACGCCCCGGGCGATCGGCTGCGCCATCTCCTATGTCGACCTCGATTTCGATGACGGCTTCGCCGTCGACGTCGAGCGCGTGGCGGCTAGCCTGCGGCCGAACACGAAGCTGATCAGCGTCACCTGCCCGCACAATCCGACAGGCACGACGATGGGCCGGGCCGATCTCGACGCGCTGGTGGCGCTGGCCGAAAGCCGACAATGCCATCTGCTGGTCGACGAGACCTATCGCGACCTTTCCTACGGGCGGCGCCTGCCGGCGGCGGCATCGCTGAGCCGCTCGGCGATCAGCGTCTCGTCGCTGTCCAAGGCGTTCGGCATTCCCGGCATCCGCATCGGCTGGCTGGTCACGCGCGACACCGCGCTCCAGGAAAGGTTCCTCGCCGCCAAGGAGCAGATCGGCATCTGCGGCAGCGTCATCGACGAAGCCATCGCGCGCGGCATGCTCCAGCGGCGCGACGCCTTTTTGGCGACACTGCTGCCCGACATGGCCAAGCGCCGCGACATCGTCCAGGCCTGGATAGACCGCGAGCCGCTGGTCGGCTGGGTGCGGCCGGAAGGCGGCGTCGTCGGCTTCCCTCGCCTGAATGTCGGCGCCGATTTCGACCTCGACCGCTTCTACGCAAGGCTGCTGGAAGACCATGGCACCTATGTCGGCCCCGGCCATTGGTTCGAGATGCCGAAGCGCTTCTTCCGTATCGGCTTCGGCTGGCCGAAGGAGGCCGAATTGCGCGGCGGGCTGGAGGCCATCTCCGCCGCGCTAAGGGACTGACTTTCCGTCCCGCCTTGCCGCCAGCCGGAATTTTCTTGATCCAGCGCCGATTCTGCCACACATCCCGCCGCGATCTTTGCTAGAAGGTCATCTGGCCGGACCAGCGCCCATCGTGGAAGTTGCCCCGCCGGCCTTTTTTCGCAACGGGGCCTTTCTCTCCATGACTGCCGAACAGACATCGCCGGACCAGCGCTATGCCGCCTTCCGGCACAGGCCCTTCCTCAGCTACTGGGCGGCGCGCTTCCTCACCACCTTCGCCACCATGATCGTCTCCGTCGCCGTCGGCTGGCAGGTCTACGATCTGACCCGCGATCCATTCGACCTCGGCATCGTCGGCATCGTCCAGTTCCTGCCGTCGCTGCTCCTGGTGTTGGTCACCGGCGTCGTCGCCGACCGCTTCGGCCGCCGCCTGATCATGACCTTGTCGTCGCTGATCGAAGCGGGCTGTGCGGTTGCGCTCTTGCTGCTTACGTTGCGAGGCCTCGCCGGCCCGCTGCCGATCTTTGTGGTGCTTGCGATGTTCGGCATAGCGCGCGCCTTCTATGGACCGGCCTCATCCTCGCTGTTCGCCAATCTGGTGCCGCCGGAGGACTTCGCCAATGCGATCGCCTGGAATTCGTCGGCCTGGCAGACGGCAACCATTGTCGGGCCCGTCGCCGGCGGCCTGCTCTACGGGCTTTCGGCGGAGACGGCCTACATCACCGCCGCCGTCCTGATGCTGGTTGCGGCGCTGCTCGTTTTCACCATTCCGAAGCCCGCCCAGCAGACCGCCACCGACAAGCCGACGATGGAAACGCTGTTTGCCGGCTTCCGCTACATCTGGAGCGAGAAGATCGTGCTCGGCGCCATCTCGCTCGATCTGTTTGCCGTGCTCCTGTCGGGCGCCTCGGCGCTGCTGCCGGTCTATGCGCGCGACATCCTCGAGCTTGGACCCTGGGGCCTCGGCCTGCTGCGCTCGGCACCGGGCATCGGCGCCATCTGCGTCGCAGTCTGGCTGGCCGGCCACCCGATCCGCGACCATGCCGGCAAGATCATGCTGGGCTTCGTCGGTCTGTTCGGCGCTGTCACGGTTCTGTTCGGCGTTTCAACCATCACCTGGCTGTCAATCCTGGCCCTTGCCCTGCTCGGCGCCACCGACATGTTCAGCGTCTATATCCGCGAGACGCTGATCCAGCTGTGGACGCCTGACGAGGTGCGCGGCCGCGTCAATGCGGTGAACCAGGTCTTCGTCGGCGCCTCCAACGAGGTCGGCGAATTCCGCGCCGGCACCATGGCGGCGCTGATCGGCACCGTGCCGGCGGTGGTGATCGGCGGCATCGGCGCCGTCGCGGTCGCAGGCCTGTGGGCCTGGCTGTTCCCGGCACTGCGGCGGGTACGGCACCTCAACGGCCGGAATTGATTAGCGCCGTATCTAAGCCGCTGGATCCGACGCTCGGGCCAATCAAGCTTGCGCCGATAATGCTGAGATGGAGCCGAGAGAAGACCGGCGGGATCGGACTGCGAATCCTCGAGAGCTGACATTCAGGTTAGGTGGGTATCGTCGAGACATGACCCGATGCCGAAACATGGAAGCAGGTGGCCACAATCGAGAGAGGAGGGGGGTTGGGCATTCACGCAGCCTCCTGGAATCACACGTCGCTGAGCAAGGGCGCACTCCTGCGCTGCTTGGCTTGCGGGTTGACGATATCGGCATGTCCTTCGCCGCTCATCATCGCCCAGAGGTTCTTGGCCGCATGCCAGCCGATGGCCTGAGTTCCTTCAGTCGTCCAGGCCGCGACATGCGGCGTGCACAAGACGTTGGGTGGCGAAAACAGCGGATCGTCGGTCTTCGGCGGCTCCTGGTCGAACACGTCGAGCGCCGCACCAGCGGACTGCCAGCATCAGAGCGACCGCGTGCTCGCTGACCGTGAAGATCTGAAAATCGTTCGGCGTGTTGGAAACCAGAATGCCGTGCTCGGTGGCGGCGTCGATGTCGATGCTGTCGACACCAATGCCATATTTGGAGATGTAGCGCAGATCCGGAAGCGCCTGCATGACACGCCGGGTGATGCGGGTGCCGCCTGCCCCCATCAAGGCGACACAGCCGTGTGCCTTGGCAATCAGCTCATCCTCGGTGAAGCGCTCGAACGGCATTTCCCAGAGCCCATTTCCGAAAATGACGTTGACTCCACGCTCGCGCAGCCAGTCCAGCGAGGCGTCAGTCGGGTCGTAGCGTTCAAATGCGAGAACGCTGGGCAAGCCTTGAGCGCTCATGATGGTGGCGATCTCCTCAAAAACCTTCGAATTGTCCAGACGGAAAACTTCTTACCGATTTCAATCCGCTTCAAGCGCCATCTAGTCCCGCAAGCCCGCCAGACGCCAGCCATCAACGAACGGCTGCGCATCACTCGGCCTCTTAAAAGGTGAGTTCGCCACCAAATCACCGACCCTCCAATTTGGATTGCCCGCAAGAAATAGGCGGGCTTCCTCCTCTGCCTCAGGAACGCGACCGGCAAGGGCAAGCGCGGGAACCAAGTGCTCCCTCGAACCCGTCCCGTACGTTTCTTCCCGGCTCAACGAAGCAACAGCTTCTTCATAGTGACCGGAGGAAATCTGCGCTATTCCCATGATCCAGAAATACCAACCGGGTGGACGAGGATTTATACGGAGGGCCGCGCCACAAGCTATCAGTGCCGCTTGCGGATCGCCTAAGTAGATCTGAAGCTCACCCATCCATGCAACCGCATGCGCCAGCCGTTAGATCACGGTTCTCATCCACGCCAGGAAAGACTCCATCACCGCGGATCGCTGACTGTGGTTTATCCATACGACATAGAAGCTGTAGCCCGGCAAGGACAATGGATGGGCTTTGACGAGCGTGCCAGTTTCCAGTTCACGGCCAACCACGACGTCACTTAAGATTGCAATGCCTTGCCCGGCGACAACTGCATCGATCGCATGCAGCTCTTCGCGAAAGCTCAAATCCCAGGCTTTGTCCGGGATCAGGTCCGGATCGATTGAACGCGCCGTTGCCAGCCATCGGCGCCAGGTGGGAGCGTCCGGATCCCGGTTCATCCAGTCAAAATGGATCAACGGATAGCGCAGTAGGTCGGCGGCACGCTCGACCGGCCGCCCATCGCCTGCCAGCAATCGCGGACTGCAAATCGGAAAGAAGGAATCGCGGCACAGCTCTTGCGCGGCAAATCCCAAAGGCGGGCGCCGTGTGTAGCGGACCGCCACATCGGCGGCGCCGGCGCGCAGATCGAGCAGCGCGTCCGTGCCGATGATCTCCAGGGGCACGGCCGGGTTGACCTCTCGCCATTTCGGCAACCGGGGCACGAGCCAGCGGCTCGCGAAAGCGTTCGGGCTTGTCACCCGCAACGGCGTTTGAACATCCGAGTCGGCGACCGCGGCAAGGGAACCAGCGAGAATATCAAAGCCGTTGCGCAGGATCGGGAACAGGCGCGCTCCCGCGCTCGTCAGCGCGAGCGGGCGCGGTCGGCGCTGGAACAGCTTCAGGCCGCATATCTCTTCCAGCAGGCGGACCTGGTGACTGATCGCCGTCGGGGTCACGCCGAGCTCCACCGCCGCGGCCTTGAAGCTGCCGTGCCGGGCAGCGGCCTCAAAGGCATGCAAGGCGCGGAGCGGCGGAGTGTTCCTCATGCTGCCAGTGTAGATGAATTCCTCTCACCTAGTAGCTAAGAATTTCGCTTTTGCAGAAGGCCGGACGCTATGAGACCGTGGTCCTGTTGGAACCGAGGACAGCAAGGATGGAGCTTCCGCGACAGACCGACGTGCCATCGGGCCGATCCGATTCCTCGATCACGGCGATCGAACAGTTCCGCCAAGGCTTACGGGGCGAACTGGTATTGCCGAAGGACGCTGCCTACGACAAAGCGCGCAGGGTCTGGAACGGGGCGATCGACAAACGTCCCGCCGCAATCGTCTTTTGCGCCGATCCCGATGACGTCGTCCATGCCGTGACCTATGCCAGGTCGCAAGGCTGCCTCGTGGCGGTTCGCAGCGGCGGCCACAACGTCGCCGGTCTGTCCGTCTGCGACGATGGGATGGTGATCGATCTGTCCCGCATGAAGACGATCGCGGTCGATGCTGAGCGTCGCATCGCCAGGGCCGAGGCTGGTCTGACCCTCGGCGAGCTCGACGCTGCCACACAAGCGTATGGTCTTGCGACGACCATGGGCGTCAATGGCGACACCGGTATTGCCGGCCTCACGCTCGGTGGAGGCTTCGGCAAGCTCGGACGAAAGCACGGCCTGAGCTGCGATAATCTGATCGCGGCCGAAATTGTCACGGCCGATGGACAGCTGTTGCGAACAAGCGCCACTGAGCATCCCGACCTGTTCTGGGCCTTACGCGGCGGCGGCGGTAATTTCGGCATCGTGACGAGGTTCGAATACCGGCTGCACCCGATCGGCCCGTCGCTTCTCGTGGGCTCGGTGCTTCATGCTTACGATCATGCGCGCGAGGCCATGCGGTTCTACGACAGATTCTCCCGCGGCGCCCCGGACGAGGTGAGCGTCGACGCCGCGCTCGTCACGCTGCCCTCGGGTGACCGCGCCTTCAATATCTCGGCTTGCTATGTCGGGTCGCCCGAAGCGGGCGAATCCGTCATCGCGCCGCTGATGCAATTCGGATCGCCCATCGACAGCCGCCTTCAGGCCGTTCCTTATCTCCAGATTCAATCGGCGGGCGACAGCCTCTTTCCGCGCGGGCGGCGCTATTACTGGAAGGCGCAGTTCCTGCGCGAGATCAGCGATGGTGCGATCGAGGCGCTGCTCGGCAGTTACGCGAGGGCTCCCAATCATTCGTCCCTGCTGGTTTTCCAGCAGGTCGGCGGCGCGATCGCTCGCGTGCCCGCGTCACACTCGCCCTATGCCAACCGCGACGCGGCCCTTGACTGCTTCCCGATCGCCATCTGGGACAATCCGGCCGATGACGAGGCGAACATCCGCTGGGCGCGCGAGTTGTGGAACGCGGTCAGACCATTCTCCACCGGCGGTGTCTATGCCAACAATCTCGGCGATGAGGGCGACGAGCGCGTGCGGGATGCTTACGGCGGAAATTATGCGCGCCTCGTCGCCATCAAGAAGCAATACGACCCGACCAATTTCTTCCGGTTGAACCAAAACATACGGCCTGGCTAGTTCGGGCTCCGTGGGGGGAACCGTGCGCAGTCGCTGGACAATCCTTGCGGTCCTGTTCGTCGCCCGCACCGCAATGGCCTTTCAATTTCAGAGCATTGCCGCTGTCGCGCCCCTTGTCGGCGACAGCCTCGGGGCGAGCCTGGCCGACATCGGGATTCTGATCGGCCTTTATCTGGCGCCGGGGGTCGCACTGGCCCTGCCCGGCGCGACGATCGGCCAGCGCCATGGCGACAAGTCGACCGTTCTCGCCGGCCTGCTGATGATGCTGGCGGGTGAAATGCTGACGACGGCTTCGACATCCTGGAGCCTGCAGATCGGTGGCCGACTGATCGGCGGCACAGGCGGTGTCCTCCTGAATGTCCTGATGACCAAGATGGTCGCCGACTGGTTTGCCGGCCGGGAGATCGCAACCGCGATGGCTATCTACATCAACTCGTGGCCAGCGGGTATCGCCATCGCTCTCATGCTGCTGCCGGCAATCGGGACGACGTTCGGGATGGCCGCAGTCGGCCTTGCCGTTTCGGTTCTGATTATGGTTGGCATCGGCCTCATGGCCTTCGTCTATCGCGCCCCGGAGGCGTCACATGCCGGGAGAATAGCGCGCTTGGCCATTTCAGCCGGTACAAGCTATGCGCTGGTCACCGCCGGCCTGATCTGGTGCCTCTACAATGTCGGCTTCGCAATGGTCTTCAGCTTCGGTCCCGAGATGCTTGTCGATCGCGGATGGTCCAACGCGGCGGCAGGCTCGGCGATCAGTGTCGTGCTTTGGCTGGCTATGCTTTCAGTCCCGCTGGGTGGCTTGCTGGTCGATCGCACCAGACGGGGCGGTGCGATTCTCACTCTAGGCTGTGCGGGTTTCGCAATGCTGATGCTCCTTCTGTCGCGGAACGGACCATTGCTGCCCCTCATCATCGCCACGGGGATCGTATGCGGCCTGCCGGCCGGCGCGATCATGAGCTTGCCCACGCGCGTGCTCGATCAAAGGACGCGATCGATCGGGATGGGAGTGTTCTACACCGTCTACTATGCCGGCATGCTGGCCGCGCCAGCGATCGGCGGCAGGCTTGCCGTTTGGGCTGGCACCGCGACGGCCGCGCTCGACCTGGGCGCTGCCGCCCTCCTCATTTGCCCTTTTCTTCTGTGGCCATTCCACCGGTTCACCCGCCTGTCACAGGCGATGGTGGATCCAATCGGGTAAGACGGCTCTGCATTTCCGTTCGTCGGTTAGACCTTCACTTGGCATCACCAGGTCGCGAGTGCAGTCGCTGCACGTCAGCTTTCAGGAAATGCAAAGGTGAACTATACGGCCGACATGCAGCGCAAAGCCGCGGTTCCTTCGGCATGCGAAACTGAACGGATCCGCGTCAAAGGCGACCCTAAACGTGCGATTATCGAGACGCGGAAAGGCCGTTCTGGCGTTTGTATGCGAAGCGAATAGCGGACATTTTAACCGATGGAGCTAAGGTCCTGAATTGGACCCGAAGCCGTCACTGTCCGATTGCGGGGCAACTGCCGCGAACAAGCAGCAGGTAAGGTGGGACCCGCTCGTCAGTGGCGCTGCGGCAGGGATCGCCAAGGCGTCGCGCGAGTCATAGCCTCAAGAAGCGTGATCTGTGGTATGATAGACCGGTGAGGGCACGCTGGAGGCGCCGGTCCCTCGGGCCCGCGGCTTGCGTGTCGCGAATCTTGACTGGGGCTCAACATGGAGCGGAAGCTCGCTGCCATCCTTGCCATCGATGTCGTAGGGTACTCGGCGCTCATGGAGGCGGATGAAGCGGGCACCTTCGATCGGCTGAAACGTGGCCGCAAAGAGCTGTTCGAGCCGGAAATCGAGACGCGACACGGGCGAATCTTCAAGCTGATGGGAGACGGCCTGCTGGCGGAGTTCGGCAGCGTGGTAGATGCAGTCGAATGCGCGGTCACGCTTCAGCGCGGCATGGCGGAACGTAACGCGAGCGTCGCCGAAGACCAGCGCTTCGAAGTCCGGATCGGAATCAACCTTGGGGAAGTGATCGTCGAAGGGGACGATCGCTATGGCGAGGGTGTGAATGTGGCGTCGCGCCTCCAACAACTCGCCGAGCCCGGTGGCATCTGCGTTTCGGAGAAGGTGTCCAAGGAGGTTAGGCAGAAGCTAGCGTTTGCGTTCGAGCCCATGGGCGAGCAGCGGGTGAAGAACATAGCCGAGCCGGTATACTGCTATCGCGTGAACCTGCAGCTTCCGAGAGCGGCTCCGGTAGGGCGACTGGCATCGCTGGAACTGCCCGACAGGCCCTCGATCGCGGTCTTGCCTTTTACCAACATGAGCAACGATCCGGAGCAGGAAACCTTTGTCGACGGCTTGACCGAAGACTTGATCACCGACCTGTCTCGCTCAGCCGGCCTCTTCGTCATCGCGCGCAACTCGACCTTTGCTTACAAGGGGCGGTCGGTCGATGTGCGTTTGGCCGCGCGTGATCTTGGGGTGCGCTATGTGATTGAAGGCAGCGCCCGGCGCGCCGCGGGGCGCGTGCGCATCAATGCGCAGCTGATCGACGCGGTCGGCGGCGATCATATCTGGGCCGAGCGTTACGACAGCAGCCTCGAGGATATCTTTGCAGTGCAGGATGAGGTCACGGCCAAGATCGTCGAAGCCCTCGTCGGTCGATTGGCCGGACAGCCGGCGCGCAAACGGCCGACGAGTCTCGAAGCGTATGACCTCTGTGTGCGAGCCCGCGGTGTCAGTTTTCAGACCGGGTTAGGCGCGCGGGAAGCGCGCACCCTCCTGGAAAAGGCGATCGGACTCGATCCCGACTATGCCGAAGCACATAGCTTGCTGGCCCTCAATCTTTGGCTCGGCTGGCTGTTCTGGAACGAGCCGAGGGAAACCAACCAGCCTCGCGCCCTCGCGGAAGCTCAGCGGGCAGTGGCGCTCGACCCTAACGATGCCGGGAACCGCTGGTTGCTGGGTATCATACTTAGTCACGAACGGCGCTTCCCGGAATCGGATGCTGAGTTCGAAGCGACCTTCAAGCTCGATCCCAATCATGCCGATGCCTGGGCGATGCGCTCGGATCTCATCACCTTAAGGGGCGACGCCGTCAAGGGCGTCGAATTTGTGAAGCGGGCGTTGCGGCTCAATCCGCACCCTCCGGGATGGTACTACTGGATGGCCGGTCAAGCCTATTATGCGCTCGGCGACTATCAATCTGCGGTCGAGGCCTTACGCAGGCCGGAAACCTACCGCACCACGTCGCGGCGCATCTTAGCGGCAGCCCTTGCGCAGCTCGGGCGCCTTGATGAAGCTCGTCAAGAGGCGGAATTCTTCCTGATGAGCGATCCCCATTTCAGCATCGGGCACTGGGCAACATCACAGCCATTCGACGACGAGGAAGTGCTCCAGCGCTTCGTCGAAGGCTACCGCAAGGCTGGCCTTCCCGACTAAAGGGCGCATCCTTTGGATCGCCGGCTTGCTCTCGTCAGATATAGGCTCGTCTTTTGACTATGAGGGCAATGCCCGTGGGTTTCATCGATCAATGTCCGTTGAGGGCGCAAACGCCCCTCACCTTCGCCTGTTCACTCAGATGTCTGCTATTGGGGTGCGGGCAGGATCCGTGCGACGACCGAGATTAGGCGCAAAGCTGACACTCGCTGCCATGCGTAGAGATTGTCGACACGAAGGAACACAGTGGCATTGCCACGAGCGGAATGACGGCCTTACAAACGCCTGACGACGAATTCTCAGGATAGGGCAGGGGCTACTATGAGTGGCTGGTTGCATACTCTTCCACTCGCTTGGATGGCTGTCGTAGTGTTCGGGGCCACCTATATCGTCGCCTTGATCTTGCACCAAGTCATCGCCGCTCTGTCTGCGGGCTCCACGGCGCGGTCATTCAAGGCGCTTTCGCCTGGCATGTTGCCGCCGCTCGGGATCATCTTTGGCCTATTTGTGGCGTTCACCGCGGCTCAGGTCTGGAGCGACAACGATCGCGCCAATGCGGCAGTCAATCGTGAGGCCAGTGCGTTGCGGTCGGTCGTGGTTCTGGCGAGCAGCTTTCCAGGGCAGCCCGAGGCGCGCCTACGGGCGCTGGTGCGCAGCTATATCGAGGAAACGACGAGCCAGGAGTGGCCGCTGATGGCCGAGAGCGCGGCGACCCTCACCATAATCCCGCCGCCGCTTCACCAGGCGCTGCGGACGACGCTGGCTTTGGCGCCAGGCAATCCCGGCCAGGAGATCGCGCAGCGCGAGATGACGAGGGCGCTTGAAGACGCCTTCGAGGCGCGTCGCCAACGGGTTCTCGTCAGCTCGGCACAGGTCAACCCCACGAAGTGGGCCTGCCTGATCCTGCAAGCCTTCTGTGCTCTTCTCGCGATCGCGGTCGTCCATAGTGACAACCGAATGGCATCGGCGATCGCTCTTGGAAGTTTTGCGACCGGCGTGGCGGCATCCGTTCTGCTAATTCTCGCCCACGACCGGCCCTTCACGGGAGAGATCGCAGTATCACCGCAACCGTTGCTGCAGGTCATGCCGGAAGCCAATGCGGGCGGCGGTGGATGATACAGGCAGGAGTGCCACGACGGGCAAATTCCGTCGCGTTGTGAGGCTCTGATTTGGTGACAGGTAAAACTGCCCCCTACGAGTCGTCCCTCTCGTCGCGCAGATTGGACACAACGCGGCGGTTCTGCGACCTGCAGGCGGTGTCGGGACAGTCGCGGACCAGCCTGTCCTTGCCGTAGCCCTTGGCCCACATGCGGTTGCGGTCTATACCGCCGGCGGCGAGGTAGTTCATCACGGCATCGGCGCGCTGCTGCGACAGCGCCGTTTCGCTTGCGCCGGGATCGTCGGCGAAACCCTGCAGCTTGAGCAGCCAGCGCGGATACTTTGCCAACCAGGCGATCTGGGTGTCGAGGGTGGTCTTGGCGACAGAATCGAGCTCCGCCGAACCTTTCGTGAAAAAGGTGCGGCGGCCGACATTGAGGATAAAATCTTCCTCGCTGCCCGGCTGCACGTTCTGGAAGCCGGCAATCTCGGCGTTGGTGACGTCGGGCGTGGAAGGGGCCAGCGTGTTGCTGGTCGAGCAGGATGCGGCCACCACCAGCAGGCCGGCGGCGAGCAGCCGACGCGTGTTTTCAATCATCCGGTTCATGGTGCGCCATCATTCGACAGTGGTGGAAGCGGGCGCCTGGTCGGCGATGTGCGGCAGGACCTCCACCGCAGTGCCGATCGGGCACCGCTGGTAGAGGTCGATGATGTCTTCCGGGAACATGCGGATGCAGCCGCTGGAAGCGTCGGTGCCGATGCTCCACGGTTCCAGCGTGCCATGCAGGCGGTAGCCGATGTCGGCGCCGTCGCGATACAGATAGAGCGCGCGCGGTCCGAGCGGATTGTTGGGCGCGCCGCCTGCGATCATGGCCGGTAGCTCCGGCCTGCGCTTAACCATTTCGGGGGGCGGGACCCATTGCGGCCAGAGCGCGCGGCGGTCGATCGTCGCGCGGCCGTACCATTTGAAGCCCTCCTTGCCGACGCCGACGCCGTAGCGGATGGCGGTCTTGTTTTCCATGATGAGGTAGAGGAAGTGGTGGCGGGTATCGACCACGACGGTGCCGACCGACTCGCTGCTGAAATACTTGACGATCTGGCGATGCCATCTCTTGTCGATCTTGGCGAAGTTGGTCTTGCGATAGACAAAATTGTTGTCGATGGCGGTACCCGGCGAAAAAGGATTTTGCCGCCGCGGCTCGAACAGCATTGCCGGTTGCACCGACCGCGACCAGTGCCAGGCCACCGGTCACGACACCCCTGCGTGATAAAACCATCGGCAATCCCCCATGCCTTTAGGCTGGCAAACCATAGTTGAGAACTATTTCGCCTCAAAGTGGAAAATGCCGCAGTTGGCCGGAAGCCGGCCGTCCGCTTTTGCGGGGTGAGCGCGACAAGGCATTGCGACTTCGGACCTCATGCCGGTCGTCGGCAACATTTCCGCCGCGTCCCCAAAGCAGCCACTTTGCCATTTGTGGCCTTGATCTTGGATCGGCTCATTGAACGCATGAACACCATCGGAGCTGCCCCCCGCGACTAGAACCTCAACACCCAGGCTTCCACTTTTCCCTTGCCTTTGACTTCGATGGCGCCCCGCGGCTCGAAGACGAATTGGTGCTTGAGCTGTTCGTAGACGGGGCGCGTTACCTGAACAGAATCGGGAACTCCGCCAGACTCCATGCGGCTCGCCAGGTTCACTGTGTCACCCCATAAATCATAGATGTACTTACTCTTCCCAATGACTCCGGCGACAACTGGCCCGCTGTTGACGCCAACCCTGAGCTTCATCGAGACGTTGTGTTCCATCGCATGCTCACGGGTAATGTGGACCATGCGGATGGCCATGCGGACCATGCGCTCGGCGTGGTTGGCCATCGGCACGGGCAGGCCGCACACCGCCATATAGGAGTCGCCCACCGTCTTGATCTTCTCGATGCCAAGATCGCTGGCGGCAACGTCGAAGCGCGTGAAGAGTCCGTTGAGAAACATCACGACATCGTGCGGCGGCATTTCCGATGTCAGGGCCGTGAATCCGACCAGGTCTGCGAAGGCGACCGTGACCTCGGCGAAGCCGTCGGCGATCCTCTCCTCGCCAGCGCGCAGCCGATTGGCGATCGGTGCCGGCAGGACGTTGAGCAGCAGCTGCTCATTCTCGCGGTTCTTGTTCTCGATCACGACATTCTTCTGGCGCAGATCCTCAACCATGCCATTGAAGGCCGAGCAGAGTTCGCCAATCTCGTCGCGCGTGCGGACCGGCACGCTGGTCGCATAGTCGCCGGCAGAGAAGCGTTTCACCCCGGCAGTGAGATCGCGGAGCGGTCCGAGCAGCGCGCGCGAAAGCCAGGCGGCGGTGGCCGCGACCACAAGCATCGCCAGTCCTCCGACGAGCAACAGATCCCGGCGGAGTTCGGCGATCGGTGCGAAGGCCTCGGCGCTGTCGACCTTGGCGACGAGAGCCCACTTGAGGTCGGAAATCGCGAGCGGTCCCCATGAAGCGAGCGTTGGGACGCCACGGTATCCGATGATCTCGCCCGTGCCCTCGACACCGGCGAGCGCGGCACGGGAGGCCTCGGTGTCAATGCGCTGATGCAGCACTGGTGTCCCGTAACGCTGAATGGCGGCGATCTCCTCTTCCGAGGCGCCGACGGACCTGAGGTCGGCGAAGAAGCTATCCCGGTTCTCGTAGAATGCCCGCGGGCCAGAGCGCGCCAGATAATCGGGTCCGACGAGATAGGCCCCACCCGTGCCGCCGAACCCTTCCTGCCGCCAGCGGCGGTTGCCGGTGACAACGCTGTCGATCTCATCATTCGACAGTTTCGCGACCAGCACGCCGATGACGGCGCCCTGGGCAATCACCGGTGCTGCCATGAAGGCGATCGGCGCGCCGCCTGACGGCGCATAAGAGGCGAAATCCACGAGGCAGATGGCTGACGGGTCTGCGATCTGCGAGCAGCGGGCGACGGCAGCCGCGACGTTGGCGCTGCGATACGGACCCAACTGAAGAGACGTGGTGAAATCCACCTCCTTCTCGACCGTATAGATCAGGCGACCTGATTTGGGGTCGGCAATCATGAGATCGAAAAAGCCCACCGTGGTAGCCGCAGCGCGCATCAATGGGTGATATATGGCATGCAGCCTGGAGTATTCGCTTCCGTCGCCGGCGTCGTCGAGAAGCTTGCGCCGCTCCGCGGGGTTCGGATTTTCCACAATGTAGTGATACTGCAGATCGTAGGGGGCACCATCGACCGGCAGGTAGTCCGACAGGGCTGGTTCCCTGCCCAGGGTGCGCGTCATTCCGGGGATGAAGTTCTCAGCGTACCAATCGCCGACCCTCTGCCGCAGCTCAGGCGGCGCGCCTGCCCGGTCGAGTTGCTCGACCGCGGTCCGGAACTCGCGTGTCGCATCGACCACCATCTTGGAAGTCGCAAGCAGTCGCAGTTCCGCCTGGATCGTGCGGAAGTAGTTTTCAACCTGGCGCGTCTTGGTCTGGCGAGCGGCCGTGAGTTGGTCAAAGACTGCTTTTTCGAGAGCGTCGCGGGCGCGGAAGTAACCGAGCGCCCCGCTGACCATGACCGCGATGGCGCCAAGAAGGACGAGGGTTGTAAACAGCTTTGCAGCCAATCCCCAGCCCGCGTGGCTGGATGAACCCGTTACATCTGAAGACGACACGAGATCTTACTTTGCTTTTGCGTTAGGGGCGTCGCGTCTGACGGCAAGCCAGAATCGTGTTTCATCTGTTTCCCCCTTCTCCCTCGCATATGCATAGCAAATTTGCTGCGAGACGTGTGCGGGAATGCGTTGTCGATTTGCCAGTGGGACCGCACGGCAGAAGCGTTGCGGTCGCACGGACACCGTCCGCTTGTTCTATCACTCATCGCACTGCGGCAGTCAGGGTCGGCGGCTTGTCTCGCTGCCCCAGGTCGGGTTCTGCAAATCTCCGTGCAGGCAATAGTCGAAAGCATGGCACGCGTCGGTAGCGGGCCGGGTTTCCCAGAATGAACAGGCGAGATTCGCCGTCCGCACGACGCGCTCTCGCGCTTGCTCAACGCCCATGCCGAGGATCAGGGAACCGTCCTTGCGCTCGCGTAGCCACTTCTCAATGCCATGGCCCAGATCTTGCGCGTTTTTGAAACTCAGGCTCATCGTGAGATTGGTTTCCAGGGCGGCTGTGGTCGCATCAGGCCAAAGCGGAGCAAGCGCAAGTTCCGATCTTGTCATCTCGCCTTCTCGCAGGACAGCGCAATCCGCCGCTATGGCGACGCGTTGCGCCGCCCGCCACCTGGCCATGTCATCGCGTCCGGTCGGACCGTATATGCTGAGCGTGTCGAGCAAATCCCGATAGGAGCGGTCCCGATCGAATGCGAGGTGGCGAAATTCCAGCGCCGCAATCGCTTCGACAAGCGAAACTCCCCTTCGAGCAGCTTCGGTCGCGTCCTGCCAGGCAGCAACGGCATAGTCGCTGCTTATTATATTGCGCTGGTAGAAGTCGGGAAGCGCCTCGTCGAGTTTGGCCAGCGGCGTCGCAAGGGCCTCGAAGGCCTCACGCCGCGCATCGTTGCGAACACCATCGAATACGAATTCGCTCCAGGTGACGAAGATTGCCCGGATTGAATGCAAGCGAATGGGAAGCTCTATTTCGCGCCCCAATCCCCAGGGCCCATCGCCAATGCGTGCAATTCCAGGGAAGGCGCGCATCGCCGCTCGCAATGCGACCAGGCGCTTGCTCGCATCGTCGGAGATGCTGGCCAGCATGGCGCGAGGCGAAACATCGTCCGCAAGTCGCTCGCTCCAGAATCTGAGCCGTTCAGATGGGTGCATTGGGTCTCGGGATCGGCTTGCCGGTAGTGGGAAGCCAATCTTGCCACATAGTACCTAAGATTGCCTGCACGCGACGTCAGCACGGCGAACCGCCGGACCGGCCAGGTGGGTCATCGCGTGCCACTAACCTGTCCTGCCGACCTGGTTCACCATAACCTGCTGCATGAAACGCCTGATCGGCACGATTGGAATGTTTGGGCTGGGCAATTCGCGCCTAATCTTCTCGATTTGAACTCATGTGAGGCCTTTCCCAGCGCCGATATGGCCTATCGCGCCGCGGCCATGAGCCAGGGCGTCGCGATCGGAGACCTCTCCGTGCTCCACGAGGAGATCACCACCGGGGAACTGGTCCTATCGCTGCGTTCCGCAAATGGGTTTCGGAGGAAGCCGCGCGGTCCTGAAGGCCGCGCCTGCGCCTCACTGCACCCAGCTTGACTCCACCTCTCGCCAGCTCCAACAGCTCATAGACTGCGGCCGGGCTGCCATGGGACGAACGCGTAGGCTCAGGTCTTCTCACTTCTTTCTAGCGCGATACACACCGCCATCACGTGCGAAAGGCTCTACATCTCGACAATCAGGAGGAGCTTTAACGGCGGCCATCAGTGCCAATAGGTACGGAATTCGGAACTCGTCCCTATTGCTTTCTTGGATCTTATTCACGGCGACCGAACTGACAGAGTAGTCTGGACAGGTAATGGAAGCCCCGAGATATCCACCCCATGCCACCGCTGCTGCGTGGATTTTATACTGTGAACTGCCACGCGGCGTCGCATCGAGTAGACTTAGCATCTCTTCGCGGGGATTCGAGGTTCCAATATCGAAATCAAGAATTTCAGCGCCCAGGTCATCACACTCTTCTCCGGGTATCCCGCCGTCTTTGACGCTCCAAGTGCTTTGGGCGTCGAAGTAGATTTTTTGTACCAGTGTGATATCTGAAGGGCTAAGACTCCAAGTCAGCTTTTTGTAGTAATTTTCCAATGCCTTAATATCTATCAGTGGAACCAAATCGCATTTATCGTCAAATTCTTTGTGTAGCGTAAGAGCGTTCATCATGCGGCCGAGTATGTTGGCGCGATACAACGAATCTCGGCTGGCCACGTTGTGATAGACCTCCTTCGCCAAAACGGTCGACGACGCGAGAGAAGCGAGAAACGACAACAGAAGGATGAAACGCACTTCGACGCCCTTTCCGTGAACGCAGCCATCTTAAGCAGCAAATCTAAAGACGGACTGATCTGAAAACAATGTAGGGGCGAAGCAAGCAGGGCCCGAACTTAACCATTTCTTTTCATGGCAAGCAGTTCGCGGTGGATCGGGTGGGGAACAGTGCCTGCTTGCGCGAAAGGCGTGCCGGTCTCAACCGCGCCAATGTCCGGCGTCAGAGAGCGGACCCACCTCCGGAATGACGATATGAGGTGCAGAACTGTCGTTCACTTCGGCCAATCAGGCTACGCAGTCGATGAACGAGATAGAGGCGCGAGCAGACTTACTCCGAAAAGCTCACGCTCACGCCGCGTTGCCGAAAATAGGCCTGCATCAACTTGCGACCGGAGCGGTTGCTCTGCGCCAATTTGGCCGGATCGAACACCGCCTGTTTTTTCCCCTCTCGTGCCAGCGCCGCCTTGAGTGTCGCGATATGTGCATCGATGTCGGCATTGTCCGCTCGGAGTGAGGCGTAGATGTTCTCGGTCGCCTCGGCCACAGTGAGTTCGTTCACAGCTGTCGTCCTTTGATTGATTTGAGCGGCGCTTAGCACAGATTCGCGGCGCCGCCGAGAGCGACGAGACTGCAGCTTTGAGCAGCCGGCTTTTGCTCTATCCCCCCGCCGGCGTGCCGAAGATCACCCAGCGCAGCGTCACCCGGGTCATCTCGCCGTGGAACTGGATAGCCGGAGCTAATTGGGCGCCAAGCTTGCGCCGACAACGGCTGAGATAAGCCGTCAGCAGACCTGCAGGTCTCGGCTTCAGATATATATCGGACGGTCAATCTACGGGGCTTAGGCTGGCAACCGGGCTAAAGCGGACACCAGCGCCATCTGGTAAGCGTGGCCCTCCGTAAGAACGCCTTAGCGTCCGCCCACTCCGTGCTATAATTGGACTATCGACGCCGACCTAACTGAGGCCGACCGCCATTTCAGCATGCCCAAGGACGTATGTGCCGCAGATGGGCTCAAGCCACCCGCCCGCACATCCGTCGTGAATCGACCCGGGAGGAGGGATCAGCATGCCAGAACGTCTCAACATAGGCCCGCTGCAACTTGGCGAAACGGCGCCCAATTTCGTGCTCGACGCGATTACCCGCGAGGGCAAGATCGCCATCGACGATTTCCGAGGCGAGAAACCAGTGCTGGTCGGACTGTATAGGGGCTTGCATTGCCCCTTTTGCAGGCGCCATATCGCCATACTTTCGCAGCTCACCCCAGCCCTCAATGCGAAGGGCATCGAAAGCCTGACGGTGGTAAACACACCTGTCGAGCGGGCGCGCCTTTATCTCCGCTACCATCCGATGCTAGGCCTCGCGGCATCCGATCCGGAGCGGACTTCACACCGCGCCTTTGGGTTGCCGAATATGCAGATCACCGAAGACGAGAGCGCATGGCCGCAAAAGGTTTCGATGAGCGATGTGAGGTCGATACGGGTCGAATTGCCGGACGAGATGCCGGAACCGATGGACCCTTTTGCGGCGCTCGAATATCTGAACAAGAAAGACGGCTACGACATCACTGAAGCGGATCACCAGATGATGGCAACCGGCATAGGGCAGCTCGTCGGCCAGTTCCTGCTGGACCGCGATGGCGTCGTTCGCTGGGCCTCCAACGAGGTCCTCGATGGCGGCCTGTTCGGCGCCCCGAACACTCGGGAGCTGATGTCGGCAGCGTCACAAATCGGAAGCTAAGGTCAAGCTCCGCTGCTCAAAGCAATTGGTCTTTACCCCACCGCCGGCTTGCCGAAGATCAGCCCCAGGAATTCGCCCAGCCAGCGCTTGAGGTGCATGTCCCAGATCAGCCGGCCGCCGAGATGGTCGCGGCCGGGCTGCGCGCCGGGCAGTTCGAAGCGGTGCGCGCCGCGCACCACCCAGCGCTGCATCATCACCCGGGTCAGTTCGCCATGGAACTGGATGCCCCAGGCATTGTCGCCATAGCGGAAGGCCTGGTTGGGATAGGTCTCGGCCGTCGCCAGCAGCGTCGCATCCTTCGGCAGCGAAAAACCCTCGCGATGGAACTGGTAGACCATCTCCGGCCAGTGCATCAGCTTCTTGCCGGCCTCGGTCGCCTTCAGCGGATACCAGCCGATCTCGACCAGCCCCTCGCCGTGGCCCTCGACCTTGCCGCCGAGATGGTTGACCAGCATCTGCGCGCCGAGGCAGATGCCGAGCAATGGCCGGTTCTCCTTCAGCGGAATGTTGAGCCAGTTGGTCTCGCGGCGGACGAAATCGTCCTCGTCATTGGCGCTCATCGGCCCGCCGAACACCACCGCGCCGGCATGGCCGTCCAGCGTGCCCGGCAATTCATCGCCGAGCGGCGGCCGGCGGATGTCGAGATCGAAGCCTTCTTCCAGAAGCATGTGGCCGACGCGACCGGGGCTCGAACTCTCCTGATGCAGCACGATCAGGATCTTTGGTTTCGAACGCGGTCTCGGCGGCATCGGAAGGCGGAACCCCTGTCTATTCGTCGCCCAGTCTATTCGTCACTTGGGGTTCCGCGAGCGCCGGGCGCCTGCGCGGCGGCCTTCTGGCGCGCCTCGACGCGGTCGCGCCGTTCGACCCCGATCAGCTCGGCGACGCGCCACACCGTGTTGTCCTCCAGCTCGTGCAGTTCGCCGTCGGCATAGACGATCTCCCACATCAGGCCGACGAACGCCTTGCGCGCCTCGGCGTCGAGATGGCGCTTCAGCACGCTGGTGAAGGCATAGAGGTCGATCGCCTCATTGTCGGCCCGCTCGCCGGCGGCGGCCAGCGCGTCGAGCTCCTCGCCGCTGATCGAATAGGTCTGCGCCAACACAGCCTTGAACCGCTCCCACTCGACATCCTGGCGCACGCCGTCGGCGCTCATAACGTGGTAGAGCAGCGCCGACGCGGCGACGCGCGGATCGTCCGCGTTGGCGCGGGCAGCACCCGCCGGCAGATCCCTCAGGAAAGACAGGACACGTTCGAACATCATTTCATTCCCATACGGCCCGGATCGATCCCGGCCTCAAAACAAACGAAACCGGCGCGGCGATTTTTCCGCCTCATCGTCCGGATCGACACCGGGATCGTCGGGCAGCCTCGCCAGTTCCTCCGCCGGCTCCACCCCTTCGGCATCGTCGGGCACGGCGGCAAAGGCGGCCGCGGTGACCGGCTTCACCTGGTCCTCGTCTGAGGCCGGGGTCGCGACCGAGCCGTCCGGCGCAACGGCCTCTATCGTCTTTTCCTTCTCCGCCGCCGGCGCCACGGTGATCGCCGGCACGACTGTCTCCGGGCCGTCCTCATGGCTGTCGATCAGGTGCCCGAGCCGCTCCATCGGCGCCCGCCATTCGAAGGCGTCGAGTTTGCCGGTGACTGGCGACACCGGCGCCCAATGCTCGGAGACGACGCCGTCGGCGACCCAGGCCGGATCGCGCGGCGCCCGGACCGCCTTGGACAGCAATTGCCTCACCTTGCCCTGGTCACCTGTCTCGGCCTCCTCGATGTCGGCCAGGAGCAGATAGGCGCCTTCGCGCCGGTCCATGCGGATCGCAGCGTCCGCCTCGCGCCGGGCGGTGGCGAAATCCTGCGCGTCGAGCGCCGCGCGGGCAACCGCCATCGACGACTCGGCATGGTTCTTCTTCAGATCCTGCAGCTTCTTCGCCCGGTTCAGCCGGTCGCCGACGGCATCGCCGGGGCGGGCATGGGTATAGAGCTCGGCGATTTCCGGATGCGGCTCGGCCCGCCACGCCGCTTCGAGGATCTTGGAGCCCTTGCGCACATCGTTTTGCCGAAACAGCAGCCTGGCGGCGGCGACCGCCGCCGGCGCGAATTCGGGCACGAGCTTGTTGGCTTCGAGCGCCGCGGCCCTTGCCGCGTTGGCGTCACTGTCGATCAGCGCCTGCGCCTTGGCGGTGAGCAGCACGGCGCGGCGGCGGTTGGCGGCGTCGCGCTCGATCTGCCGCGTCGACTTCTGCGCCTCGACCAGCTTCAGCGCGCCGTCCCAGTCGCCGCGTCCGGTCAGTTCCTCCAGCGTCGATTCGGCGGCCCAGGCAAGTTGCGGCGCCACCGCCGCGGCGCGGCCGGCATAGTGCCTGGCGGCGTTGCGGTCGCCGAGGCGCTCGGCCTCCAGATAGAGGCCGCGCAGGCCGAGCAGCCGCATCTCGGGATCGTCGAGCATCGCCTCGAACTTCTCGCGTGCGCCTTCATGATCGCCTTCGAGCAGCGAGGCCTGCGCCTCCAGGAGATGGATCAGTGGCTCCTGGTCGGAGCGGATCAGCTTGGCCGCTTCCTTGGTCTTCTTGCGCGCCAGCGCCCCGTCGCCAGCGCCGGCCGCGATCATGCCGGTCGACAGCGCCTGGTAGCCGCGGTCGCGGCGGCGCACCCGGAAATAGCGCGAGATGGTATAGGGGCTGTTCCACAGCGACTTCACCAGCCACCACAGGATCATCACCGCGGCGACGACCGCGACCACCGCCACCGCCGCCACCATCAGGCTGACCTGATACTGATAGCCGTTGAAGGTGACGACCATGTCGCCGGGACGATCGGCCAGCCAGGCGAAGCCGAGCCCGAGCGCGAAGACGACGGCGAGGAAGATGAGGATGCGGATCATCTGGTCTCCCTCACGCCTTCATCGCGCCGGCAATCAGCGAATCGATCAGCTTTTCGACCTCCAGTCGCGCCTTCAGCTTGCCGGCAAAATCCGCGCCGGCGGCCTTCACCGCTTCCGGCAGCGTGTCGTACTCGCTGAGCGCCTTGGCGTAGTCGCCCTGGTTGACCGCCACCTCCATGCGCGCCACGGTTTCCGGCGCGCCCTTGCCCTCGACGGCGCCGATCGGCCGGACCTTGACCAGCGATTCGGCGCTCGACATCAGGTTCTGCAGGAAGCCTGCATTCTCATCGACGGGCGTCGCGGCCGCGACCATCGCGTTGGCGGCGGCATCGACCTCGGCGGCGATGTCCGTCCGGGTCGAAACGCCCTTCTCGGCATAGGCGCGCAGCGTCGCGATCTCCGGCGCGTCAGGCGAAATCGCCGCGAAGGTTTCGAGCTCGGCGGCGAACGGCGCGCCTCGGTCGAGCGCCGACTTCAGCGCCGATGCCGCGATGGCCATCGCGATCTTCGGCTGCGAGGCCTGCGCCTCGACCTTGCCGGAGAGCTGCGACACCGACTGCTCCAGCGCCGCCAGCCGGCCGTCCTCAGCCTTCGCCGCCTCGCCGGCGGATTTCACCAGCGCGTCGAGCCCGGCCAGCTTTTCATTGAGGGGCCCGAGATCGACAGGCGCGGCAGTTCCGGCCTTCTGCAGGTCGGCGATCGCCGTCTCGATCTGCTTGAGCTTGTCGCCAAGTGCGGCAACACCGGCGGCGTCGCCGGCGCCGCCTTGCTCGACCGCCGATTTCAGCGCCGCGACGTCCGACTTGACCTGGTCCAGCGCCGACGACAGCCCGTCGACCTTGGCCGAGGCATCGCCATTGCCGCCGGCCTGCTTCAGGCCAGCGATCTCACTCTTCAGCGCGGCGATCTCGCCATTGACGCCGTCGAGTGAGGCGCCGCCCGACCCCGGCGCGCCGATGAAGCCGGCGAACTGCAGGCCGCCGGCTGCGGCCAGCGCAATGACGCCGCCAATGACGCCGGCGGCAATGCCATTGAGGCCGCCGCGTTTCGGCTGCGGTGCCACATAGTCCTCCCTCCCGCGGTTTGTTTTCGGCGCGTCTCCGGCGGCGGCCGCCTTGGTCGAGGCATCCTCGAAATTGTAGTCGGAGCCATGCGTCTGATCAGGCGACGCCTCGGAACCTGCCGGATAGGGGCGCTCCGCCTCATCCGAACCCTTGGCGCCGGTGTCTTCCGTTCCGGCCTGTGCGGCAGCGTCGCTGTGCTCCCAGGGCTCATGATCGACCTGGTCGGCATGCACCGGCTCCGCCGGAGCCTCGGGTTGCGAAGCGCTCGCGGCTTCCTCCGCCTCGGCCTCCACGGTCTTCGCCCCATCCTCCTCGACAATGCGCGAGACGGCGCCGGGCTCGAGTTCGATCGTCACCGGCTCGCGGCGGCTCTTCGAATGTCGCATCTTCGGCGTCTTGACCATGCTTGGGCTCCGCAAATTGGCTTGGGATGGTTCAAAGGGTCTAGAGCTGAAGGATGCTCTAGCACATCACCAAGCGGTGAAAAGGGGCGGCGTGATGACACAGACCTGAGCAGGCATCTTGTCTTGTCGCAGATTCTGCCTAGCGCCCGGCCAGCATTAGCCTGATCAGCGCGTCTTCCTGCGGTTCGGCGGCGACGCGGACCCGTTCGGGAGCGACGCCGTCGAGCGCTGCGGCGATACGTCCCGACAGCGCGAAAAATCCCGTCTTTTCAAAATAACCGCCGAGCGCCGGCCGCCGGATCAGGGCCTGCATCGCCACGGCAGCCTTGGCCGAATAGAGCAGGGCCCGATCGACCGGCCCATCAGACAGCCGCGCAGCCACGTCCGCGTCGGAATGGTCGAGCGCGATCGTGTCGTAGGTTTCGACGGCGCAGACCGCGATGCCGGCCGCCGAGAGGCGCTGCTCGAAGGCAGGAAAACGCACGCGTCCGCAAAGATAGACGACCGTGCCTGTCGGGGGCCCTTCTACGATGGCATCGGCCAGCGCCACGGCATCGCCGGGGCCTTCGTTGACCGTGGTAAATCCTGCCTTGCGCGCCGCTTCCGCTGTCCTTTTGCCAACGGCATGACAGGGCAGAGCGGCAAGCGCGGCGATGAGCTCGCGCGACGCGTGGCGCACCGCGTTGGCGCTGGTAACCGCGACCGCCATGGCATGCTTCGGGGCTTCGCTTGCCTTGGCCGGCAGCGCCACCGTTTCGGTCAGCGGCAGCAGGATCGGCTGAAAGCCCATCTGCTCGAGCCGATGCGCGGTTCGCGAGGCGCCCGGTTCCGGCCGCGTCACCAGAACGCGGAGCATGTCAGGCCCAGCCGTCGAAGAAGGATTCGCCGGCCTTGGCCCGCACCGCCTTGGCGGCTTCCGCGCCGATGCGGGCGGCATCCGGCGCCGGCCCGTTCAGCCTGACCTCATGCGACTGCGTGCCATCGGGCGAGATGATCAGCCCGGCGAAGGAGAGCTTCTCGCCCGCGATCGTCGCGTGGCCGGCGATCGGCGTGCGGCAGGAACCGTCGAGCGCCGCCAGGAAGGCGCGCTCGCAGGCCAGCGCCTGGCCGGTCGGCGCGTCGTGGATCGCGGCCAGCATGCGCTCGACATCAGCGTCGCCGATGCGGCTTTCGATGCAGATCGCGCCTTGCCCCGGCGCTGGCGGAAACTGTTCCAGCGACATCAGGTCGGTGACGACATCGCCGAGCCCGAGCCGCTTCAGCCCGGCATAGGCGAGGATGGTGCCGTCGGCGACACCCTCACCCAGCTTGCGCAGCCTAGTCTGCACATTGCCGCGGAACATCACCACCTCGAGATCCGGCCGCATCCGCCGGATCAGCGCCTGGCGCCTGAGCGAGGACGACCCGACCCTGGCGCCCCGAGGCAGTTCGGCGATCGTCTTCGCAGCCTTGCCTATGAAGGCGTCGCGCGCGTCCTCGCGCGGCAGGAAAGCGGAGAGTTCGAGCCCCTCCGGCAACAGCGTCGGCATGTCCTTCGAGGAATGCACGGCGATGTCGATCCTGCCCGCCAGCATCGCCTCCTCGATCTCCTTGGTGAACAGGCCCTTGCCGCCGGCTTCCGACAGCGGCCGGTCCTGGATGCGGTCGCCGCTGGTCGAGATGACGACGATCTCGAATGCCTGTTCCGGCAGACCGTGCGCCGCCATCAGCCGCGTCCGCGTCTCATGCGCCTGGGCAAGCGCCAGCGGGCTGCCGCGGGTTCCGATTTTCAAGCTTGTTTGCATAGCGCGCTGTCCGTGATAACCCCCGGCACACGAGGTCTTGCCGGCACATGTCCTATCTAGGAAAGGCTGGTGATACAATCTTCGAGGACAGCGACCAATTGATCCGCGTTCTGGGCATTGAGACGAGTTGCGACGAGACGGCGGCCAGCGTGGTGGCGCTGGATGGCCGCGCCGCGCCCAAAATCCTCTCCAACATCGTGCTCAGCCAGATCGAGGAGCATGCCGCGTTCGGCGGCGTCGTGCCGGAGATCGCCGCGCGCGCCCATGTCGAGGCGCTCGACGGCATTGTCGAGGCGGCCCTTGCCGATTCGGGCGTGGCGCTGGACGAGGTCGACGCGATCGCCGCGACCGCCGGTCCCGGCCTTGTCGGCGGCCTGATCGTCGGACTGATGACGGCGAAGGCGATTGCCGCGGCCGCCGACAAGCCGTTGCTCGCCATCAACCATCTCGAAGGCCATGCGCTGACCGCAAGGCTGACCGACGGGCTCGACTTCCCCTATTTGCTGCTTCTGGTGTCCGGCGGCCACACCCAGATCGTCGCCGTGCGCGGCGTCGGCGACTATCAGCGCTGGGCGACCACCATCGACGACGCGCTCGGCGAAGCCTTCGACAAGACGGCCAAGATGCTCGGCCTGCCCTATCCCGGCGGTCCGAATGTCGAGAAGGCGGCAGCCACGGGCGATCCGGGCCGCTTTGCCTTGCCGCGCCCGATGAAGGGTTCGGCGCAGCCGGATTTCTCCTTCTCCGGCCTGAAGACGGCGGTGCGCCAGGCCGCGACCGCCATTGCGCCCTTGAGCGACCAGGACGTCGCCGACATCTGCGCCTCGTTCCAGGCGGCGGTGGCGGATGCGCTGGGCGACCGTGTTTCGCGCGCGCTCAACCGTTTCCGCCAGGAATTTCCTGATAAGGCCAAGCCGGCGCTGGTCGTCGCCGGCGGGGTCGCCGCCAACCGGACAATCAAGGCGACGCTGGAGGCGCTCTGCGCCGAGGCCGGCTTCGACTTCATAGCGCCGCCGCAAAAGCTCTGCACCGACAATGCGGCGATGATCGCCTGGGCCGGCATCGAGCGCCTGCGCGCCGGGATGGCGCGCGCGAACGACGCCGATTTCGTGCCGCGCTCGCGCTGGCCGCTGGACAGCGTCTCCGCCCCGATGGTCGGCTCCGGCCGGCGCGGTGCCAAGGCATGACCGAGCTGGTTACCAGCGGGCACGAGGCGCCGAGCGGCTGGCGCGTCGCAGTGCTTGGCGGCGGCGCCTGGGGCACGGCGCTGGCGCTGGCCATGCTGCGCGCTGGCCATTTCGTGCGCCTCTATGCGCGCGACCCCGAAACCGTCGCCGCGATCGATCGCGGCGAGAACCCGCGCTACCTGCCGGGCATCGCGCTGCAGCCCGGCATCGTCGCGACGACCGACATCGCGGCCGCGCTCGACGGCGCCGACTGCGTGCTGGCAGTGGCGCCGGCGCAGGCGCTGCGTGCCATGCTGGCTGGCGCCAGGCACCATGTGCCGTCGGGCGTTCCGCTGGTTCTTTGCGCCAAGGGCATCGAGCGCGACACCGGCGCGCTGCTGTCGGCGATCGTCGAGGAGGCCTTGCCGAACAATCCGGTTGCCGCCCTGTCCGGCCCGAGCTTCGCCACCGATGTCGCCCGCGGCCTGCCGACGGCGGTGGTGGTGGCCGCCCGCGACGCGGAGCTCGCCGCAGACCTTGCCGCCCGCTTCTCGGCCGAAAACCTGCGCTGCTATTCCAGCGACGACCTCGTCGGCGTCGAGATCGGGGGCGCGCTGAAGAACGTCTTCGCCATCGCCGCCGGCGCCGTCACCGGCGCGAGGCTCGGCGCCAGCGCCCAGGCCGCCATGGTGACGCGCGGCTTCGTCGAACTGCGCCGCATCGGCGCCGCCTTTGGCGCCAGGCCGGAGACGCTTATGGGGCTTTCCGGGCTCGGCGACCTCCTGCTCACCTGCTCCTCGGCGCAGTCGCGCAATTTCGCCTATGGGCTGGCACTCGGCCAGGGCAAGCCGCTTGCCGGACTGCCGCTCGCCGAGGGCGTGCCGACGGCGGCGATCGCCGCCCGCCTCGCCGCCGAGCGCGGCATCGATGCGCCGATCATCACCGCCGTCGCCGCGATCCTCGACGGCACCGTGACCATCGGCCAGGCCGTGACGGCGCTGATGACGCGGCCGCTCAAGACCGAAACCGACATCTGAACCATCGGAGTTTTAGACCATGCTGTTTGCGTTGATTTGCAAGGACAAGCCCGGCAACCTGCAGTTGCGGATCGACACGCGGCCGGCGCATGCGGCGTTCCTGGAAGGCCTGATCAGCGAAGGAAAACTTGCCTTTGCCGGGCCCTTCCTCGACGCTGACGGCAAGCCGGACGGCAGTCTGGTCATGATCGAGGCAGCGGATATGACGGCGGCGCAAGCCCTGGCGGCCAGCGATCCCTATGCCAAAGCCGGCCTGTTCGAAAGCGTCGAAATCCGCCCGTGGAACTGGGTCTTCCAGAAGCCCGCCGGTGCTTGATCGATCGCTTGGCGCCCCCCTCTCCCAGCGAGAACGGGGAAAGGGTAAGGGTAGTTGGAGCGCGAACGCTTCATTGTAGCCAACCGGCAATGGCAAGGGGACAACTGAGATGAACTACTGGCTGTTCAAGTCCGAACCCTCGGTCTTCTCCTTCGAGGCGCTCAAGGCCAAGGGCAAGGCCGGCACGCAATGGGACGGCGTGCGCAACTATGCGGCGCGCAACAACATGAAGGCGATGCAGATCGGCGATCTCGGCTTCTTCTACCATTCCAATGAAGGGCTCAACATCGTCGGCATCGCCGAAGTCTGCGCGCTCGCCCATCCCGACACCACGAGCGACGATCCGCGCTGGGAATGCGTCGACATCCGCGCCTTCAAGGAGGTGCCGACCCCGGTGACGCTGGAGCAGGTCAAGGCCAATCCCAAGCTCGCCGACATGGCGCTGGTGCGGCTCGGGCGGCTTTCCGTGCAGCCGGTGACGCCGGCCGAATGGAAAGAGGTCTGCCGCATGGCCGATCTCTCGCCGGCGCCGTGACGCGGCTGACGCCGAAAAGCGCGAAGAAGTTCATTCTCGACAACACGGCGCTGATGGCGCCGCCGCATGTGCCGGAAGTGCTCCTGCATCTCGCCGACGAGGCGCATGACCTTTGGCTGCGCACGGAAGAGGAACTGGCGGCGATCGGCCTGCCACCGCCGTTCTGGGCGTTCGCCTGGGCTGGCGGCCAGGGCCTTGCCCGCTACGTGCTCGACCATCCCGAAACCGTTCGCGGCAAGCGGGTGCTCGACTTCGCCTCCGGCTCCGGCCTGGTCGCCATCGCCGCCGCCAAGGCGGGCGCCGCGGCGGTGACCGCCGCCGACATCGATCCGTTCTGCGAGACGGCGATCGCCCTCAACCTCGAGGCCAACCTGGCCGAGGCGGAATTCCTCGGCCAGGACTGCGTCGGCGCCGACATGGGCTGGGATGTCGTGCTGGCCGGCGACGTCTTCTACGACAGGTCCTTCGCCGACAGGCTGCTGCCCTGGTTCCAGGCGCTGACGGCGCGTGGCGCCGACATCCTCGTCGGCGATCCCGGCCGCGCCTACCTGCCCAAGGACGGCCTGCGGTCGCTGGCCGTCTACCAGGTGCCGGTGACGCGCGTGCTGGAGGATGCCGAGGTCAAGCGCACGACCGTCTGGCGCCTTGCTTGACGGCAGCGCCGAACAGGCGTTCCATCGCCGCGATTTCAAAGAGGGTGCATGTTTGCAACGACATGCATCGGGAGGGGGAAGGACGCATGGATTTTTCAGCGGTGAACTGGCTGGCGGTGGTCGTTGCCGCCGTGGTGGCGTGGCTGTTCGGCGCCGCCTGGTACACGACGCTCAGCAAGCCGTGGCTCAAGGCGGCCAAGCTCGATCCGGCGACGATGAAACGGTCGCCGCTGCCTTTCATCATCTCCTTCATCGCCGAGCTGGTCATGGCATTCGTGCTGAGCCTGGTCGTCGGCGCGATGACCGGCGGCGAGCCGAGCCCCATCGCCGGGCTGATCTTCGCCTTCGTGCTCTGGCTGGGCTTCGTCGCCACCACGCTGTCGGTCAACCACCGCTATGAAGGCTTCGGCTGGGACCTGACGCTGATCGACGCCGGCCACTGGCTGGGCGTGCTGCTGCTCATCGGCGCGGTGATCGGGTGGTTCGGCGCGCCGGCCGGCTAGGGCGCCATCATGTCGGCGTCTTCGCCGCTTCCTCGATAAGCCATTCGCGAAAGGCGGCGACGCGCGCGTCGTCCTTCACGGCTTCCGGATAGACCAGGAAATAGGCGAACTCCGGCGCCACCTTGATGCCGAGCTCGAAGGGTCGGACCAGACGCCCTTGCGAAAGGTCGTTGGCGACCATGGCGAAGTCGGCCAGCGCCACCGCATTGCCGTCGAGCGCCGCCTGCGTGGCATCGGTCGAGGATCCGAAGACAAGCGTGCGGCTGTCGTCGAAATCGTCGACGCCGGCCGCGTGCATCCACATGCTCCAGTTCGGCCACGTCACGCCCTGGCGCGACCAGTCGATATGCGCGAGCGTGTGGCGAAAGAGGTCGCGCGAGTCGTTGAGCGGTGGGCCGGACGCCAGCAGCGCCGGGCTGCACACCGGGATGATGATGTTGTCGAACAGGCGATGCGCGGCAAGCCCGGGATATTTGCCGGTGCCGAAGCGAATGCCGATATCGACATCGTCGCGCTCGAAGTCCCTGACATCGTAGGTGATGTCGAAACGCAGCTCGATGCCCGGCTTCTGCTGGCGGAAATCGTCCACGCGACGCATCAGCCACTTTGTCGCGAACTGGGCGTCGAGCGTCACCTTCAGCAGCGCCGTGCCGCGCGTCATCTTGCGGGCCCGCGACACCGCCCGGTTGAGCAAGTCGAGCGCGTCGATCGACGCCTCGAACAGGACGTTTCCGGCCTCCGTCAGCCGGATGGTTCGGCTGGTGCGGGTGAACAGCGCAAGGTCGAGCTGGTCCTCGATCTCCTTGATCTGGTGGCTGACCGCCGCCGGCGTCAGGCCGAGCTCGTCGGCCGCGCGGGTGAAATTGAGGTGCCTGGCCGCCGCTTCGAACGTCCTCAGGGCACGCGTTCCGGGCAGCAGGCGGGCCATACGATCTCCAAATAAAACTTGATGATCAATCAAGAACTACTCGTTTCCTGTTTATTTTTCAATCCGGCATGATTGCAGAATCGAAACACTATCAAACCGGATTTGACATCCGGAGAAACCGGATAGAGCCATGACCGAGATCGTTCTGAAGTCCCACACCGCCCTCAATTCCCGCTCCGGCATCGCAGTCTGGCTGCGCGCCACCCTCGATTGGCTGCGCCAGGCGCGGGTCGCTGCCCAGCTTCCCCACGAATCCATCGAGGATCTCTCCGACGAGCTGTTGCGTGACATCGGCGCCGAGCGCCGGGACGTGGCAAAGGCTGTGGACCGGCAGATCCGCGAAATCGGGCTGCTCGGCACCGGCTGGCAGAAGTGAGGCAGTGGGCAGTAGGGATTAGGCAGTAGGGCAAGAGAGCATTTCTTTCTACTGCCTACTGCCTACTGCCTCACCTCACCACCCTCACCACCGTCCGATCCGACAGCAGCGGCAGCAGACGCGCCATGGTGCGCGCCGTCACCGCCACGCAGCCTTGGGTCGGCGTGAAGCCGGGCCGCGCCAGATGGAAGAAGATGGCGCTGCCGCGGCCGCGCCGGCGCGGCGCGATGTTCCAGTCCATCACAAGGCAGGCATCGTAGAGCCGATCGGCGCGCCGCATCCGCTCATGGCTGGCGCCATAGGGGATCTTCACCGGGCGATTGTAGTTGCGGTCGTCCGGCACCTCGCACCAGCCGAGATCCGGCCCGATCGGGGTCATCGCCAGCCGCGTCCGGCGGCCGCCGGAAAATTGATCGTCGCGGAAATAGCCCGACAACAGGCGCATGGCGCCTAGCGGCGTCGCGCCGTCGCCTTCACGCTTGTTCGCCGAAATGCCGCCGCGTCCCAGGGCGCAGGCAAACACCAGGCTGCCGGCCTGCAGCAGGCCCTGGCTGGGATGGCCGGGTCTGGCGCGCACGCTGAGCACGGTGAGGCCTTTTGGCAAAATTGCGCCGTCTGCATTGCATGGGCGTTTTTTCTTGTATGATCGTGTCACGGAACAAATCACTGTGATCGGCTGTTGTGCCGGTCAGCTTCAGCATAAATGGGGGACGGTCAACTGAATATTCTTTTTAAAACAACGGATTGATCCATGACCTCACGCACCATACTGATCGTCGACGACGATGACGACCTGCGCGGCACGCTCGTCGAGCAACTGGCCCTCTACGAAGAGTTCGACGTCCAGCAGGAAGCGACGGCGGCAAAAGGCGTCGCCGCGGCGCGCGGCGGCCTCGTCGACCTCCTGATCATGGATGTCGGCCTGCCCGATATGGATGGGCGCGAGGCGGTGAAGATCCTGCGCAAGGGCGGCTACAAGGCGCCGATCATCATGCTGACCGGACACGACACCGATTCCGACACCATTCTCGGTCTCGAGGCCGGCGCCAACGACTATGTGACCAAGCCGTTCCGCTTCGCGGTGCTGCTTGCCCGCATCCGCGCGCAACTGCGCCAGCATGAGCAGAGCGAGGACGCCACCTTCTCGGTCGGCCCCTATACCTTCAAGCCAAGCCAGAAGCTGCTGATCGACCAGCGCGGCGCCAAGGTGCGGCTGACCGAAAAGGAGGCCTCGATCATCAAGTACCTCTATCGCGCCGAACAGAAGGTGGTGACGCGCGACGTGCTTCTGGAAGAAGTCTGGGGCTACAATTCAGGCGTCACCACGCACACGCTGGAAACCCATGTCTACCGGCTGCGCCAGAAGATCGAGCGCGATCCTTCCAATGCCGAAATTCTTGTGACAGAAAGCGGCGGCTACAAGCTGGTTCCTTAAACTTTTCATGATCCGATGAGCGGTCAGGGCGGGACCGCTTCGGAAGCGATCCTGGTGCTGGAGGGTGGTTGGATCGGCTCCGAAGCGCATCGGCCAAAAATCGGAATCGATTTTTGGCGAGCACGATGCGTAGACTCAAGGATGTTGGAGCGTCCTTGCGCGTTCTGGAGGACGCGGCGCTCCAAGGGAGGGACTGGACTGACCGCTCGGGGACATAGCTAGATGGCGCTGGATGACGACATCCGCATCCTGTCCGCCGTGACGCTCTTCGAGGGCTTCACGCAGGAGCAGTTGCGCCTGCTCGCCTTCGGCGCCGAAACCACCCTGCTGCAGGCGGACCACAAGCTCTACCGCGAGGATGACGTGGCCGACTCCGCCTATATCGTGGTCAGCGGCCGCATCGTCCTCTATCGCGAGCAGAGCGGCGAGCGCATCCCGATCGGCACGGCTGGTCCGGGCACCATGCTGAGCGAGCTGGCGCTGATTGCCGACACCAACCGGCTGACTAGCGCATCGGCCGCGGTCGATTCGGAGGTGATCCGGCTCAGCCGCAAGATGTTCCGCCGCATCCTGGAAGAATATCCGGAGATTGCGGTGCTGTTGCACGAGCGCATCCTCGAGGAATTCCAGCAGATGATCAGCCGCATCGAAAAGCTCGGCCCGCGGTTCACCGAGTAGGCCAATAGCGCCGGCGTTGATCACCTGGACCCGAGAGGCGAGGTTCCGTTGACAGGCAAAAGGTGAAATCCTACAGGACCTGTAGGGCGGGCCCGCGTGGGCACCGCCACCACCAAGCTCCTGGGGGGAGCGAGGCATGCTGCCAGCGCGGTACGAGACGATTATCTTGTATTCACGCAAGGATGCGTTCGGCGACGGCTTGCTTAGAATCCCGGCCTTGCGGGCCGCGAGAACGGCATTTCCCGACAGTTTGCTCGTATACGGAACCACCGAGACATCCACTCTCGCGGATGCCCTCAACGGCCATGTCCGCCACCTGGTCGACGCGATTAGTGTAGAGACGCCGCTGGCGCATCTGGTCGCCGGCCACCGCAGGGCCAAGCAGCGAGTGGCCGTTGTCGATTTCCGTATCGTGGCGCCTTGGCTGGTTCAAACCTGGGCGTCGCTGATCGGCCGCCGCATCGTCTATGAAGCAAACTTTCCGGCCTTCGCCCTTTCCTTGCCCCCCGGCCATAGACCCGAGGCACGACCCGAGCACAATGCATGGCGCTACCACCGCCTTGTCGAACGTCTTGCCGGGAAGCGGCTGCCTTTCGATCATCGCCTGGAGCCGACGCCGGCCGCGCGTGCGGCGGCCAGGAGCCTGGCGGGCGGCAGCCAGGCGCCATTGATCATTGTCGCGGCCCATGGCGATGGCAACAAGCGAATGACAGCGGATCAGGTCGTCGCGATATCTGACGCCATGATCAGCGATGGCGCGAACCTTATCTATGTGAAAACGCCAGGTGTCGGCCCCGATAGTGCCGAACTGGTTCAACGCGTGCCGAAATTGCAGCTTGTCGATTCCGGCACCGCGCCGGATATCGCCGTCAGCGACATCCTGCTGGCGCTCGGGGAGCTTGCCGATCTTTACATTGGCGCCGAGGGCGGTACTGCGCATCTGATGGCCACGGTGATGACGCCGATGGTCATGGTCAACAGCGGTGCCAACATGGCGCGCTGGAGGCCGCTTTCGAACAGTGTGGACATGGTCGAGGCACGCCAGGCAAGTCCAACCGGCCTGGTCGCCAATGTCCCGCCGCCGAAGATCATCGAGGCTGCCCGTCGGATGTTGGCGACGCGCCGGCGCGATCATCCCTGTCTGCTGGGTCATGCCGACACGACGGAATATCTGTCCGCCCAGCGGCTCGAAGCGCCTCGCGTTTACCCGTCCGCCGGCGGCCTTTAGTCCAGGTCGAACCTGGCAATCACCGGCACATGGTCCGACGGCCGCTCCCAGCCGCGCGCCGGGCGCAGGATCTCATAACCGGTGAAGCGCTCCGCCAGGTTCGGCGACGACCACACATGATCGAGCCGCCGGCCGCGGTCCGACGCTTCCCAGTCCTGCGCGCGATAGCTCCACCAGGTGTAAAGTTTCTGCTCGGCAGGCACGTTGAGCCGCATCAGGTCGACCCAGTCGCCGGCACGCCGCATCGCCTCGAAGCTCTCGGTCTCCACCGGCGTGTGGCTGACCACCTTGAGCAGCTGCTTGTGCGACCAGACATCGTGCTCCAGCGGCGCGATGTTGAGATCACCGACCAGGACCGAGCCGGACAGCGCGTCATGCTCGGCCCGCACGCCGTTCATCTCGGCGACGAAGTCGAGCTTGTGCCTGAACTTGCGGTTGATCTCCGGGTCGGGCTCGTCGCCGCCGGCCGGCACATAGAAATTGTGCAGCAGGATCGACTTGCCGCCGGCGCTTACCCTGACCGACAGGTGCCGGCTGTCGTCGATCTCGCAGAAGCGGCGCTTCTCGACCAGCTCGATCGGCCGCCGCGCCACCGTGGCCACCCCGTGATAGCCCTTCTGGCCGTGGAAGGCGAT
The DNA here is from genome assembly GCF_049887195.1 of Mesorhizobium abyssinicae. Taxonomy (NCBI): domain Bacteria; kingdom Pseudomonadati; phylum Pseudomonadota; class Alphaproteobacteria; order Hyphomicrobiales; family Phyllobacteriaceae; genus Mesorhizobium; species Mesorhizobium abyssinicae. Next base: position 238,382 of record NZ_JARAKC010000007.1, read on the forward strand.
GTGCTCGTAGCCGAGCTTGCGGAAGGCCTTTTCGGGAAACAGCTCGTCCGGGACCTTCGTCTCCTGCAGGCAGAGCACGTCCGGCGCATGCTCCACGAGCAGGCGCTCGACGATCGGCATGCGCAGGCGTACCGAGTTGATGTTCCAGGTGGCGATGGAAAAGGGCATGCGGCGGGTCCGGCAAGAGGTCGCCGAACTACTGCCAGCCGCCAGCCATAAAAACAAGCCGGCGACAACCGCCGAGGCTGGCGCCGACGCTCGCAAGAGCAATAAGACAAAGGAAGTTATCTGGTCTTGGTATTCAACTCGCGGTTCGCCGTATAGTCGATGGCGAACGTATCGGGGGCGAAGCTGACGCCTTCCTTGACGTTGAAGATCATCACCGTCGTGTCCTTGCCCTGCGCGTCGGTGATGGTCCACTGGCGCAGTTCATAGGATTTCGGATCGAACATCATGGTGATCCTGGCATTGCCGAACACCGATTTGTCGGAGAGCTGGATGGTGGTCAGGTCGTCCTCTTCCTTGACGCTTTTCACCCGTCCGCCCGAGAGATCGATCCGGTCGTCGAGCAGAAGCTTCAGCGGCGTCTTCGACAGCGGGTAGAGGTCGGAGGTGTTGAGCTTCTTGTTGAGGATGACCACCGACTTGCCGTCGGAGATGACCCGGAAATTCGACGATCCGTCATAGTTGAAACGGATCTTGCCCGGCCGTTCGAGGAAGAACTTGCCGCCGGTCTGCTCGCCCTTGGGGCCGAACTGAACGAACTCGCCGCTCATCGATTTGACCGACGAGAAGTGGTCGGCGATCTTCTGCGCCGCCGGCGGAATCGCCGCCTGCGCCGACGCCAGAAGCTGGAACCCAGGTATGACATTGACGCTTGCCGCGCCGGCGAGCACGAGGCCGAGGCCAAGCACTTGGCGGCGATTCGGGGCGAAAGGTGCGTTTTTCATGCCGGTCACTCTCTGATTCGATGGTGTCGCAGTCTCTGGGCCCCCAGTTAGGCTTAAGTTTGGCGCTTCCAGTGACGCTCCGTCGCTTCAACGCGCTGAAAGGTTCAAGGTTGCCGGTGCCGGGTCGATGAGCGCCGGAACCCTAGAACTTGTCGTCCTCGGTCGGCACCAGTATCTCGCGTTTTCCGGCGTGATTGGCCGGACCGACAATGCCTTCCTTCTCCATCTTCTCGATGATCGAGGCGGCGCGGTTGTAGCCGATGCCGAGCCGCCGCTGGATGTAGCTGGTCGAGGCCTTGCCGTCGCGCAGTACCACCGCCACCGCCTGGTCGTAGGGGTCGTCGGAATCGTCGAAATTGCCGCCGCCACCGCCGCCTGAACCGCCCTTGCCGGACGCCTCCTCCTCGTCCTCGTCGTCATCCTCGGTGATGGCGTCGAGATATTCCGGCACGCCCTGCAGCTTGAGATGCGCGACGACCCGCTCGACCTCGTCGTCGGAGACAAACGGTCCGTGCACGCGCTGGATGCGGCCGCCGCCGGCCATGTAGAGCATGTCGCCCATGCCGAGCAGCTGTTCGGCGCCCTGTTCGCCAAGGATGGTGCGGCTGTCGATCTTCGACGTCACCTGGAAGGAGATGCGGGTCGGGAAATTGGCCTTGATCGTGCCGGTGATGACATCGACCGAGGGGCGCTGCGTGGCCATGATGACGTGGATGCCGGCGGCGCGCGCCATCTGCGCCAGGCGCTGCACCGCGCCTTCGATGTCCTTGCCGGCAACCATCATCAGGTCGGCCATCTCGTCGATGATGACGACGATGTAGGGCATCGGCTCGAGATCGAGATCCTCGGTCTCGTAGATCGCCTCGCCGGTCTGGCGGTCGAAGCCGGTCTGCACGGTGCGCGAGATCTTCTCGCCCTTCTTCTCGGCTTGCTGGACGCGCGCGTTGAAGCCGTCGATGTTGCGCACGCCGACCTTGGACATCTTGCGGTAGCGGTCCTCCATCTCGCGCACGGTCCATTTCAGCGCCACCACCGCCTTCTTCGGATCGGTGACGACCGGCGTCAGAAGGTGCGGGATGCCGTCATAGACGGAGAGTTCGAGCATCTTCGGATCGATCATGATCAGCCGGCACTCCTGCGGCGTCAGCCGGTAGAGCAGCGACAGGATCATGGTGTTGATGGCAACCGACTTGCCCGAGCCGGTGGTGCCGGCGACCAGCACGTGCGGCATCTTGGCGATGTCGACGATGACCGCCTCGCCATTTATGGTCTTGCCAAGCGCCAGCGCCAGCTTCGCCTTGGTGGTCTCGAAATCGCGGCTCGCCATGATCTCCCTGAGATAGACCGTCTCGCGCTTGGCGTTCGGCAGCTCGATGCCGATGGCGTTGCGCCCGGGCACCACCGCGACGCGGCAGGCGATCGCGCTCATCGAGCGCGCGATGTCGTCGGACAGGCCGATAACGCGCGACGACTTGATGCCGGGCGCCGGCTCGAGTTCATACAGCGTGACGACCGGCCCCGGCCGCACATGGATGATCTCGCCCTTGACGCCGAAATCCTCGAGCACGCCCTCGAGCAGCCGCGCATTCTGCTCCAGCGCGTCCTTGGAGAGGCTGGCGTCGCGCACGACGTTCTTCGGCTCCGACAGGAAATGCAGCGACGGCATCTCGAACATGTCCGAGCCGATCAGCGAGGTCTGCGCCTCGCGCTGGACACGCGCGCCCGGCACCGGGCGCGCCGCCGGCGCCTCGACGCGGGTGGCGGCATCGGAGCGGAAATTCTGCACCTTCGGCGCGGCGCGGCGCGGGGCCGGCGCCTCGTCGGCGAAATCCATGTCCTCGTCGTCGTCATTGTCGAAGACGTCATCATCGTCGGGATCGACCGAGACGCTGCGGTCGTTGACCATGGCGGCGAAAAATTCAGGCTCGACGCGCGCGCGGCCGCCCGGACTCATCCGCGCCTCGGCGAACTCGGCCGATTCGACACGCTCGGCGGCACGACGCCAGGCGCTGGCGCGCGGCTCCATCTCCGGCTCGTACTCGTCGCGCTCCTGCTGGCGGCGCGCGGCGCGGCGATGCATCCAGGCCCTGAACGACAGCCACCAATGGGTGATGGCGCCGAGCGCCAGTATGCCTTCGTCGCCCTCGTCCTCATCCTCGTCGAAGAGCAAGTTGTCCTGCTCGCGCGGGTCGGGCTCTGCGGCACGCTCCATGACGGCAAAGCCGTTCTTGCGGGCGATCAGCGCCGAGCCATAGGCGAACAGCCACAGCGCCGGCGCGGCAAGGATAACCGCGATAATGCTGGCAAAGAGACCTTTGGGATAGCCGCCGACAGCGATGCCTGGGATCTTCAGCACCATGTCGCCGAACACACCGCCAAGGCCGGTCGGCAGCGGCCAGGTCTTGGGCGGCGTCACGCAGCCGGCGATCGCGGCCGCCAGGAGCGCGAAGCCGAACCAGGCGAGCCCGCGTTTCGGCAGCCGGTCGACGCCGCGCGCCGAAAACAGCAGGAAACCCCAGATCACCGCCGGCACCAGGGCCGCGACGGCGGCAAGCCCGAAGAACTGCATGGCGAGGTCGGAGAACACCGCACCGGCATAGCCCATCGCGTTGGTGACGATGTTGTCGGTGGCATGCGAGAAGCTCGGATCGGCGACGTTCCAGGTGGCGAGGCTGGCGACGCCGAAGGCGACGAGCACGAACAGGCCGGCGCCGACCAGCCGGCCGAGCTGGCGCCGCGCGAATGCCTGGATGCCGTGCCCCGTATCGGTCAGCGCGAGCGGTGCTGAAGCCCCTGAACGCATGCCTCTTCCCCGTCTGTAGGTGCCTGGCCGGACGCATGACGCAAGCCGGCAGATTCGGATGACAGACTATCGGTGGGAAGGTTAAGGGCGCATTAACTATAAGAAGTTGAGACGACCCCGACGCATTACCGGCGGTTGAATTGCGACTCCCGGTCTCGCGGCCTTCGGCAGTCTGGCCCGCGGATGCAAAAAAGCCTCGCGAGCCGGAGCCAGCGAGGCCTTTCGTTGAGGAGAGCGAAAGTGGGATTTCACCTTCCATGATCCCCGGGGGTTTGGATCGGGCAAAGACAAGCCGATGAACGGAGCCGAACTCAATCACTCTGAATCACATTCGCTTGATGCTCCCGCAAGACTCGACGGGTCGTTCGCTATGGATGCAGCGCGGGGGATTGAAGCCGGCTTTATCGGTCGGGCGACAATGGCGGGCCGTTCGGCCCGCCATTGCTCATTGGGATGGCGAGTCGACGGGCCCGTCCGGGCCTATCTCTTTCGCAATCACTTGTGACCGGCATACATCATCAGGTTGGCGCAGAATTCGGCGTGAGGCTTGCTCATCGCCGCGTCCTGGCATTCCTTCATCATCATGTCTTGCTTGTCTTTGGCCATCGCGCCCCAGGCCGCCTTGAAATCGGCCTCCGGCTTCATGGTTTTCATGCCGGCATCGGTGAAGAACGGCGCCATGTTGTCCGGTTCGTCGAGAGCACCGGCCAATGCGGCGCCGCTGACCATGGAGAGAGCGATTGCCCCGAGGAAGATGGTCTTGATGTTCATCGGTTGGTTCCTTCCCTGATGTTTAACGAGCGCCAGAACGGCGGTCGCTACCCCCAGTACGGAGCCGGAAGGCCCTATGTTTCTTCCCGCTGGCAGATCACGCGACCGTGATCGCGTCAAAAGCGATTCCTCTCTTGCCTCTCCGAAGCGCACGATTTTCCAAAAAAAGGAGGCCCGGAAGATGTTTCCGGGCCTCAATGCGTGAGCACCTTTCGGAGCGTCACGACGGGATCCTTCTGAAGCGCCGGCGGGAGGATGCCGGCGCCGGATGTCGATAGCCTTACGGCACCACTTCGCCGTGCTGGCTGATGTCGAGGCCTTCGATCTCTTCCTGGGTGCTCGGACGCAGGCCGACAAGCGCCTTGACGATGTAGAGGATCACGAAGGTCGCGATCGCCGTCCACAGGATGGTGAAGACGATACCGTAGATCTGGGTGCCGACCGAGGCGCCCTTGCCGAGCGCGTTGATCTCCGGATCGGCCAGCGCGCCGGTGAGCAGCGCGCCGACGATGCCGCCGACGCCGTGCACGCCGAAGGCATCGAGCGAGTCGTCATAGCCGAGCATGTGCTTCACCTTGACCGCCGAGATGTAGCAGACGACGCCGGCGACGATGCCGATGATGAAGGCGCCGGTCGGATTGACGAAGCCGGAAGCCGGAGTAACCGCGACGAGGCCGGCGACGGCGCCCGAGATGATGCCGAGCACGCTGGGCTTCTTGGCGATGATCCATTCGGCGAACATCCAGGCGAGCGCCGCAGCCGCGGTGGCGACCTGGGTGTTCAGCATCGCCGCGCCGGCGAGGCCGTCGGCCGCCAGTTCCGAACCGGCGTTGAAGCCGAACCAGCCGACCCACAGCAGCGAAGCGCCGATGACCGAGTAGACGAGGTTGTGTGGCGCCATGTTGGCGGTGCCGTAGCCCTCGCGCTTGCCGAGCACCAACGCGCAGACGAGACCCGCGACACCGGCGTTGATGTGGACGACCGTGCCGCCGGCGAAGTCGAGAACGCCTGCCGTGCCGAGGAAGCCGCCGCCCCACACCCAGTGCGCGATCGGTGCATAGACGAACACCAGCCACAGGCCCATGAAGATGAGCAGCGCCGAGAATTTCATGCGTTCGGCGAAGGCGCCGGCGATCAGCGCCGGGGTGATGATGGCGAAGGTCAGCTGGAACATCGAGAAGACGAATTCAGGGATGTTCGCCACGCCGGGCAGCCACAGCGTCGAAGTGGTGATGCCGTGGTGGAAGAACTTGGAGAAGCCGCCGACATAGGCGTTCGTGCTGCCGCCGTCGGAGAAGGCCAGCGAGTAGCCGAACATGAACCACAGCACCGTCACCAGGCAGGTGATGGCGAAGCTCTGCATGATGGTGGCGAGCACGTTCTTCTTGCGCACCATGCCGCCGTAGAACAGCGCCAGGCCCGGAATGGTCATCATCAGCACCAGCGCCGTCGAGGTCAGCATCCAGGCGGTGTTGCCGGTATCGAGCACCGGCGTCGGCGCAGCTGCCGGCGCTGCGGCGGCGGCTGCCGGAGCCGCTTCCTGCGCGAAGGCGGCAACCGTGCCCAGGGCTGTCAGGGCGAGCGCGCCGAGCGCGGCCGCGCGCCCCGTCGTCTTCAAGGTGGAAGGAATATTCATTGAACTCTCCGTTGGAATGGGTGATCGCCGCTCAGAGCGCGTCGGTGTCTGTTTCGCCGGTGCGGATGCGCACCGCCTGGTCGATGCCGAAGACGAAGATCTTGCCGTCGCCGATCTGACCGGTCTTGGCTGCCGACGTGATGGCTTCGACGGCCTTGTCGACCGTGTCGGCACCGACCGCGACCTCGATCTTGATCTTGGGCAGGAAGCTGACCGCGTATTCCGCGCCGCGATAGATTTCCGTATGTCCCTTCTGACGCCCGTAGCCTTTGACTTCGGTGACGGTCAGGCCCTGGATGCCGACTGCGGTGAGCGCTTCGCGCACCTCATCGAGCTTGAACGGCTTGATGATTGCCATCACGATTTTCATAAGGTTTCACCCTTTGCTGTTGCGGTCCCCCGCGTTTGCACACCTTCACCGATCCCAATGCGAGCCGGTAAGTGCCCACAAGGATTCAAGCTCCGTGCCAATTGCCGAAGCAGCCCGTTAACCTGTTGCAAACAAAGAGATTGGAGAGGCCGGCGACGTCAGTTGTCGAGCGGCGCGGCAAGACAGGTGATTAAAAAATAGGCAAATTTCCAAAAATGCCCATTCGGCAGGCTTGAACCGGAAGCCGGCTATTGCTCAACGTTTCAGCCGGATCAGCCCTTCCTGGGCGACCGAGGCGATCAGCGTGCCGTCGCGGGCAAACAGCGAGCCGCGCGTGAAGCCGCGCGAGCCTTGCGTGGAGGGGCTGTCCTGCGTGTAGAGGATCCAGTCGTCGAGCGCGTGGCTGCGATGGAACCACATGGCGTGGTCGAGGCTCGCCGCCTGGATGTCGCGGTCGAAAATGGCGCGGCCATGCGCGAAAGTCGAGGTGTCGAGCAGCGTCATGTCGGAAAGATAGGCGAGCACCGCGGCTTGGCTTGCGCGGTCGGCCGGCACCGGGCCGGTGGTGCGGATCCAGATGTTCTGCTTCGGCTCCAGCTTTTCCCGGCTGGTATAGTGCTTCAGCATCACCGGCTTCATCTCGATCGGCCGGTCGCGCTCCCAGTAGCGCTTGATGCCGTCGGGGACCGCCTCGCCGAACTTGCCGAGCAGTTCGCGCTGGCTGAGCAGATTGTCTGGCGCCGGCACGTCCTGCGGCATCGGCACCTGGTGCTCGAGGCCGATCTCGTCCTGCTGGAAGGAGGCCTCCAGCGAGAAGATCGCCTGGCCGTGCTGGATCGCCACGACGCGGCGGGTGGTGAAGGAGCCGCCGTCGCGGATGCGGTCGACCTCGTAGATGATCGGCACCTTGGTATCGCCCGGCCGCATGAAATAGCCATGCAGCGAGTGCACGTGGCGCTCGGGCTCGACCGTGCGCTGGGCGGCGACCAGCGCCTGCGCGATGGTCTGGCCACCGAAGACGCGCTGCCAGTCGAGCTTGGGGCTGCGACCACGGTACAGATTGTGTTCGAGCTGCTCGAGGTCGAGAATGTCGAGAAGCTCGTCCATGGCCGCCGTCATGTTTCGCGCTCCAGCCGCAAAAGATGTTATGGCGGTTTCGGACAGGAAGGGCGGGCAGTCAAGGCCAAGCGCTCCATAGCCGCGAAAGGAACTTGCCATGGTTGACCGTAAGGCAGATGCGGGATCGAGAGCCTCGCTCGACGTGCTGGTCGCCGGCGCCGGCTATGTCGGCCTGGCCAGCGCGGTTTCGCTGAAACAGGCGCGTCCAAGCCTCGCCGTCGCCGTCGTCGATGCCGCGCCCGCCGGCGTCTGGCAAAAGGATGGCCGCGCCTCGGCGATTGCCGCCGCTGCCTGCCGCATGCTGGAGCAGCTCGGCGTCTGGAGCGAGATCGCGCCGCAGGCGCAGGCGATCACCGAGATGATCATCACCGATTCGCGCGCCGCCGATCCGGTGCGGCCGGTATTCCTGACTTTCGACGGCGAAGTGGCGCCCGGCGAGCCCTTTGCCCATATGGTCGCCAACCGGGACCTGAACGGCGCGTTGCGCCGGCGCGCCGAAAAACTCGGCATCGACATCATCGAGGGCCTCGCCGTCAGCGCCTTCGAGACCGACGGCGCCGGCATCACCGTGCATCTGGCAGACGGGGCGACGCTGAAGGCGCGGCTGCTAGTCGCCGCCGACGGCGTCAACTCGAAGCTGCGCGAGATGGCCGGCATCAAGACGGTGAAGTGGGAATATGGCCAATCCGGCATCGTCTGCACGGTGGCGCATGAGCGGCCGCACAATGGCCGCGCCGAAGAGCATTTCCTGCCCGCCGGCCCCTTCGCCACGCTGCCGCTGAACCCCGACAAGGATGGCCGCAACCGCTCCTCGATCGTCTGGGTCGAACGCTCGGAGGATGCGCAAAAGCTGGTCGAGGGCGACGACCTCGTTTTCGAGCACGAGCTGGAGCTGCGTTTCAGCCTCAAGCTCGGCGAGATCCACGTCGCCGACAAGCCGCGCGCCTGGCCGCTCGGGCTGACCCTTGCCCGCGCCTTCGTCGCATCCCGCATCGCGCTTGCCGGCGACGCCGCCCACGGCATCCATCCGATTGCCGGTCAGGGCCTCAACCTCGGCTTCAAGGATGTGGCGGCACTGGCCGAGGTGGTGGTCGAGGCCGACCGGCTCGGCCAGGATATCGGCGCGCTCGACGTGCTCGAGCGCTACCAGCAATGGCGCCGCTTCGACACCGTCCAGATGGGCGTCACCACCGACGTGCTGAACCGGCTGTTCTCCAACGACGTCGGCCCGCTGCGTGCGGCGCGCGACATCGGCCTCGGCCTCGTCGAGCGCATGCCGAAGCTGAAGGACTTCTTCATCCGCCAGGCCTCGGGCCTGTCCGGCGACACGCCGAGGCTGTTGAGGGGCGAGGCGATCTGAAGCGAATGGCGCTGTCTTTGTCTTGGCCCATGCCCTTGCCCAAGCGGCTGCACACCATGGCGGAATGCGTTGCTGGTGCCAAATGGCGTCGATCGCCGGCGCTCCTTTCCAGCGCGCGTCTGACACCGGCCGGCTACATATGATATCCTTGGTCGATCCATCCTCGACCGAAGCAGGTGCGCTTCATTGGACGACTGGAGAATCGGAAATATCCGGGTAACCAGAATTCTGGAGATGTGCGACCCACTGCGGACGCCGTCGGAATGGTTCCCCGACTGCACCGACGAAGCACTCGAACCGCATCTTCATTGGCTCACGCCTCGATCGATATCGCCGGCAACCGGGCGGATTATTCTTCCCATCCAGAGTTTTCTGGTTCGTACCGGGCGCCACACCATCCTGGTCGACGGTTGCGTTGGCAACGACAAGACAATCGCGGATTTCCCGCATTGGCACCGCCGCAATGACGGCACGTTCTTGCAGCGGTTGGCGAATGCAGGTGTCGCTCCCGAGCAGATCGACTTTGTGCTGTGCACCCATCTTCATGTCGATCATTGCGGCTGGAACACTCGATTGGTGGACGGTCGCTGGATACCGACATTCCCCAACGCCCGCTACATCATGGCGCGGCGTGAGTTCGAGGCCGCACAGGCGGCCTCTGGCGATGACACACGGACCTATGAGGATAATGTGCTGCCAATCGTCGAGGCTGGTCGGGCGGTGTTTGTCGACATGGACCATGAACTCGACAAGGAAGTGCGGCTGGAGCCGACGCCCGGCCACACCCTGGGACACGTTGCCATCGGACTGAGATCTCTCGGCATAGGGGCGGTGTTCTCCGGCGATCTCATGCACTGGCCGATGCAGTGCATATACCCCGACTGGAACTTTCGGTACGACGCAGACCCCGACCAGGCGCGCCGGACGCGCTGGGCATTCCTGGAGGCTTGCTCGGAAAGCGGACGCATCGTCATGACATCGCATTTTCCCTTGCCGTCGGTGGGAACCATCTCGCGACGCCACTCATCGTTCTGGTTCGAGGAGCATTTGCCGCGGTGACGACAAGGAACGGCCGGCCGGCTGGCGTCAATTGACCTCGAAGCCGAGCTTCTGCCGCAGCCGCAAAATTCGCTGGTCCGGTATCTTCAGGCTCTGCTCGCCGCCCTTTGCGACACGATTGAGCATCTGCAGCAGATCTTCCCGCTCGTGCGGGTCGAGGCGCTCGCGCAGGAACGGCGCCAGCTTGTCGATGACGATCGTGGTGTCATCAATCTGCGCCGCTGCCCACTTGGCGTAGACGACGGCCTCGTCGGTCTTCTTCTGGCCATCCGAAATCCCCGAAATCACTTCGCGGATGACGGCTTCGCGCTGCGGCAGGATGGGGCCCTGTTCCGACACGATGGCGGTGATCAGCGTCGCCGCCGCCACCACCGGATTGTCGATCGCCGTCAGCGGCGACAGCGCAGCCTGCTTGCGCAGCTTCTTGCGGCGGATGTTGCCCTGAACGCGGCCGACGACGTCGGCGACCTCGCGCGCGGCCTCGTTCATGGCCTTCATCCGGTACCACCAGAACGCGGCCGCTCCCAACACGCCAAGGATAGCAAGCAGGAAAGGCATGTCGAAATCCCCCCGGAAAACTCCGGCGACAATAAGAGAACTGCGCCGTTGCTTCAACACGCAAGAATTGCGACCGGTGCAGAGGGAGAGGTGTTCCCTGCAAGCATCCGCACACCGATCGAATGTCCTGGCTTTCGGTCGCTCACCCGCAAGGCAAACGACGCAGCCGCGCCGATGACACTGCAGTTTGGCTGGCATCGCGCGCCTGCAAGAAATTTCACATCGTGATATTTCGTGCAACATCATTGACACGCAACAAATCCCGCCGTATTCAGCATTGCCAGAGATTTCATGTGCTGAAATTTCTTGCAAAGCTGATACGACGAGGCTGTCATCGTCGGGGAACCCGGAGGAGAGAATGAACAGGATTGGGCTGGCGGGCGCATTGAGCGCCGCCATGATGACGCTGACCTTGGCGATGCCAGGCGCCGCGTCGGCAGAGAGCAAGTTTCAGTGCAAGCCGGACGAGACCTATGTGATGAACGTCATGGTCTCCGCGCATCCCTATTGGGTGCCGGTCTATCAGGGCTTCAAGCAGGCCGCCCAGGCGATGGGCTGCAAGACCGTGTTTTCGGGCACGCCTGACTACGACATCGCCAAGCAGATCGCCTCTTTCGAACAGGATCTGATCAAGAAGCCGGCCGGCGTGCTGCTGCACCCAATGCAGGCCGATCCGTTCATCGAGCCGATCAACCGCGCCGTCGAGAACGGCACCACCGTCGTCACCTTCGCCGCCGACTCGCCGAAATCCAAGCGCGTGTCCTACATCACCTCGGACAATCTGGCGGAAGCCAAATTCGCCGCCGAGGAGATCGTCAAGCAGGTCGGCGACGACGCCGAATATGGCGTGCTGGAGAACCCCGGCCAGAGCAACCACGACCTGCGCGTCACCGCCTTCATCGACTATCTCGCCAAGAACTATCCGAAGATGAAGCTGGTGGGCCGCCAAGCCTCCAACCAGGACGCCAATGTCGCCAACAAGGCGGTGGCCTCGATGCTGCAGGCCAATCCGAACCTGAAGGCGCTGTGGATTCCCGAAGCCGGCTCGGCCGAGGGCGCGGTCGCCGCCGTCCTCGAGGCCAAGGCCAAGGTGCTGATCATGCATGCCGACATCACCCCGGCGACGCTGGAGCAGATCAAGGCCGGCAACATCCACATGGCGCTGAGCCCCAACCAGGGCATGCAGGGCTATCTCGGCTTCGTCGCCACCTTCATGGCGGCGCATCCGGAACTGATCGACCCGTTCAACGACTACAAGACGTCGGGCTACAACCCGATGAGCATCCCCTTCGCCGATAACGGCTTCGCCGTCATCACCAAGGAGAACGCCGACTCGTTCGACCTGAACAAATACATGCAAGGCCGCGATCCAAGCTGATCCGTCCCGCGGGCAGCCGCGCCGTCCGGCGCGGTTGCCTCAACCATCCTCAGCAGGCGAGAACCTCAGTGGAAACCCCGGTCCTCCTCAAAATATCCGGCCTCAGCAAATCGTTCGGCTCTGTCCGTGCCTTGCGCGATGTCGGATTCGAGCTGCGCGCCGGTGAAATCCACGCCATTGCCGGCGAGAACGGCGCCGGCAAGTCGACGCTGATGAAGGTGATCGACGGCATCTTGGCGCCGGACAGCGGCGTCATCCAGGTCGATGGCCGCTCTGTCTCTATCCCTTCGCCGCTGGCGGCGCAGAAGCTTGGCATCGGCTTTGTGCACCAGGAGATCGCGCTGTGCCCCGATATCTCGGTGGCCGAGAACATCTTCATGTCGATCACCAACGCCAGCAAGGCGCTGCTGATGAACTACCGCGACCTCGAGAAGCGCGCGACGGCGATCCTGGCGCGGCTTGGCAACATCGATCCGGCCGCGATGGTGCGTAATCTGTCCATTTCCCAGCAGCAGCTGGTCGAGATCGCCAAGGCGCTGACGCTCGATTGCCGCATCCTCATCTTCGACGAACCGACGGCGGCGCTGACCGAGCGCGAGGCGCAAAAACTGTTCGAGATCATTCACCAGCTTGCCGGCGAAGGCATCGGCATCATCTACATCTCGCACCGCATGGCCGAGATCTTCGACAATTGCGACCGCGTCACGGTGCTGCGCGACGGCCGCTACATCACCACGCTCGACATTGCAGAGACGACTCCCGAACAAGTGGTCGCCTCCATGGTCGGTCGCGTCATCGACAGCCTCTACCCCGAGAAGCTGCGCGACGACGAAAAGTCCGAAGACATACTGCTCGAGATCGCCGGTCTCTGCGAGGCGACTGCCTTCCGCGACATCAGCTTTCAATTGCGCAAGGGCGAGATCCTGGGCATTGGCGGCCTGATCGGCGCCGGCCGCAGCGAGATCGTCAAGGGTATCTGCCGGCTCGAAGGCGAGGTGACCGGCGATGTCATCCTGCGCGGCAAGCGCCTGTCGCTGACCCATTACGGCGACAGCATCGCCGCGGGCATCGTCTACCTGTCAGAGGACCGCAAGGGTGACGGGCTATTCCTCGACATGTCGATCGCCGCCAACATCTCCGCGCTCGCGGTCGACAGGATCGCCACGCGCTCCGGCCTCATCAACGAGCGGCGCGAGAAGCAGCGAGCGGAAACGATCGGCAAGCAGCTATCGCTGAAATGCGGCCATGTCGGTCAGCCGGTTTCGACGCTGTCGGGCGGCAACCAGCAGAAGGTGGCGATCGCCAAGATGCTGTCGGTCGACCCGAAGGTGATCTTCCTCGACGAACCGACGCGCGGCGTCGACGTCGGCGCCAAGGCCGAAATTCATCGCATCCTGCGCAGGCTGGCGCGCGATGGCGTCGGCATCGTGGTCATCTCCTCCGAGCTGCCGGAACTGATCGGCATCTGCGACCGGGTGCTGATCGTGCGCGAGGGACGCATCACCGGCGAAGTCGCGGGCGCTGAGATGACGGAAGAAAACATCATGGTCCTGGCATCGCTTGCCGATGAAGGCCGGCAACGGAGCGCGGCATGAGCATCGTGGGGGACAGTATGGATAGCACGACGCAAGCTGCCCGGATGGGGCTCGGCGCAAGGTTCGGCGGCCTGATCAGGATGCGTGAGACCGGCCTGATCCTCATCATCGCCGTGCTGTTTGCCGTCATGTCGTTCGCATCGCCCTATTTCCTGACCTGGGACAATATGCGGGCGATGGCGATGGCCTTCGCCGTGGAAGGCATCGTCGTGGTCGGCATGACGATCCTGCTGATTTCCGGCGGCATCGACCTGTCGGTCGGTTCGGTCACCGCGCTCGCCATGGTGGTCGCCGGCCTGCTTTTCCTCAACGGGATGGACCCCTGGCTGGCGTCGCTGGTCGCGATAGCGGCGTGCGCTGCCATCGGCGCCTTCATGGGATTCTTCGTCACCAGGGTGGGGCTGCACCATTTCATCGTCTCGCTGGCGGTGATGGTGATTGCACGCGGGCTCTGCCTGCTCGGCACCGGCGGCCGCCCGCTGGGGCTCTACACTCTGCCGCCTGAGTTCAAGTTCATCGGCCAGGGCGCGGTCGGCGGCATTCCGGTCGTCATCATCATCTTCATCGTCTTCGTTATCCTGTCCGACTTCATGCTGCGCCGCACGACGATGTTCCGCAAAGTCTTCTACACCGGCAGCAACGAGAAGGCGGCGGCCTACTCCGGCATCCGCACCAGGAAAGTCGTGTTCCTGACCACGACGCTGTGCTCGACATTGTGCGGCTTTGCCGGCGTCATCTACATGGCCCGCTTCGGCTCGGCCCAGCCGACATTCGGCGCCGGCATGGAGCTGAACGTCATCGCCGCAGCGGTGATCGGCGGCGCCAGCCTGACCGGCGGCATCGGCACCATTCTCGGCGCCATCCTCGGCACCGTCCTTTTGTCCGTCGTTTCAAGCTCGCTCGCCCTGCTCGACGTGTCCGTCTATTGGCAGGACATCATCCGCGGGTCCATTCTGCTGACGGCGGTCACCGCCGACTATTACTTCAACAAGCGGCGGGGCTGAGATGGCGGACAGCAGGGAAGATTTCGAGACGATCCGGCAGATCCACACTGTGCTGGTGCTGCATTTCGTCGACGGCATGAAGCAGAACGACATCGCCGCAGCGCTCAACCTGTCGGCGTCCAAGGTGAATCGGCTGATCGCCCAAGGGCGCAAGCTCGGCATGCTGAGGATCGCCGTCGAGAGCCCGTTCCAGGCCCTGGTCGATATCGAAAGGCAGCTGATCGAAATTGCCCGCCTGGCAGGAGCGATCGTGACGCCGACCGTGGCCGGCAGTCCCGAAAGCACGCTGCAGCAAGTGGGGCGCGCGGCGGCCAACCAGTTGCTCGAGACCTTGCGCGACGGCGACGTCATCGCCATTACCGGCGGCAAGGCGATCAGCGCCCTCGCCGAGAACCTGCAGCCGGAGCGCGCCTTCGACGTCACCGTCGTGCCGCTGACCGGCGGCGTCCAGGGCAAGCACTATACCGACGTCAACCATCTGGCGACGCGCCTCGCCGAGCGGCTCGGCGGTTCCAGCATGCTCCTGCATGCGCCGCTGTTCGCCGAGAGCCGGGAGCAGCGCGACCTGCTTCTGGAGATGGCGTCGGTGCGCGAGATCTTCGACCTGGCGCGCAAGGCGGCGATCGCGCTGGTCGGCATCGGCTCGATCCAGACGCCTGGATCGAGCTACTACGACCTTCGCCCAGGCCTCGACCCCGACCGCGAGAAGCTGGTCGCCAGCGGCGCGGTCGGCGAGTTCCTTGCGCATCTGATCCGCGATGACGGCACGCTGGCGGATTATCCGCCCAACGACCGCCTGGTCGCGCTGGCGCCTTCGGAACTCGGTCGCTGCCGGACGGTGATGGGCGTCGCCAGCGGCGCCGAAAAGGTCGGGCCGATCCGCGCCGCGCTGCGCGGCAATTATCTCAAGTCTCTGGTCGTCGACGAAGAAACGGCCAACGCAGTCCTGAACAATGCGGGGAGCCTACGCAATGTCGCCTGAAATGTTGACGCGCAGCATTGGCGCGTCGGGAATCTCCGCCTCCGCGATCGGTCTCGGCACCTGGGCCATCGGCGGCTGGATGTGGGGCGGCACCGACGAGGCGCAGTCCATCGACACCATCCGCGCCTCGATCGACGAAGGCGTTTCGCTGATCGACACCGCGCCGGCCTACGGCCAGGGCCTGTCGGAGGAAATCGTCGGCAAGGCGATCAAGGGACGCCGCGGCGAGGTCGTGCTGGCCACCAAGCTCGGACTGATCTGGCACGCAAAAAAGGGCAATCACTTCTTCGACTATGACGGCGCGCCGGTGCATCGCTATCTCGGCGCCGACTCCGTGGTCTACGAAGTGGAGCAGAGCCTGCGCCGTCTCGGCACCGACCACATCGACCACTATATTACCCACTGGCAGGATTCGACGACGCCGGTCGCCGAGACCATGGAAGCGCTCGATCGCCTCAAGACCCAAGGCAAGATCCGCTCCATCGGCGCCAGCAATGTCGGGGTTGCGGATGTCGAAGCCTATCTCGCCGCCGGCCAGCTCGACGCGGTCCAGCAGCAATACAGCATGGTGGTGCGCGACATGGAGCGCGACCTGCTGCCTTTCTGCGCGGACAACAATGTGTCCGTGCTCAGCTACTCCTCGCTGGCGCTCGGCCTGTTGTCGGGCAGGATCGGTCCGGACCGCGTCTTTACCGGCGATGACCAGCGCAGGGACAATCCGTGGTTCTCGCAGGCCAACCGCCGCAAGGTCGCGACGCTGATGGAAGAGATACGGCCGATTGCCGAGGCACACGGCGCGAGCGAGGCGCAGATCGTCATCGCCTGGACGCTGCAGCAGCCGGGCATCACCTTCTCGCTTTGCGGCGCCCGCAGCCCGCAGCAGGCCAGGGAGAACGCGCAGGCCGGCCGCATCAGATTGTCCGGACAGGAGATCAGCCAGATCAGCGAGGCCGCCAGCCGCCATCTGACAAATCTCGACGCCTGACCGCCACCTGTGAATCCGAAACAAATCGAGCTGCCGTCCGCCGGACGGCCGAACGGCGAAGCCATGCCTGACCAGAGAAGCCTCATCCTCGACAAGATTCGCCACAATGGCGCGTTCGATGTCGTCGTCGTGGGCGGCGGCATCAACGGCATCGGCGTTTTCCGCGAGCTGGCGCTGCAGGGCCTCAAGGTGCTGCTGGTCGAGCGCAGCGATTTCTGCTCGGGCTGCAGCGCGGCCCCTTCGCGCATGATCCACGGCGGTCTGCGCTATCTCGAGAATGGCGAGTTCGGCCTGGTGCAGGAATCGTTGCGCGAGCGCGATGCGCTGCTGGCCAACGCGCCGCACATGGTGCGGCCATTGCCGACGACGATTCCGATCCGCACCGTCTTCTCCGGTCTGATGAACGGCGCGGCCGGTTTTCTCGGGCTTTCCGAGGCGCCTTCCAGTCGCGGCGCGCTGGCGATCAAGGCGGGGCTCGCGCTCTACGACTGGACGACGCGCAAGCGCCGGGTGCTGCCGCGCCACAAGTTCCGCGGCGCCAGGACGACATTCGCGCAATGGCCTGCGCTCGACCCGAAACTGCGCTTTTCCGCCACCTACTACGACGCCTGGATCAGCTATCCGGAACGGATTGGCATCGAACTGCTGCTCGATGCCGGACGCCTGGCGCCCGGCAGCCTCGCGCTCAACCGCGCCCAGATCACGCGCGCCGGTTCGGCCTTCGAACTTACCGACATGACGACCGACGCGCGCTTCCCTGTCAGCGCCAAGGCAATCGTCAACGCGACGGGCGCATGGCTCGATTCGGCGATCGCCCGGCTCGACGCATCCGGAAACCCCGCGGCACCGCTCGTCGAGGGCACCAAGGGCTCGCACCTCATCCTCGACAACGAGCCGCTTTACCAGGCCCTTGGCGGCCACATGATTTTCTTCGAGAACGCCGACGGCCGGATCTGCATCATGTTTCCCTATCTCGGCAAGGTGCTGGTCGGCTCGACCGATATTCGCGTCAGCGAGGCCAGCCGCGTGCGCTGCGAACCGGCGGAAGCCGATTACATACTGGCGGCGGCGCGGCTGGTCTTTCCGGCTATTCCGGTTCACGCCTCCGACGTCGTGTTCGCCTATAGCGGCATCCGGCCACTGCCGAAGAGCGACCATGCCTTCACCGGCAGGATCTCGCGCGGCCATTCCGTGCATCGCATTGCCGGCGACATCCCGCAGTTCTGCATGATCGGCGGCAAATGGACGACCTTCCGCGCCTTCGCCGAACAGGCGGCCGACGCAGTGCTGGCCGAGCTTGGCCGCGAACGCCTTTGCGGCACGCTGACCATGCCGATCGGCGGAGGCCTCGGCTTTCCCGGGGATCCGGCGTCGCTGGCGGCCGATCTGGCTGGCGAGTTTGCGCTCAGCGGCGACCGCGCCGCCTATCTTGTCGACCGCTACGGCAGCGGCGCGCGCGACATCGCCCTGTTTTGCGTCGGCCGTCCCGACGATATCAGGCTGGACGGCAGGACCGAAACGACGGCAGCCGAAATCGTCTACCTGATCCGGCATGAGTTCGTGACCTGCCTGTCCGATCTTGTCCTGCGCCGCACATCGCTTGCCATTCGCGGCGACATCTCGATGGCGACCATCGAACGCATCGCCGAGGCAGTGGCCACCGAGCGCGGCTGGAGCGATCGGCAGCGCGACGGCGAGGTGCAAAGCCTGGTTGCCGAACTCGACACCTATCACGGCGTCTCGCAGGAGATGCTCGACCAACGCACGATTTCAGGAGCAGAAGATGAAGGTCAGCGCCAAGGCCCGCATGAACCGGATGTTCACCAACGGCAATTGCCTCGACGTGGCGCTCGATCACGGCGTCTGCAATGAACCGGGTTTTCTCGTCGGCCTGGAGGACATGCCGCGCGTCATCGACACGCTGGTCGCGGCAGGATCGGACGCGCTGCAGCTCGCCTACGGGCAGGCCGATTTGCTGCAATCGCGACCGGATAAGAACAAGCCGGCGCTGGTCATGCGCATCGACATGGGCAATCCCTACAATGTCCAGCGCCACCGCGTGATGTGGTCGATGCTGCAGAACCATGACGAGCCGATCATCGGCGCGCTGGAGATGGATGCGGCCTGCGTCGTCGTCAACCTGTTCATGCTGCCTGACGAGCCGGAGCTGTTTCGCCAATGCGTCGAAAACATCAGCAAGGTCCGCGCCGCCTGCCACAGATACGGCATGCCCTTGATGATCGAGCCGCTGGTGATGCTGCCCAACGATGTGCGCGGCGGCTATCAGGTCGACGGCGACGCCGAGAAGATCGTTACCCTGGTGCGGCTCGCCGCCGAAATGGGCGCCGACATCATCAAGGCCGATCCGACCGACCGGCCTGAGGATTTCCACCGCGTCGTCGAGGCGGCGCGCGTGCCGGTGCTGGTGCGCGGCGGCGGCAAGGACGACCTCAGGACGGTGCTGGCAAAATCGTCGGCCCTGCTCAGACAAGGCGCCAAGGGGCTGGTCTATGGCCGCAACATCTATCAGCATGCCAACCCGAAGGCGGTGGTCAACGCGCTGATGGCGATGATCCACAAGGACGCCGGCGGCGAAGAGGCCTGGGATATCTACAACAATGGCTGATCAGGCCGCATATCTGCTCGGTCTCGACGCCGGCAACACCATCATCAAGGCGGTGCTGTTCGACCTCGCCGGGCGGCAGGTCGCCATGCACACCGTCGCCGGGCGCTCGCACACGCCGCAGCCCGGCTATGTCGAACGCGACCTCGGCGATATGTGGGCCGCTGCGCGCGACGCCATCCGCCGCTGCATTGCGCAGGCTGGTATCGACGCGCGCCAGATCGCCGCTGTCGGCTGCGCCGGCCATGGCAACGGCCTCTATCTGATCGACCGCGCCGGCGCCCCGCTGATCGGCATCCAGTCGCTCGACACCCGCGCCGCCGGCATGGCGGCGGAGCTGGCTTCGCGCAACGCCGGCGCACTGCACGCGATCTGCCTGCAAAAGCCCTGGCCGGCGCAGACGCCAACCTTGCTGGCCTGGGTCAAGCAGCATGACCCCGACCTTTATGCCGCGACCGGCACGGCGATGCTGTGCAAGGATTTCATCGCCTTTTGCCTCACCGGAGAGCAGGTGAGCGATGTCTCCGACATGTCCGGCTGCGGCCTCGTCCGCATGCCCGAAGGCGTCTATGATGCCGAGCTTCTGGCGCTCTACGGCATCGAGGACGCGCAGGCAAAACTGCCGCGGCTGCTCGACAGCGCCGACATTGCCGGCACGGTCACCGCCAGCGCGGCCGAAGAGACCGGGCTGGCAGAAGGCACGCCGGTCATCGCCGGCTATTTCGATGTCGTCGCCAGCGCCATGGGGGCCGGCGTCGTGCGCCCCGGCGAAGCCTCGATCATCGCCGGCACCTGGTCGGTCAACCAGGTTTTCTCCACCGCGCCGGTTGTCGATCCCGATGTTTTCATGGTGGCGCGGTTCGGCCCCGGACGCTTCGTCAACATCGAATCCAGCGCGACATCGGCCGCCAATCTTGAATGGTACGTGCGTGAATTCGTCGAGCGCGGCAGCCACCTCGGCGATCCGTTCCGCCATTGCAACGCGGCTGTCGGCGAAGTAACGCCGGCCTGGGACGACCCGATCTTCCACCCGTTCCTCTACGGCTCGGGCCAGGGCGCCGAGTTCCGCGCCGGCTTCTACGGCCTGGCCGGCTGGCATGGCGAAGGCCATCTGCTGCGCGCGCTGTTCGAAGGCGTGATGTTCGAGCACCGGCGCCACATCGATGTGTTGAAAGACGCCGGCGTCGGCTTCGACAAGGCGGTGCTGTCCGGCGGCGGCTCACGCAGCGAGCACTGGCCGCAAATCTTCGCCGACGGGCTCGGCGTGCCGATCACCGTTCCTGAAGCCCGCGAGACCGGCGCGCTTGGCGCGGCGATTGGCGCCGGCGTGGCGGTCGGACTGTTCGCCGACTATGAGTCCGGCGTCGACGCCATGACCCGTCCGCGCGCCGCCTACCGTCCGGATCCGGCCATGCAGCGTCACTATGCCAGGCGTTATCGCGCCTATTGCGGCCTCGCCGATACGCTGCGATCGTTCTGGACCGAACAGGCCGCAGGACCAGGCAGAGCAGCAGAATGACCCCAAGGCTGGACGGCGACTACGACTCCATCATCGTCGGCGCGGGTACCGCCGGCTGCGTGCTGGCCAACCGCCTGAGCGAAGATCCGGCGACGCGCGTGCTGCTGCTCGAGGCCGGCGGCAGCGACAATTACCACTGGGTGCACATTCCTGTCGGCTATCTTTATTGCATCGGCAATCCGCGCACCGACTGGATGATGAAGACGGCGCCGGAAGCCGGCCTGAACGGCCGCTCGCTGGTCTATCCCAGGGGCAAGGTGCTGGGCGGCTGCACCTCGGTCAATGGCATGATCTACATGCGTGGCCAGGCTGCGGACTATGATGGCTGGCGGCAGATGGGCAATGTCGGCTGGGGCTGGGACGACGTGCTGCCCTATTTCCTCAAATCCGAAGACCATCATGGCGGCAAGACCAGGCTGCATGGTTCCGGCGGCGAATGGAAAGTGGCGCGGCAGCGCCTGTCCTGGCCGATCCTGAACACGGTGCAGGACGCGGCGAAGGAATTCGGCATCATGCCGCGCGAGGATTTCAACGACGGCGACAATGAGGGTTCCGGCTTCTTCGAGGTGAACCAGAGCAGGGGCGTGCGCTGGAACACCGCCAAGGCATTCCTGCGCCCGGCGCTGCGGCGGCCCAACCTGCGGCTGGTCGCCAAGGCGCATGTCGAGAAGGTGCTGTTTGAGGGCAAGCGGGCTACCGGGGTCAGCTACCTCGCCGGCGGCGAGGCACGCCAGGCCAGCGCCGGACGAGAGGTGTTGCTGACGGCCGGGGCGATCAACACGCCGAAACTGCTGGAGCTTTCCGGTGTCGGCCAGCCGGACCGCCTCGCCTCGCTCGGTATCGATTTGGTTCACGCCAGCCCCGATGTCGGTGAGAACCTGCAGGACCACCTGCAGATCCGCACCGTCTATAAAGTGTCGTCGGCGCTGACGCTCAACACCCTTGCCAACAGCCTAAGCGGCAAGGCGCGGATCGCGCTGCAATATGCGTTTGCCCGGTCGGGACCGATGTCGATGGCGCCAAGCCAGTTCGGCATGTTCAGCAAATCCGATCCGTCGATGGCGACGCCGGATCTGGAATACCACGTCCAGCCCTTGTCGACGGACCGGCTGGGCGACCCGCTGCACCCGTTCCCGGCGATCACCATGTCGGTCTGCAATTTGCGGCCCGACAGCATCGGCTCCGTACATGCCACGACACCTGAATTGGCCGTGCAGCCGGAAATCCGGCTGAACTACCTCTCCACGGTGCGCGACCGCGAGATCGCGCTGCGCTCGGTGCGCCAGGCGCGCAAGATCATGACCGCAAAGGCGCTTGCCGACTTCCATCCGGAGGAAATCCTGCCCGGTCTCGCCCACCAGTCCGACGACGACCTGCTGCACGAGATCGGCTCGATCGCAACGA
Source organism: Mesorhizobium abyssinicae (assembly GCF_049887195.1). Lineage (NCBI taxonomy): Bacteria > Pseudomonadati > Pseudomonadota > Alphaproteobacteria > Hyphomicrobiales > Phyllobacteriaceae > Mesorhizobium > Mesorhizobium abyssinicae. The sequence continues at coordinate 260,498 of NZ_JARAKC010000007.1, forward strand.
CGATCTTTCATCCGGTCGGCACCTGCCGAATGGGTGTCGACGATCGCGCCGTCGTCGGCCCCGACCTGTGCGTGACCGGTGTCGAGGGTCTGCGCGTCATCGACGCCTCGATCATGCCGCGCATCGTCTCCGGCAACACCGCCTCGCCCGTGGTGATGATCGCCGAGAAGGCGGCGGACATGATCCGCCGACCTGCATGAACCAGCGGCAACCGGCTATGAGCCCGGTATGTCGTAGATCGCCCTGACCTCGATGGTGCCGAGTTCGGCCAGCGGAATGTCGCCGGCGATCTCCAGCGCCTCGTCGAGGGTCTCGGCCTCGATCATGACGAAGCCGAGCAACTGCTCCTTGGTCTCGGCGAACGGGCCGTCGGTGACCAGTCTTTTCCCGTTGCGCCGCCGCACGCTCTTCGACGTCTTCACCGATTGCAGCGCCTGCGCGATGATCAGCTTGCCTTGTTGATCCAACGATCTGTCATAGGCCAGCGAATCGGCGTCTAGCTTGGCCGATCCTTCCGGGGTCAACGCATACAGGCTCTGTTCCTCGCCATAGACCAGGCAGACATATCTCATTCCGATCTCCCGTGTTGTGATGGACCATAGGATGCGGTGATGATGGTGTCAGCCGCGCCCCCGAACGCCGCCGCATGATCGAGAAGGCATGCCGCGATGCCGATGATGGCGACCGCCGCCAGCAGCCGGCCGAAGCCGGAGGGCGGCGGATCGAGCCAATAGTCTTCCTGTCGCCCGGCCTTGTGCCCAGGGCATTTCCACAGCGCGAAAAACAGATTGTCCATGTGAGCCTCCATCCGGCCGCGAAATCCGTGGCCGCCCGCAGGACGGTCGAGCCCGATGGAAGTCGACATTTTTGCAGGCGGTTTCTTTTAAAAAAGAATTTTGGACGCCGCCGCTCCAAGAGCGCGGTGGCCTTCGCGCGTGCCCGCGCTATAGTTCGGGGGAACGCTGGCGCTCCGCCGGCGCAACCCCGACGATCAAGGAGGATTTCATGGACCGCACCGCGAACGCCGTCTGGAAAGGCAATCTGAAGGAAGGCAAGGGCACGCTCGACAGCCAGAGCGGGGCGCTTAAAGGCACACCCTATTCGTTCAAGGCGCGCTTCGAGGACGAGAGCGGCAAATCCGGCACCAACCCGGAGGAGCTCATCGCCGCCGCGCACGCCGGCTGCTACGCCATGCAGTTCTCGCACTTCCTCGCCGAGAACGGCACGCCCGCCACCGAACTCGACGCCAAGGCGGTGGTGACGCTGGTGCCCGGCACCGGCATCACCGGCAGCGCTCTCACCGTCGTCGGCAAGGTGCCGGGCATCGACGCGGCAAAGTTCAAGGAGCTGGCCGAGAAGGCCAAGGCCGAATGCCCGGTCTCGAAGGCGCTCGGCGCCATCAAGGTTACGCTCGACGCGAAACTGGGGTGATTGGGGTTTTCGTTTGAGGGGCAGCGATCCTTCGCCCCCCTCTCTGCCCTGCCGGGCATCTCCCCCTCAAGGGGGGAGATCAGATGTCGCGCAGGGTTTCGCCAATCGCCGACGTTGTAAGGGGAGCGTCGTCGCTGGAGCTGCCAATCTCCCCCCTTGAGGGGAGATGTCCGGCAGGACAGAGAGGGGGGCCTCGCGACAAGGTATCTGATTGGCTACCCGCCCAGCGCCTCGATCTTCGCCCGCAAAGCCGCGACCTCTTCTTCCAGCGCCCGCACCCTGGCCTCTAGATCGGCATCCGACGCTGACGCAGCCGGCTGCCACGGCGCCGCCGCGACCGCCGACACATCCACCGGCCCTGCGAGCAGATGCACATAGCGGTCTTCGCGCTGGCCTGGCCCGCGCGGTATCTCCTGAACGAGCGGCGGCCGGCGGCCGATCAGCATGTCGAGTTCACCGCGCAAATCCTCGATCGACGAAAACCGCGCCATGCGCTCACTTCGCGCCAACAGCTCATATGCGGTCTGCGGCCCGCGCAACAGGAGCAGCCCGACCAAGGCGGTCTGCGGCGTGGTCAGCGAGAATCGCTGCGCCATCTGATGCTCATAGCGCTCCACGCGCGAACCGAACATCTGCCGCACCAGCCCCTTCTGCTCAAGCAGCTTCAGGGCCCGGTGCACCTCGGTCTGTTCCAGCGCCATCACCGGCTCGCGCGCCGTCTTCTGGTTGGCGGCGGCAAGCGCGGCATTGAGCGTCAGCGGATAGACATCCGGCGTTAACTCCTTCTTCTCGATCAGGCAGCCGAGCACGCGCGCCTCGGCGGGAGAGAGGATGGGAAGGTCTTCGCTCATTGCATGCTATCCTTTCTGACGCTGGCGGGACAGCGCCCCCCTCTGTCCTGCCGGACATCTCCCCCACCTGGGGGGAGATCAGCAGCTTCGCCGACCGCGCTTCATCCTTCAACCTTGGAGATAGGCGAAAGCCCTCATGACAGCCAATCTCCCCACCCGTGGGGGAGATGTCCGGCAGGACAGAGGGGGGCGCGAAGGATCGCCGCGTTTGAGGTTCTCGTGGGTTATCCCGCCAAGCCTAAACCCGCCGCTCCACCATCATCTTCTTGATCTCGGCGATCGCCTTGGCGGGATTGAGCCCCTTGGGGCAGGTCTGCGCGCAGTTCATGATGGTGTGGCAGCGATAGAGCCGGAACGGGTCCTCGAGATTGTCGAGCCGCTCGCCCTTGGCCTCGTCGCGGCTGTCGATCAGCCAGCGATAGGCCTGCAAGAGCACCGCCGGGCCGAGATAGCGGTCGCCGTTCCACCAGTAGCTCGGGCAGGACGTCGAGCAGCAGGCGCACAGGATGCATTCGTAGAGCCCGTCGAGCTTCTCGCGGTCCTCATGGCTCTGCAGCCATTCCTTGGCCGGCTCCGGCGACACCGTCTTCAGCCACGGCTCGATCGAGGCGTGCTGGGCATAGAAATTGGTGAGGTCGGGAACCAGGTCCTTGATCACCGGCATATGCGGCAGCGGATAGACTTTCACCGCGCCGGAAATGTCGTCGCAGCCCTTGGTGCAGGCGAGCGTGTTGGAGCCGTCGATGTTCATGGCGCAGGAGCCGCAAATGCCTTCGCGGCAGGAGCGGCGCAGCGTCAGCGTCGGGTCGATCTTGTTCTTGATGTAGAGCAGCGCGTCGAGCACCATCGGTCCGCAATCGTCCATGTCGACGAAATAGGTGTCCATGCGCGGGTTCTCGTCATCGTCCGGCGACCAGCGGTAGATGCGGTATTCGCGAAGATTGGTGGCGCCTTCCGGCTTCGGCCAGGTCTTGCCCTGCTGAACTTTCGAATTCTTGGGAAGCGTGAGTTCGACCATTTACCTGCGGTCCTTTCGGATGACGAGCTTCAGCCCGGACCAGATTTCATTCACGGCGGCAACCTTGACGTCGACCAGGTCGCGCTTCAGCGCCTCGGCGCGGATGACGTCCTCGGTGACGTCGGTCGCCACTTTCGACGCCTTCTTCGGCCATGAAACCCAGACCATGCCATCGCGCTTGATCGCCGTCTCGATGCCGGCAAGGCCGTCCTCGATCTCGGCGCGCTGCCGGGTGAAGGCATGCACGGCATCGTATTTCTGGCGGCCTGAAATCTCCGACCAGTCGGCCAGCCGGTCGATCGCGGCAAAGTCCACAGCTCCGGCAAGATCATCCAGCTCCGGCGGCAGCGCGATGAAGGCGGCGACCATGCCGTCCTTCAGGCCGAGCTTGGCCGGAAGCGGGGTGCCGGAATATCCCGTTGCCGCCAGCGCCATCGTCAGTACACCCTGGCCTTCGGCGCAATCTTGGCAAGGCTGATGCCGCCGTCCTTTTCGGCCAGCAGCGGCTCGGTGTGCACCGGGCGATAGGTCAGCGTCACCTTGCCGTCCTCGCCGAGATGGGCCAGCGTGTGCTTGCGCCAGGTGGCGTCGTCGCGGGCCGAGAAATCCTCGCGCGCATGCGCGCCGCGGCTCTCCTTGCGCGCCTCGGCGCCGTAGACCGTGGTGATGGCGTTGGCCATCAGGTTTTCCAGCTCCAGCGTCTCGACCAGATCCGAATTCCAGATCATCGAGCGGTCGAACACTTTTATGTCCTTGAGCTCGCCCCAGATCTGCGAAATCCGCTTGCAGCCGTTTTCCAGCGATTCCTGCGTTCGGAACACCGCCGCGTCTTCCTGCATCGCCTTCTGCATCTTTTCGCGAAGCACCGCCGTCGGCGTCGAGCCGTTGGCGTGGCGAAGCCGGTCGAAGCGGTCCATGATCTTCTCGACCGAGGCTTCGTTCGGCGACGGGATTGCCGACTTGCGGTCGATCACCTGGCCGGCGCGGATCGCCGCGGCGCGGCCGAACACGACGAGATCGATCAGCGAGTTGGAACCCAGCCGGTTGGCGCCGTGCACCGAGGCGCAGCCGGCCTCGCCGACCGCCATCAGGCCTGGCGACACTCTGTCCGGGCTCGCGGCTGTCGGGTTGAGCGCCTCGCCCCAGTAGTTGGTCGGCACGCCGCCCATATTGTAGTGCACCGTCGGCAGCACCGGGATCGGATCCTTGGTGAGGTCGACGCCAGCGAAGATCTTCGCCGACTCCGAGATGCCGGGCAGCCGCTCGTGCAGCACCGCCGGATCGAGATGGTCGAGGTGCAGGAAGATGTGGTCCTTGTTCTTGCCGACGCCGCGTCCCTCGCGGATCTCCAGCGTCATACAGCGCGAGACGACGTCGCGCGAGGCGAGGTCCTTGGCCGACGGCGCGTAACGCTCCATGAAGCGCTCACCCTCGGAATTGACGAGGTAGCCGCCTTCGCCGCGCGCACCCTCGGTAATCAGGCAGCCGGCGCCATAGATGCCGGTCGGGTGGAACTGCACGAACTCCATGTCCTGCAGCGGCAGCCCGGCGCGGGCGGCCATGCCGCCGCCGTCGCCGGTGCAGGTATGCGCCGACGTCGCCGAGAAATAGGCGCGGCCGTAGCCGCCGGTCGCCAGCACCACCATCTTGGCCGAGAAGCGGTGGATGGTGCCGTCGTCGAGGTTCCAGGCGACGACGCCGGTGCAGGTGCCGTCCGGCTCCATGATCAGGTCGAGCGCGAAATACTCGATGAAGAACTGAGCGTTGTTCTTCAACGACTGGCCGTAGAGCGTGTGCAGGATGGCGTGGCCGGTGCGGTCGGCGGCGGCGCAGGTGCGCTGCACCGGCGGGCCGTCGCCGTAGTTCATCATGTGGCCGCCGAACGGCCGCTGGTAGATCTTGCCTTCCTCGGTGCGCGAAAACGGCACGCCGTAATGCTCGAGCTCGTAGACGGCGGCCGGCGCCTCGCGCACCATGTACTCCATGGCGTCGACATCGCCCAGCCAGTCCGAGCCCTTGACGGTGTCGTACATGTGCCACTGCCAGGAATCCGGGCCCATGTTGGAGAGCGAGGCGGCGATGCCGCCTTGCGCCGCCACCGTATGCGAGCGCGTCGGGAACACCTTGGTGATGCAGGCGGTGCGCAGGCCCTGCTCGGCCATGCCGAGCGTGGCGCGCAGGCCGGCGCCGCCGGCGCCGACGATCACCACGTCGAACTTGTGGTCGACGAAAGTGTAGGCGGAATTGGCTGATTTCGCGTCCTTGGCCAAAATGTCAGCCTCCGAATGCCAGTTTGAGCAGGGCGAAGAGCGAGGCGACGCCGACCGCTACGGAAAAGAATGTGTTGAGCGCGATCAGCGCCAGCTTCATGCCTTCGCCATGCACGTAATCCTCGATGATCACCTGCATGCCGAGCCGCATGTGGTAGAGGCCGGAAATCAGCACCAGCGCCAGCACCAGCGCCACGAACGGATTGGCGAGCGCCGCCCGCACTTCCGCGTAGCCGTGGCCGTTGAGCGCGATCAGGAAGCCGACGAAGAACAGGATCAGCGGGATGTTGGCGATCGCCGTCAGCCGCTGGCGCCAGAAATGGCCGGTGCCCTCGCGGGCGGAGCCGAGGCCGCGCGCCTTGGCCAGCGGCGTGCGCATGTCGGTGTTCTTGCCGCTCATGGTCAGGCTCCCCGCGCCATGTAGCCGGCGATCCAGATCAGCAGCGTGAGCAGGATCGAGCCGGCCAGTGTCGCCCAGGCGATTTTCGAGGCGGTGTGCTTCTCGAGCCCGGCGCCGGTGTCCCAGACCAGGTGGCGTATGCCGCCCAGCATGTGATGCATCAGCGCCCAAGTGTAGCCGAACAGCACCAGCCGCCCCAGCCACGAGCCGAAGGCCCAATTGACCCAATCGAAGGTGGCCTCGGAGCTCGCCGCCGCCATCAGCCAGAACGCCACCAGCAGCGTGCCGAAATAGAGCGCGCCGCCGGTGATGCGATGGATGATCGACATCGTCATGGTGATCGGCGGCCGATACACGGTGAGGTGCGGCGAAAGTGGCCGTTCACGTCTGGCAAATTCGCGGGTGGCTGGTGATTTGCTCATGGCTCCCCCAGTTCGGCGTCTCCTGGAGCCTCAGTGGAAAGGCGGCATTGCCGCCTTCGGTTGCGACTTCGGACAGCCGGTTTCTAATGCTCTTTTTGCACCGCGTCAAAGCCGGAAAATCGTTTTGGAAACGTCATTTAGTCTGACAAAAAGGCCGGCTTTTGCTTCAATCGATTAGGGCGAGGCCGAAAGCCGGCGCAATGTTTCGCTGCAGTGCGGCATGCCGATGAAGATTGCTACCTTCTGCAGGTGAGCGGCGTCGATCCTTTCTTCATCAGCAGCGCCTCGCGTCCGTCGATCACAACTGCGTCATGCGTCGCCGCCGCCTGGTAGCGGCTGCTCTGGTTGGCGGGCGATGCCGCAAACTCCTCGGTCCAGCCATCCGGCCCCGAGACACGCAGCGACGTGCCGAGATTTTGGATCGAGATCACGGAGCCATTGCATCTGTAGGTGGCCATGCCGACAGCCGATCGCGGCGCAGTCAGGTCGGTGGCGATCTTGGCTGCGGATGCCGGAGCAGGTGCTGGAGGCGCCGCGGGTGCGGTGGACTGCAGGACCGGAGCAGGAGAGACCGCAGCCGATGCCGCCTTGGGCGCGCCGTCCTGCGGCACGCAGCCTGCGGCTGCAGCGAGCAACGGAGCAAGGAGCAATCCCCGAACCAAGCGGCGTGACGCCATGTGCTGCCCCTCCTGTGCGCGGCACGCTAGCCACGATGTCGTTCCCGATCAAGCTCACCCGGCTCAAACGGTCGGTGAGGTGGCGCGATGGTGCGGGCAAGCATGGCCGAAAGATGGCCACTCCGTCTGCCGAAATTAACCATGTTTGTTAAAGTCCGACTGAGAAAACGTCCCGGCTCTTAACAAAGGTTAAGAAAAGGTTAATTTCCGATTCGAACAGGCTCCAGACCGAAACGGTCGAAGCAAACGGAGGGTGCCATGCGTTCGAATGCGAGCAGACTGCGCCTTGCGGCGCTTGCGCTGGCGGCACTTGCCGTCGGCTCCACGGCGCCGGCCGAGGCCGGGCTGCGCCACCACGACCGCGTCTATGCCGATTCCTTCGGCAACCTCGTCATCGACAGCGCCGCCGGCTACAAGCGCATCATCGTCGGCGAAGGCAGGCACGCCAAGGAACTCTCGAACTTTACCAGTGCCGGCGAGCCCGACGTGATCTACGAGAACGAATCCGACGAGACCGTTGGCCGCGGCTGCTATCAGCCGCCGGTTTTCATCAAGGGCCGCTCCTATATGTACGGCCTGTCCGACGGCGAGATGCCGAACCTCAGCCCCTGCCGTTGAAGACGGGGGACGCCTGCCGTCCGGCCGGCCCGGCCGAGACGCGCACGCAATCGCGGCCGCCGCCCTTGGCCTGATAGAGCGCCTCGTCGGCGCGCCGCAACAGATCGGAAAAACCCTCACCCGCGCCAAGCTCGGCGACGCCGAAGCTGGCGCTGCAGCGGTGCTCGGCCGGCAGGGTGTCGATCGGCAGGGCGCCGAAAGCGCTGCGCGCGCCTTCGGCGAACAGCCGCGCGGCCGCGAGATTGGTGCCCGGCAGGATGATCGCAAACTCCTCGCCGCCGATGCGCCCGGCGACGTGATGGTCGGCCGCCGCCTCGCGCAGGAAGCCGGCGAAGGTCTCGATCACCCGGTCGCCGCAGGCGTGGCCGAAATTGTCGTTGATGCCCTTGAAATGGTCGAGGTCGGCGATCACGAGCGCCACCGGAACGCCACGGCGCGCGGCATCCCTCAGGGTGATTTCGGCATGACGTTCGAAGCCGCCGCGGTTGAGCAGCCTGGACAGCGCGTCGGTTTCCGATTTCGACGTCGCCTCGGCCAGCACATCGCGCACCAGTATGGCCAGCGCAAGCAGCGCCAGCGCCAGGCCGAAAACGGTGCCGAGCGATTGCGACACCAGCGCGTAGCTCGTCTGCACATAGGATTGCGGGTCGGCGCCGCGGCCGCCCAGCACATGCGCGATGAAGGGCTTGGAGGCGAACTGCAGCGCGCTGGCCGTCAGCACGGCCATCAGTATGGTGTCGAGCCGCTCGCGCCTTTGCCTTGACGACCAGACGATGCCGAGCGCGGTGAACTGCATGACGGCGTAGGGAAGCTGATAGGCCATCATCGCCGTCAGCGACTGGCGCGGCAATTCCTGCACCAGATAGACGGCGACGGAGGCGATGGCCAGGAAGAACAGCATCGGCCACCAGGGCGGCGCCACGCCGTATTTATGCGCAAGTCCGCCATTGAAGACGATGGTGGCGCCGAGGAAGACGGCAAAGGCCGCGACCACCGGGAGCCGGGCATTGTCGAAGGCGGGAATGACGAATTCGAGCGCGAAATAGGCCATGCCCAGCACATAGCCGAGGGCCAGCCAGCGCGCCGACACCCGGCTTTTGTCGTAGATGGCGATCGTCATGAACGCCGCCGCCAGCAGTCCGGCGACGAACAGGTTGATCACGAGGATGACGTCCGCGCTGCCCATGGTCCAAAAACCCCCGCCGACAGCAAAGCATCGACGGGCGAAAAAGACGTTAACGTCGGGTCATGATCGGGCTGCTTGGCCTCACCCGACGCTGGCGGGCTCCGGCACGAAGACCGTTTCGGGGCGCTCATAGGACAGGCGCACGCTGTCGCGGCCGTTCTTCTTGGCCTTGTAGAGCGCGTCGTCGGCGCGGCGCATCAGCGGCGCCAGGCCTTCGTCGCCGGTGCGAGCGGCGACGCCGAAGCTCGCCGTCACCCTGACGCCTCGCGGCAGGCTGGCGACGCCGCCGGACGAATAGAGCGAGCGGATCGCCTCGGCGAACAGGCGGGCCGAGGCCAGGTCGCACAGCGGCAGCAGCACGGCGAACTCCTCGCCGCCGATGCGGCCGGCAGCGCCGCGCGTGCCGGTGGCGAAGCTCAGCTTGGCGGCGAAGTCGGCGATCACCCTGTCGCCGACCGCGTGCCCGTGCTGGTCGTTGAGCGCCTTGAAGTGGTCGAGGTCGGCAAGCACCATGGCGACGGGGAATTTCGCCTTGGCGCACTGGTCGAGCAGCAGCGCCGCCCGCTCCTCGAAGCCGCGGCGGTTGAGCAGGCCGGACAGCGGATCGGTATGGGTCTCGGCCTTCAGCGCCTTCAAGACGTCGAGCGCGGCCGCCGAGAACAGGGAAAGCGCGATCAGCAGCGACAGCAGCGCATGCGAGAGCAGCGCCGTCGTCCAGTAGGACGAGCCGTAGAATCCGTCATAGCTCGGGAACGGCCCGTGCGCGATGACGACGATCAGGGTTCGGACGACGAAGTTCAATCCCGAAAGCAGCGACAGCACGAACAGGATCTTCTCGGTCGGGCCGTTGCCGCGCACCGTGCGCAGTTCCGCGGCGACCAGCAGGCTGAGGGCGCCGAAACCGAAATTCATCGACAGGATGCGCCAAGTGAGATCCGGCTGCACGAACATGAACCATGAAAAGGCGGCGAGCCCGCCGCCGGTGGTGAGCGCGATGCCGACATAGGGGACGCGTCGCCCGTAGCGCGCAACGATCGCGCTGGAGAGGCAACAGCCGGCCGCCGTGAAGCATATGTTGGAGACAAGCTTGGTCAGCACCATCCCGACAGGAAGGGTGAAATACTGGAACAGGAAGCCGGGGGCCGACAGGCAGTAGCTCGTGGCCAGCACCGCCAGGTAGGGGCGATGGCGCTGATGGAACCACAGGACGAGGAACGCGGCGCCAAGCGCCAGCGCGATCGTCGGGTTGAGCAGCGCTATGAGCAGACCCGTGTCCAAACGACTGTGATTTCCCCGCTTACGTGAGGGAAGATGCTAAAGCGCAAGCCCAAACAAGCGGTTAAGCGAAGGCCGCCTTTCCGAAAAAACCGGCGGCGCGGCAAAGAAAAACCCCGAGCCACCTGGATGGTTCGGGGTTTTGACCTCGTCCGTATGCGAATGCCGCGGCTGCTATTTCCAGTCGCGGATGTCGACGAAATGGCCGGCGATCGCGGCCGCCGCGGCCATGGCCGGCGACACCAGATGGGTGCGGCCCTTGAAGCCTTGCCGGCCCTCGAAATTGCGGTTCGAGGTCGAGGCGCAGCGCTCATGCGGCTTCAGCCGGTCGTCGTTCATGGCGAGACACATCGAGCAGCCCGGCTCGCGCCAGTCGAAGCCGGCGGCGAGGAAGATCTTGTCCAGCCCCTCGGCCTCCGCCTGTTCCTTGACCAGGCCGGAGCCCGGCACGATCATGGCGTTGACGCGCGGATTGACCTTTCTGCCCTCGACCACCTTGGCGGCGGCGCGCAGATCCTCGATGCGGCCATTGGTGCAGGAGCCGATGAAGACGCGATCGAGCGCGATGTCGGTGATCTTGGTGCCGGGCGTCAGCCCCATATAGTCGAGCGCGCGCAGCTTCGACGAGCGCTTGTTCTCGTCGGTGATCTCTTCCGGATTGGGCACGAAGCCCTGCACCGAGACGACATCCTCGGGCGAGGAGCCCCAGGAGACGATCGGCGGCAGCTTCTGCGCGTCGAGCACGACCACCTTGTCGAAATGCGCGCCTTCGTCGGAATGCAGCGTCTTCCAATAGGCAAGTGCGGCATCCCAGGCCGCGCCCTTCGGCGCGCGCGGCTTGTCCTTGACATAGGCGAAGGTCGTCTCGTCCGGCGCGATCAGGCCGGCGCGCGCGCCGCCCTCGATCGACATGTTGCAGATCGTCATGCGGCCTTCCATCGACAGCGCGCGGATCGCCTCGCCGGCATATTCGATGACGTAGCCGGTGCCGCCGGCGGTGCCTATCTCGCCGATGATGGCGAGGATGATGTCCTTGGCGGTGACGCCTTCCGGCAGCGTGCCGTCGACGCGCACCAGCATGTTCTTGGCCTTGCGCTGGATCAGCGTCTGCGTCGCCAGCACATGCTCGACTTCCGACGTGCCGATGCCATGCGCCAGCGCGCCGAAGGCGCCGTGCGTGGAGGTGTGGCTGTCGCCGCAGACGATGGTCATGCCGGGCAGGGTGAAACCTTGCTCCGGGCCGATGATGTGGACGATGCCCTGGCGGATGTCGTTCTCGGAATAATAGTCGATGCCGAAATCCTTGGCGTTCCTGGCCAGCGCCTCGACCTGGATGCGGCTTTCCTCGTTCTTGATGCCGAACTTGCGCTCGGGCGAGGTCGGCACATTGTGGTCGACCACGGCCAGCGTCTTTTCCGGATGCCGGACTTTTCTGCCGCTCATGCGCAGGCCCTCGAAGGCCTGCGGGCTGGTCACCTCGTGAACGAGATGGCGGTCGATGTAGAGCAGGCAGGTGCCGTCGTCCTGGCGGTCGACCAGATGGTCGTCGAAGATCTTGTCGTAGAGGGTGCGCGGTGCGCTCATGTGCGTAAATCCGTCGATATGAAAAAGGGAAGAAGCCGGTGCCGGGCCATGCAAGCCCGGCAAGGGCGACGAGGCGAAGACGGCCTAGCTAAGTCGGCTGGTGAGCGCGCCGCAAACGCGCGCGGCAAATCGCGACGGCAGGCGCTTTCTGTCCTGCAGCACGAAACCCTTGTAGGCCGGATCGCCGAAAAGCTCTTCCATGGCGCTGCTCATATCAATGTTTTGTCTTTTCGGCAATTAGCGGCTTGGCCGTGCAGCGCTTGGGTTCCTCGCCCGCACTTCTTCAGCGGGAAGAAAGGCACCAAGGTCGGCGAACTCGCGCCTTTCCTCTCCCCCGTCGATCGGGGGAGAGGTGGCGAGCGAAGCTCGACGGAGTGGGGGTCGATCTGGCGCGGCCATTGTTATTTCGGCCGAGCAATGCTTCGGCTTGATCGGGCTCCATGGCGAGTAGTCAGCGGCGGCGCATTTGAGGACCGCCGTCCCCCACTCCGTCACTGCTTCGCAGCGCCACCTCTCCCCCCTCCGGAGGGAGAGGAAGCGGAGCCAAGATCGGCGAGCTCACCGCTCACACCACCTCAAACACAAACGTCTTCACCAGCGCCTCCGGATCACCGATCGCATAGCAACGGAACCACGGGCTTTCCTCGACCGGCCGCCATTTCTCCTCCCGCTCAAGGCTGTCGAAGACATCTTGAAATCCGCCGCTCTCGAACACCTGGTCGCGCACCGTGAAGATGGCGTGGCCACCGCGTCGGGTGATGTGCACCAGCTCATGCAGGCCAGATGCCGGCGCATGGCCGATGGTGAACACGCCGGTCGAGAAGAAGGCGCGGAAATGGCCGTCCGGCCAAGGCAGCGGCCCGCCGAGCATCGCCTTCTTCAGCTCGCTGTAGGCGTTGCGGCTGCCGGCGATCTTCAGCATGTCGTCGGAGAGATCGAGCCCGGCAATGTCGGCATAGCCAAGCGCCTTCAGCGACGGGCCGGAGAGGCCGGTGCCGCAGCCGGCGTCGAGCAGCGGGCCTGCGCCGACAGGCACATGGCGCGCCACCCAGGCGGTGATCAGGAACGGCAGCAGATAGCCGAGCGACGCGGTCTCGCTGTCATAGGTCGCGGCCCATTCGGCATAGGCCTTGGCGAGCGCCTCCGGCGTGTCGGCCGTATAGACGGAATCCAGCGCCGCATTGGCCTTGTCGAAATCCACCAAATTGTCCTCCTCCGCTGGCGCGCGGGACGGATCGTAGCGCGGTCTTTGTTGGACTTCTATTCCTGGTGCTGGCGGCGCAGCCGCTGCTCCAGCGCCCTGAGCGCCAGCGACAGGCCGACGGTGAGGATCAGGTAGATATAGGCGACGATCGAATAGGTCTCGAAGAAGCGGAACGAACCGGCGGCATAGACCTTGCCCATCTGGGTGATGTCAGCGACGCCGAGCACCGAGACCAGCGAGGAATCCTTGACCATGGCGACGAAGTCATTGCCGAGCGGCGGCAGGATGGTGCGGATCGCCTGCGGGAACACGATCAGCCGGAAGCGCTGCGCGCGCGTCAGTCCGAGCGCCTTGGCCGCCTCGATCTGGCCCTTCTCGACCGACTGGATGCCGGCGCGGAACACTTCCGAGATGAAGGCGGAATAGCCGATGGTCAGCGCCATGATGGCGCGCCACAAAAGCGAGACGTCGCGCACCAGCAGTTCGCCGAGATAGCCGGCGCTTTGCAGCGGCGCGGTCAGGGCGTTCCACGCAGCGACGACGGCCGGCGCGCCGGCGAACGCGATCCAGAACAAGAGCACCAGGATCGGCACTCCGCGGATGATCTCGACATAGAAGCGGGCGATCTGGCGAAGCACCCGCGAGCTCGACAGCCCCATCAGGGCGATGCCCAGCCCGATCGCCGAGGCCAGCGCGAAGGCGACCACGGTGACGAAGACGGTGATGCCGATGCCCTTGGCGACGGTGGCGAAGACCTGGGCGTAGAGGTCGCTCGACGCAATGAACAGCGCCGCCGCCAGCGCCAGCGCCAGGGCGGCGGCCAGCCACCAGGGGAATTCGGCTTTGGCGGAGGAGGTTGCGGGCGTTGCCATCAGGCGAGCCAAGCGGAGCCAGATCTACGGAGGCTGCGTTCCGGCACACCCCCCTCTGCCCTGCCGGGCATCTCCCCCGCAAGGGGGGAGATTAGCAGCTTCGGCCTCACTGCCCATCCTACAGCGTTGGAGATTAGCGAAAGCCGAGGCGACATCTGATCTCCCCCCTTGCGGGGGAGATGTCCGGCAGGACAGAGGGGGGTGGGAAGAAACGAGGCTTTCGCGGTCTTTCGTCCGCGGCCGTAGGACACCGCTGTCAACAAGAAGCCCTACTGCCCCATCTTGTAATCAAGGAACCACTTCTTGTTCAGCGCATCGAGCGTGCCGTCGGCCTTGAGCGAGGCGATCGCGGCGTTGACCGGCTTCACCAAGTCCGATCCCTTGGGGAAGATGAAGCCGAAATCCTCGGTGCCGAGCGGCCCGCCGATCAGCTTCAGCTTGCCTTCCGAAGCGTCGACATAGCCCTTGCCGGCGGTGCCGTCGGTCAGCACCACGTCGACGTCGCCCGACTTCAGCGCCTGCACCGTGGCGCCGAACGTCTCGAACAGTTTTATGCGCGGGTTCTGCTCGTTGCCGTCGAGCACGCTGTAGACGGCGGTGTAGAAGGGCGTGGTGCCGGCCTGCGCGCCGATCAGCCCGTCCTTGAAGGCGCCGAAGGTCTTGGCGTCGGTGAAGCGGCTTTCATCGCCGCGCACCAGCATGAACTGCTCCGAACGCATATAGGGGTCGGAGAAGTCGACCTTCTCCTTGCGGTCGTCCTTGATGGTGATGCCGGTCATGCCGATGTTGTACTGGTTGTCGGAAACCGCCTGAATCATCGCGTCCCAGGAGGTGTTCTGGTACTCGACCTTGAAGTTCAGCCGCTTGGCGATCTCGTCCATCGCGTCATATTCCCAGCCGATCTGCTTGCCGGTTTTGGAATCGATGAACTGCAGCGGCGGATAGGCGTTCTCCGTCACCACCACCACTTTCTTGCCGCCGAGGTCGGGAAGCGTCTCGGCCAACGCGGCGACAGGCGCGAGAAGGCAGGCCAGCACGGTCGCCAGCAGCAGTTTCGATTTTGTCATGACACGCTCCAGAACTTGAAACGCCCCGCGAAGGCGCGGGGCTTGCAGGAAAATCCGGCGCCGACTTTAGCTTTCCGCAAGCGCCTTGCAAGTCGATCCGCAACGCCACGTGGCGGAAGCTGATCCCATGCTCACGACGAAGCGGATTTGCAGCATCTTCGGCGGGTGCCTATTCCGTTGCCTCGCGCAAGCCGGCGACGAGACGGGTGAGCGTTCCATGCAGGGCCTTGAGCTCGGCGCGCTCCATCGGCATGGCGCAGTCGAGGCCCGCCTGCACACCCTTCACGCGGGCGCGCAGCGCCTGCCCCTTGGCCGTCGGCTCGACCAGCACCCTGCGCTCGTCGGCGCTGTCGCGCCTGCGCGTAACGAGACCACCCGCTTCCATCCGCTTGATCAACGGCGTCAGCGTCGCCGAATCCAGGCCCAGCGCTTCGCCAAGCGCGCCGACCGTGCTCGGCGCGCGCTCCCACAGCACCAGCATGGCCAGATATTGCGGATAGGTGAGGCCCAGCGGATCGAGCAGCGGCCGGTAGAGCCTGGTCATCAGCCCGCTCGCCGAATAGAGCGCGAAGCAGAGCTGCTGGTCCAGCCGCGGAACGGCAATCGCCCCGGCGCTATCCGCCGGGACGTCGCTGACGGTCTCTGTGGTTTTTGTTGTCATGCTGCCTTTGCCGGAAGCGCCACGGTCGAAAGCGCAACATCTATGTTGCCCCTGATGGCGTTGGAATAGGGGCAAATCTGGTGCGCCGCCGATACAAGCGCTTCCGCCGCCGCGTGATCAAGGCCTTTCGTTTCCGCCGCCAGCGACACACCGAGCCGGAACCCGCCCTGGCCGTTGGGGTGGAGGCTGACGGTGGCGGTCACCGCGGCGTCTTCGAGCGGCAGCTTCTCCTTGCGCGCGACGAAGCGGATCGCGCTTTCGAAGCAGGCCGCGTAGCCGGCGGCGAAAAGCTGCTCCGGATTGGTGGCGCCGCCCTGCCCGCCCAGTTCCTTCGGCATTGCCAGATCGACCTTGAGCAGCCCGTCGCTGGTCTCGGCGTGGCCGGCGCGGCCGCCGCTGACGCGGGCCTGGGTGGTGTAGAGTGCTGACATAGGTGGTCTCCTGTTATCTTGTGCACGATTACTTAGTGTACAAGATAATTGAATGTCAACCCCGACGTCGTCATCGACGGGCGGAGCCTCGGCCAAATCCAAACGCTTTCGACACCACCAAACGAAAAAAGGCGGCCGAAGCCGCCTTTTCCAAAACGAATTGTCGAGAAGCTTATTCGGCGGCGGCTTCCGCGGCCTTGGCAGCCTCGGCGGCGGCCTTCTTCTCGGCGGCGTCCTGGGCGGCCTTCTCGACCGCAAGCGCCTCGGCGGCGGCGACCTTCTCGGCCTCGATGCGCGCCTTCTCGGCGTTCAGCGCATCACGCTCCTCGTCGTTGAGCTTGCGGGCGCGCACGCCGGTGTTCTCCGAAATGCGGGCCGACTTGCCGCGACGGTCGCGCAGGTAATAGAGCTTGGCGCGGCGCACCTTGCCGCGGCGCACGATCTCGACGCCCTCGACCATCGGCGAGTAGACCGGGAACACGCGCTCCACGCCTTCGCCGTAGGAAATCTTGCGGACGGTGAAATTCTCCTGGAAGCCCGAGCCGGAACGGGCGATGACGACGCCCTCATAGGCCTGGACGCGGGTGCGGCTGCCTTCGGTCACGCGGACCTGGACGCGCACGGTGTCGCCGGGCTGGAATTCGGGAAGCTTGCGCTTGGCTTCGATCTTGGCGGCCTGTTCGGCCTCGAGTTGGCGGATGAGATCCATCTCAAATATCCACTTCTTGTTCTTCCGACAGTCAGAGCGTCCTCGACTCGCCTTGCAGTTCCAATGACCGCTCGGCTATGCCCTTTGTCCAACATAGGACATCGGGCAGGGACGGCTACACCGTCATTGTTGACGGGTTCCGAAAGATTGTTCTTCCGGTTCGGGCGGGCACATACAGCTATTTTGACGCTTTGTCACGCCTTGGCCCTGTCTTTTTTGGCCGCATGCCATCACGCAATTGCCAACCGCGGGGTTGCGCGCGCCCGTCAAGCTTCCTAATCCGGGCTGGACAACCTACTCCGGCGACGTGCTGATGTCTCCATTCGACGCGATCCTGCTTTTTCTGGCGGGTTTTGTCTCCGGCGCCGCCAACGCGGTGGCCGGCGGCGGAACCTTCATCACCTTCGGCGCCATGACGCTGGTTGGCGTGCCGCCGATCGTCGCCAACGCCACATCCTCGGTGACGCAGTTTCCGGGCTACATCACCTCGACGCTCGCCTACGCTTCCGACATCAGGCATTTCTGGCGCCAGGCATTGCTGCTCTGCCTCATCTCGGCTCTTGGCGCGCTGGCCGGCGCGCTCATCCTGCTGGCGCTCGACAATCCCTCTTTTCGCGCGCTGGTGCCCTGGCTGCTTCTGGCGGCGACCGCCCTTTTCGCCGCCGGCCCCTGGCTGAAGCCGGCGCCGAAGCCCGGACACCAGCCGGCCGTCGGCTCGTTCGCCGGTTCGCTCGTCCAGTTCCTGACCTCGATCTATGGCGGCTTCTTCGGCGCCGGCATGGGCGTCATGATGCTGGCTACGCTCGGCCTCACCCAGGCCGGCGACTATCACCGGCTGAACGCGATGAAGAACATGCTGGCGGTGGTCATCGCCGCCATCGCCATCCTGGTCTTCGTCTCCGGCGGCGTCGTCGCCTGGCCGCAGGCGATCGTCATGATCCCCGGCGGCGCCCTCGGCGGCTATGCCGGCGTCTGGATCGCCAAGCGCGTGCCGCAGAACGTCGTGCGCGGCTTCGTCGTCGCCGTCGGCCTGTTCCTGGCTTTCTACTATTTCGCCAAGGGCTGAGAACCATGATCCCGAAAAGTGGGAGCCGGTTTTCGGAAAAGATCATGGTCAGATAAAGAGAAGGACGATCCGCCCCGAGCTATCGGGGCGGATCGTCCGCCAGCAGATCCGGCCGCCGCTCCTTGGTCAGCTTCTCCGCCTCGGCCCGCCGCCATTCGGCGATCTTCCTGTGGTTGCCCGAGATCAGCACATCCGGGATCGGCCGGCCCTCGAACTCCTGCGGCCGCGTGTAGTGCGGATGTTCGAGCAGGCCGTTCTCGAAGCTTTCCTCCTCGCCCGAGACGGCATTGCCCATGACGCCCGGCAACAGTCGCACCACCGCGTCGAGCAGGACCAGGGCCGCCGGCTCGCCGCCCGACAGGATGAAATCGCCGACTGAGACCTCCTCTAATCCCCGCGCGTCGATCAGCCGCTGGTCGACGCCTTCGAAGCGGCCGCACAGGATGACCGCGCCCGGTCCGGCGGCAAGTTCGCGCACCCGGGCCTGCGTCAGCGGCTTGCCGCGCGGGCTCATCAGCAGCCTTGGCCGCGCATCGCCGGGAGGCGAAGCATGGTCGATGGCTTTTGCCAGCACGTCGGCGCGCATCACCATGCCGGCGCCGCCGCCGGCCGGCGTGTCGTCGACGGTGCGATGCCTGTCGGTGGTGAAATCGCGGATCTGGATCGCCTCAAGCGACCATGTGCCGGCTTCCAGCGCCCGGCCGGCCAGCGACAGGCCGAGCGGGCCGGGAAACATCTCTGGATAGAGCGTCAGCACCGAGGCGGCAAAACTCACCGGTTGCCCCCGGCATCCTTCGGCCCGCGCGGCCGGCCCTTCGGATCGAAGCCGTCGCGGCCGGGCGCGGCCTCGCCGTCCTCGTCCTCGACCAGGCCGGCGGCCAGCGGATCGACGCGGACGAACCCTTCGACGACCGAAACCTGTGGAACGGCGGCCTGCGTGAACGGGATCAGCACGCCCCTGCGGCCGGCGAGCGTGACGTCGAGTATGTCGCCGCCGCCGAAATTATGCACGGCGACCACCTTGCCGATGGCAGCACCTGTCTCGTCCCGGACCTCCAGCCCGATCAGGTCGGCGTGGTAGAACTCGTCTTCCTCGCCGTCGTCGGGCAGCACCGAGCGGTCGACGAACAGCTCGGTGCCGGAAAGCGCCTCGGCGGCGTTGCGGTCGCTGACACCCTTGAAGCGCACCACCACGACGGTGTTGGCGGGCCGGATGTCGATGATCTGGAAGGCACGGCCATCCTTGGCGTAGAGCGGCCCGTAGTCGGCCAGCGCCAGCGGATCACCGGTGAAGGTCTTCACCCGCAACTCGCCCTTGATGCCATGCGCGGCGCCGATCACGGCCAACTGGACGGGGTTCTGGGGCTTGGTCATGGCGCGACATCCTTTGCCCTGCTCTAACCCTCCCCAGCCGTCATTTCAATGACGCGCTCTTCACCGCTTCCTAACCTGGCTGCCCGAAAATGCAGCGCATGCAGGAATTCCTCATCCCGGCAAAGCCCGACCTCCAGGCGGCGCGCGAGAACTGGCTGAAGATGCTGGCGCGCGAGCGCCGGCTGTCGCCGGAGACGGTGGAAGCCTATGAGCGCGACACCCGCCAGTTCCTGCATTTCCTGACCGGCCATTGCGGCGGTCCGCCCGGCATCTCCGACATCGCCGACCTGCGCCCGGCCGATTTGCGCGGCTTCCTCGCCGCCCGCCGCAACGCCGGCGCCGGCGCCCGCACGCTCGGGCGCGGGCTGGCCGGCATCCGCTCGCTGCTGCGCTTCCTCGAACGGCGCGGCCTCGCCAATGCCGCGGGTGCGGCGGCGCTGCGCGCGCCACGCCAGCCGAAGTCGCTGCCCAAGCCGCTGACGGCGAGCGATGCAAAAGAGGTCGTTTCCGTGCAGGGCCAGCTGGCGGAAGAACCCTGGATCGCCGCCCGCAACGCCGCCGTGCTGACGCTGCTCTACGGCTCGGGCCTGCGCATTTCCGAGGCGCTTGGCCTCGCCGGCGCCGAGCTGTCGTCGGAAACGGACACCCTGCTGCGCGTAACCGGCAAGGGCGGCAAGACCAGGCTGGTGCCGGTGCTGCCGGTGGCCTTCCGCGCGGTCGCCGAATACCGCCGCCTCTGCCCCTTCCATATCGATCCGAAGGGCCTGCTGTTTCGCGGCGCGCGCGGCGGTCCGCTCAATCCGGCGATCGTCCAGCGCGATATGGCGAGGCTGCGCTCGGCGCTCAACCTGCCCGACACCGCGACGCCGCACGCCTTGCGCCACTCCTTCGCCACGCATCTGCTCGGCCGCGGCGGCGACCTGCGCACCATCCAGGAACTGCTCGGCCACGCCAGCCTGTCGACCACCCAGGTCTATACCGGCGTCGACACCGCAAGGCTGCTCGAGATTTACGAATCCGCTCACCCAAGGGCGTGAACCGTTCAAATTGGCTGCGCCGATTAACCGTTTTGCCGCTTTTTGATCGTAAGAAGCGACTCATGAAACGCGTCATCGCCATCGCTGACCGCGCGGCCCTCGTGTCGCTGAAGCTGCTTGTCGCGCTCAACGTCCTGTTTTTCCTGTCTTTCCTGATCGTCGCGCTGCTCGCCGGTCGGGCGCACGCCGAGACCCCGGCCTGCGGCGGCACCGACATGCTGAGCGCGCTGCGCAAGGACAACCCGGCCGTCTACAGCAAGATCGAAGCCGAAGCAGCGGCGACGCCCAACGGCAAGGGCCTGCTGTGGAAACTGGAAAAGCCCGGCGAAAAGCCCTCCTTCCTGTTCGGCACCATGCACATGACCGATCCGCGCGTCACCACGCTGCCGCCGGCTGCGCAGAAGGCTTTCGACGCCGCCGATACGGTCGTCATCGAGACCACGGAAGTGCTCGACCAGCAGAAGATGATGGCCGCCCTGCTCAAGGAGCCGGACCTGATGATGTTCACCGACAGCACCACGCTGTCCTCGCTTTTGTCGCCCGACGACGCTGTTGCCATGAACAAGGCGCTCGACGCGCGCGGCATACCGCCGGCCACCGTCGCCAAGATGAAGCCCTGGCTGCTGTCGGCCATGGTTGCGCTGCCGGCCTGCGAGCTGGCGCGCAAGGCCGGCGGCGCGCCGGTGCTTGACGTCAAGCTCGCCGAGGACGCCAAGGCTTCAGGCAAATCCGTCGAGGGGCTGGAGACCGTCGCCGATCAGCTTCATGCCATGGCCTCGCTTCCGCTGGCCTTCCACATGAAGGGTCTGGTCGACACGCTCAAGCTCGGCGACAAGGTGAACGACGTCAACGAAACCATGATCGTTCTCTATCAGAGCGGCGAGACCGGCATGTTCTGGCCGCTGTTTCGCGTCGTCCTGCCCGGCGACGAGGATGATCCGGCCGGCTATGCCGCGTTCGAGGAGACCATGATCACAAGCCGCAACAAGGTGATGGCCGATCATGCCGGACCGTTCCTGACCCGGGGCAATGCCTTCATGGCGGTCGGCGCCATGCATCTTCCGGGCCCACAAGGCCTGGTCGAGGATTTGCGCAAGGCCGGCTACACGGTGACCGCCGTCGACTGATCCGCACGGCCGGGTTGCGCCTCGATAGGGCGGGAGCGCCCGGCGCCAGGCTGATTCGTGACTTGGCGGCGCAAACCTCCCCCGGTTTCGTGCCGAATGGTGTCGAAAGACCGGGTTCGACTCGATCCCGACCCATTTTGTGGTGGAAATGCATGCCGGCAGGGGATTCCAGATCAGAATTGCCCTGCTTTCAGCATTTTCCGGGCCTAGTATGAAACCCGTTCAACGGTCGCGCGTTGACGGGTGTTATTTGATACTTTTCATCCACGGAGGACACTTTTATGGCGAACCCTAACGACACTCCCAGATCGGGCGGCGGCGGCAGTGGCTGGCTGATTGCCCTGGTGGTCATTATCCTGGCCATTGTTGCCTACTATGTTTTCGGAAGAAGCGGCGAAGCTCCGGCGCCCGCCGAGCCGCCGGCCGCGAGCACACCGGCGCCCGCTCCGGAGCCGATGAAGCCTGCCGAACCTGCCCCGGCACCTGCGCCAGCGCCCGCTCCGGCACCAGAGCCGGCTCCCGCGCCAGCACCGGCCCCGGCGCCCGCTCCGGCACCTGCGCCGTCTCCGTAATCGGGCTTACCTCAACGACGAACGGCCCGCCCAAAGGCGGGCCGTTTTGTTTGGTGGCAGGCGCGAGAAAGGCCCTTAGAAACTCGCTCCGGTGAGTCAGCTGGAGTGGTTTTCGAGAACCGGAGCGGAGCGTACTAAAGTACGTGAGCACCGGAAGCGCAGAGAACCGCTCCAGATGGCCGCCGGAGTAGAGTTTATACGAGCCTTTCAGATGTGGATCGGCTTGAAGAAGGTGGCCAGCGCCGCTTCCTTCACCGCCTCCGACATGGTCGGGTGCGCGTGGCAGGTGCGGGCGAGGTCTTCCGACGAGCCGCCGAATTCCATCAACACCGCCGCCTCGTGGATTATCTCGCCGGCGCCGAAGCCGACGATATGGACGCCAAGCACGCGGTCGCTTTGCTTGTCGGCCAGGATCTTGACGAAGCCATCGGTGTGCAGCATGGCGCGCGCCCGGCCATTGGCCGTGAACGGGAATTTTCCGACCTTGTAGTCGACGCCGGCCTTCTTCAATTCTTCCTCGGTCTTGCCGACCGAGGCGATTTCCGGGCTGGTGTAGACGACGCTAGGGATCACGTCGTAGTTCACATGGCCTGCCTGGCCGGCAATGATCTCGGCCACCGCCACGCCTTCGTCCTCCGCCTTGTGCGCCAGCATCGGGCCGGCGATGACGTCGCCGATGGCATAGATGCCGGGAACGTGGGTCCTGAGATGCCCGTCGGTCTTGACCCGGCCGCGCTCGTCCATCTCGACGCCCGCATCCTTCAGCCCGAGGCTGTCGGCATAGGGGCGGCGGCCGGTGGCGACCAGCACCACGTCGGCGGCGATCGTTTCGGCGGCGCCCCCCTTCACCGGCTCGAAGGTGACGCTGGCGCCCTTCTTGGCCTTGGCGACCCCGGTGACCTTGGCGCCGAGCTTGAACTCGAAGCCTTGCTTGGAGAGCAGCCGCTGGAACTGCTTGGAAACCTCGCAGTCCATGCCGCCGAGGATGGTGTCGAGGAATTCGACCACCGTCACCTTGGCGCCGAGCCTGGCCCACACCGAGCCGAGCTCCAGCCCGATGACGCCGCCGCCGACCACCACCAGATGGCCCGGCACCTTGTCCAGCGACAGCGCGCCGGTCGAGGACACGATCACCTTCTCGTCGAAATCGACCTTGACGCCGGGAATGCCCGCGACATCCGAGCCGGTGGCAATCACGATGTTCCTGGTCTCGATCTCCTCGACCTTGCCGTCCTCGCCGGTGACCGACACCTTGCCGGCACCAACCACCTTGCCGGTGCCGCGGAAGCTGTCGATCTTGTTCTTCTTGAACAGGAAGGCGACGCCGTTGACGTTGGCCGAAACCGTCGCGTCCTTGTGCGCCAGCATCTTCTTCAGGTTGAGCTTCGGCGCGCCGATTTCGACGCCGAGCGTGTCGAAGGAATGGCCGGCCTCGGCGAACATCTCGGAGGCGTGGAGCAGCGCCTTCGACGGAATGCAGCCGATGTTGAGGCAGGTGCCGCCGAAGGTGGCGTTCTTCTCGACCACCGCCGTCTTCAGCCCGAGCTGCGCCGCCTTGATGGCGCAGACATAGCCGCCCGGTCCCGATCCGATGATTACGACGTCATAGGCCATGGTCTTGTCCTTTGCTCTGGCGCCTAGCGGCCGCCGCTCACATTCAGGATCGCGCCCGTTATATAGGAGGCCGCGTCCGACAGAAGATAGAGAACCGCGCTCGCGACTTCATCCGCGGTGCCCGGCCTTTTCATCGGCAGCATGTCCCGCATTCGCGCCACGCGGTCCGGCTGGCCGCCGGAGGCATGGATCTCGGTGTCGGTGATGCCGGGGCTGACCGCGTTGACGCGGATGCCTTCGAGCACCACCTCGCGTGCCAGGCCGATGGTCAGCGTGTCGATCGCGCCCTTGGAGGCGGCGTAGTCGACATATTCGCCGGGCGAACCCAGCCTCGCCGCGGCGGAAGAGATGTTGACGATGCCGCCGCCCTTGCCGCCATGCCGGGTCGACATGCGCTTGACCGCCTCGCGCGCGCAGAGGAAGGAGCCGACGACATTGACGCGCATCATGCGCTCTACCCGCGCGGCGCTCATCTCGTCGACGCGCGCCTTGGCGTCGACGATGCCGGCATTGTTGACGAAAGCATCGAGCCGGCCGAAACCCTTGTCCACCGCCTCGAACATCGCCAGCACATCGGCCTCGTTGCCGACATCGCCCTTGACGGCAATGGCCTCGCCGCCCGCGGCCTTGAGTTCGGCGACCAGCGCCTCGGCGACTGCCTGGTTGGAGACAAAATTGACAGCGACACGATAGCCGGCCTGGCTGGCCTGCCGGCAGATGGCGGCGCCGATGCCGCGGCTGCCGCCGGTGACCAGCAGCGTCTTCTTGTCCGCGCTCATTCCTGGCAGCCTTTCAGCAGGAAGACATCCCACGGCACCTTGGAAAAGCCGTCCGGGCCATAAGCGGCCGACATCTGCAGCGAGGCACCTAGATCCGGAAAGATCAGGCTTTTCGGCGCCTCCGCGCCTTCGGCCGGCAACAGCGCGATGTTGCCCTTGTCGTCGGCGCTGTAGACGACGCCCTCCCACACCGTGCAGGCGGCGAGCTCATCGCCGGTGACGTCGCCGGTCGGGCATTTGTACATCAGCGAGCCGTGCGGCCGCGCCACGCCGTCGGTCCACATGACGATGCCGTCCAGCACCACGCCCTTGTCGAGCACCATCTTGAAGCTGTTGGTGACGGTGGCCGAGTCCATGGTCGGCCTGAAATCGATGCCGGCCTCGCTTTCGGCATCGCCATAGACGGCGAGTTCCAGCGGGCAAGCGGCGTGGGACGGCGACGCAGTCAGCGTCGCCGAACAAAATACCGCGAAGACCGCTCCGGATCGAAAGCCAGAGGAACCGGTCGTCATCCGCTGGCGCAGATCGTCTCTCCGGCCCACCTTGACGGACCTCAGAGATCGAGCACCAGCCGTTCCGGATCCTCCAGGCTTTCCTTGACGCGCACCAGGAAGGTCACCGCTTCCTTGCCGTCGACGATGCGGTGGTCGTAGCTGAGCGCCAGGTACATCATCGGCCTAATCACGATCTGGCCGCCGACCACGACCGGCCGGTCCTGGATTTTGTGCATGCCGAGGATGCCCGACTGCGGCGCATTAAGGATCGGCGTCGACATCAGCGACCCGTAGACGCCGCCATTGGAGATGGTGAAGGTGCCGCCCTGCATGTCGGCGACGGAGAGCTTGCCGTCGCGCGCGGCGAGACCCAGCCGGCCGATCTCCTTCTCGATCTCGGCTATTCCCATCTGGTCGGCGTCGCGCACCACCGGCACCACCAGGCCCTTGTCGGTGCCGACGGCGACGCCGACATGGGCGAAGTTCTTGTAGATGATGTCGGTGCCGTCGATCTCGGCGTTGACCGCCGGGATCTCCTTCAGCGCATGCGTCACCGCCTTGGTGAAGAAGCCCATGAAGCCGAGCTTCACGCCGTGCTTCTTCTCGAACACGTCCTTGTACTTGGCCCTCAGCGCCATCACCGCGCTCATGTCGACCTCGTTGAAGGTGGTCAGCATGGCGGCGGTCGACTGCGCTTCCTTGAGCCGACGCGCGATGGTCTGGCGCAACTTGGTCATACGAACGCGCTCCTCGCGCGGGGCGTCTTCGGCCGGCGACGGCGCGCGCACGGCGACCGGGGCCGGCGCCGATCTCGGCGTCTCGGCCGGCTGCGACGGCGCGCCTTTGGCGATGGCGTCGAGCACGTCGCCCTTCAGCACCTGGCCGCGCTTGCCGGTGCCGGTGATCTGGTCGACCGCGAGGTTGGCCTCGGCGATGAGCTTCGCCGCCGCCGGCGCCGGCGGCATGGTGCGCTGCTCGATCGCGCCGGCATCGCCGGCGATCTTGGCGGTCTCGGCCGCGGCCTGCTTGACGGTGGAGGCCGCGTCCGGGCTCGAGGCCTGCGAGACGGCTTGCGGCTTGGTCGCCGGAGCGGCCGCCTCGCCGCCGGCCGAGATCGAGCCGAGAAGCGCGCCGACGCCGACCGTCTCGCCTTCGTTGGCGGCGATCTCGCCGAGCGTTCCGGCGCTCGGCGACGGCACTTCCACCGTCACCTTGTCGGTCTCGAGCTCCACCAGCGGCTCGTCGGCGGCGATCGTATCGCCGACCTTCTTGAACCATTTGCCGATGGTCGCTTCAGTGACGGATTCGCCGAGGGTGGGGACGCGGATTTCGGTAGCCATTGTGCCTGTCCGTTCTGTCTCTTTAAGGATTCTATTCGCCGAGCGCGTCGTCGAGCAAGGCGGCGAGCTGGCTGAGATGCTTCGACATCAATCCGGTCGCCGGCGAGGCGGATGCCGGCCGGCCGGTGTAGCGCACCCGCTGATGCTTGGCGTCGATATGCGCCAGCACCCATTCGAGATAGGGATCGATGAACGACCAGGCGCCCATGTTCTTGGGCTCCTCCTGGCACCACACCATCTCGGCATTGCGGAAGCGTGACAGCTCGGTGATCAGCGCCTTGGCCGGGAACGGATAGAGCTGCTCGACACGCAACAGGTAGATGTCGTTGATGCCGCGCTTCTCGCGTTCCTCGTAGAGGTCGTAATAGACCTTGCCCGAGCAGAGCACGACGCGGCGGATCTTGGAATCCTTGGTCAGCTTGATCGCCTGGTTCGGCAACAGCTGCGCGTCGTCCCACAGCAGCCGGTGGAACGAGCTTTCGCCCGAAATCTCCGACAGCGTCGACACCGCCCGCTTGTGGCGCAGCAGCGACTTCGGCGTCATCAGGATCAGCGGCTTGCGGAAATCGCGTTTCAATTGCCGGCGCAGGATGTGGAAGTAGTTGGCCGGCGTGGTGACGTTGGCCACCTGCATGTTGTCCTCGGCGCAGAGCTGCAGGAAGCGCTCGAGCCTGGCCGAGGAGTGCTCCGGCCCCTGGCCCTCATAGCCATGCGGCAACAGGCAGACGAGGCCCGACATTCTCAGCCACTTGCGCTCGCCCGACGAGATGAACTGGTCGAACACCACCTGGGCGCCGTTGGCGAAGTCGCCGAACTGTGCTTCCCACAGCGTCAGCGCCTTCGGCTCGGCCAGGCTGTAGCCATATTCGAAGCCGAGCACCGCCTCTTCCGAAAGCATCGAGTTGATGACTTCATAGCCGGCCTGCGCCGCCGACAGGTTGTTGAGCGGGATGTAGCGCGTCTCGTCGCGCTGGTCATAGAGCACTGAATGGCGCTGCGAGAAGGTGCCGCGCTCGGAATCCTGGCCGGAGAGCCGTATCGGGTTGCCGTCGAGCAGGATGGCGCCGAAGGCCAGCGCCTCGGCCGTCGACCAGTCGATGCCTTCGCCGGAGTCGATCGACTGGCGGCGGTTCTCGAGGAAGCGGACGATCGTCTTGTGCGCCTCGAAGCCCTTCGGCACCTCGGTCAGCTTCTTGCCGATCTCCTTCAGCGTCTTGACCGGCACGGCGGTCTTGCCGCGCCGCTGCTCATCCTGGTTGTCGGCCGTGCGCAGGCCCGACCAGGCGCCGTCCAGCCAGTCGGCCTTGTTCGGCTTGTAGCTCTGGCCGACTTCCCACTCGGCTTCCAGATGCGCCCGCCAGTCGGCCTTCATCTTGTCGAACTCGGCCTGGGTGATGTGGCCCTCGGCCATCAGCCGGTCGGCATAGATCTGCACCGTCGTCTTGTGGGTGCGGATGGCGCGGTACATGATCGGCTGGGTGAAGGCCGGTTCGTCGCCCTCATTATGGCCGAAGCGGCGGTAGCAGAACATGTCCACCACCACCGGCTTGTGGAACTTCATGCGGAACTCGGTCGCCACCTTGGCGGCGTGCACCACCGCCTCCGGGTCGTCGCCGTTGACGTGGAAGATCGGCGCCTCGATCATCTTGGCGACATCCGACGGATAGGGCGAGGAGCGCGAGAAGCGCGGATTGGTGGTGAAGCCGATCTGGTTGTTGATGATGACATGCAGCGTGCCGGCGACGCGATGGCCGCGCAGGCCGGATAGGCCGAGGATCTCGGCGATCACGCCCTGGCCGGCAAAGGCGGCGTCGCCGTGCAACAGCAGCGGCATCACCTTGGCGCGTTCCGACAGCGGCACGATCTCGCCGCGCTCGCGCCCGGCGAACTGGTCCTGCTTGGCGCGCGCCTTGCCCATCACCACCGGGTCGACGATTTCCAGATGCGAAGGATTGGCGGTCAGCGACAGGTGCACCTTGTTGCCGTCGAACTCCCGGTCCGACGAGGCGCCGAGATGGTACTTGACGTCGCCCGAGCCCTCGACCTCGTCGGGTGCGGCCGAGCCGCCCTTGAACTCATGGAAGATGGCGCGGTGCGGCTTGGCCATCACCTGGGAGAGCACGTTGAGGCGGCCGCGATGCGCCATGCCGAGCACGACCTCCTTCAGGCCGAGCTGGCCGCCGCGCTTGAGGATCTGCTCCAGCGCCGGGATCAGCGCCTCGCCGCCGTCGAGGCCGAAGCGCTTGGTGCCCTTGTACTTGACGTCGGCGAACTGCTCGAAGCCTTCCGATTCGATCAGCTTCTGCAGGATCGCCTTCTTGCCGGTCGCGGTGAAGGTGATCTCCTTGTCGGCGCCCTCGATGCGCGCCTGGATCCAGGCCTTCTCCTCGGGGTCGGAGATGTGCATGAACTCGACGCCGAGCGTCGAGCAGTAGGTGCGGGTCAGAATGTCCAGCATCTGCCGGATCGTGCCGAACTCGAGCCCGAGCACATTGTCGAGGAAGATCGGCCGGTCGTAGTCGGCTGACGTGAAGCCGTAATTCTCCGGCGACAGCTCGTTGTAGTCCTCGAGCGGCTTGGCGATGCCGAGCGGGTCGAGATTGGCATGCAGATGGCCGCGCATGCGGTAGGCGCGGATCATCATGATGGCGCGGACAGAATCGCGTGTCGCCTGGTGCACGTCGGCATCGGACAGGACGACGCCGTTGGTGACCGCCTTCTCCTTGACCTTCTTCTCGATCGTCTTTTCGACCAGGCCCCAATTGCCGTCGAGCGCCGAGACCAGCTCGCCATTGGCCGAGAGCGGCCAGGAGGGCCTGGCCCAGGAAGCGCCGTTGGCGTTCTTGCGGACGTCCGCGGCGTCGTCCTTCAGCGCCGCGAAGAAATCCTGCCACTGCGGATCGACCGAGCCGGGATCGTCCTCATAGGCGGCGTAGAGCGCGTCGATATAGTCGGCATTGCCGCCATAGAGGAAAGAGGTGAGCGAAAATTGGTCGTTGGCCTGATCTTGTCGTGCCATGTCACTTGTCGGAGCCTGGCTCCGTCTCCTTAGTTGGACGGGAGTAGGGGAATAGGGGAGCAAGGGAATAGGCTGTCCGGCGCCTGTCTTTCCCTACTCCCTACTGCCTTACTCCCCTACTCCCTTAACCCTTGATCGCCTCGACCAGCGTCGTGCCCAGCCGTGCCGGCGATGGCGAAACTTTTATCCCGGCCGATTCCATCGCCGCGATCTTGTCCTCGGCGCCGCCCTTGCCGCCGGAGATGACCGCGCCGGCGTGGCCCATCGTGCGGCCGGCCGGCGCCGTGCGCCCGGCGATGAAGCCGGCCATCGGCTTCTTGCGGCCACGCCTGGCTTCGTCCTTGAGGAACTGCGCGGCATCTTCCTCGGCCGAGCCGCCGATCTCGCCGATCATGATGATCGACTTGGTCTCGTCGTCGGCGAGGAACATCTCCAGCACGTCGATGAATTCGGTGCCTTTGACCGGATCGCCGCCAATGCCGACGGCGGTGGTCTGGCCGAGGCCGACATTGGTGGTCTGGAACACTGCCTCATAGGTAAGCGTTCCCGAGCGCGAAACAACGCCGACCGAACCCTTGCGGAAGATGTTGCCGGGCATGATGCCGATCTTGCATTCGTCGGGGGTCAGCACGCCCGGGCAGTTCGGTCCGATCAGCCGTGACGTCGAGCGATCGAGCCGCGCCTTGACCTTGACCATGTCCATTACCGGGATGCCCTCGGTGATGCAGACGATCAGCGGGATCTCGGCTTCGATCGCCTCGATGATGGCTTCGGCGGCGCCCGCCGGCGGCACATAGACGACCGAAGCATTGGCGCCGGTCTTTTCCTTGCCTTCGGCGACGGACGCGAAGATCGGCAGCGTCTCGCCCTTGGCGCCGGTCCAGGTCTCGCCGCCCTTCTTGGGATGGATGCCGCCGACCATCTTGGTGCCGTGATAGGCCAGCGCCTGTTCGGTGTGGAACGTGCCGGTCTTGCCGGTCAGGCCCTGAACCAGCACCTTGGTGTTCTTGTCGATGAGAATGGACATCGGAGCCCTTTTCTAAACGTTGATCGAGGAAGGCGAGACGCGCCGGTAGAGCCCGCTCACCATGTCTTGCCAGCCATCGCTGCCGGCAGGTTTGAAGTTCAGTCGCATGCGGTAGGCATCGTCGCCGTCGAAACTGTAGGTCACCCGTGCAGCGCCGCGCGGTGACGACCGCTCCAGCACCAGCTCGTCGCCATTCCAGGTGCCCGTGGCCGGCGAGGCCGGCACGAAGCCCATGGAATCGAACTGATGCATGGTGACGAGTTTGGCCTGCTGGTCGAAGCCGAACACATTATGCGAGCCGAACGAGACCGTGCCGTCGCGGCGCTGCTTGTAACGCTGCACCACGAACAACCCGCCGAACTGCGCTTCCGCCAAGATTTCCGACGTTGCCGGGCCGGCATCGGTCCATTGCGTGCCCGCCACCTCCTCCTCGCCGCGCCACGCGCCGACCAGCGCCTGCAGGCGCTGGTGATCGGCCGAGAGCGATGAGAAAGAAGCCGCGTTCATCGCTCAGAGCCGCTTCAGGTCGATGACGGTGAGGTCGCTCTTGGCATTGCCGGTGTTGAGCGTCGTCGACGGCTCGAACATCAGCACGATCGGCTCTTCGGTGAGCGAGCGCGGCCGGTGTTCGACACCCTTCGGCACGACCATGAAATCGCCCTCGCCGAGCTCGACCGGCCCATCGCGGAAATCGATGGCTATCCTGCCGCGCAGCACCAGGAAAGCTTCGTCCTCATGCTCATGCGCATGCCAGTCGAAGACCTCGCCGAACTTGGCGACCTTGGCCTGGCTGTCATTGACGTCGCCGGCGATATGCGGATCGAAGACCTTGGCGATCTTCGCATCCGCCGCTTCGACCAGGTTTATCTTGCGTGGAGGCATCGTCTAACAACCTCGACCATGACGTTCAGTTCTCAAGCTGGGCATTTTTGGTTTCCGTGAACGACAGCACCGATCCATTGGCCCCCGGCGCGCCGGGTCGTCACGATCTGCACCGACAAATTGCCGTCAGACGTCCTCAATTCACCAAGAGATTTAGGGTCCTCGTCGGCCTGGAACTTGCTGCCGTATTTCGTCAGAAGCCTTCTAAGGATCATGTTGGCGGCCTGCTTCGGATCGTTGGTGCCGAAGGAGACGAGGCAGTCGCAGCGACCGCTCCAATTCTTGATTGAGGCAACGATCTCCGTAGACTTGTAGACCTGCATTCCGTCGGATCCCGGTTTGAACCCGCTTTGCCGGGCAACCGCTTTGAACCTGCCAAAGCTGGGCGCCGTCGCCGGACATAAATTCATGAAGAGATTGACCCTCTTCCCAATCCAGGCGGGCGACTTGGAACCATCCGCGGCCGCAGCAGGGCCGGCCCAAAGGGCCATGCCGGTCAGCGCTATGGCCAGCAGCCGCATGCGCTCAGCCCTTCACCGCCGCCACGATCTTCTTGGCTGCGTCGTCGAGATCATCGGCCGACACGACATTGAGGCCGCTGTCGTTGATGATCTTCTTGCCGAGTTCGGCATTGGTGCCTTCGAGGCGCACCACCAGCGGCACTTGCAGGCCGACTTCCTTGACCGCGGCGATCACGCCCTCGGCGATGATGTCGCACTTCATGATGCCGCCGAAGATGTTGATCAAAATGCCTTTGACCGCCGGGTCCTTGGTGATGATCTTGAATGCCGCCGTCACCTTCTCCTTCGAAGCGCCGCCGCCGACGTCGAGGAAGTTGGCCGGCTCGGCGCCGTAGAGCTTGATGATGTCCATCGTCGCCATGGCAAGGCCTGCGCCATTGACCATGCAGCCGATATTGCCGTCGAGCGCGACATAGGCGAGGTCGTATTTCGACGCCTCGATCTCCTTCTCGTCCTCTTCGGTGGTGTCGCGCAGCTCCATCAGCTCGGGATGGCGAAACAGCGCATTGTTGTCGAACGACACTTTCGCGTCGAGCACGCGCAGCCGGCCGTTCTTCATCACGATCAGCGGGTTGACCTCGAGCAGGCTCATGTCCTTCTCGACAAAGGCCTTGTAGAGGATCGGGAACAGTGTGCCACCGTCCTTGGCGGCGTCGCCGTCGAGCTTCAGCGCCCCGTTGAGCGTCTTGAGATCATCCGCCGTCACGCCCTTTTCCGGGTCGATGGCGACGGTGATGATCTTTTCCGGCGTGTCGTGCGCCACCGCCTCGATGTCCATGCCGCCCTCGGTCGAGACGACGAAGGCGATGCGGCCGACCGAACGGTCGACCAGGATCGACAGATAGAGCTCGCGGTCGATGTCGGCGCCGTCCTCGATATAGAGGCGGTTGACCTGCTTGCCGGCAGGGCCGGTCTGCTTGGTGACCAGCGTGTGGCCGAGCATCTCGTTGGCGTTGGCGACCACTTCGGCCACCGACTTCGCCAGCCGCACGCCGCCCTTGGCGTCGGCGGAAAGCTCCTTGAACTTGCCCTTGCCGCGGCCGCCGGCATGGATCTGGCTCTTTACCACATAGAGCGGGCCGGGCAGCGCCTTGGCGGCGGCCTCGGCATCGCCGGCCATCAGCACCGGCACGCCTTCCGCGACCGGCGCGCCGAACGACTTCAGCAGTGCCTTGCCCTGATATTCATGAATGTTCATGGCTTATCTCCAGACCAACTGCTGACGGATCACTTGGAGGCGAGGTGCGGCGCGATCTTGACGCAGGCCTCGGTCAGGCCCTGCACCGTCGCCACAGAACTGTCGAACATCTTCTGCTCGCTCTTGCTGAGGTCGATCTCGATGACGCGCTCGACACCGCCGGCGCCGATCACAACGGGAACGCCGACATAGGTGTTCTTCACCCCGTACTGGCCCGACAGGTGGGCAGCGCAGGGCAGCACGCGCTTCTTGTCCTTGAGGAAGGATTCGGCCATCGCGATCGCCGAAGCCGCCGGCGCGTAGTAGGCCGAGCCGGTCTTGAGCAGCCCGACGATCTCGGCGCCGCCATCGCGGGTGCGCTGCACGATCTGGTCGAGCTTTTCCTTCGAGGTCCAGCCCATCTTGACGAGGTCGGGCAGCGGAATGCCGGAGACCGTCGAATAGCGGATCATCGGCACCATGCTATCTCCATGGCCGCCGAGCACGAAGGCGGTGACGTCCTCGACCGAGACCTTGAACTCTTCGGCCAGGAAATAGCGGAAGCGCGCGCTGTCGAGCACGCCGGCCATGCCGACGACATGGGTCTTGGGCAGGCCGGAGAACTTCTGCAGCGCCCATACCATCGCGTCGAGCGGGTTGGTGATGCAGATGACAAAGGCCTTCGGCGCATACTTCTTCAGTCCGGCGCCGACCTGCTCCATGACCTTGAGGTTGATGCCGAGCAGGTCGTCGCGGCTCATGCCCGGCTTGCGCGGCACGCCGGCGGTGACGATGCAGACATCGGCGCCCTCGATGCCGGCATAGTCGTTGACGCCGGTCAGCCTGGCGTCGAAGCCGTCGACCGGCGACGACTGCGCGATATCCAGCCCCTTGCCCTGCGGAATGCCCTCGGCGATATCGAACAGAACCACGTCGCCGAGGTCCTTGAGGCCGATCATATGGGCGAGCGTGCCGCCGATCATGCCCGAGCCGATAAGCGCTATCTTGTTGCGTGCCATGTGAGGATTTTTTCCCTTTGTCTGTGACGGCGCCAAATCTTTTGCGACTTGCTGACGGCGTCGAGGAAGGAGGCCGAATGCTGCGGGGAACCCGTGAGATTTCGCCGCACCCAATAGCTCCGGTGGATGGAAAATTCAAACGATTATTTTGGAGCGAGCATTTTCAATCGGTTAGATAATTTGGGTTTTACGTAAACGTCAAAATTATTGAGCCGACTTGGGAGAATTTATACAATGAAGGTGGAAATCTGAAGGCTGGCAGCCGGCGATGACGCCCTTGTGATGGCGAGGCCCGTGGGCGAGCGGACAGCCGCATGGGTTAACGAAGGCGCTCGCAATTAAGGTGATGCGCGCTTCGGAGATTGGCCGAAGTCGCAGCCGTTGCGCTTCGTCAGCCTACGCGCGCGCCTGCTGTGCCTCCGGCGCCACCGTCTCCACCCTCCGCCTCCCCGCCCAGTCCTCCAGCCATTCGTGGCCCTGCATCTCGATAAGGCGCGAGGCGGTACGCTCGAACTCGAACACCTCGTTGCCGCGCTTGGCCGTATAGAGCCCGGTCGGCGGAGCATCGGCGCTCACCACCAGCCTGATATGATGATCGTAGAGCGTGTCGATCAACAGGATGAAGCGCTTGGCCTCGTTGCGCCTGCCTTCGCCGAGCACCGGCACATGGTCGATGAAAATGGTCGAGAAGCGGCCGGCAATGGCCAGGAAATCGCGCGCGCCGAGCGGCTTTTCGCAAAGGTCGGCGAAGGAAAAGCGCGCAGCGTCGCCGGCCGCGCGCGGCACCAAGACCTGCCGGCCCTTCACCGTCAGCGCCGTCTCGGCCGTCGGCTTGCCGTGCGTCATTGCTTGCCAGGCCTCGTCGAGGGCGGCGTCGGCGGTCGCATCCGCCGGCGAGACGTAGACCGCCATGCGGCTGAGCTTCTCGAGGCGATAGTCCTTGTCGCTGTCCAGCGTCATCACCTCGGCATTGTGCTCGAGCAGGCCGATGAAAGGCAGGAAGAGCTGCCGGTTCAGCCCGTCGCGATAGAGGTTCTCGGGCGCGACATTGGAGGTGGCGACCAGCACGACGCCGTTGGCAAATAGCGCAGAGAACAGCCTGGACAGGATCATCGCATCAGCGATGTCGGTGACGGAGAACTCGTCGAAGCACAGCACCCAGGCCTGCTCGGCCAGCGCGCGCGCCACCGGCGGGATCGGGTCATCCTCCTTGACGTCGCCGTTCTTGCGCGCCTGCCGGTGCTTCTGGATGCGGTCCTGCACTTCGGCCATGAAGTCGTTGAAATGGACGCGGCGCTTGCGCCTGACCGGCAACAGCTCGAAGAACATGTCCATCAGCATGGTCTTGCCGCGGCCGACGCCGCCATGGATGTAAAGGCCCCTGACCGCCGCCGGCGGCTGCTTGCGGGCGAACAGCCAGCCCAGCGCGCTCGATTTCTGAGCCAGTCTTTTTGCAGAGATCTCGTCGGTCAGCCGATCGAGCGCGGCGGCGATGCGCTCCTGCGCCGGGTCGCGCGCGATGGCGCCCGTCTCGACCAGATGGTCGTAGCGCTGCCTGACGGTCGCATGGGTCTGGAGGCCGTCACGCAGGTGCATCGGTCACGTCGTTGTTGAGCACATCCAGGAAAAGTAGCGGCTTTCCGCGCGCAATTGGAGCGGTTAGGCGACTCTTTCGAACGCTGAACCGCCTCAAGGGCGGCGGTTTCGCCCTACCTTGTAAGCGAGATCGGCAGGCCGGTGGAGGTCTGGCCGTCGAATTTCTCGCCGCCCGAGGAATAGAGCTTGGCCAGCGTGCCGCCATTCTCGTCATAGAGGGTCAGCTGCTTGCCGGCGACATTCCAGGACTTGATGCCGTCGATCGGCGCCGGGCAATGCAACGGGCCGGCACGGTAGCCGGCGCCGAACTTGGTCTGCGGCGTCGCCACCTTGCAGCTCTGGCCGGAAACGCTGGCGTTCCAGACACCGGCGACACTGGCCGCGGTCAGGTCCGGCGCCCCTGCGGGCGCGCTTCCATCCGGCGGCAGCGAGGCGACCTGGCTGTTCGCCGGCGCGGTTGGGAACTGCGAGCCGTCGGCGGTGCCGGGAGCTGCCGGCGGCGGCAGCTGGTTTCCGGTCACCGTGCCGGCGGGCGCGGGAGTCAGCGGCGCCGGCTGCTGGTCATCCATCGACGAGAATCGCGATGTCGAGCAGCCGCTTGCAATCAGCGCGGCTAGCGATACGGCCACCAGACCGGTCTTCGAAAAAGTCATTCCTACCTCCGTCGGATCCGGCTGGGGGGACGCCGTCCGCGCAATCTCTCCCTCCACCAAGATGGAGAAGGTGGCAGAATTTCAACCCGATATGGTTAAAATAGGGTTTTCGGAGCAATTGTTGCAATTTTACCGCAACAGGCGTGTGACCCTCGAAGGCCTAATTGTGGCGCGCCCCGAAGCAGCCCGTCGTGCTCGGCAAAACCCGGCGCGTCCTATGCGGAAAGCGCCGCGCTCGGCACGAAGACATAGCCGTCCGGACCGACGACATAGCATTCGCGCAGGCCATGCGGCTTGTCGATCGTTCCGGCGAGCACGATGTGGCCGAGATCGCGCGCCCGCGCCTCAATCGCATCCGGATCGGCGCCGTAGAGGCGCAGCTCGATGCCCGTCCCGCGCGTCTCGGCGCCCGTGATGACGCCGCTCATCTCATTGTCGAGATAGGAATGGTCGGCATGCAGCATGAATATCGAGCCCAAGAGCTCGATCGCGGCGAAATCCTCGTCGGCATAGATGATGCGGGCGCCAAGCACGTCCCGGCAGAAGGCCGCCGCCATGTCGGTGACCAGAAGATTGACGCCCAGCCCGCGCGGCAGCGAGCGGCCGAAATCCTCGGCCTTCATCCACAGTGTCTTGGTCCGCTTCATTGCCATCGTGCTGCCCTCGGAAATTACAGGGATGTCGCTGGAACGGTCTCAGCGCGGCTCGAACCGGTAGAGCGGTTGCGCGAGCGCCACCGGGGGCAGCAGCAAGTCGGCGCAGCGGCGGTCCAGGTCGAGCGCCAGCTGATGAGCTCTCCGCACTGCCGTCTTCCAGTCGCCGGCTGTCTTCAGAAACCCCACCGCGTCTGCGGGGCGATCGGCCGCGATCATCAGATCTGCGGCGACGATGCGATCGTCGGGTGAAATGGTTTCGCCGGCCTTCAGCCGGCCGGCCAATCCGACCCATTGTTCCCAGGGGAAGGCCGCCGCCAGCTGTTTCGGGCGAGGGGGCGCTTCGGTCTCATCGCCTTGCATGAAAGGCGCCAAAGTAAACCGCGCCAATGCCCTTTCGACGAAAGACTCGGCCATTTCGCCCTGCACATCGGAGATGCCAAAGCCAGCCAGGATACTCTCCCGGTCTTTGCGACCGAGAACATAGTCGAGCCCATCGAGCATGGCCGCCGTGACGGCATCGGGATTGTTGATCGGGTCGAGCTGTTTTGCCGCGATCCGCGCATTGAGGCCTTCAGCCACCGTTGTGCCGACGCGCAGGTCGCCGCTGTAATTTATCACCTGCAGCAGCATCGCCGTTTGCGGAGCATAGGCAATAAGCCGCCCGACCTTCCGCAGAACGGCGCCCAAATCATTCTTGCGGTCGATCGCCTGGACTTCCGCCGGCTGTTTGGAAATATCGAAGGAAGGACGAAGATCGGCCGCGTGGAGCGCATTGCGTATGAACTGCGCGCGGTCGTCCTTTTTGGGAAGCACCGTGGCCGGAAGGCGATCGAGGGCGGAAACGAAGTCAGTAAGATTGTCCTCGAACGCCCGCACATCGAGGGCCAGCCGCCAAATTCCTGCATCCTCCGCTCTCTTGGCAAGACGCGACTTCGCCTCGTCATCAAGGTCGGCCAGTGCCTGCGCAATCCCCGCCGCGCCGACCGATGCGTTGTTGGCATCGGATGCCTGCCAGCGCGCCAGTTCACCCAGCAGCCAGTCGCCGCCATCTTCGGTGACCAGCGCGCGCCAGGCGGATTGGCCAAGCTGTGGTACAATCGACTGTGCCTTGGGCAGCGGTTGCATGCCGGCAATCATCGCCGCCCGATCCGGCGTTGTTGCATAGGCAAGCCTGAGTTCGACAATGCGCAGCGGCGGGTGACTGCGTTTTTCCAAAGCCGCCAGAAGCGCCGAGCCCTCGGCGTAGGCAAGGCCGCCATAGCGTATCTTCAGATAGGCCGCGTCATCGCCAAAACGATCGCGCCAGAAATTCGGGAACGTTGCCGGTTCGGCGAGCAGGAAATCGCCCGCGTCCAGGATGGCTGGCGTGTGAGCACAAGCGCCGGGCTGCGTCTGCGCGGCAGCCGGCGCTATCGGCGCGATCCCCATGATCGTCGCCACGACTGCAAGAACTGCTTGCCGACGCATGGTGGCCCCCTCCATTCCGCCGAGCGATCGTATACCGGAAATCATCGCCGGCGCCAGCGCGCGGCCTTTGGCCAGGGCATGCCCCCATCCCCAAATGCTTGCGCCAGATGGCATCGATCCTATCTTGCAAGAGGAAGAAACATGCCGGAGCCGCAACCTTGGCCGCAAGAAAGAGAGCCGCCAACCGCTATTACAGCGGCCCGCCAAGCGACCATTTCGACGGCACCCTGTTCTTCAACCCCGACGGCAAGCCGCCCGGCCGCTTCGCTGATCTCCTGAAATGGCAGTTGGGCGGCGAGCGCGCGAAATGGCCGGCGGCCAATCCGAGCCCGTTCCATCAGGCGAGGCCGGACGAGCGCGTCGACAGCGGCGCGCTGCGGCTCACCATGGTCGGCCATTCCTCGCTGCTCATCCAGACGGCGGGGCTGAACATCCTCACCGATCCGGTCTGGTCGGAGCGCGTCTCGCCGCTGTCCTTCGCCGGGCCGAAACGGGTCAACGCGCCGGGCATCGCCTTTTCCCAGTTGCCGCCGATCGACCTCGTTCTGGTCAGCCATAACCATTACGACCATCTCGATCTCGCCACGCTGAAGCGGCTGAAGGAAACGCACGACCCGCTGGTGATCACGCCGCTCGGCAACGACGCCATCATCGACGCCGCCGTGCCCGGCATGCGGCTCAGCGCGCATGACTGGGGCGACAGGATCGACCTCGGCAAAGATGCCGCCGTCCATGTCGAGCCGGTGCACCACTGGTCGGCCCGCGGCACGCGCGACCGGCGCATGGCCCTGTGGGCGGGGTTCGTGGTCGAGACGCCAAGCGGCAAAATCTATTTTGCCGGCGATACCGGCTTCCATGGCGGCGCCAACTACCGGCTGATGGCCGAAAAGCATGGCGGCTTCCGCCTCGCCATCCTGCCGATCGGCGCCTATGAGCCGCGCTGGTTCATGGAGCCGCAGCACCAGAATCCGGAGGAAGCGGTGCAAGGCATGAAGCTCTGCAACGCAGCGCACGCCGCCGGCTGCCACTGGGGCACCTTCCAGCTCACCAATGAGCCGATCGACGAGCCTGCCCGCAAACTGGCCGAGGCGCTCGACGCCGAGCGCCTGCCGCGCGAGCGTTTCCGCGCCTTGCAGCCGGGCGAGGCGTGGGATGTGCCGGCCGCCTGGCCCCAGGAACCTGAGCCGACCACAGGAACCCAAGCCGACAAGAGGCGTTGATCCCACAACGCAATTCGGCTGGGAGCCTTCCCATGATCAAGTGGATCATCATCCTTCTTATTGTCGCCGCCGCGGCGAGCCTGCTCGGCATGCCGGCATTGGCGGGCGCGGCCGCCACCGGCGCGCGCGTCCTGATCGGCATCGTCCTCGTCATCTTCCTGCTGATCGTGCTCGGCGTCTTCGCGGTTACTTAGGTTCGGCATCTTTGCCGTAACCTAGCCGCGACGTCTTCGTCGTCGGCAAGGCGCGACCTCTTCGTCGTCGCCAAGGCGCGACGTCTTCGCCGCCGCTTCAACCGCGCCGCACTGGTAATTCCCGCCCGTTTCCGCCATATAGCGCCAAACGGACATGGAATGACCGGCTAGATGGCAGGCACCGCCCCCTTCGCCAAGATGAACGGCATCGGCAACGAGATCATCGTTGCCGATATGCGCGGCCGTGCCGACCGGGTGACGCCGGCGGCGGCGATCGCGCTCAATGGCGACGCCGCGACCAAGTTCGACCAGATCATGGCGATCCATGACGCCAGGACGCCCGGCACCGCCTACTATATCGACATCCTCAATTCCGACGGTTCCGGCGCGCAGGCCTGCGGCAACGGCACACGCTGCGTGGTGCAGGCGCTGGCCGCCGAGACCGGCCAGAAGGCTTTCACCTTCGAGACCCGCGCCGGCATCCTCAACGCCGTGGAACATGCCGACGGCACGATCTCGGTCGACATGGGCGCGCCGCGCTTCGGCTGGCAGGAGATCCCGCTTGCCGAGGAGTTCCGCGACACCCGCATGATCGAGCTGCAGATCGGCCCGATCGACGCGCCGGTGCTGCATTCGCCCTCGGCAGTCTCGATGGGCAACCCGCACGCCATCTTCTGGGTCGACCGCGACGTCTGGTCCTATGAGCTCGACCGCTTCGGCCCGCTTTTGGAAAACCATCCGATCTTCCCCGAGCGCGCCAACATCACCCTCGCGCAGGTCACCTCGCCCGAAACCATGGTCATCCGCACCTGGGAACGCGGCGCCGGCCTGACCAAGGCCTGCGGCTCGGCCGCCTGCGCCGCCGTGGTGGCGGCCGCCCGCACCAAGCGCACCGGCCGCAGCGTGTCGCTGATGACGCCCGGCGGCGGCTCGCTGCATGTCGAATGGCGCGACGACGACCACGTCATCCTGACGGGTGCCGCCGAATGGGAATTCTCCGGCAGCTTCGACCCCTCGACCGGCACCTGGGCCCGCGACACCGAAAGCGCGGCCTGATGGCAATAGACGTCGTCACCTTCGGCTGTCGCTTGAACACCTATGAATCCGAGGTGATGCGCAAGGAGGCGGAAAGCGCCGGCCTCGGCGCGCTGAAGGGCGGCGCCGTCATCTTCAACACCTGCGCCGTCACCGCGGAAGCGGTGCGCCAGGCCAAGCAGTCGATCCGCAAGGCCCGCCGCGAGAACCCGCACGCCCGCATCATCGTCACCGGCTGCGCGGCGCAGACCGAGCCGCAGAACTTCGCCGCCATGGACGAGGTCGACCTCGTGCTCGGCAATGAGGAGAAGCTGAAGGCGAACTCCTATCGCGCGCTGCCCGATTTCGGCGTCAACGACACCGAGAAGGCGCGCGTCAACGACATCTTCTCGGTGCGCGAGACGGCCGGCCACATGGTCGATGCGATCGAAGGCCGGGCGCGCGCCTTCGTCCAGGTGCAGAACGGCTGCGACCACCGCTGCACCTTCTGCATCATCCCCTATGGCCGCGGCAATTCGCGCTCGGTGCCGATGGGCGCCGTGGTCGAGCAGGTCAAGCGGCTGGCCGACAATGGCTATGCCGAGATCGTGCTGACCGGCGTCGACATGACCAGCTTTGGCGCCGACCTGCCGGGGAGCCCGAAACTTGGGAAACTGGTGAAGACGATCCTGCGCCAGGTGCCCGACGTGAAGCGGCTCAGGCTGTCCTCGATCGATTCCATCGAGGCCGACGAGGACTTGCTTGACGCCATCGCCACCGAGCCCCGGTTGATGCCGCATCTGCACCTGTCGCTGCAGTCGGGCGACGACATGATCCTGAAGCGCATGAAGCGCCGCCATCTGCGCGACCAGTCGATCCGCTTCTGCGAGGACGTGCGCAAGCTGCGCCCCGGCATTGTCTTCGGCGCCGACATCATCGCCGGCTTCCCGACCGAGACCGAGGCGATGTTCGAGAATTCGGAAAGAATAGTCGAGGAATGCGGGTTGACGCATCTCCACGTCTTCCCGTTCAGCCCACGCGAAGGCACGCCCGCTGCGCGCATGCCGCAGGTCCGGCGCGAGGTGGTCAAGCAGCGCGCCGCCAGGCTCCGCGCCGCCGGCGAGGCGGCCTATCGCCGCCATCTTGCCGCCCTTGCCGGCACGCGCCAGTCGATCCTGGTCGAGCGCGACGGTCTCGGCCGCACCGAGGGGTTTACGCTGGCCGCCATCGACGCCGGGACGCCGGGCGAGATCGTCGAGGCCATCATCACCGGCCATGACAGTGCCCGCTTGATCGCGGCGCCCCTGGCCGCCCGCGCCGCCTGAGAAAACGCAAAGCATGGCCGGTTTCTTCAAGAAGATATTTTCGTTCGGCAAGAAGGAAGTCGTCGAGGAACGCGTCGACGAGACCGCCCCGCTGCCGCCGATCAAATGGGACGCGCTCGAGGCGCTGAAGCCGGCGGCCGAGCAGGCTGTTCCGGAATTGCTGAAGCGCGACGTGCCGCAGCCTGAGGCGGAAGTCACGATGCCGGCTCCGCCTCCCGCAGTGGAGGCCGCACCCACGCCGCAACCGGCGCCGGAAGAGCCGAAGCCCGAGCCGGCCCCGATCATTCCGCCGCTGCCGGAGCCAACCGTTCCGGCTGAGCCGGAACCGCTGCCGGAGCCTGAGCCCGTAGAGGAGCCTCAGCCCGAGCCGCAGACGCCCGAGCCGCCGGTACCCGAAGAAATCCCAACACAGCCGACGGTACCGGAACCAGCGCCCGAGCCGCAGCCCCAAGAGGTGCCTGCACCCGCGCCGGCCGAGCCGGAAATTGTCCCGTCGCATCCGGAACCGCAGCCTGAGCCGTCGCCGATCGAGGTGCCGACCCTGCCCAGCGAAGTCCCTGCCGATACGCCGTCGCCGATCGAGATTCCACCGGCCGAGGCACCTTCTATCGAGCCATCTTCAGAGGTCGGCGCCGCCCCTCATCCGCCTGCCGGCACCTTCTCCCCGCATAGTGACGGGGAGAAGGAAGAAGTGCCAACGCCGACGCCCCCCTCTCCCCGTCCTTCACGGGCAGAGGGTAAGGGTGAGGGGCAGCGCCGACCTCCACAGGATTTGGCGTCACTGGAGCCTGCTCCGCCGGCGGAAATCTCTCCGCCTATTCGCCAGCCTGCGCTGGTCGAACCGGAGCGGATCCTTGCCGAGATTGCACCCGAGCCAGAAGCCGTCCCCGCGCCGCAGCCAAAGCCCACGCCATCCGCCGGCAAGGTAACCGTCGCGAAAAAGGTCGAGCAGAAGGCCGAGGTGCAAAAGGCGCCGGAGCCGGCGCCGCGGCGTTCCTGGTTCCAGCGCATGCGCGATGGGCTTGCCCGCTCCTCGCGCGAGCTCTCGGGCAACATCGCCGGCGTCTTCACCAAGCGCAAGCTGGACGAGGACACGCTGCAGGACCTGGAGGACGTGCTGATCCGCGCCGATCTCGGCCTGGAAACCGCGCTCCGCGTCACCGATGCGCTGGCCTCCAGCCGCTACGGCAAGGATGTCTCCGACACGGAGGTGCGCTCGGTCATGGCGGCCGAGGTGGAGAAGGTGCTGACCCCCGTCGCGTTGCCGCTGGAGCTCGACCTCAGCCACAAGCCGCATGTCATCCTGGTGGTCGGCGTCAACGGCACCGGCAAGACCACGACCATCGGCAAGCTGGCCGCCAAGCTGACCGATGGCGGCCTGTCGGTAATGCTCGCCGCCGGCGACACCTTCCGCGCCGCCGCGATCGAGCAGCTCAAGATTTG
Organism: Mesorhizobium abyssinicae; assembly: GCF_049887195.1. Taxonomy (NCBI): domain Bacteria; kingdom Pseudomonadati; phylum Pseudomonadota; class Alphaproteobacteria; order Hyphomicrobiales; family Phyllobacteriaceae; genus Mesorhizobium; species Mesorhizobium abyssinicae. Next base: position 303,790 of record NZ_JARAKC010000007.1, read on the forward strand.
GGGTGAGCGGACGAAATCGCCGGTCATCGCCTCCAAGCTCGGCGCCGATGCCGCCGGCCTCGCCTATGACGCCTTCGAGAAGGCCAAGGAGGCCGGCTCCGACGTGCTGATCATCGACACCGCCGGCCGGCTGCAGAACAAGGCCGAGCTGATGGCGGAGCTGGAGAAGATCGTGCGCGTGCTCGGCAAGCTCGACCCGGAAGCGCCGCACACCGTGCTGCAGACGGTCGACGCCACCACCGGCCAGAATGCGCTCAACCAGGTCGAGATCTTCCGCAACGTCGCCGGCGTCAACGGCCTGGTGATGACCAAGCTGGACGGCACGGCGCGCGGCGGTATTCTGGTGGCGATCGCGGCCAAGCACAGGCTGCCGGTCTATTTCATCGGCGTCGGCGAACAGGTCGACGACCTCGAACCTTTTTCAGCCAGCGAATTCGCCAGGGCGATCGCCGGCGTGGCTTGAACGATCCCAAAAGCGCCGACTTTCGGGACAACAAGGACTTCCATGAACATCCTCGAACGCGACCCATCCGACCCGCAGAAACAGAAGAAGGAAGGCGTCAACCCGGCGCTCAAGCTGCTGCTCGAGCTCGGGCCGCTGCTGGTGTTCTTCTTCGCCAATGCGCGCGGCGAATGGCTGGTGCAGAAATTTCCGGCCCTGGGCGAGCTCGGCGGACCGATTTTCGTCGCCACGGGCCTGTTCATGGGCGCCACCGCCATCGCGCTGATGGCGTCCTGGCTGCTGACCCGCACCTTGCCGATCATGCCGCTCGTGTCGGGTGTCGTGGTCTTCGTCTTCGGCGCACTGACGCTCTATCTGCAGGACGACATTTTCATCAAGATGAAGCCGACCATCGTCAACACGCTGTTCGGCGGCGTGCTGCTCGGCGGCCTGTTCTTCGGCAAGTCGCTGCTTGGCTACGTCTTCGATTCCGCCTTCAGCCTCAACACCGAGGGCTGGAGGAAGCTTACCTTCCGCTGGGGGCTGTTCTTCCTCTTCCTGGCCATCGTCAACGAAGTCGTCTGGCGCAATTTCTCGACCGATGCCTGGGTTACGTTCAAGGTCTGGGGCATCATGCCCATCACGCTTCTCTTCACCTTCAGCCAGATGCCGCTGATCATGCGCCATTCGCTGGAGGAAAAGGCCAAGGAAGAGAACGCCGGCAAATAGAACTGAGAGGGGGACGGGCATGGAATTCCTCACCACGCGCGACGAGCTGAGGACGATCTACAAGACGCCCCGACCGACCGACGGCCCCATCCGCAAGGAGCTGAAGGCGCTCGACGGCCACTGCCGCTCCTTCATCGGCAAGAGCCCCTTCGTGCTGATCGGCTCCTCCGACGGCGCCGGCAATGCCGACGTGACGCCGAAAGGCGACAAGCCCGGCTTCGCCGCCATCCTCGACGACAACACCATCGCCATCCCCGACCGGCCCGGCAACAACCGGCTGGACACGCTGGAGAACATCGTCCGCAATCCCTCGGTCGGGCTGTTGTTCCTCATTCCCGGCATGAACGAGACGCTGCGCGTCAACGGCGACGCCCGCATCACCGTCGATGCCGGCCTGCGCGGGCGGCTGGCCGTCGACGGCAAGGAGCCGCAGAGCGTCGTCGTGGTGTCGGTCAAGGCCGCCTACATGCATTGCGCCAAGGCTTTCATGCGCTCGGATCTGTGGAAGCCGGAGACCTGGTACGACCGCGCGACGCTGCCGACGCTCGGCCAGATCATCCGCGACCAGCTGGCGCTCGCGGAGGCGGCCGGCGACATCGACCGCGAGCTGGACCAGGATTACCGGCAGACCATGTGGTAGCCTCGGGCCCGATTCGCCCGGACAGTTCCCGCTTGCTCAACATCTTTGCCATTTCCGGCAGCCTGCGCGCCGCCTCGACCAATTCGGCGCTGCTCGCGGCGCTGGCTCAAAACGCGCCGGCCGGCTCCCGCGTGACCCTCTATGACGGACTTGGCCGGCTGCCGATCTTCAACCCGGACGACGAGAGCGAGCGCACGCCACCGGAAGCGGCAGCGCTGATCGAGGCCGTCACGGCGGCCGACGGCGTCATCGTCTCCTGTCCGGAATATGCCCATGGCGTGCCGGGCGGTCTGAAGAACGCGCTCGACTGGCTGGTGTCGCGCGACGCCGCCGTCGCCAAGCCGGCCATGCTGGTGCACGCCTCGCCGCGCTCGCTCTACGCCCGCGCCGCGCTCAGCGAGATCATGCGCACCATGTCTTTCGTCCTCTTTGAGGAGACGGCGCTGGAGATCGTCCTGATCGGCAAGAAGCCGCCGGAGATGGAGGCGATCTTGACGACGGCCGAGAACCGGCTGGCGATGCGCGCGGCGGTGCAGGGCTTCGCGGCGTCTATACGCGGTCGAACATGACGTCGTCATCCTCGGGCGAAGCAAGGAGCGAAGCGACGCAGCGCAGACCCTAGGAGCCATGCCGCTACGCTAAGGCATTGCAACGGTTACAGAATTCTGCACCGCTGCACCCGACGTCGAAGGTCACGGCATGGAGGAGCGCCTCCGGCGAGCCGTTAATACGTTTTGGCGCCGTTGACCATCAGCCGCACCATGTAGAGCGATGTCGTGCCCGCGATGTAAAGGCAGTTCCGCTTGTTGCCGCCGAACACGCAGTTGGCGACGACCTCCGGCACCTTGACCTTGCCGATCAATGTGCCGTCCGGATCGTAGCAATGGACGCCGTCGGCGGCGCTCGTCCAGATGCGCCCGTCCTCGTCGACCCGGAAGCCGTCGAACAGGCCGGCGGTGCAGTCCGCGAAGACCTTTTCGCCGGAGACCTTCTTGCCGCCCTTGCCGACGTTGAAGACGCGGATATGCGCAGGGTTCTTGGCGCCGTGGGTGCGCCCGGTGTCGGCGACATAGAGTTTGCTTTCGTCGAGCGAGAAGGCAAGCCCGTTGGGCCTCACCATGTCGGTGATGACGGCATCGATCTCGCCGCTGTCCGGATCGACCCGGTAGACGTTGCAGGCGCCGATCTCGCTCTCGGCCTTGTCGCCTTCATAGTCGGTGTCGATGCCGTAGCTCGGATCGGTGAACCAGATCGAGCCATCGGACTTCACCACCGCGTCGTTGGGCGAATTCAGCCGCTTGCCGCGCCATTTGTCGGCGATGGTGATGATCGAGCCGTCATGCTCGGTGCGGCTGACGCGGCGGCCCGAATGCTCGCAGGTGACCAGCCGGCCCTGCCGGTCGACCGTGTTGCCGTTGGAATTTCCCGACGGCTGGCGGAACACGCTGACGCCGCCGTCGGTCTCGTCAAAGCGCAGCATGCGATTGTTCGGGATATCCGACCAGACGAGATAACGGCCGGCGGCGAACCAGGCCGGGCCTTCCGCCCAGCGGCATCCGGTGAACAGCTTCTCCACTTGCGCGTTGGAGTTGAACAACCGCGCGAAACGCGGATCGAGGATTTCGTAGTAGTCGGCGGCCGCCATGCATTTCCTCCCGGCATTCAGTCGGTCGCGATCAAGCCAGCCGGCGAGCGATATGGCAAGATCGGTGATGACGGCTTCACCGTCTCTTGAGGCCTTGGCGGCCTTCAATCAGGTTTGCTCGGCGGTAACGGCCGGTTAACCGGCTATGCGTTCAGCGCAATGGTGCATTGCAACATCTTCTTTTTGCAACGCACTATTCCTATGTCATGCTCCGTATCGATCAAGGGAGGAACAATTCGCCGCCAGAACGCGGCACGAAAGGACCTCGTCATGATCTTCGACAACTTTGTTTCCCGCGCTCGCACCAGCATCGCCAAGCGCAAGCAGTACAACCGCCTCGTCGCCGAAATCGACAGCTTCTCCAGCCGCGATCTGGCCGACATGCGCGCCGACCGCTCCGAGATGCTCTACCAGATCCACAAGCAGATCTACGGCTGAGTTTTTCGCCCCAACCAGCTCCGCGCCGTCAGGCGCGTTGAGATTCAAGTCAGGCCGAGTCGAGAATGGTGGATTCCGAGAACCGGAGCGGAGCGTACTTAGGTACGTGAGCACCGGAAGCGCAGGAAGCCGCGATTCGCAGGCCGGCATCACCTGATATCAATGCGCCGCCAGCGCCTTCTCGATCTGCGGCAAGAGCAGAGTTTCCGCAGATTCGGCCGTGATCGGCCCGACATGCTTGTAGGCGATCTTGCCGTCCTTGCCGACGACGAAGGTTTCCGGCACGCCGTAGACGCCCCAGTCGATCGCCGCCCGGCCCGCCTCGTCGACACCGATCGCCTGGTAGGGATTGCCGACCTCGCCGAGGAATCGGCGGGCGTTCGCCGGCTCGTCCTTGTAGTTCAGCGCCGCCAGCACGAAACGCTTGTCCTTCGACAGAGCGAGCAGCACCGGATGCTCGTCGCGGCACGGCGCGCACCATGAGGCGAAGACGTTGACCAGCGTGACCTTGCCGGCGAAGGCTTTCGAATCGAGCCCCGGCAAGGCGCTGCCTTCCAGCGGCGGCAGACTGGTCTGCGGCGCCGGCAGGCCGATCAGCGCCGACGGCACTTCCGACACGTCGCGGCCCGACAGAAGCTGCGACAGGAACAGCCCCGCCAGCCCGAGGAACACCAGCAGCGGCAAAAGCACGAACAGGCGCCGCCACCGCGCCGGCGTTCCGGCCTCCGTGCTCTCGCTGCTCATGATTTCGCGCCCTTGTCCTTGACGGCCTCGGCGCCCTTGGCGGAGCGCCGGCGCACGCCGGCGGCTTCCAGCTCGGCGAGATCCCGCTTGCGGCCGCGCTGGTCGATGAGGATCCATGCGACCAGCGCGGCCAGCACCAGCGCCGTGATGGCATAGGCGGCCGTGACATAGAGCGCATGCGCGCTCATGGCAGCCGCTCCACGTGGATGCGGCTTTCCGGTCCGGCCATGTCGCCCTGTTCGATCATGCTTTCCCTTAGCCTTGCCGTTCCGGCTTCGCAATCGGCCGCCGCGCCGCAGCCTCAGTCCGTCCCGTGGCGCAGCGCCAAAGCCGCCGCCAGCGGTCCGAGCACGGCAAGAAACAGCGTCAGCGCGGCAAGAATGAGGAAAGGCTGCAGAAACGGCGCCGGGTCGGCCACCGCGCCATAGCTGGCCGAAACGCCGAAGATCAGCACCGGAATGGTGAGCGGCAGCACCAGCACCGAGATCAGCAGCCCGCCGCGCGGCAGCGCCACCGCGACCGCGGCGCCGGCGGCGCCGATGAAGGTGATGGCTGGCGTGCCGACGAGAAGCGTGAGCGCGGTGGCGCCGATGCCGGCCGCCTCCATGTTCATGAACAGCCCCAGCAAGGGTGCGGCGACCACCAGCGGCAGCACGCTTCCCGCCCAATGCGCCAGGCATTTCACCAGCACCGTCAGCGCCAGCATGTGGCGATCGTGGCCCAGCACCAGAAGATCGAGCGAGCCGTCCTCGCGGTCGGCCTGGAACAGCCGGTCGAGGCCGAGCAGGCAGGCAAGCAGGGCGGCGATCCACAGGATTGCCGGGCCGATGCGGCCAAGCAGGTTGAGATCCGGGCCGACGCCGAACGGGATCGTGGCGATGACGGCAAGGAAGAAGATGACGCCCGTCAGCGCCCCGCCACCGGCGCGGATGGAGAGGCGGATGTCGCGCAGGAAGAGGGACCACATTATGAGGCGGCCCCCTGGTTAGGCGTGCGTTCCTTCGCGCCCCCCTCTGGCCTGCCGGCCATCTCCCCCACTTGGGGGGAGATTGGCAGCTCCGGCGCCCCGCTCATCTTTTCAATGTTGGTGATTGGCGAAATCGCCGGCGACGTCTGATCTCCCCCCTCGTGGGGGAGATGGCCGGCAGGCCAGAGGGGGGCGCCGTAGAGCAACGACATCAACCGGCCACCCTCATTTGCAGCTCGCGCGCCCCCTCCAACCCCAGCGGCAGATGCGTCGCCGCCACGATGATCCCGCCTTCTTCCAGATGCCCGCGCATCAACCCCGCGAACCGTTCCTCGGACGCCTTGTCCAGCCCCGCCGTCGGTTCGTCGAGGAGCCAGATCGGCCGGTGGCTGACCAGGAGTTTTGCGATGGATGCCCGCCGCCGCTGGCCGGTCGAGAGATAGCCGAACGGCAGATGGCCGATGCCGCCGAGCCCGACGGTCTCCAACGCCTCGTCGACGCCGAGCGCCGGCTCGCCGCAGAAGTCGCGCCAGAAGCGCAGATTCTCAGCCACGCTCAAGACCGTCTTCATCGCGTTGAGATGGCCGAGATAGTGTGACGCCGCGGCGACCGTGGGAAAAGCCTCGCCGCCGCCTTCGACCTGGACCCGCCCTTCGGCGGCCCGCAGCAGACCGGCGATGACCCTCAGCAGCGTCGATTTGCCGGCGCCGTTCGGCCCGGTGACGACCAGCACCTCGCCCTTCTCGAGTGCAAAGCCGATGCCGGAAAAGACCGTCTCGCCGCCGCGCTCGCCGCCCAGATTTTCGGCGATCAGCCGCATCATTGCCCGTTCCGAAAGCGCTGTTTCGCGGCCGTCGCCGCATCGCACAAATTTGCCTTTCGACTGTCTAGAACTATTCCAGGAAATTCTCTATATGCGGTTCATCCGTGCCAGCGGTCGGCTCGGGAACAGAATTAGCGCCGAACCAGCGCACGCGCCGCCTTGAACGGCTCGGGTTGCTTGGGAGCGGACAGCGGAAATGGCCGTACCCGCACCTTTGCGCGTGATTGCATGCCATCGGCGTCCGTTCCCTTTCAGGCTGAACAGACAAGGACGGATCGCACGTGTCAAAATCCCTGGACAGTTTCAAATGCCGCCGCACCCTGACCGCGGGTGGCGCTGACTATGTCTATTTCGACCTCACCGAGGCCGAGAAGAACGGCCTCGCCGGCATCGCCCGGCTGCCCTATTCGATGAAGGTGCTGCTGGAGAACCTGCTGCGCAACGAGGACGGCCGCTCGGTCACCAAGGAAAGCATCCAGGCGGTGGCCGGCTGGCTGACCGACAAGGGCACCGCCGGCGTCGAGATCGCCTACCGTCCGGCCCGCGTTCTGATGCAGGATTTCACCGGCGTTCCGGCGGTGGTCGACCTGGCGGCCATGCGCGACGGCATCAAGGCGCTCGGCGGCGATCCGGAAAAGATCAACCCGCTGGTGCCGGTCGATCTCGTCATCGACCACTCCGTCATCGTCGACGAGTTCGGCACGCCGATGGCCTTCGCCCGCAATGTCGAGCTCGAATATGAGCGCAACGAGGAGCGCTACAAGTTCCTGAAATGGGGCCAGCAGGCGTTCCGCAACTTCCGCGTCGTGCCGCCCGGCACCGGCATCTGCCACCAGGTCAACCTCGAATATCTCGGCCAGGTCGTGTGGACGAACAGCGAGGACGGCGAAACCACCGCCTATCCCGACACCTGCGTCGGCACCGATTCGCACACCACCATGATCAACGGCCTCGGCGTCCTCGGCTGGGGCGTCGGCGGCATCGAGGCCGAGGCGGCGATGCTCGGCCAGCCCGTCTCCATGCTCTTGCCGGAGGTCATCGGCTTCCGCCTCACCGGCAAGCTCAAGGAAGGTGTCACCGCCACCGACCTCGTGCTCACCGTTACCCAGATGCTGCGCAAGAAGGGCGTCGTCGGCAAGTTCGTCGAGTTCTTCGGCCCCGGCCTCTCCAACATGACGCTGGCCGACCGCGCCACCATCGGCAACATGGCGCCCGAATACGGCGCCACCTGCGGCTTCTTCCCGGTCGACAGCGAGACCATCCGCTACCTGACGATGTCCGGCCGCGACGAGAACCGCATCGCCCTGGTCGAGGCCTATTCGAAGGCCCAGGGCATGTGGCGCGACGCCGGCTCCGCCGACCCGGTCTTCACCGACCTGCTCGAGCTCGATCTCGGCGACGTCGTGCCGTCGATGGCAGGCCCGAAGCGCCCTGAGGGCCGCGTCGCGCTGGAAGGCATTCCGGCCGGCTTCGCCAAGGCGATGGAGACCGAGTACAAGAAGGCCGCCGAGATCTCCAAGCGCTACGCCGTCGAAGGCACCGACCACGATCTCGGCCATGGCGACGTCGTCATCGCCGCCATCACCTCGTGCACCAACACCTCGAACCCGAGCGTGCTGATCGGCGCCGGGCTACTCGCCCGCAACGCCAACCGCGTCGGTCTGAAGCAGAAGCCGTGGGTGAAGACCTCGCTGGCGCCAGGCAGCCAAGTGGTCGCGGAATATCTGGAAAAATCCGGCCTGCAGAAGGAGCTCGACCAGATCGGCTTCAACCTGGTCGGCTTCGGCTGCACCACCTGCATCGGCAATTCCGGCCCGCTGCCGGCGCCGATCTCCAAGACCATCAACGACAAGGGCCTGATCGCCGCCGCGGTCTTGTCCGGCAACCGCAACTTCGAGGGCCGCGTCTCGCCGGACGTGCAGGCGAACTATCTCGCCTCGCCGCCGCTGGTCGTCGCCCATGCGCTGGCCGGCACGGTGACCAAGGACCTGACCACCGAGCCGCTTGGCGAGGACAGGAACGGCAACCCCGTCTACCTCAAGGACATCTGGCCGAGCACAGCCGAGATCCAGGAGTTCATCGAGAAGAACGTCACGCGCGAGCTGTTCGCCCGCAAATACGCCGACGTCTTCAAGGGCGACGAGTACTGGCAGAAGGTCAAGGCGCCGGAAGGCCAGACCTATGCCTGGGACGACAGCTCGACCTATGTGCAGAACCCGCCCTATTTCGCCGGCATGACATCGGGCTTCGGCAAGATCGGCGACATCAAGGGCGCGCGCGTGCTCGGCCTCTTCGGCGACAAGATCACCACCGACCACATCTCGCCGGCGGGCTCGATCAAGGCCGCCTCGCCGGCCGGCAAGTACCTCACCGAGCATGGCGTCGGCGTCGCCGACTTCAACCAGTACGGCACGCGGCGCGGCAACCATGAGGTGATGATGCGCGGCACCTTCGCCAACATCCGCATCCGCAACCACATGCTGGGCGAGAACGGCCGCGAGGGCGGCTACACGATCCACTATCCCTCGAAGGAGGAGATGTCGATCTACGACGCCGCGATGGAATACAAGAAGGAAGGCGTGCCGCTGGTCATCTTCGCCGGCGTCGAATACGGCAACGGCTCCTCACGCGACTGGGCGGCCAAGGGCACGAATCTGCTTGGTGTCCGCGCCGTCATCGCCCAGTCCTTCGAGCGCATCCATCGCTCGAACCTGGTCGGCATGGGCGTCATCCCCTTCGTCTTCGAGGACGGCACCTCATGGGCCTCGCTCAACCTCAAAGGCGACGAGCTGGTCGAGATCGACGGCCTGGACGCCATCAAGCCGCGCCAGAAGATGACCGCCAAGGTCACTTATGGCGACGGCACGGTGAAGAACATCCCGATCATCTGCCGCATCGATACGCTGGACGAGCTCGACTACTTCAAGAACGGCGGCATTTTGCAGTACGTGCTGCGCGATCTGGCAGCTTGATAAGGGAGTAGGGGAGTAAGGAAGTAGGGAAGAGACACCCCTATTCCCCTATTCCCCTATTCCCCTATTCCCCTATTCCCCTATTCCCCTATTCCGCACTTCCCGCGCGCCCCACAATCCCGCGGCAATAAAGGCAAGGTTGGTCAAAGCATTAGCCGGCTCTGCCCAAAGTTCCGGCCCGGTCCGCTCGCAATAAAGATCGACGGGCGTCAGGAGTGTTTGCCACATGACGATGATGCGCCCTCCGAATCGAACCGCAGCATGAAGTGGAGGGGTCTTTCCTATTGCGGCCCTGGGCGTGCTTGCAGCGCCGAAAATTTCACCGCAACGTGACTTCCCGTTGACTGGCGGTTCTGCCACATATTTTAGCAATCAGAACAAGGCCGGCGTCACCGGCGGGAATCGGAACGGCCATGGCATTTGCAAAACCCTTGCGGCTCGCGGCACTTGCGCTGGCCCTGTCGGCATGTGCCGGCGCGGTGCTTGCAAGCGAGCCAGAGACCGCCCGGGCCGATAAACAGCAAACCGACAAGCCGCTCGGCGTGGTCGAGCTTTTCACCAGCCAGGGCTGCAGCTCCTGTCCGCCGGCCGACGAGTTCTTTGCCGAGCTTGCCAGCAAGGAGGACCTCGTCGCGCTCGCCTATCACGTCAACTACTGGGACTATCTCGGCTGGCAGGACACGCTGAGCAGCAAGGAAAACACCGACCGGCAGTACGACTATATGCGCGCCTTCGGCAGCCGCTCTGTCTACACGCCGCAAGCCGTCATCAACGGCCGCAGCCACGTCAACGGCGCCAGCCGCAAGGAAGTCGACGGCACGCTGGCGCGCCTCGACCGGACCGGCGAAGGCATGCGCGTCGGCATCAAGGTCAGCCGCACCAGCGACCGCGTCATGATCGATGCCGGCGACGCCGGCAACGGCCCCAACGACGCCCATGTGGTGATCGTCTATTTCGATCCGCCGCAGATGGTGAAGATCGGACAGGGCGAGAACAGCGGCCGCAGCCTGACCTATTGGAACGCCGTCTCCGACATCCAGATCGCCGGCATGTGGCACGGCAAGCCGCAGCGCTACGAATTGCCGATGACCGAAATCGCCAAGAAGGCCGGCTGTGCGGTGCTGCTGCAATCCGTCGGCAAGGACGGCATGCCAGGCCCGATCCTCGGCGCCGCCTTCATCCGCAAGCCCGACCGGCTTTAGAGCTTCCTCGTCCTAGAGCATTCCAGGAAGTGCGTAGCGGTTTCCGTCCTGAATTGCGTCAAAACAAAGAGATAGCGCGGTTCAGCGTTTCCATGAAACGATGAAACGCTCTAGGGCGGAGCCAGTGGCAAAAATCTGACGCTTGGTCGTATTTACTCACGTACCGGGCTGGGCTGTCCTGCTATCGCAGGAGAAGACAACCGACAAATTGTTAGCAGGCATCTCGATCGCCTCGCGGAGACTAAGTCGAGAGGCCTCACCCACGCGTTCAAGATCTGCAATATCACGCACACCCCAAGATGGGTTGCGCTCCTTTAGAGATGCGTCGAAAGCGGCGTTGGAGGGTGCGTTGTGTGTGCCGTCGCGCATGAATGGCCCGTAGAGAACAAGAAGCCCACCAGTGCGGAGCAAATGGCCAGCGCCTGCAAACAATCCTAAACTTGCCGCCCACGGCGCGATATGAACCATATTGATCGACACGATGGCGTCAAACGGCGCCGTTTGCTCGACGCCCCATGATCTCGAGCACACATCTATATCAAGCGGCGCGAGCACATTGTTCAGCCCGGAAAATTTGATCCAGCTAGAGGTGCTGGCGCGTGCGTCGGCATCAGGATCGCTTGGCTGCCAGGTGAGGTTGGGCATCGCCTCCGCAAAACACACGGCGTGCTCCCCGGTCCCGCAACCAATCTCCAGCACCACGCCATGTGTCGGAAGAACACGCTCTAGGACCGCGAGGATCGGTGCCAAATTTCGCGCAGCTGAAGGCGAGAACATGCGCTGGTCGGGGCTCATGCCGCGCTGTTCGAGCGCAACAGGCGAGCGGTTGTCATTCTCCTCGGGCATGGGCCGCAGATCCTCCGGGACCGACGTTTCCCGCTTTATAGCTGAAATGACGGAACCGGATCCCGAAGATTTTGGACTGCGAGGCCTCGTCGAAGGAATATCCGAGGATGGTTGGAATTGGTCCTTCGCGTCGTGTGCCAAGCGTCAGCTTCTTCATCACTAGGAGCGAAGCGACGCAGCACAGACCCTAGGATCACGAAAGCCAAGCAATAGAAAACCGGCGTCAGCTTGCTTCTGACGCCGGTCATTTAGGTTTTGGGATCGTCGCACCCGATTTTCCGAGGGAAAACCGAGGTTGGTTCGATCCGACGCAGACCCGTGGGCGGGGGGCTTGGGGTTTACGAGCCGGTGCCGGACCGAACCGTCTCAGGCAACGCCGGTAAACTCGTCGGACATTGGGGCATGAGCGCGGTTAGAAAATGGCAGAAATGTGGCAGAGCATCACCAATTCCAACAGGAGGTTCACAAACGTGACTGGACGTGACGGAAACAGCGCTGCGCTGGCATGCTTCGCCGGCTCTTGCAATTCCATGGCGAACGGGCCAACTTCTGAAGGCGAAGATTCATTCGAAGGATCTAGGCATGACCGATCGCGGTGGCAGTGGGACGGAGGATGGGGACGCATCCGCAATATTGATCCCACTGCATGAGGCCCGACGCGAGCGCCTCGACCAGCCGGTGCGCTTCGACCGGCGCGAACTCGATCAGATCCTCAGGCTCTACGGACGCATGGTCGCCGCCAATGAATGGCGCGATTACGCCATCGACCATCTCTCCGACCGCGCCGTCTTCTCCGTCTTCCGCCGCGCCAGCGAAGTGCCGCTGTTCCAGATCGTCAAGGATCCGAAGCTGGCGCGCCGCCAGGGCGCCTTCTCCGTCATCGCCGCCGGCGGCCGCATCCTGAAGCGCGGCCAGGAGCTCGGCCGCGTGCTCGGCGTCTTCGATCCAAAGCTGAAGGTTATCGAGGCTTGAGCTGGGAAGTCGAAGAGGAACTGAGGAACTGGGGAATTGAAGAACTGGGGAATTGAAGAGAAAGGGCGCTAAACGCCTGATATAGAAGCTTTTTCTTCAATTCCTCAATTCTTCAATTCCTCACCTCCCTCCGAGCCGGAACCGCCGCTCCGGCCACGAATCCGAATCCGGCGCACGTCCTGCCCCGCCATTCAGCGACAGCTGCATGAAGACCGTGTCCAGCCAGCGTCCGTGCTTGTAGCCGGACCCTTCCAGGCGCCCGGAATGGCGGAAGCCAAGCTTCTCGTGCAGCCGCACCGAGGCGCTGTCGGCATGGCCGTCGCCAATGACGGCGATGATCTGGCGGAAGCCGGCCGCCTCGGCCGCGTCGATCAGCCCTTGCATCAGCAGCCTCCCGACACCCTGGCCCTTCGCCTCGGGCGCGACATAGACGGAATCCTCGACGACGAAGCGATAGGCCGGGCGTGGCCGGAACGGACCGGCATAGGCATAGCCGAGCACCACGCCATCCTTTTCCGCCACCAGATAGGGGAAGCCGCCCGCCGTCAGGCTGTCGAATCGGCTGCCCATCTCGGCGCGGCTCGGCGGCTCCAGCTCGTAGCTGGCGGTGCCGTGCGTCACCGCATCGGCGTATATTTCCGTGATTCGGTCGAGGTCCGCAGCGACGGCGGCTCTGATCGTAATGCTGCTCATAATTTATGCAAATCGTTCACCTGCCCTCCATAACAGCAAAGGCAGGCGCAAAAGAAAAGGGCGGCCATTGGGCCGCCCTTCGTGAACTCAGTGGTTCCAGCGCCGATCAGCGGCGGTCGCCCATGAACTGCAGCAGGAACATGAACAGGTTGATGAAGTCGAGATAGAGCCTCAAGGCGCCCATAGTCGCCTTGCGGCCGGCGACATCGCTGGCGTCGCCGTCGAAATACATCTCCTTGATCTTCTGCGTGTCATAGGCGGTGAGGCCCGAAAAGATCAGCACGCCGATCGCCGAGATGGCGAAGGACAGCGCCGACGACGCCAGGAAGATGTTGATCACCATGGCGATGATCAGGCCGAACACGCCCATGACCAGGAACGAGCCGAACGCGGTCAGGTCGCGCTTGGTCGTATAGCCATAGAGCGACAGCGCGCCGAAGGCGGCCGCGGTAGCGAAGAAGGTCTGCGAGATGCTGGCGCTCGTATAGACCAGGAAGATCGACGACAGCGACAGGCCGACAAGGCCGGCATAGACCCAGAACGTGGTCTGCGCGGCCGAAACGCTCATCGACTGGATGCGGGCCGACAGGAACAGCACCGGCGCCAGCGGGGCGAGGATGACGACCCAGCGCAGCGGCGAGCCGAAGATCGCATAGCCGAAGGAGGTCAGCATCTCGCCGCTCGGCAGCGTGGCGACCGCCGAGGCCGGGTCAGTGGTGGTGGCCAGCATGATCGTGCCGATAGCGGCAAGGCCGGTGATGAGCAGGCCAAGCCCCATCAGGTTGTAGACCTTGATCATGTAGGCGCGCAGGCCCTGGTCGATGTCCGCATCGACACGGGTGCCGGGCACGGCGCGCGTCTGGTAGTTGCGAATGGGATCAGCCATTGGAATTCCTCTGTTGCTTCTGCCCCGTCCGGTGTCCGGCCTTTTCTGGCCCAGGCGCCGCTGGCAGGGCTCCAGCATGCCTGCGCGGAATATGATGGTTCTTCGCCTGAAGAACAAGTCCGTAACCGGCTGTAACGGTTCGTGAGAAGGTAAAAAGCCGCTTTGACGGCCTTTTTCGGGGGCATTCTTACCAAGATTTAACCCGGCTCGGGTGTCGCCAGCCCGGCAAATCAGAGATTGCGCAGCACCGGCGCCGCCTTATGCCCGAGCACCCGCCAGGTTCCGGCAAGGCCGATGCCGACCGTGACCGCCAGCGAAACCAGCATCGTCGCCACCGCCACTTCCGGCATGAAATGCGATGGCAGCGTCATGATGCGCGCGACCACGAACCAGGCCGCCACGCCGCCCGCCGCCAACGCGAAGACCGCCGTGGCAAGGCCGATCAGCACATATTCCAGCGAGAACGCCGTGATCAGCGTCCGGCGTGTCGCGCCCAGCGTCTTCAGCACCACCGCATCATGGATGCGCGCCCGGTTGCCGGCGGCGAGCGCGCCGGAGAGCACCAACACCGATGCGATCAGCGCCACGCCGGCGGCGGCGCGGATCGCGGTGCCGAGCTGGCCCACCAGCCGGTTGACGATGTCGAGCGCATCCTTGACCCGGACCGTCGTCACCGCCGGAAAAGCGCGGGTGACGGCGTTGAGCAGACGGGCGTCGTCCGCCGTGGACGCGTTCTTGTCGGTCAGCGTCGCCAGCCAGCCATGCGGGGCTCCGGCGAAAGTGTTGGGCGAGAACACCATGACGAAATTGATGCCCATCGTCTCCCATTCGACCTGGCGGAAATTGGCGATCCTGGCGGTCACGTTGCGTCCCAGCACATTGACGGTGACGGTGTCGCCGAGCTTCAACCCGATCTGCCGCCCCTCCTCGGCCGAAAACGACACCAGCGGCTCGCCGGCATAGTCCTGCGGCCACCACGCGCCTTGCGTCAGCGTCGCGTTGGCGGGCATTTTGGCATCGTAGGTCAGGCCGCGGTCGCCGCGCAGCACCCAGGCGCCCTCCGGCGGCACTGTGACCTTGCCGACATCGACGCCGTTCAGCGCCATCACCCGCCCGCGCAGCATCGGCACCTTGGCCAGCGTTCCGCCGGGGGCCTCCTTGCCGATCAGCGCCGAGAAGGCGTCGACATCGCCGCTCTGGATATCGACGAAGAAGAAGTTCGGCGCCCGTTCCGGCAGGCTGCCGGAGATCTGGCGCCTGAGATTGCCATCGATCAGCGCCAGCGTCACCAGGAGCGTCAGCCCGAGCCCCAGCGACAGCACCACCGACGGCGTCAGGGCGCCCGGCCGGTGGATGTTGCCCAGCGCCAGCCTGAGCGCGACCGAGCGGACACGCGGGCTCTTCCTCGCCGCCCATTGCACCAGCGCGCCGACCAGTCGCAGCACCACGAATGCGACGATCGTGGCGCCGACAAAGATCGAGGCGATGCGGCGGTCGCCGGAAAACAGGATGGCGAGCGCCGCCAGGAACAGCGCGATGCCGACCGCTGCCGCGACATAGGGCAGGCGCGGGAAGCCGCGGCTTTCAAAACCCATCTCGCGAAACAGCGCCGTTGCCGGCACGTCGCGGGCGCGCCCCAGCGGCAGCAGCGCGAAGGCCAGCGTCACCAGCAGGCCGAACAGCGCCGCCATGGCCAGCGCGCCTGGATAGAAACCGCCTTCCGCCGGCACCGGGATGACCGACCGCAGCGCGGCGCTCGCTGCGAACGGCATCGCCGCGCCGAGGATCAGGCCGGCGACGATGCCGACGCCGGCAATCAGCAGGATCTGCACCAGATAGACGGTGAAGACGAAACCGCCGGAGGCGCCGAGGCTCTTGAAGGTGGCGATGACGCCGCGCTTGCCGTCGAGATAGGCGCGCACCGCGTTGGCCACGCCGACGCCGCCGACCACCAGCGCCGTCAGCCCGACCAGCGTCAGGAATTGCGAGAAGCGCTCGATGTTGGAGGAGAGCGCCGGTGCAGCGTTGCTGCGCGTGCGGATCGACCAGCCGGCCTCCGGAAACGCCTTGGCCGCGCGATCCTGGATCGCCTTGAGATCGGCCTCGCTGGCGCCGGCGGGCAGCCGGATCTTGTAGGCGTTCTCGACCAGGCTGCCCGGCTGGATCAGGCCGGACGCGGCGAGCCCTTCGGACGAGACCAGCAGCCGCGGCGCGAAGCCGAAGCCGTCGGAGACCGCGTCCGGCTCGTTCACCAGCCGCGCGCGCAGCTCGAACGTGGCGCCGCCGAGTTTCACCCGGTCGCCAAGCTTGAGGTTCAGCCGGTCGAACAAAAGCTCGGGCGCCGCGGCGCCGAAGACGCCGGACCGCTCGCCGAACAGCGCGGCGCGCGGCAGCGCCGGCTCGGTCGCCAGCGCGCCGAAGAGCGGATAGGCGTCATCCACCGCCTTGGCTTCGACCAGCGCCTGGTCCGAGCCGTCCTCCAATCGCGCCATCGAGCGCATGCTGGCGCTGTGCGAGATCGCGCCAAGTGCGCCGAGGAAATCGCGCTCGGCCGATGTCGTGTCGCGCTGGTTGAGCTGGAAGCGCAGGTCCCCGCCCAGCAGCGTCTGGCCCTGGTTGGCGACGCCGGCGGTGATCGCCTGCGCCACCGAATTGACGCCGCCGATGGCGGCGACGCCGAGCGCGATGCAGGCGAGGAAGATCAGGAACCCGGACAGTCCGCCACGCATCTCGCGCAGCGAGAAGCGGACCGCGAGCTTCAACGTCCGCGACAGCGCCATCAGGCCGAAACCTTCACCGGCTTCGGCGCGTCCTCGATCCGGCCCGAGCGCATCGACACCTGGCGCGAGCAGCGCGCGGCGAGTGATTGGTCATGCGTGACCAGCACCAGCGTCATGTCGCGTTCGGCCGCCTTGGCGAACAGGAGGTCGGCGATCTGCCGTCCCGTCGCCTGGTCGAGATTGCCGGTCGGCTCGTCGGCGATCAGGATGCGCGGCGAGGGCGCCAGCGCCCGGGCGATCGCCACACGCTGCTGCTCGCCGCCCGAGAGTTCGCCGGGATAATGGGTGACGCGATCGCTGAGCCCCACCGCCGCCAGCTCGCGCGCCGCGACGCCGAACGGATTGGCATGGCCGGCGAGCTCGAGCGGCACCGCGACATTTTCCAGCGCCGTCATATTGGGGATGAGATGAAAGGACTGGAACACGATGCCGATGTTTCGCCCCCGAAACGAAGCGATCTGATCCTCGCTTTTACCGTTGAGCAGCTCGCCCGCGATGCGGACTGTTCCGGAATCGACCCTTTCCAGTCCGGCGAGGACCATCAGCAGGGTCGACTTGCCGGAACCCGAAGGGCCGACGATGCCGGTCGCCTCGCCGGCCGCGACATTGAGGCTGACGCCCTTCAGCACATGAACGGAGGACGCGCCTTCACCCAGCGTCAGGGACACGTCTTTCAGCACGATGACGGCTTCTGTCACAATGAAAGCGTCCTATATGGGTAGAGAAGGGCTAGAGCATCGGAGCCAAAGTGGAGACCGGGGAAATCCGATGCTCAACCAGGAACCCGCCTTCGCCTGAAGACCATTTCCGCTCATATGGGGCCTGCCGCATGGCTTTCAAACACACTCTGGCCGCAGCCCTCGTTCTTTTCGCCGCGATCGGCAGCGCCGTTTCATCGGCGAGCGCCGAGACGTTCAGGATCGTCGGTTTCGGCGACAGCCTGATGGCGGGTTTCAGCCTCGGGCCCGGTGAGGGTTTCACCGATAGGCTGCAGGCAGCGCTTCGCGCCAAGGGTCTCGATGTCAGCGTCGCCAATGCCGGCGTCTCCGGCGACACCTCGAGCGGCGGCCTGGCGCGGCTCGACTGGTCGGTGCCTGACGGCACGCAACTGGTGATCCTCGAGCTCGGCGCCAACGACATGCTGCGCGGTGTGGCGCCGGCCGTCCCCGAGAAGAACCTCGACGAGATGCTGGCCAGGCTCAAGGTGCGCAAGATCGGCGTGCTGCTGGCCGGGATGCGCGCCGCGCCCAATCTCGGCGCCGACTACCAGAACGCCTTCGACGCCATCTATCCGAAGCTCGCCGCGAAATACGGCGTTCCGCTCTATCCGTTCTTCCTCGACGGCGTCGCCGGCGTGCCCGGCCTGCAGCTTGGCGATGGGCTGCACCCCAACGCCAGGGGCGTCGACAGGATGGTCGAAGGCATACTACCGACGGTGGAGAAGTCGATTGCTGCGGGTGGCGGCGCGTCGTGAGGCAGGAAAGTCACGGTTGCCGTAGGGGAAACCGCGAGGTCAATAAACCGCTTGCCCCGCTTGGATATCGATGATTCGCTAGGGGCGTGAGTTTCGATTCGAGGACAGGAGGCTTGCCATGCCGCGTCTTTTCACCGCCCTCGAAATTCCGCGTGACGCCGCTCTTTCGCTGTCCCTGCTCCGGGGCGGCCTGCCCGGAGCCCGCTGGATCGACGTCGAAAACTACCATCTGACGCTGCGCTTCATCGGCGATGTCGAGGGCCATGTCGCCGACGAGATCGCCAACTCGCTGGACCGCGTCCACCGCCCGTCCTTCTCGCTGACGCTCTCCGGTGTCGGCGCCTTCGGCCAGAAGAAGCCGCACGCCGTATGGGCCGGCGTCGCCGTCTCGCCGGACCTGACCGCCCTGCAAGGCGAGATCGACCGCATCTGCCAGCGGCTCGGCCTGCCGGCAGATCCGCGCAAGTTCATGCCGCATGTGACGCTGGCGCGGCTGCGCAATTCAAGTCCGCTCGACGTTGCGCAGTATCTTTCGGCGCGCGGCAATTTCTCGGCGCTGCCCTTCCGCGTCGGCCGTTTCGTTTTGATGTCGTCGCGCGATTCGGTCGGCGGCGGCCCCTATATCGTCGAGGAAGCCTGGCCGCTGTCGGGCGCCGACGCGCGCGCTGCCAGCCGCTTTGCCAGCGCCTCCGACGCCTCGCGGATCATGCGATAGACCTCGGCGAACGCGTCCGGCCCGTCATAATAGGGGTCCGGCACCTCGCCCGCGGCGCCGTCGGCAAACTCCAGGAACAGGTGGATGCGCTCGCGCATGGCGGCGGGCGCGATCGCCTTGAGGTCGCGGACGTTCGCCCGGTCCATGCCGAGGATCAGGTCGAAGCGGGAAAAATCCTCCGGCGCCACCCTGCGCGCCCTTTGCCCGGAAATGTCGATGCCATGATGCGCCGCGATCGAGATCGAACGCGGATCGGGAGCGGAGCCGACCTCCCAGCCGCTGGTCGCGGCCGAATCGAGCATGATGGTTCGGCCCAGCCCGCGCTCGGCCAGCACGGCGCGCAACACGCCTTCGGCGAGAGGCGAGCGGCAGATATTGCCGAGGCAGACGAACAGGATGGAATTTATCGGCTTTGCGCTCATCGATCCGGCGCCGTTTTTGTGCATGTCATGTCCCAAAACTGCGACGCACTTGCGGACGACATGCATTATGGTGAGGGTCAAAAGCCGAAATAGCACGGGACAAAGACATGACGAGAGAAAAACTGGGCAAGGATGCCGTCCTTGCCGCTTTGGCGGAACTGGGCGGCTGGTCGCTGGCCGAGGACGGCGCCTCGATCAGGCGCAGCTTCGGTTTCAAGAACTTTTCCGAGGCCTTCGCCTTCATGACCCGCGTCGCGCTCGCGGCTGAAAAGATGGACCATCACCCCGACTGGTCGAACGTCTACAAGACCGTGGACGTCACGCTGAACACGCATGATGCCGGCGGCGTCACCGCACTCGACATCGAGTTGGCCAAGAAGATGAACCGCTATTTTGGCGGCTGAACTCTTGTGATGGGGCGGCGCTTTCACCACATTTTCCCCCGGCGGCCGTGCACCGAACCAAGCGCGCGGCGCCAAGGAGAAGAAGATGGCGCGGCAACCCGGTTTTGATTTCTTCGGCTTCGGCGACAAGCTCGCCGGCGAAGGTGAGGTGCGCGAAAAATTCTGGCGCACAGCCAAGAAGGCCGCCCGGCAGATCCCGTTCATGGAAGAGGTGGTCGCTGCCTATTACTGCGCCATGGACAAGGACACGCCAATGCGCGCCAAGGGCATCCTGCTCGCCGCGCTCGGCTATTTCGTGCTGCCGATCGATTTCATCCCCGATGTCATCTTCGGCCTCGGCTTCACCGACGACCTCGCCGTGCTGACCGCCGCGATCACCGCCGTCAGCGCCCACATCACGCCCGCGCACAGGCAGGCTGCCAGGGACGCGATCGCCGACAAGGACTGAGCCCGAACCGGCGCAAGCGCTTGTTTGAAAAGTCAAACTCTTGCCGCTTTCGTATCCTCCAAGTCGGCACAGGGACGTCCCGCCTGCCGCCTTTGTGGCGACGGCGCGGGAATGGCGGCGGTTTCCTGGGGTGAGGGTCCTTTTCTTGAGGAAAATTCACCGTTTGGTAACCCTGATTAAATCAAAATGAAGCGACGGGCAGGACGCCGCAACGGCCTGCCGCCGCACCATTTGGAATACGGGAAAAGCGATGCGTGGATTGATTGCTACAGTTTCCAGCCTGGTCCTGGTGGCCCTGGCGGCGCCCGCGCTGGCGCAGTCGGCGACCAAGATCGGCCAGCACAATGCCTGGGGGACCTACAGCTACCAGGCATCCGGCGGCAAGGTCTGCTACGTGCTCACCGTGCCGACCGACAAGCAGCCGGCGACACTCGACCATGGCGACATGTTCTTCTTCGTCAGCCAGCGGCCGGGCCAGCAGGTGTCCTACGAGCCGCAATTCATCGCCGGCTACAATTTCCAGGAAGGCTCCAAGGCCACGGTCACCATCGACAAGAAGACCTTCTCGATGTTCACCCGCGGCAAGTCGGCCTGGGTCGAGAACGCGGCGGAAGAGCCGGTGCTGATAGCCGCCATGAAGACCGGCACCGACATGAAGGTGCAGGCCAAGTCCGGTCGCGGCAACCCCACCTCCTATGTGTTCTCGCTGAAGGGTATTTCGGCCGCGCTGGCCTCGATCGCCAAGTGCAAATAGGCTGAGGCCGCCTTGACGGCGGACAGCGACATCGACCGCGCCATCATGCAAATGGTGATGGACCGCTGGCAGAAGACGGCCATGGTCCTCGCGAAGACCGAAGAGGCGCTTCGCAAGGCGGGCGTCCAGGTTTCCTGGGACGATATCGCCGGGCGACTGGAAGCTCTCGACGCGCGCGGCGACATTGAAAGCCAGGGAGACCTGACGCTCTGGCGCAACAGCGAGGTCCGCCTCCCGCAAGTGAAAGCGGAAGAACGATAGCTCAGCCCGGCGCGGGCATCGTCTCCGTTCTGCGCCGCCGGATCGCCTCGGCGATGAAGACGCGCGACAGCGCATGGTAGAGCGGCTCGTTGGAGATCAGCCTCGCCGTGCCGTAGCCCAGCATCGCTGCGCACATCAGCGCGATGACATTGTCGTGGTTGCCGGTCATCTCGAGGATGATGACGAAGGCCGTCATCGGCGCCTGCACGACGCCGGCGAAATAGCCGGCCATGCCGAGCAGCGCCGCCGTGCCGGTGGCCGTGCCGAAGACCAGGCCGAGCGTGCTGCCCAGCCCCGCGCCCACCGCCAGCGACGGTGCGAAGAGACCGCCCGGAATGCCAGACACCATCGACAAGAGGCCGGCGGCGAACTTCTCGACGAAGAAGAGGGCCGGCAGCGGCGTGCCTTCGATCGCGCCGCGCGCCTGCGCATAGCCGGTGCCGAAGGTCAGCCCGCCGGACGCAACGCCGATCACCGCCACGGCGAACCCGCAGACGGCCGCCACCACCAGCGCGCGCGGCAGCGGCTGCAGCGCGTTCCAGCGCCGGATGCGGCGCATGACCTTCAGCGCAAGCAGCGAGAACAGCGCGCCGACACCGCCGCCGACGATGCCGCAGGCAAGCACCAGCGGCCAGTCGGTGGCAAATGCCACCGTATCCTTGGCGACGCCGAAATAGGTGTAGTTGCCGAGCAGCCCGAGCGAGGCGAGGCCGGCCAGGATCACCGCCGTCAGCACCAGCCCGTTGGTGCGCGCCTCATAGGCGCGGCCCATTTCCTCGATGGCGAAGACGATGCCGGCAAGCGGCGTGTTGAAGGCGGCGGCGATGCCGGCGGCGGAGCCGGCCAGGATCAGCCCGCGCGCCTGCGCCATGCCGCCCCAGCGCGCCGCCTGCAGCATCAGCGAGGCGCCGACCTGCACCGTCGGACCCTCGCGGCCGATCGAGGCGCCGCAGGCGAGGCCGACGACGGTGAGCGCGATCTTGCCCGCCACCAGCCTGAGCGACAGGATGCGGCTGCGATCGTCCTCGTCGCGCAGATGCCGCGCCGCGATCGCCTGCGGAATGCCGCTGCCTTGCGACCCCGGGAAGAAGGAATGCGCCAGCCAGGCGCAAAGGACGAAACCGAGCGGCGTCACCACGAGCGGCAGATAGAAGCGCCAGCCGCCCTCATTGCCGGTCATGATATGGAACAGAGCCTGGGCGCGGTCGGCAAGCAGCGCGAACAGGACGCTGATCAGGCCGATCGAGATGGCGCCGGCCCAGAAGACGAGACGCGGCTGCCAGACGCGCCGCGACACCCACATGGCGTGCGAACGCCGCAGCAAGCGGTATTTTCGGGATATGCCGGCCATGACGAGCCTCGTGGTGATAGGCCCGGCCTAGCACAATGACGGAGCCGATCAACCCGGGCGGCGAGTCCGACGCTATGCCGGCACCGCATCGGAACGGGGTTCAAGCAGATGTGATCGGAATACCCGCCGGCGCACCGGCCGGCGGGAAGGTCGGCGTGCGTGCTTGGCGATGTTCACATCGCCATTTTCTCACACTCGGCCTGGGCCTTCTTGGTCGAGGTGTCGATCATGTAGGCTTTGCCCTTGGCATCGGTCATCATCATCATGCAGTGCTTGACCGGTTTCGCCATCTTCATCATCTCGGCGCTCATCTTGGCGTCCGGCATCATCGTGCCCATATGGCCGTCGGGCGTGATCGCCGTCACCTGGCCGGCCTTCATCATGGTCATCGTTCCCATCGTGTCTTCGGCAAATGCCTGTGCCGCGGAAAGGCCGAGGAGGCCGGCGATGACAACAAGCTTGATCGAGTGCATTCCGCATACTCCCATTTTGCAGGGGCACAGTCGCCCCTTTCAGGGTTCGCGAAGGCGCCTTGGGTCGTTACGCCAACACGAATATGTGATCGATTTGCGCAGTGCGAGGGATGCGGCGCCGCCTCAGGGCGGTCGAGCGAATGATGACACGACTGGCAAGGTCGCGCCCGCCCCGCATGACTCCGCTCCGAACCTGTGCTATGCGCCGCGCTTCATTTCGGGCACGATGCTGAAATCGGCCGCAAACCGCTTATATTGGCGCAACCATGACCCTTTCACTTGATCTTACCGCCGAAGGCGCGCGCGACGCCTTGCGTGCTCGCGCCACGCCGGCCGAAAAGCCGACGCTGATCGGCCTCACCCGGGCTGAGCTCGGCGCCGCCCTCGTCGAGGCCGGCATCGTGCCGGAGCGCCAGGCGAAAATGCGCGCCCAGCAGCTCTGGCACTGGATGTATGTGCGCGGCGTCTCCGACTTTTCCGGCATGTTCAACATCTCCAAGGATCTGCGCGCCGAACTCGACAGGCATTTCACCGTCGCGCGGCCCGAGATCGTCGAGGAGCAGATCTCCGCCGACGGCACCCGCAAATGGCTGTTCCGCTTTCCGCCGCGCGGCGCCGGCCGCCCGGTCGAGATCGAGACCGTCTATATCCCCGAGGAAGGCCGCGGCACGCTCTGCATCTCCTCGCAGGTCGGCTGCACGCTGACCTGCTCGTTCTGCCACACCGGCACGCAGAAGCTGGTGCGAAACCTGACTACGGAAGAGATCCTGGCGCAGCTGCTCACCGCCCGCGACCGCCTCGGCGACTTCCCCGACCGCGACACGCCCGACGGCGCCATCGTGCCGGCCGAGGGCAGAAAAGTGTCCAACATCGTCATGATGGGCATGGGCGAGCCGCTCTACAATTTCGAGGCGGTGAAGAAGGCGCTGCTGATCGCCTCCGACGGCGACGGCCTGTCACTTTCGAAGCGCCGCATCACGCTGTCGACCTCCGGCGTGGTGCCGGAAATCTTCCGCACCGGCGAGGAGATCGGCGTCATGCTGGCGATCTCGCTGCATGCCACAAACGACGACCTGCGCGACCTTTTGGTACCGATCAACAAGAAATATCCGCTGAAGGAGCTGATCGCCGCCTGCCGCGCCTATCCCGGCCTCTCCAACGCCAGGCGCATCACCTTCGAATATGTGATGCTGAAGGACGTCAACGATTCGCTCGACGACGCCAAGGCGCTGGTCAAGCTCTTGAAGGGCATCCCGGCCAAGATCAACCTGATCCCGTTCAACCCGTGGCCGGGCACCAACTACCAGTGCTCGGACTGGGAGACGATCGAGAAATTCGCCGACTACATCAACAATGCCGGCTACGCCTCGCCGATCCGCACCCCGCGCGGCCGCGACATCCTCGCCGCCTGCGGCCAGTTGAAGTCGGAATCGGAGCGCATGCGCAAGGTCGACCGGCTGGCGCTGGAAGCGATGATGATCGCGGGGCACGGCGAGGCGTGAGCCGCTTCGTCGCCTACCTCATCCGCTTCGCCGTCATCCTGGTCGGCTACATCGCCGCCTCGCTGGCGGCCAGCGCCTTCCTCAACATCCTGTTCCTGGGCTCGCTCGGCTATACGCCCGACCAGGCCCACCCGACGGCGGCCGCCTCGCTCTATTTCTCGATCCCCTTCGTGGCGTTGTTCGTCGCCTATTTCGCCTTCATGCCGGCGGCGGTCGTCATCGTCGCCGCCGAGATCCTCGGACGGCGCGACTGGCTGTTCTATGCGATCGCCGGCGGCGGCGTCGCCGCGGCCTTCCTCGGTTTCGTCCGCCAGGGCGGCGATCCCGACTTCGTCGTCGCCGACACCAGCGCCATCCTGGCGGTGATCGGCTCCGGCATGGTCGGCGGCATCTTCTACTGGCTCGCCGCCGGTCGCTGGGCCGGAAGCTGGCGCGAGACCCAGCCTATTTCGCCTGGGCCGTCAGGATCTTGAGCGCGAAGGCCGAGAACACGCCGCCGAACAGATAGTCGACCACCCGCATCACGCGAGGGCTTGCCTTCATCGCCGCCGAAAATCTTTCCGCCGCCAGCACCATCGGCACCACCACAGGCGTCGACAGCACGATGAACATGACGCCGAGGAAGAACAGCTTTCCGGGCGCGTTCGGGTCGTGCGCGGAGACGAACTGCGGCAAAAACGTCATGAAGAACAGGATGATCTTCGGGTTGAGCAAATTGACGCCGAGCCCGGCCGCCCAGCTGCGGAACAGCGAGATACGCGGGCCGGCCTTCTTCTCCGGCGAGAAGGCCGAGCCCTTGCTGACCGCTTGCCACGCCAGAAAGACCAGATAGCCGGCGCCGAAGATTTTCAGGACGAAAAAGGCCATCGGCGAGGCGACGATCAGCGCCGAGACCCCGACCGCCACCAGTGTGGTGTGGATCAGCGTGCCGCAGAGCGCCCCTGCCATCGAGGCAAAACCGGTGGCGCGGCCATGGCTCAGCGTCCTCGACACGAACAGCGTCATGTCGGGCCCCGGCGTGATCGCCAGGATCACCGTGGCGATGGCGAACTGGATCAGCGTCGTTGCGTCGGGAAGGAAGGACATCGGTCGCGCGCGCCCCAGAGAAGGATTGCGGAGCCTATAATGCAGCCATTTCAGCTTCGCCAGCGGCTGACCGGCGCGGCGTCTGGTCCAGCCCTTGCTGGCATCAAAGGCCGGTTCGTCTCTTGCGCAGCCCGGAAACGCCGTGATACCTCGCCCGCGAAACCTTTCCCGCGGAACCGCCAAAAATGTCCAAGACCAAAAGCGTGAAGAAAGTCGTGCTCGCCTATTCCGGCGGCCTCGACACCTCCATCATCCTGAAATGGCTGCAGACCGAGCTCAGCGCCGAAGTCGTCACCTTCACCGCCGACCTAGGCCAGGGCGGCGAGCTGGAGCCGGCCCGCCGCAAGGCCGAGCTGATGGGCATCAAGGACATCCGCATCGTCGACGTGCGCGAGGAATTCGTCGCCGACTTCGTCTTCCCGATGTTCCGCGCCAATGCCGTCTATGAAGGCACCTACCTGCTCGGCACCTCGATCGCCCGGCCGCTGATCTCCAAGCACCTCGTCGAGATCGCAAAGGAAACCGGCGCCGACGCGATTGCCCACGGCGCTACCGGCAAGGGCAACGACCAGGTCCGTTTCGAGCTGTCGGCTTACGCGCTTAACCCCGACATCAAGGTCATCGCGCCGTGGCGCGACTGGTCCTTCAAGTCGCGCACCGACCTGCTGAACTTCGCCGAACAGCACCAGATTCCCGTGCCGAAGGACAAGCGCGGCGATGCGCCGTTCTCGGTCGACGCCAACCTGCTGCACTCCTCCTCGGAGGGCAAGGTGCTGGAGGATCCGTGGACGGAACCGCCGGAATTCGTCCACCAGCGCACCGTCTCGCCGATGGACGCGCCGGACAAGGTCACCGAGATCGAGATCGAGTTCCTCAAGGGCGACCCGATTGCGCTGAACGGCAAGAAGCTGTCGCCGGCGACGATGCTGGCCGCGCTCAACGACCTCGGCCGCGACAACGGCATCGGCCGGCTCGACCTCGTCGAGAACCGCTTCGTCGGCATGAAATCGCGCGGCGTCTACGAAACGCCCGGCGGCACCATCCTTATCGCCGCCCACCGCGCCATCGAATCGATCACGCTCGACCGCGGTGCCGCCCACCTCAAGGACGAGTTCATGCCGCGCTATGCCGAGCTGATCTACAACGGCTTCTGGTTCTCGCCGGAGCGGCTGATGCTGCAGGCGATGATCGACAAGAGCCAGGAGGATGTCGAAGGCACTGTGCGGCTGAAGCTCTACAAGGGCAATGTGATGGTCACCGGCCGCAAGTCGAAGAAGACGCTCTATTCCGACGCGCTGGTCACCTTCGAGGACGACCGCGGCGCCTACGACCAGAAGGACGCCGCCGGCTTCATCCGCCTCAATGCGCTCCGGCTGAGGACGCTCGCGGCGCGCACGCGCAAGGGCTGACATAGTTGCTGCGGGACGCTGTGCCGGTCCCCGCGAAGGCAGAAACGACCAAGAAACCCGGTGGACACGCCGGGTTTTTTATTTCCATCTCCTAATATAAGGGAAATAAGAGCGACCGGACTAAGTTCCCGTTTGACCTTTCGGCAGCTTCATCTAAGTTCCGCCGCGGGATCGGCGGGGTTTTGACAGTGAAAAAAGCTATTTCTGTTCTGCTTGCGACGGCTATCGCTTTCGCGGCGTGCCAGGCCTCACAGGCCGCGAAGCGTGAGGCCAAGCCGGATCTGGACGGCTGCATAGCCGAAGCCCGCGCATGGAACATCACGCTCAAGCACGATATCGCCGGTTTCATGGGTGTGTCGCTGGAGCGCATGCCGGCCCTGTTCTGCGAACGCCTTGCCGCCGGCGTGCGCAGCGGCCGCATCACCTATTCCGATGTCAACAACCTGCAGCTCGACCAGCCGACCGAAATCTGGATGGTCCTCAAGGGCAAGCCAAGGCCGGCTGCGGTTACGAAAACCCCGGCCCCGCGGACGTCCAACTTCCGTAATTGCACCGGGAGAGACGGCATCTTCCAGGTTCCCGCCTCCCGGAAATGCCCGCCGGGCGGCTACGGGCATTTCGAGCAGCCGTCCCAAAGGGAGATTAAGGCCAGGTCAAGCGTGGCCACCTCAGCGCCGCGGAACGCCAGATTCCATACCTGCTCAAATGTTTTCACCGGCACCTTCGAGGTTCCCGCTTCCCGCAAATGCCCCTTGGGCGGCGGCTAATCGTAAGTTGCCGGAGTCCCGCTGGAGATCGAGGGCAGGCCAAGGGCGGCTCCTCCGCCCCTTCCAGGTTCCCGATTCCCAGAAATGCCCATTGAGCGGCTACGCGCATTATTGAGACCGAGTGATTGGGCTTCGAGCCTGATCCTAGCTATGGAGGGACTTCGACGATGAAGAACGGTATTTTTCTCTTGCTTTCAGCGGCAGTCATCTTCGGCGGATGCCAGTCCCCGCAAGCCCTGGCGGCACCGACGTCCAAGTTCCGTACCTGCAGCGGATTTGACGGCCCCTTCCAGGTACCCGTTTCCCGGAAATGTCCGGTTAGCGGCTATGCGCATTCCGACGAACCGACCAAAATGGACACCAAGGGCAGGTCAAAGGCGGCTACGGCGCCGCGGTCGTCCAAGTTCCGTACCTGCAGCGGATTTGACGGCCCCTTCCAGGTTCCCCTTTCCCGGAAATGCCCGGTGAGCGGCTATGCGCATTCCGACGAGCCGACCAAAATGGACACTAAAGCCAGCTCAAAGGCGGCTACGGCGCCGCGGTCGTCCAAATTCCGCAACTGCAGCGGCATTGACGGCAGCTTCCAGGTTCCGATTTCCCAGAAATGCCCGTTGAGCGGCTACGCGCATTACTGAGAGCGTATCTGGTCGTTCCGAGCGTCTGGGCTTCACCTGCTCCATAAACAAAAAGCCCGGCACATGGCCGGGCTTTTCTGTCGAGTGGAGATGGCATCAATTGCCGTCGATCGCTTCCGCGATGCGGGCAATGGCCTGCTGGTAGACGCTGGCCGAGTTCCAGCCGGCAATGGCGCCCATATTGGCCTGATAGCTCGCGCCGGCCCGCCAGCCATGGCCCTTGAGGTAGTTGGCGGTGGAAGCGAGCGCGGTATTCCTGTCGCGCAGGTTGCCGTTGCCGACGCCGTACTTCAGGACGTTTCCGGGCAGGAACTGCGTGTGGCCGATTTCGCCATGCATGGCGCCCACGGAAGCTGAGGTCAACGTTCCGCGATCGACCAGCTTCAGCGCCGCAATGGCATGCGGGTAGAAATAGTCCGGGCGGCGGCAGTCATAGGTAAGCGTCAAAATGGCGGACACCGTGTTCTGGTTGCCCATGGAGGCGCCGAAGCCGGTCTCCATGCCCCAGATGGCGAGCAGCACGCCGGGCGGCACGCCGTAGGTCGATTCGATCTTGTCGAACAGCGCCGCGTTCGACTTCTTCAGCGAACGGCCCTTTGAAATGATCGCGGCCCCGCCGCGGCGCTTCATGAAATCTTCCACCGAGCCACTGAACGCCTTGTGGATGGCGCGGTCGGCGGAGATGGTCCTTGTCGCGTAGGTCGCGCCTGCCAGAGCGGCCAGACCCCTCGAGCCGACACCTTCGGCCTGGGCCTGTGCGGCAAAGTCCTGCTTCCAGGCGTCGAAGCCGGCGCTGTTCTTGCCACAGCTGCCAGCCGCCTGCGCGCCCGTCGCCAGCGCAAGCACTGCCATCACCGCGGCCGCAAAAATCTTTCCCTTGGCAAGAAATGCCATCTCGTTCTCTCCTGATTGCCTGAATCACGTCCCGGTTGCGAATTTGCCAGTGAAACGCCCGGTTGTCACCGCCCCCGCGGCTGCACTGGTTGCTCGATGCTGGCGAATGAAGCGGAATTTGCCTACGATCAAGTATTTATTGTGGCGGAGGGGCTCGATACATATGGATGATGTTGATGTTGTGATCATCGGCGCCGGCTCGGCCGGGCTCTCAGCCGCGAAAACCCTGCGCGCCGCTGGCGTCTCCTTCAAGCTATTGGAAGCGATGGACCGCATCGGCGGCCGCGCCTGGACCAGCGACCGGCATTTCGGCGCCCCCTTCGACATTGGCTGCGCCTGGCTGCATGCCGCGGACCGCAATCCCTATTTTCCCGAGGCGCAGGCCGCCGGCTGGACGCTGCACCATCACGATATGAACGTCGACCATCTCTATTACCGCCAGCGCAAGGCGAGCGAGGCGGAAGAGGCCGAGATGAAGGCCGCCGACGCGCGGCTGTTCGAGCTGCTCGCCACGCATAAGGTCGAGGAAGGCGACGACGACCGGCTTTCGGCGCTGCTCGCCAGGGGCCAGGCGCCGCGCGCCGCAGCCACCTTTGCCGGTCCGATGGATTTCGGCGCCGACGAGGACGAGATCTCGATCCGCGATTTCCAGGCCGCCGCCGACCTCGACCCGAATTATTTCAGCAAGGAAGGGTTCGGCGCGCTGGTCGCCCGTTTCGGTGCCGATGTGCCGGTCGAGCTGTCGACCCCGGTGCGCCGGATCTTCTGGAACGGACCGGATGTCGCCTGCGTCACCGATCGCGGCACCGTTCGCGCCAGGGCGGTCATCGTCACCGCCTCGCCGGCGGTGCTCGCCTTCGAGGAGATCGCCTTCTCGCCGGCCCTTCCCGACGCGCATTTTTCCGCCTTCTTCGATCTGCCGATGGGCATGCTGACCAAACTGCCGGTCGAGGTGAGCGCAACCAGGCTTGGCCTGCAGCCCTTTGACGACCTGCTGATCGAGCGGCTGGCCAGGCACGACATCTATTTCCTCTGCTTTCCCTTCGACCTCGATCTGATGGTCGGCTTCGTCGGCGGCGACTTCGCCTGGGAGATGTCGGCGGCCGGCGAGGCGGCGGGCATCGACTTCGTCGTCGACCGGCTGTGCGACATTTTCGGCGCCGACACCCGCAAGCATGTCGGGCGCGCCATGATGACCAACTGGGGCGGCGAGCGTTACGTGCGCGGCGCCTATGCCGCGGCGCGGCCCGGGCGGTCGGAGGCGCGCGCCACGCTGATGCAGCCGGTGGCGGACAAGATCTTCTTCGCCGGCGAGCATCTGGCGGGACCGCTGATCCAGACCTGCGGCGGCGCCCGGCTGTCGGGCGAGAGCGTGGCGCGGCAGGTGGCGGCCGTGCTTGCGGCCAAATAGCGCTGGAACGCCTGGTCGCGACCGGGCGTTTGGGTGGGGCGCGATCCCGCCCTATATGCTGGCGCTGATGGGTTTGAGTGCAAGATGAAGCTGTTCGACTGCCCGCATTGCGGCCACCGCCTCTATTTCGAGAACGCCCAGTGCCTGAACTGCGCCAGCCTCGTGCTTTACGATCCGCAGCTGTCGCGTTTCACGCTGTCGGACGTTGATGGCGCCTACCACTGCACCAATGCCGACGAATGCGCCTGCAACTGGCGGACGGAGCCAGGCCAGGCCTTTTGCCGCGCCTGCTCGTTGAACCAGCTCATTCCGAACCTGTCCGTCGACGGCAACCGCCGGCGCTGGATCCGCGTCGAGGCTGCCAAGAAACGCGCCATCTATTCGCTGCTCGCCTTCGGCCTGCCGGTCGCGCCCAAGCAGGGCCCCGGCGACGAGGCCGGCCTTGCCTTCGATTTCCTTGCCGATCCGATCGGCGGCGGCCCCGGCGGCGAGCGCATCCTCACCGGCCACGACAATGGCCTGATCACGCTCAACGTCGCCGAGGCGGATTCGGCCGAACGCGAGCGACGGCGTGTCGCGATGGGCGAGAACTATCGCACGCTGCTCGGCCATTTCCGCCACGAGCTCGGCCATTATTATTGGGACCGGCTGATCCGTGACGACCCGCAAAGGCTTGCCGCTTTCCGCGCCCTGTTCGGCGACGAGCGCGCCGGCTACGAACAGGCGCTGACGGCCTACTATGCCAATGGCGCGGCGCCTGACTGGCAGCAGGCTCACATCTCGGCCTATGCAACGTCGCATCCATGGGAGGATTGGGCAGAGACCTTCGCGCACTATCTGCACATCACCGACACGCTGGAGATGGTGCATGCGCTGAACTTTCCGCTCGGCCGGCTGGAGACGGTCGATGCCGACGCCCTGCCGCGCAGCGACACCGGCGGCGAGCTGCTGGCGGCGCCCGCGGAGCCAAGGCACGAACCCGAGCCTTTCGAAAGGATCCTTGACCGCTGGCTGGTGCTGTCGGAAGCATCCAACTCGATCAACCGCTGCATGGGCCTGCCCGACCTCTACCCCTTCGTCATCTCGGGCGTGACGGCGCACAAGCTCGGCTTCGTCCATGCACTGCTGGCCGGCCTGCCGCAAGAAAACGGAACAATTCGTGAGCCGGCAGAAGCATTTTAGCCGGAACGCATAAGGCTCGGCTTCGTTTTCGTCCGCGAGGGAGCATGAAAACGGAGTGAAATCCATGAAAACCTTACTGTTTCCCGCCATCGCTGGAGCGCTCGTCGCCATGTCGGGTGCGGCCCTGGCCGAAACCGCGGTTTCGGCCGTCACAGACCTTAATGTGCGCGCCGGTCCCGGCCCGCAATATCCGGTCATCGGCGTGCTGGCCGCCGGCCAGTCGGCGACGCTCCAGGGCTGTATCGCCAACAGCAAATGGTGCACCATCGCCGAGGCCAACGGCCAGGGCTGGGTCTATTCCGACTATGTGACGGCCGATTTCGGCGGCAACGCGGTCGTGCTGACACGGCGCCCGGCGGATGCCGGCATTGCCGTCGTCGAGGCGCCTACCGACGAACTCTACTCGGACAGCTATACCGGCGCCATCGTGTCGGGCGACGAGCCACTCGATCCGATCGCGCGGCCGCCGGCCGAAGTCGGCACCTATGTCAGCACGCACCGGCTCGATCCGGTCTATCTCGACGGCGAGGTGGTGACCGGCGCGACCCTGCCCGACAGCGTCGAGCTGCGCGAAATCCCCGATTACGACTACCGCTATGTCTATGTGAACAACCAGCCGGCGCTGGTCGATCCCGGCACGCGGCGCATCGTCTACGTCATGCGCTGACAAATGCCGCAACAAGCGGCCGCCTGATGGCGGCCGCTTGCCCCTCTTCACAGATGCGAAACCACGAGCCCAAGCCGTGGCGAGGATGATTGCGCGCGAAGCGCCGATCCCATAGATCAGGCGGACCCGGACGCGTTCGGCGCTTGCGTTCGGCTGAGGGAAACCGCGTGATCATCGACAAAGCCGCGTTCGAGCGCTACCGGCGCTCGCCGAACGCCAGGACAACCCCGCTCCGGCTCCTGTTTGGAACCGCCATCGTCGTGCTGTTCTGGATGGCGACGACCCTGGCGGTGCTGCTCGGCGGCACCTATGCCTTTGTCGTCTGGCGGGTTTCGACCGGCGCCGGCCCGGCAACCGGTGGCCCGGTCCAGGACTTCCTGGCTTCGCGCGAGGGCATCCTCACCGCCCTGGTCTCCTTCTCCGGCATCTGGATCGGCCTCTGGTTTGCCATGCGCTTCGTGCATCGCGAGCCGCTGGCGGCGCTGGTCGGGGACAGCCGCCGCGTTTCCTGGCCGGGCTTCCTCAAGGGGCTGATCGCGGTGCTGATCACCTCGCTACTCTCCGAAATCCTGCTCTACTGGCTGCAGCCCGAGATCGCGCGCGGCGCCATCGGCCTGTCGACATGGCTGCTTTTCCTGGTCCCGATTGTGCTGCTCGCATTGCTGCAGACCTCGTCCGAGGAGGCGCTGTTTCGCGGCTATCTCCTGCGCGGCCTCGCCAACCGGTTCAGCAACCCACTGATCTGGGCAGGGCTGCCGCTGCTGCTGTTCAGCGCGCTGCACTGGAGCGCGAGCTCGACGCTCGCCATCAATGCCTGCGTGCTGGTCTCGATCGCCAGCTTCGCGCTGGTGCTGACGCTTCTGGTCTACGCCACCGGCAATCTGGGCGTGGCCTTCGGCGCCCATCTCGGCAACAATCTGACCGGCTTCCTGCTGATCTCGCATCAGGAAAGCTACAATTCCTTCGCCCTGTTCAACGCCAGGCCGCTGGAGGGTCCCGGTTGGACGGGGTTCGATGCGGTCCTCATCGCGGCGATCGGCATCGTCAGCAGCCTGCTGACGGCAGTGCTTCTGCTGCACCCGCGCTCGCCGCTAAGGGTCAGGCCGGCCTGATGCGCGTCACGCTGGTGGTGGAAGGGGCGATCCCCTGCAAAGGCTATGGTGGCACGGAACGCCAGGTCGACTGGCTGGCGACGGAACTGGCGCGGCTCGGGCACAGGGTGGTCGTGATCGCCGCGCCCGGCTCCAGCCATCCACTTTGCGAGGTGCGGCCGGCGGCGTCGCGGGCCGAGTGCCGCGCTGCCATCCCCCAGGATACCGACATCGTCCATTTCAACGGCCGGTATATCGAGGTGCCCTTTGCGACCCTCAACACCGAGCACGGTTTTTCGCCCCAGTCCCCGAGGTTGCGCCCGAACTGGAGCTTCGTCAGCGCCAGCCACGCCCGCAACCATGGCCGCGAGACCTTCGTCCATAACGGCTTTCCGGTCGACGAGTACCGGCTCGCGGCGACAAAGAGCGACCGCCTGCTGTTCCTCGCCGGCATCGCCCGCGCCGGCAAGAACCTCAACCGCGCCGTCGACCTTGCCAAGGCATTCGATTTCGCGCTCGACATTGCCGGCGGCTCGCGCTGGCGC
This sequence comes from Mesorhizobium abyssinicae, assembly GCF_049887195.1. Lineage (NCBI taxonomy): Bacteria > Pseudomonadati > Pseudomonadota > Alphaproteobacteria > Hyphomicrobiales > Phyllobacteriaceae > Mesorhizobium > Mesorhizobium abyssinicae. Next base: position 338,060 of record NZ_JARAKC010000007.1, read on the forward strand.
CTGCTGACGCGCAGCCAGGTGCGGCGCCAGGGCGTCTTCTTCAAGAGCCTTGGCGGCCGCTATCGCTTTCACGGCATCGTCGGCGGCGACGAAAAGCTGCGCCTGCTGGGCGAGGCAAAAGCCTTCCTCAATCCGATCGCCTGGGAAGAGCCGTTCGGCATGGCGCCTGTCGAGGCGATGCTGTGCGGAACGCCGGTGCTGACGACATCGCGCGGCGCCCTGCCTGAGATCGTCGACGCCGACACCGGGCGCCTTTTCGACACGGATGCCGAGTTCGCGCAGGCTTTCGCCAATATCGCCGCGCTTTCACCCCAACGGTGCCGCGAGTCCGCCGCAGACCGGTTTCCCATGTCGAGGACAGCAAAGGGCTATCTCGACCTCTATGCGCGCATCCTCGACGGCGAAAGCCTGCCCTGAGAACGTGCCGCGCGCGACGTTTTGGCCGTTGAACCGGCCTCAGCCTTGACTCAGCGGGCGATTTCCTGTCTAGAGCAGCACGAATTCCGCGACGAGTTTCCCTCGCGAAGCCGACCAGGACGCCGAAACCTCTTTGAGGCAGAAGCTGTAAAGAGATCCTGGAGGCCAACACCCGGCAGCGCAATGCGCCCCCGGGTGCTTTTTGGCTTTGGGCTTTGCTTGGCGACCCGGCGCGAACGCACTACCTCTCGGTCGAACCCACCGAGATCAAGGACCGCAGATGTTTGAATCCCTTCAGGAGCGTCTTGGCTCCATCCTGAATGGCCTGACGGGCCGCGGCGCGCTGTCCGAAGCGGATGTCTCGGCGGCGTTGCGCGAGGTGCGCCGCGCGTTGCTCGAGGCCGACGTGGCGCTGGAAGTGGTGCGTTCCTTCACCGACAGGGTGCGTGAGAAGGCCGTTGGCGCCGCGGTGCTGAAGTCGATCAAGCCCGGCCAGATGGTCGTCAAAATCGTCCATGACGAGTTGGTCGAGATGCTGGGCGCCGAAGGCGTCGCCGTCGATCTCAACGCGCCGGCGCCCGTCGTCGTCATGATGGTCGGCCTGCAGGGCTCCGGCAAGACGACGACCTCGGCCAAGATCGCCAAGCGCCTGACGGAGCGCCAGAACAAGAAGGTTCTGATGGCCTCGCTCGACACGCGGCGCCCTGCCGCGCAGGAGCAGTTGCGCCAGCTCGGCGAGCAGACCAAGGTCGCCACGCTCCCGATCATCGCCGGCCAGAGCCCGGTCGACATCGCCAGGCGCGCCGTGCAGGCGGCCAAGCTCGGCGGCCACGACGTCGTCATCCTCGATACCGCCGGCCGCACCCATATCGACGAGCCACTGATGGTCGAGATGGCCGACATCAAGAAGGTGTCGTCGCCGCACGAGATCCTGCTGGTCGCCGATTCGCTGACCGGTCAGGACGCCGTCAACCTGGCGAAAAGCTTCGACGAGCGCGTCGGCATCACCGGCCTGGTGCTGACCCGCATGGACGGCGACGGCCGCGGCGGCGCGGCGCTCTCGATGCGCGCCGTTACCGGAAAGCCGATCAAGCTGATCGGCACCGGCGAAAAGATGGACGGGTTGGAGGAATTCCACCCCAAGCGCATCGCCGACCGCATCCTCGGCATGGGCGACATCGTCAGCCTGGTCGAGAAGGCCGCCGAGAACATCGACGCCGAGCAGGCGGCGGCGATGGCCAGGAAGATGCAGTCGGGCAAGTTCGACCTCAACGACCTAGCCCGGCAGCTTCAGCAGATGTCGAAAATGGGCGGCATGGGCGGCATCATGGGCATGATGCCCGGCATGGGCAAGATGAAGGACCAGATGGCCGCGGCCGGCCTCGACGACAGGATGTTCGGCCGGCAGCTCGCCATCATCTCCTCGATGACCAAGGCCGAGCGCGCCAATCCAGACATCCTCAAGCACTCGCGCAAGAAGCGCATCGCCGCCGGCTCCGGCACCGACGCGGCCGAGATCAACAAGCTGTTGAAGATGCATCGCGGCATGGCCGACATGATGAAGGCGATGGGCGGCAAGGGCAAAGGCGGTGGCCTGATGCGCGGCATGATGGGCGGCCTCGCCTCGAAAATGGGCCTTGGCGGCATGATGCCGGGCGGCCCCGGAGGCCTAATGGGCGGCGGCATGCCTGACCTCTCCAAGATGGACCCCAAGCAGCTCGAAGCCTTGCAGAAGCAGGCGCAGGCGGCCGGTCTCGGCAAAGGTTTGCCGGGCGGGTTGCCCGGCGGTCTTCCCGGCGGCGGCCTGCCTGGTCTTCCAGGCGGCATGAAGCTGCCTGGCCTTCCGGGCCTCGGTGGCGGCGGCCTGCCGGGCCATGGCAAGAAGAAGTGAGGGCACCATGAACGAAGACAAGGACATGGCCGACGCTCGCAACATCCTGGCCGGCTACCGCGCATCGATCGACAATATCGACGCGGCCCTCATCCACATGCTGGCCGAGCGCTTCCGCTGCACCAAGGCGGTGGGCGTGCTGAAGGCCGAGCATGGCCTGCCGCCGGCCGATCCGGCGCGCGAGCAGCAGCAGATCGCCCGCCTTCGCCAACTGGCGAAGGATGCGCATCTCGATCCCGATTTCGCGGAAAAATTCCTCAACTTCGTCGTCCGCGAAGTGATCCGTCATCACGAACAGATCGCCGCATCCAACGGCGTGACGAAAACCGGTTGAAACCCAACCCAGACCATCAAACGAAATCAGAGCTTTTTAGGAGAAAACAATGGCACTGAAGATCAGACTGGCCCGCGCGGGCTCGAAGAAGCGTCCTTACTACCACGTCGTCGTCGCCGACGCGCGTTCGCCGCGCGACGGCCGTTTCATCGAGTCGCTCGGCTCGTGGAACCCGCTGCTGCCGAAGGACGGCGAGCGCGTCAAGGTTGACGCCGAGCGCGTCAAGCACTGGCTCTCGCACGGCGCCCAGCCGACCGACCGCGTTCTGCGCTTCCTCGACGAGGCCGGCCTTGCCAAGCGTCCGGCCCGCTCGAACCCGCAGAAGGCCGAGCCGGGCAAGAAGGCGCAGGAGCGCGCCGCCCTGCTGAAGAAGGCGCAGGAAGATGCCGCCGCCGCTGTTGCCGCGGCCGCCGCCGCGCCGGCCGAAGCGGAAGCCGCCACGGCCGAGTAATCCGGCCCGAATCGGTTAGCGAAAACGGCGGGCTTTGCCCGCCGTTCTTGTTTCAGGCGTCCCGGGAGGGATCAGTAGCCTTGCGGGCAACGGGCGATGTAGACGCGCCCGTAGCGATCGCGGTAGCGGCAGCGGTCCGGTTCGCTGGCACGACCGATCAGCGCGCCCGCGACGGCGCCGACAGCACCACCGACCACAGCGCCTTCCACCGGGTCATTTGCCACGGCGGCACCTACGGCCGCGCCGCCCAGGCCGCCGACTGCGGCACCCTTTTCCGTCTGCGAGCAGGCACCGAGTGCCGTCGCCAACGCCAGGATGATCATCGCTTTCTTCATTGTCGTTCCTCTCACACGCCGTCCTCGCCGCCATCCCGTTAACTCTCGGACGGCTAATTTGATCCCGAGGACATCGAAGATTGCCGATGCCAGCGCCAGCGCAGGGCTCCTCACCTCACCTGGATATCATTGAAATTATTATCGTTTCACCGTTCGGTCACGCGCTTCAGATTGCCGAGCCCGGTCTCGAAATCCTTGCCGATCAGCGTGTCGAAATTCATGAACAGGCCCATCAGCTTGGCGACGAACGGCCGGCCGCCGCGCATCGCCCAGGTGACCGTCGTGGTTTCGCCGGACGGCGTCAGGGTGAAGTCGACTCTGTTGCTGGCCCGAAACGGCTTCTCGAAATCGAGCTTCAGCGCCACCAGCGACGACGGAACCGAGCTGGTGATCTCCATCCGCCCGACGCCTGCCTTGCCGTTGCCTTCCCAGGCATAGGCGGCGCCCTTGCCGCTTTCGGCGCCGGACAGCGTGCGCTTCATGTCCGGGTCGAGTTTTTCGTAAGGCGACCATTCGGGCCAGCGCCTGAAGTCGTTGATCAGTGGAAAGATCGCTTCCGACGGCGCCGCGATGCTGGCCGAGCGGCTGACGACGAAATCGTTCGGCCGGGTCGCGGCATAGATGAGCACGGCGGCGATTATGACCAGGATGATGACGACGGCTGTAAGCATTGTGCCTATCCTTCCAATGGCTTAGCGGGTGAACGAAAGCAGGGCGCGCACCCTCGGGTCGCGCAGGAACAGCCCGCCCCACAGGATGATGCCGAGATAGACGCCGAACAGTATGTGCGAGAACAGTGGGCTGCCGATGCGCACATGGGTGGCGATGGCGCCACCCATATAGGCGGTGAGCAGGATGGCCCCGAGCACCGAAGTGCGCGGCAGCGCATAGAGCGCGGTCGAGACCAGCCCGATGACGCCGAGCAGGCGCGCGGAATTGGGATCGGCTGGCCAGCCGAGCTGCGTCATGGTCTGGGTGACGATATCCATGGGCGGCAGCTTGATGACGCCGTCGAAGATCATGAACAGCACGATGATGGCGCTGAGCGCGCGGCCGGTCCACAGGGCGCCCGACGAGACGGGCGCGGTTTGCGTAATGCTCATTGACGTTCCCTCCTGGGATCCTGGGCGCTGGCCATCTTTGCCAGGGCTCGAACCAAGGACGCCGGACAGGTCGACGGTCCGACACGTCCCGGTATCTTTTTCGCAAACGGCGCGCGGGCGCGCGTGATCACCCCCGCGCTCAGAGTGTCTTGAGATAGGCTTCCAGCCGCGCGTAGCTCGCCATGACCATCTGGCCGAAGCCCATCTTCACCGCCATGTCGCGGGCAGCGATCGAATTGGCGCGGATGTTGGCGACGATCCGCGTCTTGCCGCCGGCATCCTCGAACAGGATGGTCGTCACCATGTTGGGCGGCAGCAGGGTATCCTGCCACTGGCCGCGGTCGAGTGGCGCGTCGCGATAGACGATCCGCTCCGGCGGAGCGATTTCCAGATAGACGCTGTTGGTCGGATACTCGCTGCCGTCGGCAAAGCGCATGGTCAGGCGGAATTGCCCGCCCGGCCGCACATCCATCTCGCAGACCGGATAGGTCGAGCCTTCCGGTCCCCAGAACCGCACCAGATGGTATGGATCGGTGAACAGCTTGAACATCAGCGCGCGAGGCGCATCGAAGGTCCGGGTGATGATGATCACCGGGTCATCGGATGGTGTGTCGATGCACTGATCCGTCACGTTTCCCTCTCTGGATTGTGCTGCCGCGCGTCGGTCGCAAACTGGTTAGCCGGCTTCAATTTCGACCTCCGCCGGGCTCACCGGCCTGCAGACCCTGCAGATAGGTCTCCAGCCGGTCGAAGCGGGCGTCCCACAGCGCGCGATAGGACTCCAGCCATTCGTCGATCTCGCGCAATGGTTCCGGCTGCAGGCGGCGCGGCCGAAACTGGGCGTCGCGGCCGCGCGCGACCAGGCCGGCGCGCTCGAGCACCTTGAGGTGCTTCGACACCGCCGGAAAGCTCATGGCAAACGGCTCGGCCAGCTGCGTAACCGAGGCCTCGCCGAGCGCCAGCCGCGCCAGGATGGCGCGTCGGGTCGGGTCGGCAAGCGCCGCGAGGGTCCGGCTGAGGCTATCCGTCGTCATGTTTATTGAACCAGATGGTTATATAACCTTTTGGTTCTATACGAGAGGCCGCCGGCCGAGTCAAGCGGCGCGGTATCGAGGGGGAATGCGGGCAGCGCCCCATCCGGCTCGCAAACCGGACGGCAAGGTTCCTGGGGGCGTCAGGAGAAGTAAAACCGTTCGGCCGGGATCATCTTCGGCGCCGGCTCGCCGAGCGCCTCGAACACCGAGATTTCGCAGACGCGGCAAAGGCCATCGAGCGCAAGGTCGTTGGGCTGGGTGCCGAAGGGATCCTCGAGCTCTTCCGACAGCGCGTCGAGGCCGAAGAAGGTATAGGCGATCAGCGCTGTGAACAGCGGCGTCGCCCAGCCGGCGGGCGCGGCCAGCCCGAACGGCAGCAGCAGGCAGAAAACGTAGGCGGTGCGCTGCAGGAGCAGCGTGTAGGCGAAGGGCAGCGGCGTTCCGGCGATGCGCTCGCAGCCGGCCTGCGCCGCGGCGATCTCCGACAGGCGCTCGTCGAGGATGCGGTAGCCGATCGTATCGATGGCGCCGGACTTGCGCAGCCCGGCAACGCGCGCGCCCATGCGGCGCAGCATGGCGTCGGGGGCATTGACGGCCTTGGCCACGGCTTCGACTTCATCGCCGATGAAGCCGCGCGCGTCCGGCGCGGCGTCCACCCGCCTGAGCGACCCGCGCAGGAAATGGCAGAACGCGATCGCCTCCATCAACAGGCCGCGCAGCTCGGCCCGGTCATCGATCAGGCCGGTCGAGGCGCGCGCCAGGTTGCGGATGTCGAAGACGAGCTGGCCCCACAGCTTGCGCGCCTCCCACCAGCGGTCGTAGGCGGCGTTGTTGCGGAAGCCGAGATAGATCGACAGCGCCACACCGAGCAGGGCGAAGGGCGCCGTACCGGCATTGCCGAAGTCGAGCTTGAGGGCTTTTACGACCAGCAGCACAAGCGCGCCATAGGCGGCAAAGCCGAAGATCTGCGGCAGGATGCGCGGCACTACCGAGCCGCGCATGATGAAGAACAGATGCAGGAAGCGCGGACGCGGGCGGACGATCATCAAAACCCCCAGACGGACCGGTGCGATCCCGATGCCCTATTGTGCTATGCACCGGCAAGGCAAGCTCGGCCGCCAGCGACATTTCCGTGTCGCCCGGGTTGGCACTACCGGTGCTCATCCGGCCGGTCTAATGACGAGGGTGGACCCGCGAGACTGGCGACCGCGCGCCGCCCGAGGGAGGAAAGATGACCGGCGAAACCGATCTGCAAAAATTGTTGGCGTCGATGACGCCGCACCTGCTTCCCGATGTCCACGTCTTCGCAACGCTGGCGCCGGGCGCGGCCATGCCGGAAGGCCTCGATCCGGTCATGAGCTTTCGCGAGCAGGAAGGCCTTACGCTGATCGTGAAGGAGGACCAGGCGAGAGCGGCCGGCATCGACGGCATCTTCCGCTGCCGGATGATCACGCTGAACATCCATTCCTCGCTGGAAGCCGTCGGCTTCCTCGCCGCCATCACCACGCGGCTGGCCGCCGCCGGCATGGGCGTCAATCCGGTCTCGGCCTTTTACCACGACCATCTGTTCGTCCCGGCGGATCGGGCGGAGGAGGCGATGGAATTGCTGCAGCAGCTAGCGACGGATAGTGCCCGCCCGGAGTTTTGACAGAAGCGCATAAACTGCGTAAATTATGAGAAATACGCAAATTACGCAATTTAGGAGGAGCACGCCATGCGAGAAGTTCCGGCCACAGAATTCGCCCGCAATTTTGGCCGCTATCGAGAAATCGTGCAGCGAGAACCGGTTGCGGTGATGAGCCATGGACGCCCAACTGGCTATTTTGTCTCGGCGGTCGAGTATGAAGACCTCCAGCGCTACAAGAACCTGGCTCAGCAGTCATTTGCGACCAGGGATTTGCGGCGCGAGGAGGTGGAGGCTATCGCCAGCGGCCGCATGTCATCAGAGCATGACCACCTGAATGCCCTGATGGACACCAAGTAGGCATGCCGCTACCCGATCCGCAGCTCGGCCTCGTTATCTCCTACGCGTATCTTTGGCATCATGAGCGCCAAACCGGACAGGATGAGGGGCGAAAGGATCGCCCTTGCGTGATCGTGCTCGCCGTTGATCGCGGGGCAGACGGACTGAACGTCACAGTGGTGCCAGTTACGCACGTGCCGCCGGTGGACCCATGGCTGGCGATCGAGCTACCGCCTGCTGTCAAACAGCATTTGGGTCTCGACAGTGAGCGCTCGTGGGTGATGCTTCACGAAGGCAATCGCTTCGCATGGCCAGGCTTCGACCTTCGCCCGGTGCCGCGTTCTGCCGATCGCTACGACTACGGCCTGCTGCCCCCGCGCCTGTTTTTATCGATCGCCGAGCGCTTCAAAGCCATTTGGGAAACCGGTCAGGGCCGCCCGGTCTCCCGCGATTGACAGGACCCGCGCCGGCAACGGTGCAGCCCGTGAGCGAAAACCAACCGGCCGCAGGCCGAGCCCGCGGGCCGCCGGTCGTCCGGCGCGCCCGCGCAGGGCCAGCCGCGTCAGCGGCGGTGCGGCCCGTGAGCGAAAACAAACCAGCCGTCAGGCCGCCTTCTTCTTCGGCTGGATCAGTCCGCGCTCGACCAAAAGCTCGGCGATCTGCACGGCGTTGAGCGCCGCGCCCTTGCGCAGATTGTCGGAGACGATCCACATCGACAGGCCGTTGTCGATGGTCGAATCCTCGCGGATGCGCGAGATGAAGGTGGCGTCCTCGCCGGCCGATTCCAGCGGCGTGATGTAGCCACCGTTCTCGCGCTTGTCCAAGACCTGGCAGCCCGGCGCCTCGCGCAGGATCTCGCGCGCCTCGTCCGCCGTGATCGGCTTCTCGAACTCGATGTTGACCGCTTCAGAATGGCCGATGAACACCGGCACGCGCACGCAGGTCGCCGTCAGCTTGATCTTGGGGTCGAGCATCTTCTTGGTCTCGGCCACCATCTTCCACTCTTCCTTGGTGAAGCCGTCGTCGAGGAAGACGTCGATATGCGGAATGACGTTGAAGGCGATGCGCTTGGTGAACTTCTTGACGTCGACCTGGTCGGCGACGAAGACCGCCCGGGTCTGCGTGAACAGCTCGTCCATGCCTTCCTTGCCGGCGCCGGACACCGACTGGTAGGTGGCCACGACGATGCGCTTGATGGTCGCCGCGTCATGCAGCGGCTTCATCGCCACCACCAGCTGCGCCGTCGAGCAGTTCGGATTGGCGATGATGTTCTTGCGCGAGAACTGCTCGACCGCGTCCGGGTTCACTTCCGGCACGATCAGCGGCACCTCCGGGTCGTAGCGGAAGGCAGACGAATTATCGATGACGACGCAGCCCTGCTTGCCGATCTTCGGCGACCATTCCTTGGAGACGTTGCCGCCGGCCGACATGATGCAGAGGTCGGTGTCGGAAAAGTCGTAGGTGTCGAGCGCCTTGACCTTCAGCGTGCGGTCGCCGAAGGACACTTCGGTGCCCTGGCTGCGCCGCGAGGCCAGCGCCACGACTTCGCTTACCGGAAAGCCGCGCTCGTCCAGAATGTTGAGCATTTCGCGGCCCACATTGCCCGTGGCGCCGACTACCGCAACCTTGAAACTCATAAAGATCTCCTGTCCCTCTCCGCTTGGTTGTTGGAGAAAACCCGCCGGCCTCATGCGGGTTCCGTCCCCCGGGCCGAACCCGGGAGAGGGTGGTTAGGCCAAGGGAATCACACCGTTTTGGTGGTGGTTTTGGCCGTAGTTTTGCTGGAACGGGCAGGCGCGCCGAGGCGCCCGGCCCGATGCTGAGCATCGTGGCTGGAGGCATCGAAGGCAAGAAGAGCCATCAGAAGGCCGCGCATCGAAGAGCAATCCCGTTCGAAGCGGGCTTTTACGCGGTTTGGAAAAAGAGTCAATTGGCGGCAGCGCTCTCCCTGGGCCGCAAGCGAAGCCCGATTAGGCAAGGATGGGATAGGATGGAAATCGTTGTTGGCATCGACGTTTCGAAGGATCGGCTGGATGTGCATGTTTTGCCGTCCGGTGAAGCGTTTTCGGTTGGT
>NZ_JARAKC010000008.1:0-298212 GCF_049887195.1 Mesorhizobium abyssinicae
CCGGCGAAGATCAGGACCGAAACGGCCAACAAGAGGAGGATGCCCAGCGCAACGCGCTGGGCCACCAGTTTCACGATGGGTGAGGACATCTCCGCAAGGCCGAACTCAGGCTTCGAGCCAGCACTTCGCCAGAGCGTAGCCGTTCATCAGCTCCTGATGCGGATCGTCGACCCAGCCGCCGACCTTGGCGCCGGTGGCATCGATGAACTGATTGAACATCGGCAGGATCAGGCCGCCCTCGTCGCGCACCATGACGGCCATGTCATGGTACATCGCCTTGCGCTTGGCCTCGTCCAGCTCGGCGCGCGCGGCCAGCACCATCTTGTCGAAGTCCGGACGCTTGAAGCGCGTGTCGTTCCAGTCGGCCGTCGACAGATAGGCGGTCGAGTACATCTGGTCCTGGGTCGAGCGGCCGCCCCAATACGAGGCGCAGAAGGGCTGCTTGTTCCAGACCTCGTTCCAGTAGCCGTCGCCCGGCTCGCGCTTGATCTCGAGCTTGATGCCGGCCTTGGCCGCGCTCTGCTGGTAGAGCTGCGCGGCATCGACGGCGCCGGGGAAGGCGACATCGGAGGTCCTGAGCAGCACCGAGCCGTCATGGCCGGACTTCTTGTAGTGGAACTTGGCCTTGTCCGGATCGTACTTGCGCTGCTCGATCTCGGTGAACAGCGGGTAGGCCGCGTTGATCGGGAAGTCGTTGCCAAGCGAGCCGTAGCCGCGCAGCACCTTGTTCAGCATCTCCTCGCGGTCGATGGCCAGCTTCAGCGCCATCCTGAGATCGTTGTTGTCGAACGGCGCCGTGTTGCAATGCATGATGAACACGTAGTGGCCGGGGCCCGCATGGTTGCGGATGGTGACGCCCGGCACGCGCTTGATCAGGTCGACGATCTTCGGCTCGACGCGGTTGATCATGTTGACCTGGCCGCCCTGCAGGGCCGCGGTGCGCGCCGTCGCGTCGTTGATGACGACCACCTCGATCTGGTCGGCGTGGCCCATTTTGTCGCCCTGCCAGTAGTTGGCGAAGCGCTCGCCGACATGGCGCACGCCGGGCTCGTTGGTCTTGACCACATAGGGCCCCGCCGAGATGCCGGCATCGGGCTTGTCCTTGCCGCCGTTCGGCTGGACGATCAGGTGATAGTCGCTGAGCAGGTAGGGAAGGTCGGCATTGGCCTCCTTCAGCGTCAGCACCACTTCCTTGCCGCTGGCCTTGATGCTCTCGATGCCCTTCATGTAGCCGAGAGCGCCGGATTTCGACTTCTCGTCGGAGTGACGTTCGAGCGTGGCGGCGACGTCCTCGGCGGTCACGGTCTTGCCGTTGTGGAATTCGACACCGTCGCGGATCTTCAGCGTCCAGACCTTGGCATCATCGGAGGAGCCGATCTCCTCGGCGATGCGGTTCTCGAGCTTGCCGTCAGGCGACAGCTCGACGATCATTTCGCCCCAGCACTTGCCGAAGGCGAACGGCACCTGGGTCATCATCAGCGCCGGATCGAGGCTGTTGGTGGATTCACCACCGACGAGGCCGGCCTTCAGCGTGCCGCCCTTGACCGGACCGGCGGCGCGGGCCGCGCTCGAAAGCAGCGAATTGGCGAAGGGAGCGGAGATGCCGAGCGCGGCGGCGCGGCCGAGAAAGTCGCGACGGCTGAGCTTGCCGGCGGCGACACGACGGCTGAGATAGTCCAGTTCGTTAGACATTGCAGGTTCCTCACTCTGATGGTTCGACCTTGCGGCCGTTTCTTGTTTCTTGTGAGGATAATGAGCGCAACGGAAAGCTGTAAGCAAGACCGAATGCGACATGCCGTGGCGTAAATGGCGCGTCGCAATTGGACCAATCCTGCCAGCCCTCAGACGAGAGCGCGCGGAATCTTCTGCTCGAAGTCGCGTTCGAACACGAGGTTTTCGCCCTCATAGGCTTCGATTCTGGCGCTCAGCACGAAGTTTTGCGCGTCGGAATGGATCGCCGCGAAGGTTTCGGTGCGCACCGACCATCCATTTCGCGACAAAGTCTGTGTCCAGTGGGTTTTCCCCGAGGCTGACGATGGATCGTCGGGATGGATCGCCCAGACCTCCCTGACGATGCTGCCATTGGCGAGACCATGCGCGAGGTCGCGCACCGCGCCGAAATCATCGTTGATGGAAAGCGTGACGATGCCGGTCTTCTCGTCGCGGTCGACATGGCGCTCGGAACTGGCGGGGCGGATCGCCTCGGTCTGCCAGGGCGTGGCGCCCTCGGGGGCGGGGAACGAAACTTCGTTGCCTGTCGCCAGCGGGCGGACCGGCAGGTTGAGCGTGGCCTTCGACAGGTCGAGGCGGACCGGCTCCGGCGAGGGCCAGATCATCGGCCAGTAGGCGTTTGAAACGGCAATGCGCAGCCGGTGGCCGGCCGGCACGCGGTAGGCGCACTGGTCGAGCACGACACGGGCCGAGACACTCTCGCCCGGCAGCAGCGCCTCGGGGAATTCATGCGAATTGCGGTGCGTGAGGTTGAGCACGCCGTAGGAGATCAGTTCCGAGGCACCGTCGGGATGGACGTCACAGAGCCTGACAGCGATGTTGGCCTGGGGCCGGTCCGAGGCGACCCTGACCAGGAGCTCCGGCGCGCCGACAATGTCGATCGCCCGATCAAGCACCGGCCGGTCGAAACACACCGACAGGGCGTCGTCGGGGCGCTGGTCGCCCGGCAGTTCCGGCCCGAAGGTGAAGGGGAAATATTCGCCGCCGGCAAGGCCGCAGCTTTGCGGCGTGGCGACGATGGCAGGCTTGGCGCCTTCCGGAATCAGCTCGATCGCTTCTACCTTGACGTTGGACGACGGCCATTCCTGCTCGGCCACCCAGCGGCCTGGCCGCTCCGGGTGCCAGCGCGCCGGCCGCACGCTGTCCATCACATAGGCGCGGTAGTCGGGATCGGCCTCGACGCCGGTCTCGGCCCCTTTCAGCCAGCGACCCCACCAGCGCAGGGCCTCCTGGAGGAAGCCGATCGCCGGCCTGGGTCCGGCGTAATGCGGGTATTTGTGAATCCACGGGCCGACGATGCCCTTGACCGGCGCCTCGATGTTGGTGACCAGATGCGAGATGGTGTTGCGGTAGCCGTCATGCCAGCCGCCGATCGACAGCACGGCCGCCTTGACCGCCGAAAAGTCCTCGCAGATCGAGCCGCGCTTCCAGTAGGCGTCGCGATGCTGATGGCTGAGCCAGAGCGGCGCCAGGAAGGGCTGGTTCTCCAGCCGGTCGAGCCACAAATCGCGCCAGCGGTTGCCGCCGGCGATCAGCGGATCCGGCGGCCGCGACGAATAGGAGAGCATGGTCGAGGCCCAGCCGAAATTCTCGATCAGCAGGCAGCCGCCCTTGTAATGGATGTCGTCGGCATAGCGGTCGACGGTCGAGCACAGGCTGATTACCGCCTTCAGCGCCGGCGGCTGTTTGGCCGCGACCTGCAGGCAGTTGAAGCCGCCCCAGGAAATGCCCATCATGCCGACATTGCCGTTGCACCAGGGTTGCGCCGCCGCCCAGGCGATGACGTCGCAGGCATCCTGCAATTCCTGCTCGGAATATTCGTCGTCCATCAGCCCTTCGGAATCGCCATTGCCGCGCATGTCGACACGGATCGAGGCGTAGCCGTGACCGGCGAAATAGGGATGCGTCAGCTGATCGCGGAAGATTGTGCCGTCACGCTTGCGGTATGGGAGATGCTCGAGGATCGCCGGCACCGGATCGTCGGCGGCGTCCTCCGGCATCCAGATGCGCGCCGACAGCCGGCAGCCATCCGGCATGACGATGCCCATGTCGGGAAATTCGACGACCTTGCGGGGAAATTCGGTGACGGTTTTCATGGCGGGCACATGATGGGGCCCGCCCCACCGCGTCATGAGCCAGCCGACGAAATCGGCTGGTCAATCCGCGTCAGTTCAGCGGAATGTCGTTGTCGGCCTTGCTTTCCTGATAGGCGCCGGACAGTTCGTCGTAGCGCGCGGAAATCTTGCCGATACGCGCTTCCAGCCGGCTGCGCTCAGCTTCCGGCAGCGCCCGCGCCAGCCTGCGGATGGAAAAGCTCTTCCAGTAGGCGTTCTCGGCATTGTAGCCGCCTGGGTCGAGGGTGAAGACCTCCTTCAGGATCTTCAGGTCATGCGGGATGGCGAAGCTGTCGCGCGAATCCTCATGGCTGAAGAGGTAGTAGAAATTATCGAAGCCGGTCCAGGTGATGGCCGACAGGCAGAGCGAGCAGGGCTCGTGCGTGGCGAGAAAGATCGCGTCGCCGGTTTCGACGCGCTCTGCCTTCGGCATTTCGTAGAAGCGCTTCAGACAGTGCACTTCGCCGTGCCAGAGCGGATTTTCGATCTCGTTGTTGGTCTCGGCAAGCACCAGCGAGCGGTCGTCCTTCCTCAGGATCGCGGCGCCGAACAGCTTGTTGCCATGGGCGACGCCCTCGGCCGTCTTCGGCACGATGTCGTGCTCGATGACGTCGAGCAGGCGGTCGATCAGCGAAATGTCGGTCATGATGGGGTCTCGGTACTCAGGGAAGGTGAATCTCGTAGGGGTGCGAGAAATGGCACTCTTCGAGGTTGGAGCCGTCGCCGCCGCGGTCGACGATCAGGAAATCCTGCGCCTCGCCGATCGGCGTCAGCACGCCGTGCCAGAGGTTGCGGCGGTAGTTGATGCCCTGGCCGGGCGCGGTGATGAAGGCGTGCGGCTCGCCGGGGCCGTCCTTGCCGTCATGGCAGACGACGACCAGGAAAGGGCGCGGCGACAGCGGGATGAAGGCCTGGCTGCCGAAAGGATGGCGCTCGACCATGGTCAGCTTGAGCGGCATCTCATAGGGCGTGCCGCGCACCATCGAGATCAGCACCCTGGCGTTCGGCCCGGCGGCTTCGGCGGTAGCGAGGTCGTGGTAGCGCTCGGCCTTGCCGGCATTGATCGGGTAGTGATTGTCGCCGCCCATGTCGATGACGTCGCCGAACGGGGCGAAGTTTTCGCGCGTCAGCGGCCGGGCGACGATGCGGGTCACCGCGCGCGGCCTCCGAGGCCGGCGCCGCCGAGCTTGGCGTGACGGTTGACGTCCTTGTAGAGCAGGTAGCGGAATTTTCCCGGGCCGCCGGCATAGCAGGCCTGCGGGCAGAAGGCGCGCAGCCACATATAGTCGCCGGCCTCGACCTCCACCCAGTCCTGGTTGAGCCGGTAGACGGCCTTGCCTTCCAGCACGTACAGGCCATGCTCCATGACATGGGTCTCGGCGAAGGGGATGACGGCGCCGGGCTCCAGCGTGACGATGGTGACATGCATGTCGTGGCGCAGGTCGGCGGGGTCGACGAAGCGGGTCGTCGCCCAGCGGCCTTCGGTGCCGGGCATCGGGCTCGGCGCGATATCCTGCTCGTTGGCGAAGAAGGCGGGCGGCGTATCGAGCCCGTCCACCGGCTCATAGGCCTTGCGCACCCAGTGGAAGCGAACGGCGGCCTTGCTTTCGTTGCGCACCGTCCAGCCGCTCGCCGGCGGCAGGAAGGCGAAGCCGCCGGGGCGAAGCACGTGCTTCTTGCCGGCGAGCGAAACGCTGAGCTCGCCCTCGACCACGAACAGCACGCCCTCGGCGCCGGCATCCGGCTCCGGCCGCTCGCTGCCGCCGCCGGGCTCGACCTCGACGATGTATTGCGAGAAGGTCTCGGCAAAGCCCGACAGCGGCCGCGCGATGATCCAGACCCTAGTCTTGTCCCAGAAAGGCAAGGCGCTGGTGACGATGTCCTGCATCACCCCCTTGGGGATGACGGCATAGGCCTCGGTAAAGACGGCGCGACCGGTCAGCAGCTCGCTTTGGCCGGGATGGCCGCCATGCGGTGCGTAGTAGGTGCGCTCGGGCGTCTTGATCATGTCCATAGTCCTGATCCTCAGAGCAAATCCAGTGTGTGACGGTGTTTCGTCCGGAGTTGCGTAAAACCAAACATTTAGAGCGGCAGCATGTCTTTCAGCCGAAGCAGCGCGATGCGCTCGACCTGTTTGCAGGCGGTTTCGAACTCGGTGGCGCGGCTGTTGCCGATGCGCCGCTCGAACTCCGCCAGGATATGGTCCTTGCTCTTGCCCTTGACGGCGATGATGAAGGGGAAGCCGAAAGTGGTGACGTAGGCGGCGTTGAGCTTGGAGAACAGCTCGCGTTCCTTGTCGGTCAGCGCGTCGAGCCCGGCGGAGGCCTGCTCCCTGGCCGATTCCGCCGTCAGCCGCCTGGCCTTCGCCAGCTTGCCGGCAAGGTCGGGATGGGCGTTGAGCACGGACAGCCGCTCGGCCTCGGTTGCGGCGCGGAAGACGCGGCAGAGCGCGTTGTGCACGCCGCCGGCGCTGTCATGCGCCGGGCCGAGCTCCAGCTCGTAGGCGCGCTCTGCGATCCAGGGCGAATGCTCGAAGACGCCGCCGAAGGCATGGACGAAGGCCTCGAACTCCATCCGCGATGGACGCAGCGCCGGCGCCTGGTAAGGATGCGTCTCGCGCCAGTGGCTGGCGATATCGATGCGCCGCGCCAGCCAGACCCGGTCATGCGATTTCACATAATCGACGAAGCGCTTCAGCGCCGCCACGCGGCCCGGACGACCGACCAGCCGGCAATGCAGGCCGATATTCATCATGCGCGGCCGCCCGTCCCTGCCCTCGGCATAGAGCGTGTCGAAACTGTCCTTCAGATAGGCGAAGAACTGGTCGCCGGAATTGAAGCCTTGCGGCGTAGCGAAGCGCATGTCGTTGGCGTCGAGCGTATAGGGGATGACGAGCTGCGGCTTCTCCAGGCCGCCGCGATCGAACCAGTAGGGCAATTCGTCGTCATAGGTATCGGAGACGTAGTCGAAACCGCCCTCCTCGGCGACCAGCCGCAGCGTGTTGATCGAGGTGCGGCCGGTGTACCAGCCGGTCGGCCGGGCGCCGGTCACCTCGTAGTGCAGCCGGATCGCCTCTTCGAGGTCGCGCTTCTCGTCCTCGGGCAAATGATCGCGGTAGTCGATCCATTTCAGCCCGTGCGAGGCGATCTCCCAGCCGGCCTGCTGCATGGCCGCCACCTGGTCGGGCGAGCGCGCCAGCGCGGTGGCGACGCCGTAGCAGGTCACTGGCACCTGCGCCTCAGTGAACAGGCGGTGGAGCCTCCAGAAGCCGGCGCGGGCGCCATATTCGTAGATCGATTCCATGTTCCAGTGGCGCTGGCCGAGCCAGGGGGCGGCGCCGACGATCTCCGACAGGAAGGCTTCCGAGGCCTTGTCGCCGTGCAGCACGCAGTTCTCGCCGCCCTCTTCGTAATTGACGACGAACTGCACCGCCACATGCGCGCCGCCGGGCCATTTCGGATCGGGCGGATTGGCCCCATAGCCGCGCATGTCCCGTTCGTAACGCATTGTCACTCCTGCCGGATCGTTGAGGTGAAGATATCGAAAGGAGTGCTCGTGCATTCCCCCGAAAATTTTTGAAAGTGCTTTTTGTCACGCTCCGCTCGACCGGGACTTATGCATCGCCTTTAATGGGCGCACAATTGACCAGAAACGTTCGACAGTACGGGGATGGGAGACGGCAGTGGCAGAAACGTCGAAAGCCGATGGCGGGCGCCTGACGACCCATGTGCTCGACACCGCGACCGGCAGGCCGGCCAAGGGCCTGTCGATCGAGCTGTTCCGCATCGAGCGGCAGACGCGGGCGCATCTGAAAACGGTGGTCACCAACGACGACGGCCGCTGCGATGCGCCGCTGCTTGCCGGCGCAGATTTCCGCACCGGCGAATACGAACTGGTGTTCGCCGCCGGCGACTATCTGCGCCGGCAAGGGACCAGCCTGCCGGAACCGGCCTTCCTCGACATCGTGCCGATCCGCTTCGGCATGGCGGAAGCGCGCCACTACCATGTGCCGCTGCTGATCTCGCCCTATGGTTATTCGACCTATCGGGGAAGCTGAGACATGGCCAAGGTCAAGACCCGCAACGAAATCCGCTTCATCCTCAACGGCGAGGACATCGCGCTGGCCGATGTCGCGCCCGATGCGACCCTGCTCGACTGGCTGCGGCTCGACCGGACGCTGCGCGGCACCAAGGAAGGCTGCGCCGAGGGCGACTGCGGCGCCTGCACGGTGCTGGTCGGCAGGCTTTCCGCCGGCCGGCTGGTCTATGAAAGCGTCAACGCCTGCATCCGCTTCCTCGGCTCGCTCGACGCCACTCACGTCGTCACCGTCGAGCATCTGCGCGGCACCGGCGAAAACCTGCATCCGGTGCAGCGAGCGATGGTCGATTTCCACGGCTCGCAATGCGGCTTCTGCACGCCGGGCTTCGTGATGTCGCTCTACGCGCTGTGGATGCGCTCGCCCGACCCGTCGGACGCCGCGATCGAGAAGGCGCTGCAGGGCAATCTCTGCCGCTGCACCGGCTATGAGGCGATCATGCGCGCGGCGCGGGCCATTTCCAGCTACGGCAAGGCGGCCAAAGACCCGCTGGCGGCTGAGCGCAAGGCGATCACGGCAAGGCTGGCGGCGCTGAAGGACGGCGCGCGCGTCGAGATCGGCGCGGGCAAGGCGCGGCTGATCGTGCCCGCCGACGCCGACGATCTGGCCAAGCTGCTCGACAAGGAGCCGGGCGCGACGCTGGTTGCCGGTTCCACCGATGTCGGGCTTTGGGTGACCAAGCATATGCGCGACATCGCGCCGGCGGTCTTCATCGGCAATCTCGACGGGCTGTGCGCGATATCCCAGGACAAGGGCGTGATCTCGATCGGCGCCGGCGTCACCTACAGTGAAGCCTTCGCGACCCTGTCGAAGCGCATTCCGGCGCTCGGGCCGTTGTTCGACCGCATCGGCGGCGAGCAGGTGCGCAACATGGGCACGATCGGCGGCAACATCGCCAATGGCTCGCCGATCGGCGACACGCCGCCGCCGCTGATCGCGCTCGGCGCGCGGCTGACGCTGCGCCGCGGCGGCAAGCGGCGCACGATCCCGCTCGAAGACTTCTTCGTCGCCTATGGCAAGCAGGACCGGCGGCCGGGCGAGTTCGTCGAGGCCGTGCATGTGCCGGTGCCGGCCAAGGCGACAAAGTTCGCCGTCTACAAGATCACCAAGCGCCGCGACGAGGACATCACCGCTGCCCTCGGCGCCTTCCACCTCACCCTTGCCAGGAACGGCACCGTCGCCGACATCCGCATCGCCTATGGCGGCATGGCGGCGACACCGAAGCGGGCTTTCGCGGTGGAGAAGGCGCTGCTCGGCAAGCGGTGGACAGAGGAAACCGTGGAGGCCGCGATGGCCGAGTACGCCAGCGATTTCACGCCGCTCACCGATATGCGGGCAAGCGCCGAATATCGGGCGCTGGCGGCGAAGAACCTTCTGCTGCGCTTCTTTGTCGAGACCACCGGCACCAGGGCGCCGTTCCAGGTCTCACGTTACGAGGCCGCCTGATGACCAAGCACGTTCCCAACCTGAAGGCGCAGAAGATCCAGGGCGGCGTCGCCAGCGACCAGCGCCACGATTCCGCACACAAACATGTCAGCGGCACGGCGGTCTATATCGACGACATGCCGGAGCCGGCGGGCACGCTGCATGGCTGCCTCGGCCTTTCGGCGGCAACGCATGCCACCATCACCCGGATGGACCTGTCGGCGGTGCGCGCGGCGCCGGGCGTCGTCGACGTGCTGACGGCAAAGGACGTGCCCGGCGAGAACGATATCTCGCCGACCGGCCGCCATGACGAGCCGGTGCTCGCCGACGGCAAGGTCGAGTTCTACGGCCAGCCGATCTTCTGCGTCATCGCCGAGACCCGCGAACAGGCGCGCCGCGCCACCCGCCTGGCCAAGGTCGAATACAAGCAATTGCCCTTCGTCACCGACATCGGCGAGCTAAACCCAAGGAAAGACAAGCTGGTCACGCCGCCGCTGACGCTGAAGCGCGGCGACGCAGAGGCGGCGATCAAGGCGGCGCCGCGCAAGCTCAAGGGGAAGATGTGCGTCGGCGGCCAGGAGCATTTCTACCTGGAAGGCCATATCGCAATGGCCGTCCCCGGCGAGGACGAGGACGTCACCATCTATTCCTCGACCCAGCACCCGAGCGAAGTCCAGCATATGGTCAGCCACGCGCTGGGGGTGCCGAGCAACGCCATCACGGTGGAGATCCGCCGCATGGGCGGTGGTTTCGGCGGCAAGGAGACGCAAGGCAACCAGTTCGCCGCGCTGGCGGCGATCGCTGCGAAACGGCATCACCGCGCGGTGAAAATCCGGCCCGACCGCGACGACGACATGACCGCCACCGGCAAGCGCCACGACTTCCTCGTCGACTACGAAGTCGGCTTCGACGATGACGGCAACATACTCGGCGTCGACTTCATGTTCGCAGCGCGCTGCGGCTTCTCCTCCGACCTGTCGGGCCCGGTGACTGACCGCGCGCTGTTCCACTGCGACAACACCTATTTCTGGCCGGCGGTGCACGCGCAGTCGGCGCCGCTCTACACCAACACCGTGTCGAACACCGCCTTCCGCGGTTTCGGCGGGCCGCAAGGTATGGTCGGCGCCGAGCGCGTCATCGACGAGGTCGCCTTTGCCGTCGGCAAGGATCCGCTGGAGATCCGCAAGAAGAATTTCTACGGCACCAGCGACCGCAACGTCACGCCCTACCACCAGACGGTCGAGGACAACATCATTCACCGCATCATTGCCGAGCTGGAGGCGAGCTCGAGCTATGAGCGGCGCCGGCGTGAAATCAGGGCCTTCAACGCCAACAGCCGCTTCATCAAGCGCGGCCTGGCGCTGACGCCGGTGAAGTTCGGCATCTCGTTCACCGCCACGCATTACAATCAGGCCGGCGCGCTGGTGCACGTCTATACCGACGGCTCGGTGCACCTGAACCATGGCGGCACCGAGATGGGGCAAGGCCTCTATCTCAAGGTCGCGCAAGTGGTGGCGGAAGAGTTCCAGATCGACCTCGACCAGGTCAAGATCACCGCCACGACAACCGGCAAGGTGCCGAACACGTCGGCCACCGCGGCCTCCTCCGGCTCCGACCTCAACGGCATGGCGGCGCAGAACGGCGCCCGCCAGATCAAGGACCGGCTGACCAATTTCGCGGCCGAGAAATACCAGGTGCCGCGCGACCAGGTGCTGTTCCTGCCCAACCGGGTGCGCATCGGCAATCAGGAGATCGCCTTCGCCGACCTCGTCAAGCAGGCCTATATGGCGCGCATCCAGCTCTCGGCAGCCGGCTTCTACAAGACGCCGAAGATCCACTGGAACCGCGACAAGGGCGAGGGTCGCCCCTTCTACTACTTCGCCTATGGCGCATCGTGCTCGGAAGTGTCGGTCGATACGCTGACCGGCGAGTACGTGGTCGAGCGCACCGACATACTGCACGAGACCGGCCGCTCGCTGAACCGCGCCATCGACCTCGGCCAGATCGAGGGCGGCTTCATCCAGGGTATGGGCTGGCTGACCACCGAGGAACTGTGGTGGGATGAGAAGGGCCGGCTGCGCACGCACGCGCCTTCGACCTACAAGATCCCGCTGGCGTCGGACCGGCCGAAGATCTTCAACGTCACGCTGGCCGACTGGCCGGAGGCACATGAGCCGACCGTGCACCGCTCAAAGGCGGTCGGCGAGCCGCCCTTCCCGCTCGGCATGTCGGTGCTGCACGCGCTGTCGGACGCGGTGGCGAGCGTCGCCGACCACAGGATCTGCCCGCGCCTCGACGCGCCGGCGACGCCAGAGCGGGTGCTGATGGCGATCGAACGGCTGAAAGCCGCAAAACCGGCCTGAACCGGGCGAAGCGTGCAAATCGGGCCGAAAAACTCTATATTTCCGTATCGGGAATGCAGACGATGAACTCGAACGTGCAAAGCCTGAAGGATTTTCTCGGCCAAGCCGGCCGGGCCGCGCTGGTCGAGGTCGCGGCAACCAAGGGCTCGACCCCGCGCGAGACCGGCGCCTTCATGCTGGTCTCGGCCTCGGCGATTTACGGCACGATCGGCGGCGGTCAGCTCGAATATATGGCGATCGACAAGGCGCGGCAGATGCTGGGCGGGCGGACGCCATCGCGATCTGCCGCCGATGAGGCCCGGATCGAAGTGGACGAAGTCTGCGCCACGCTCGACGTTCCGCTCGGGCCTGAAATCGGCCAGTGCTGCGGCGGACGCGTCGAGGTGCTGATCCGCCCGGTCGATGGGGCACTCGAACAAGAGCTGATCGCCAAGGCCGAGGTCGAGGAGGCGCACCTACCTCACGTCTATCTCTTCGGCGGCGGCCATGTCGGCCAGGCGCTGGCGTCGGCGCTGGCGCTTCTGCCCATCCATGCCGTCGTCGTCGAGACGCGCGCCGAAGCGCTCGAAGGGATGCCGGAAACGGTCGAAACCAGACTGACGCCGATGCCCGAGGCCGTGGTGCGCGATGCGCCGGCGGGAGCGGCCTTCGCCATCCTCACCCACGACCATGCGCTCGATTTCCTGATCGTCGCCGAAGCGCTGAAGCGGGGCGACGCCGCCTATGTCGGCATGATCGGCTCGAAGACCAAGAAGGCGACATTCAAGAACTGGTTCCTCAAATCGGCCGATGGCAGCGAGGCGGAGTTCAGCCGTCTCGTCTCGCCGATCGGCGGCAATGCGGTGAAGGACAAGCGCCCGCCGGTGATCGCGGCGCTCGCCGCCGCGGAGATCATGACGGCGCTGGTCTCGCATGCCACTGAGGCGACTGCCTCAAGCACGTCCGAGAAGGCGATGGCCGACTGAGGTCAGTCGCCAGGGCGCCGGCGGCGACGCTGCTGGGATATGACCAGCGCTCACAGCTGCTCGTCGCTTTCTTCATTTCCCAAATCTTTCGGGAAAGTGTTTTCTGCGCGCCTCACAAGCACGAGGCGGACCCCTGATGGACGTATTGAGAATTGCGGCGTTTTCGGATGGCGACAACGGCGGCAACCCGGCCGGCGTGGTGATCGGCACGGTCTTGGACGATGCCATCGAAATGCAGCGCGTCGCGGCCGAAGTCGGGTTTTCGGAAACCGCCTTTGCGGCGCCGGAAGGCGATGGCTGGCGGGTCCGCTATTTCTCCCCGGAAAGCGAAGTGCCGTTCTGCGGCCATGCCACGATCGCGCTTGGTGCTGCGCTGGTGCGGCAGTTCGGCGACGGGATTTTTGCGCTGACCCTCAATCAGGCAACGATCACCGTCGAAGGGTTTCGCGACGGCGCCAACATCGTCGCGGCGCTGCAGTCGCCGCCGACGCGCAGCCGGCCGGCCCCACCAGAGCTCCTCGCGGAGACGCTGGCGCTGTTCGGCTATCAGGCAAACGATCTCGATCCGGCCATTCCGCCGGCGCTGATCCATGGCGGTGCCGACCATCTGGCGCTGGCGCTGAAGTCGCGCGAGGCGCTGGCTGCAATGGCCTATGACCTGAAGCGCGGGCAGGCGCTGATGCGGCGCGAAGGGCTGGTGACGATCCTGCTCGCCTATGCCGAAGCGCCCGCCCTCTTCCACACGCGCAATCCGTTCGCGTCGGGCGGCGTCTACGAGGATCCGGCGACAGGAGCCTCGACCGCCGCCTTCGCCGGCTATCTGCGCGACCTCGGCTGGCCGCATGGCGGCGCGATCGACATCGTGCAGGGCGAGGACATGGGCATGCGCTCGCGGCTGCATGCCGACATCCCGCCCCAGCCCGGCAGCTCGATCAGGGTGTCAGGCACGGCCCGCATGATGAACGCCGGCTAAGCATCCGATGCGGCCGCGTCAGGCCGGCCGCTTCAGGCCGAGATGTTCGCGCAGGGTGCGGCCTTCATAGTCGGTGCGGAACAGGCCGCGCCGCTGCAGTTCCGGCACGACGAGGGCACAGAAGGCGTCGAGTTCGCCGGGGAACCAGGACGGCATGACGTTGAAGCCGTCGGCGGCGCCGCCCTCGAAGCGCGCCTGCAATTCGTCGGCGATCTGCGCCGGCGTTCCGACGATCCGCCAATGCCCGCGCGCGCCGGCGAAATGGCGGGCAAGCTGGCGAATGGAGAGACCATCGCGGCGCGACTGCTCGACGACCAGCGCCTGCCGGCTCTTCATGCCTTCGCTCTCCGGCAGTTCGGGCAGCGGCCCGTCGATCGGATGGCGCCAGAGATCGGAGATGCTGAGATAGCTGGAGAGCAGCGCCACGCCGACCTCGTCGGGGATAAGCTCCTGCAATTCCTCATGCTTTTGCCGGGCCTCCGCCTCTGTGACCGCGACGACCGGCGCGACGCCGGGCATGATCTTGACGTCTTCCGGCTCTCGCCTGTAGGCGGCGAGCCGTCGCTTGACGTCGTCGTAGAAGGCCTTCGCTTCTTCGAAGGTCTGCGCCGCGCTGAACACCACGTCGGCGGTCCTGGCGGCAAGGTCCTTGCCGTCCTCCGAGGCTCCCGCCTGCACCATGACCGGCGCGCCCTGCGGCGAGCGCGGCAGGTCGAGCGCGTCCCTGACCGAAAAGCTCTGGCCGTCATGGTTGAGGCCGCCATTGCCGCCGCCGCGCCAGAGGTCGGCGACCACCTGGGCGAATTCGCGCGCCCGCTCGTAGCGGTCGGCATGCGGACGCAGGCCCGTCGAGCCGAAATTGGCGGCCTCGATGTGGCTGGCCGAGGTGACCAGGTTCCAGCCGGCGCGGCCACTGCTCAAATGGTCGAGCGAGGCGAAGGTTCGCGCCAGCCCGTAGGGCTCGTTGTAGCTGGTCGAGGCCGTGGAGACGAGGCCGATGCGCTCGGTCTGCACGGCGATCGCCGAAAGCAGGCTGATCGGCTCGAAACCGATCGAGCGCGCGGTCTGGCTGGCGATCTGGACGTTGGCCTCGCGCAGGCCGGCAGCATCCTCGCAGAAGATCATGTCGAGCTTCGCCGCTTCGGCCGTGCGGGCGAGTTGTATGTAATGGTCGATGTCGATACCGGCCGTGACATGCGCATCGGGATGGCGCCAGGCGGCGATGTGGTGGCCTGTCGCCCACAGGAAGGCGCCGAGCTTCATCTGACGCGCGCTCATGGTTTGCCTCCTGCCTCAAGTCCGAGATGCTGGCGCAACGTCGCGCCCGCACGTGCGGATTGAGCCAGGCCGCGACGCTGCAGCTCCGGCAGCACACGATCGGCAAAGGCCTCAAGCGCAGGAGGATCCGCCGGCAAAGTAAAGTTGAGCCCGTCGCAGCCGTTCGGGCCGACTTCGGCCTTCAGTTCGGGATCCCCGGCGACAGTCATCAGCACCTTCATGGCATTCGGCTCGCGGCCGGCTGCAAGCGCGCGACCTCTCAGGTCGTCACAAGCAGCCTTTGTCGCTTCCGGCGATTCTTCGGCGATCAGGACGACGTCCGCGACGCGGACGGCGAAGTCGAGGTCGGCCTCGGACAGGCCGGACATGACCAGCACCGGCGTGCCCTGCGGCGAGCGCGCCACGTTGAGCGGCCCGCGCACCGAAAAGAACTCGCCCTTGTGGTCAAGCAGATGCATCTTCTGCGGGTCGTGGAAACGGCCGCCGGCCTTGTCGAACAAAAGCGCATCGGCGTCCCAGCCCCTCCACAGGCCTTGCACGATGCCGATGAATTCTTCGGCGCGGCGGCGGAAATCATCGTCCGAAAAACCTTCCGGCCGGCTGAAATTGGCGGCCTGGCGCGGATCCTGGACCATCGTCGCGCTCCAGGCCGCGCGGCCGTGACTGATGATGTCGAGCGAAGCGAAGCGCCGCGCCAGATTGTAGGGCTGATGCGCGAGCGTCGAGGCGCTGGCGACGAGGCCTATTTTATCGGTAACGGTCGCCAGGGCTGCCAATAGCGTCGTTGCCTCGAACGGGCTGGTCGATCGAGCGCCGCTGGGGGCGGCATCGGAGACGACGACCATGTCGATCCCGGCCGCTTCCATTTTCCGCACGAAGCCGGCTATGCGGCGGAAGTCCAGGCCGGCCTGTCCGTCGGTGGCAGCGATGTCGAGCGAAACCGCGAGATGCATGACGCGAACCTAAGTCCGCCTTCGCGCAAGGCAAGCCTGTGGAGTGGGCCAGCGGGCCGTCACCTGCCGGCCAGCCTCTACTTGCCGGCAAGAATATCCTTGATCAGCCGCTGGCAGCGCTCTGCCATGAAGTCGAGCAGCAGCCGTACCTTCGGGTCCTGCAGCTTCTTGTGCGGATAGACGGCGGCGAACTGCACCGGCGTCGGCGGTGTCTTGGCGAGTATCACCTTCAGCCGCTCGTCGCGAATGAAGGGCTCGACCTCGAAGCGCGGCTTGTTGATGATGCCGCGACCCGACAGCGCCCAGCCGGTCAGCACGTCGCCGTCGTCGGTGTCATAGGGTCCATGCACCTCGAATTTCTGCGGGCCGGCCGGCGTCTGCAGCGTCCAGACATATTCGCGCGCGCCGGCATAGCGCAGCATCAGGCAGTCGTGCTTCTTGCCGATCAGTTCCTGCGGCTCGGCCGGCTCGCCGCGCGCCTCCAGATATTTCGGCGCCGCCACCAGCACGCGCTCGCATTCCATGATGCCGCGCATCCTGAGGCTGGAATCCTCGATGATGCCCAGCCGGAAGGCGACGTCGATGCCTTCCTTCATGATGTCGACATTGTGGTCTGAAAGCCTGAGCCGCACCTCGATATCAGGGTATTTGTCGTGAAAGTCCGGGATGCCGGAGGCGACCAGCCGCCGGCCGAGGCCGAGCGGCGCCGTCACCTTGATCGTGCCGCGCGGCTGGCCGGACAATGCCGAGACTGCGGCCTCGGCCTCGGTTATCGCCTCCAGCACCTGCTTGGCGCCGGTGTAGAACACCGTGCCGTGCTCGGTCGGCATCAGCTGCCTGGTCGTGCGGTTGAACAGGCGGACCCCGAGGTGCTTCTCCAACTCCTTGATGCGGTTGGAAGCGACCGCCGGTGAAATACGCATGTCGCGCCCCGCCGCCGATAGATTGCCGAGTTCGACGACACGGACGAAGACGGCGATGTTGTCGAGATAGGCCATGCGTGGCTCTCTGCGGCTGCGTAGGGCAACCCTAGTATTTTTTATTTTTTTTTGAAAGTCATCGCGCACCTCGCCTCTTTTCGTTTTGGCGCCAGACCGTAAAGTCGGGCAATCGGCAGGGACGACTTCCCAAGGGCAACACGATGCTGGATTTCGCGATTTTCTGGGACTGGCTGAGCTTCGCCGTCCGCTGGCTGCATGTCATCACCGGCATCGCCTGGATCGGCTCGTCCTTCTATTTCGTCGCGCTCGACCTCGGGCTGCGCCAGCGCCCCGGCCTGCCGGTCGGCGCCTTCGGCGAGGAATGGCAGGTGCATGGCGGCGGCTTCTATCACATCCAGAAGTATCTGGTGGCGCCGGCCGAGATGCCGGAGCACCTGACCTGGTTCAAATGGGAGTCCTACGCCACATGGCTGTCGGGCTTCGCCATGCTGTGCGTGGTCTACTATGCCGGCGCCGACCTGTTCCTGATCGATCCCAATGTGCTGCCGATGTCGGTGCCGGTCGGCATCCTTTTGTCGATGGCGACCATCGGCGTCGGCTGGGTGGTGTATGATCTGCTTTGCCGCTCGCCGCTGGGCAAGAGCGACACCGGCCTGATGCTGGTGCTCTATGGCGTGCTGGTGTTCATCGCCTGGGGACTCACCCACCTGTTCACCGGCCGCGCCGCCTTCCTGCATCTTGGCGCCATCACCGCCACGATCATGTCGGCCAACGTCTTCATGGTCATCATCCCGAACCAGAAGATCGTCGTCGCCGACCTGATCGCCGGCCGCAAGCCGGACCCGAAATACGGCAAGATCGCCAAGCAGCGCTCGCTGCACAACAACTACCTGACGCTGCCGGTGCTGTTCCTGATGCTGTCGAACCACTATCCGCTGGCGTTCGGCACCGAGTTCAACTGGGTGATCGCCTCGCTGGTGTTCATCATCGGCGTCTTGATCCGGCACTATTTCAACAGCGTCCATGCCCGCAAGGGCAATCCGACCTGGACGTGGCTCGGCGCCGCCGTGCTGTTCGTCATCATCATCTGGCTGTCGACGGCGCCGAAGGTCCTGACCGGCGAACCCAAGGCTTCCGCCGCGGCCGAGACCTATATCGCCTCGGCGCATTTCCAGGCCGTGCGCGACACGGTGCTTGGCCGCTGCTCGATGTGCCATGCCGAGGAGCCGGCCTATGAAGGCATCTACCACGCGCCGAAGGGCGTGATGCTCGACACCGACGCGCGCATAGCCGAGCATGCGCGCGAGATCTACCTGCAGGCCGGCCGCAGCCACGCCATGCCGCCCGCCAACATCACCCAGATCAGCGACAAGGAGCGGGCGCTGCTGGTCGCCTGGTTCGAAGGCGCGGGAAAGTAAGCATGACCTCGACTCTTCTGCGCGGCCGCACGCTGACCTTCCTGCGCTGGCCGGAAACGATCGACGACCATTCCGCCTGGCGCTACGAGGAGGATGGCGGCCTGCTGATCAGCGACGGCCGGATCGTCGCCTCAGGCGCCTATGCCGATATCGAGAAGCAGGCCGGCGACGGGGCAAGACGGATCGACCATCGCCCGCATCTCATCCTGCCGGGCTTCATCGACGCGCATGTGCATTTCCCGCAGATGCAGATCATCGCCTCCTACGGCGCCGAGCTGCTCGACTGGCTGAACAAATACACCTTTCCTGAGGAGACGAAATTCCGCGATGCCCAGCACGGTCGCCGCATCGCGAGGCTATTCCTCGACGAGATGGTGCGGCACGGCACCACGACGGTCGCCGCCTACTGCTCGGTGCACAAGGCCTCGGCCGAGGCCTTCTTCGCCGAATCGCACGACCGCAACATGCTCAACATCGCCGGCAAGGTGATGATGGACCGCAACGCGCCGGACGGCCTGCTCGACACGCCGCAATCGGGCTATGACGACACCAAGGCGCTGATTGCGGAATGGCACGGCAAGGGGCGCCAGCACTACGCCATCACGCCGCGCTTCGCCATCACCTCGACGCCGGAGCAGATGGAGATGGCCGGCGCGCTCTGCCGCGAGCATCCCGATCTACACATGCAGACGCACCTCTCGGAAAACCATGCCGAGATCGCCTTCACCCAGGAACTCTATCCCTGGTCGCGCGACTATACCGACGTCTACGAGCATTATGGGCTGCTCGGGAAAAAGAGCCTGTTCGGCCACTGCATCCATCTCTCCGAACGCGAGGCGGATGCGCTGTCGGGCTCCGGCTCGGTGGCGGTGTTCTGCCCGACCTCGAACCTGTTCCTCGGCTCCGGCCTGTTCGACTACCAGCGCTACCGCCGGCGCGAAAAATCGCTCCGGATCGCCGCCGCCACCGATGTCGGCGGCGGCACCAACTATTCCATGCTGCGCACCATGGACGAGGGTTACAAGGTGATCGCGCTGAACGGCGAGAAGCTCAACCCGTTCCAGTCCTTCTGGCAATTGACGCGCGGCAATGCCGAGGCGCTGTCGGTGGCCGACAAGGTCGGCACGCTGGATGCCGGCACCGACGCCGACATCGTCGTGCTCGACGCCCGCGTCACGCCGGCGATGCGGCTCAGAATGGAGACAGTCGGCGCGCTGGCCGAGGAACTGTTTCTCCTGCAGACGCTGGGCGACGACCGCACTGTCCGCGAGGTCTATGTCGCTGGCCGGCCGGCGAAGAGCGCGATCGCGATCTAGCATTCCGGCTTGACCCCACGGCAACCATCGGCCAAAGCGTGCGGCGACATCGACAGGGGAACGACATGGCCGTTGCCGACGACATCGCTCTGATCAAGAAACAGGAAGCCACGCTGGTCTTTCCTGCCTTCGACGAGGCCGTCGCCTTCGAGATCGGCTCGGCGATCCGCAAGCGGGCGCTGGCCGAGGACCTGCCGATCATCGTCGACATCAGAACCTTCGACCGGCCGCTGTTCTACGCCGCGATGCCGGGTTCGAACGCCTCCAATCCCGACTGGGCGCGGCGCAAGATCAATGTGGTGAGGCGGTTCCTTAAAAGCACCTACCGCATGGTTTTGGAGCAGCAGCGCCCCGACCGCACCTTCAAGGTCGGCGAGGGGCTGGATGTCGCCGACTACGTGCTGGCCGGCGGCGGCTTTCCGGTCACCGTCAACGGCGCCGGCGTGATCGGCGTGATTGCCGTTTCGGGCCTGCCGGAGCGCGAGGACCACGGCGTGGTGGTCGACGCGCTGTGCGCGCATCTGGGCGCCGACCGCAAGCAATTGGCCCTGGCGCCGGAAGCACAATGACAGACCCCAAATCCTTCCTGACGTCGATCTTCAACGCCGCGGTCGCCGCCGCCGATCCCGAAACGACGATCCGCGACCATCTGCCGGCAAGGCCGAAGGGCCGCACCATCGTCATCGGCGCCGGCAAGGGCTCGGCGCAGATGGCCGCCGCCTTCGAGAAGGTGTGGGACGGCCCGATCGACGGGCTGGTCGTCACCCGCTACGGCTATGGCGCGAAATGCGAGCGCATCGAGATCATCGAGGCGGCGCATCCGGTGCCGGATGCAGCCGGCCTCGAGGCCTCGCGCCGGCTGCTGGACAAGCTACGCGGGCTGACGGTGGACGATCTGGTGGTGGCGCTGATCTCCGGCGGCGGTTCGGCGCTTTTGCCCTCGCCTGCTCCCGGCCTGACACTGGCCGACGAGATCGCCGTCAACGAGGCGCTGCTCGCCTCCGGCGCGCCGATCGCGGCGATGAACACGATCCGCAAGCATGTCTCGACCATCAAGGGCGGCCGGCTCGCCGCCGCGGCGCATCCGGCCAGGGTGGTGTCGCTGGTCGTTTCCGACATTCCCGGCGACAATCCGGCGCTGGTCGCATCCGGCCCGACGGTTCCCGACGCCGGCAGCCGCGAGGATGCGCTGGCATCGATATCAGCCTACGGCATGAAGCTGCCGGCCTCGGTCATGGCGCACATCAATTCGCCGGCTGCGGACGCGCCGCGCCCGGACGATCCGGTCTTCGCCGGCAATGAAGTGCATCTGATCGCGTCGGCCGGCGTGTCGCTGGAAGCCGCCGCCGCCGAGGCAAAGCGGCAGGGGATAGAAGCCGTCATCCTCTCCGATTCCATCGAGGGCGAGGCACGCGAGGTGGGCGGCGTTCATGCCGCCATAGCGCGCGAGGTGGCGACGCGCGAACGTCCGTTTGCCAAGCCGGTGCTGATCCTGTCGGGCGGCGAGACGACGGTGACGCTACGGGCAAAGGGCAAGGGCGGCCGCAATTCGGAATTCCTGCTCGCCTTTGCGATCGCCATTGGCGGCCTGGACGGCATTCACGCGTTGGCGGCCGACACCGACGGCATCGACGGCTCGGAAGACAATGCCGGCGCCTTCGCCGACGGCTCGACGGTGTCGCGCATGCGCGCCGCCGGCATCGACGCCAAGGCGATGCTCGCCGGCAACAATGCCTGGACGGCCTTCAATGCGGTCGGGGATCTGTTTGTGCCGGGGCCGACGGGCACGAATGTCAATGATTTGAGAGCGATTCTCGTCCGTTAACGTTGCCGCATTGCCCTTGCGCAAGCGTCGGCGCTGCCCCTCATCCGCCTGCCGGCACCTTCTCCCCGTATAGTGACGGGGAGAAGGCAACTGGCTGCGAACGTCTGCGCTAATTCTGCTATATCGGTGGTTGGCGAAATCATGCGCGGCAGCGTCTCTCTCCCCGTCACTATACGGGGAGAAATGCCCGGTAGGGCAATGAGGGGCGGCGCGAACTTGTCGATGCTTGTTAATCAATGTTGAGGGCATCCGAAGAGGCAACCGAACATAATTGATCAGGCCGCCATCAGCCGCTTCACTTCTCTCATATCCTTGAGGAACCGTTCCCGCTCGGCTTGCTTGTCCGCCTGTTCGCGGATGCGCAGGATGAAGGAGGGATGGATGGTGATGAAGATGCGCAGGCCGTCCTCGCGCTCGATCACCTCGCCGCGCATTTTAGTCACCGGCACGGCCTTGCCGAGCAGCGACTGCGCCGCCGTGGCGCCGAGCGCCACCACCAGATTTGGCTTGATCAGATCGAGTTCACTGTCCAGCCACCAGCGGCAGGCCTGGACCTCGCCGGCATTCGGCTTGGAATGGATTCGGCGCTTGCCGCGCGGCTCGAACTTGAAGTGTTTGACGGCGTTGGTGACGTAGACCTTCTGCCGCTCGAAATCGGCATCCTCTAGCGTGGCGTCGAAGATCCTTCCGGCCGGACCGACGAACGGTTTGCCGGTCAGATCCTCCTGGTCGCCCGGCTGCTCGCCGACGAACACAACCTCGGCGCTGTCCGGTCCTTCGCCGAAGACGGTCTGCGTCGCATTGCGCCAGAGCGGGCAACGGCGACAGGCTTTCGCCGCCTCGCGCAAGTCGCCGATCGACGCCTTCTCGCCGGGTGTCGGCTCGATATCGTCCGAACCGCGCCTGGCCGGTGCCTTTGCCTGGGACGTTGCGGCCATCCTGTGCCTCATCCATTTCAGGGTGAAATGGACCGGGCGGGCTATGGTTCCGCTCAGACCTCGTGCAGATAGAGGTGGTAGTCGAGCTCGCTGACGGTGCGGGCGACGCGCAGATATTCGGCCTGCTTGATGGCGACGAAGGTCTTGTGCAGGTCGGCGCCGAGCGCTTCCTTCAGAAAGCTCGATGCCCTCGCCGCCTCGATTGCGGCGCGCCAGTCCACCGGCATGGCGCTGTGCCCGGCCGCCTGCTCATAGCCGTTGCCGGTGGTTTCCGGCCCGGGATCGAGGCCTTCGTCGAGCCCCCTGGAGACACCGGCCAGCACCGTCGCCGCCACCAGATAGGGATTGGCGTCGACGCCCGACGGCCGATGCTCGATGCGCCGGTTCCTGGCGTCGCCCGCAGGCACACGCAGCGCCACCGAACGGTTGTTGACGCCCCAGGTCGGCGCCACCGGCGCGTAGGATTGCGAGACGAAGCGGCGCCAGGAATTGGCGTGCGGCGCAAACACCAGCATCGATTCCGCCATGGTCTGGATCAGGCCGCCGAGGGCGCTCAGCAGTTTCGGCGACCATTTTTCGCCTTCGGCCTCGGCGAAGACGTTCGTGCCGGCATCGTCCTGCAGGGAGACGTGGAAATGCATGCCGGAACCGGCATATTTCTCGATCGGCTTGGCCATGAAGCAGGCGGTGACGCCGTGGCGGCGCGCCTGTGCCCTGACCAGCCGCTTCAGCATGACGAGGTCGTCTGCCGCCCGCATCACGTCCTTGCGGTAGTTCAGCGTCAGCTCGTACTGGCCCGGCGCATATTCGGAAATCACCGTCTCGGCCGGAATGCCTTGTACCCTGGCGGCGGCATAGATGTCGGAAAACAGCGGCTCCATGCCGTGCAAATGGTCAACCGAATAGACCTCGGTCTTGGCCGAGCGGCGCCCGTCGAGAACGGCATGCGCCGGCTGCACCTTGCCGTCGGCATCGCGCTCATTGGCGAGAAGAAAAAATTCGAGCTCGAAGGCGCCGGCCGGATGCAGGCCCTTGGCCGCCAGACGCTCGACCTGCCGCTTGAGCGCCAGACGGGGATCGGAGCTCATCGGCTGGCCGTCGAGATGGTACATCGCCATCAGCACCTGGCCGCGCGGCGGGCTGGTGCCGTGCAGCGGCACCAGCGTGCCGGGGATCGGCCATGCGCGGAGGTCGCCGTCGCCGGTGTCCCAGACCAGGCCGGTCTCGTGCACATCCTCGCCGGTGATGTCGAGGCCGAGGATCGAGATCGGCAGGTGCCGGCCGCCCTCGAAAATGCCCATCAACTCGTGCCGGCGCACGATCTTGCCGCGGCCGATGCCATTGGCGTCGGTCAAGACGATGTCGAAAGCCTCGATTTCCGGATGGGTGTCGAGAAAGGCTTTCGCCTCGGTGGGCGTCGAGCCCGAAGGTGAAGTCATGATGGAACTCTGCTTTGGCTGGCCGCCGATCTTCCAGCCGCTTGTCTCATGCCACTTGTCTCATGCCACTTGTCTCATGCCGCTTGTCTCATGCCGCTAGCCTTGCCGCAACGGCGGCGAAAGCGGCGATCAGCCGGTTGACCTGGGCCGCCGTCGTGGCCGGCGAGATCAGCATCATGTTGTGGAAGGGCGCGATCAGCACGCCCTGGTTGACCAGCGCGACATGGACGGCGGCTTCCAGCTCCGGCGCATGCGCCGCCTCCGCCTCGCCGCCGTTGCGCAGTGGGCCCGGCGCGCAGATGAATTCGACGCGGGCGCCGACGCGGGCGACATGCCAGGGCAGACGGCAGCGGTCGATGACGGCGGTCAGCCCGGCATCGAGCCGCCGCGCCAGCCGGTCCATGCGGGCATAGGCCGCCTCGGTCATCACCTGTTCGAGGGCCGCGCGCATCGTGGCGAACTGCAGCGGATTGGCCGACAGCGTCGTGCCCATGCCGGAATAGCCGGGTTCCTTGGTCCGGTTGTAGGCGGCGTAGCGGCTGGCGACCTCGTCGCTCAGGCCCCAGACGCTCGCCGGCACGCCGCCGGCCACCGGCTTGCCGAGGACGAAGAGATCGGGCTCCAGCCCGTACTTCTTGGTGTAGCCGCCGGGACCGGTGGAGATGGTGTGCGTCTCGTCGATCAAAAGCAGCGTGCCGGCGGCGCGGGTGAGGCGCCGCAGCGCGTCGTGGAAGCCCGGCTCGGGCAGCACCATACAGGAGTTGGTCAGCACCGGCTCGGTGATGACGCAGGCGACATCCCTGTCGGCGAGCGCCGCTTCCAGCGCGGCGATGTCGTTGAATTCCACGATCTTCGTTGCCCGCGTCAGGTCGCGGAACTCGCCCGCCAGGCCCGGCCGGTTCACCGGCTTGCCGTCAACCAGCCGCACCATCGTCTCATCGACCGAGCCGTGATAGCAGCCGTTGAAGACCAGTATCTTCTCGCGCCCAGTCACCGCGCGGGCGACGCGCAGCGCAAAACGGTTGGCGTCGGTCGCGGTGGTGGCGATCTGCCAGAACGGCAGCCCGAAACGCTCCTGGAGCAGCGGGCCGATGGCAAGGGCATCCTCGCTCGGCAGCATATAGGTCAGACCGCGCCCGGACTGGCGGCGGATGGCGCGGGCGACCGGCGGCGGAGAATGGCCGAACATCGAACCGGTGTCGCCGAGGCAGAAATCGTCGAGCCGGTTGCCGTCGATATCGGTGATGGTGGCGCCCCTGGCGCTGTCGACAAGGATCGGAAACGGCGTCGGCCAATCGTTCATCCAATGCATCGGCACGCCGCCGAAAAAGCCGGGCAGACCGTTGCCGGCCTTGGCCTCGGATTTCGGCCGTGCCTTGCGGAAAACCTCAGCCTCCGTGTCGCGCAGCATGGCAATACGGTCGCGGCTGATGCCGCCGATCGACGTCTTTGAATGGCTGGTTGAATGCATGACGGCCCCTCTCGCCGTTCACTGTAGACAATCGCCGTCTCAAACCGCAATTGGCCGCCTGCTTGCCGTGCATTGGTTCAGCGGCGGCCGGCTGGCGCTTGACCTCGAGGCAAAGCCCGGCATCAATAAGGCGTGGCTTGGTTCTGGGGGAGAAAAATGCGGGCGATCATTTGCACTGCGACATTGCTTCTGTCGGCTGGCTCGGCCCTTGCGAGCGGCGGCATCTGGTGCTCCGCCGAGGATGCGGGGGCAATATTCCAGGTCGAAGCCGGCGTCACCAGGGGCATGGGCGGCCCGACGTTCAATTTTCGCGGCGATCTCGAAATTCTCGGCAGGCCTGCCGGCGACAGCCTGCGCAAGACCGTCTTCGAGGATTCCAACCTGACGCAGTACTGGCTCGACGGCGAGGAATTGCGGCTGAACATCTATCGCGAGCACGAAGTCGCTGAACGTATCAACTCGGTCGAACTGACGATCCTGACCAAGACCAGCGACGAAGGCGTCTATGACGGGCGCTATACGCTCGCCATCTACGACGCCGCGGCGGATACGGACCAGGACGGCAAGCCGGTTGAAGTCAAAGGCAAAGTGTCCTGCGGGGCTGAATAGCCGCGGCTATGCGGAAATATCGATGACGCCGCAGTCGCCGGCGGCGCTGCCGAAGACGACGCGGCGCTCTTGCCTGTCCCACATCATCGCGGTGATGGCGCCCTTGCCCGGGCGGCGCAGCAGCACTTCCTTGGCGTCGGCGAAGCGCACCGCCATCACCATGCCGTCGTCATAGCCGATCGCCACCACATCCTGGCTCGGATGGCAGGCGACCGTGGTCACCATGGCGTTGCCGCGCGTGCCGAGTTCCAGCGGCGCCTTGCCCATCGGGCCGTCCTTGCCGGTAAACGGCCAGACGATCGCCGCCGGCGCGCCCGAGCTCGCCAGCCATTTGCCCTTCGGCGCCCATGACAGGCTTTTAACCTTTGCCGGATAGCCGCTCATGCGCATGTGCTTGGCGTCGGCGAGCTTCCAGCCGTGCAGCGCGTTTTCCTGCATCGTGGTGACGAGGAAGGCGCCGTCCGGCGAGAAGGTGATGCCGGTATGGGCGCCGGCCCATTCGAGCTCCACTGGCTTGCCCTCGGCGGCGGGGAAATGCAGCGTCGCGCCATTGTAGCGGGCGACGCCGAAGCGCATGCCCTTGGGCGAGAAGGCAAGTCCCTCGACCGAGCGCGGGTGTGCGAATTCCTTGGTCCTGCCGTCGGCGAAGCGCACGAAGGCGGTCTTGCCCGAAGCAAAGGCAATCGCGCCCTGCGGGCCGGCGGCGATGCTGGTGATCCATTTCCTGCCGGCGCTCGCCAGTTCCTCAACGTTGCCGCCCGCGGTGATCGAAAAGACCTTGCCGTCCTCGCCGCCGGTGATCAGCCGGTCATTGGCGGCATCGTGAAAGGAGGCAAGCAGTCCGTCATTGGCCTGAACGGTCTTATGGCCGTTGTCGAGGCGGTGGATTGTGCCATCGGCGAGCGCGAAATGCGGCACATCGCCGAGGAAGACGGCGGCGACGCAATGGCCTTCGAGATCAAGCGGGGCGACAGTGGGCATGGCTATCTTTGTCTGGTGAAAGTGCAGAAGGCGGCTTACTCGACGTTTGTACGTCCGGCAACCATGAGGGGGATATTCGCCAGCGATGGCGCCGCCCCTCATTGTCCTGCCGGACATTTCTCCCCGTATAGTGACGGGGAGAAAGAGGGCTGTCGCGGATGATCTCGCCAATCTTCAGCGCTACAGAATAGGCGTCGACATCGCGGCCAGCCTTCTTCTCCCCGTCACAATACGGGGAGAAGGTGCCGGCAGGCGGATGAGGGGCGGCGCCAACGGTTGGAAATTGTCGCTACAGAATGCTTGGCAGTGCTTCGATCGCCCTAAGCAGCCTGTCCTCTCCCGAACGTTCAAGCCGCCTGGCAGGCCTCGAAGCTCTTGCGCAGCCGCTCGGCGTCGAGCTCGCGGCCGATGAAGACCAGCCGGCTCTCGTGCTTCTCGCCATCCCTCCAGGCGCGCTGGTGATCGCCCTCGATGATCATGTGGACGCCCTGGATGACATAGCGCTCATCGTCGCCTTTCAGCGCGATGATGCCTTTCAGCCGCAGGATGTTGGGGCCTTCCATCTGGGTGATCTTCTCGATCCACGGGAAGAACTTCTTCGGGTCCATCTCGCCGCCGCGCAGCGACACCGACTGCACCGTCACGTCATGGATATCGGAAGGATGCGCGTGATCGTGGTCATGATCATGGTGATGGTGATCATGGTCATGATCGTGGTGGTCATGATCGTGGTGATCGTGATCATGGTCGTGCGCTTCGAGGAAATGCGGGTCGTTCTCCAGCGCGCGGGCAAGGTCGAAGGCGCCGCGATCGAGCACCTCGGCCAGCGCGACACCGGCGCGCGTGGTACGGTGGATCCGGGCCGACGGGTTGATGGCGCGGATCGTCGCCTCGACCTTGGCGAGTTCGTCCGGCGTGACGAGGTCGGTCTTGTTGAGCACCACCACGTCGGCGAAGGCGATCTGGTCCTCGGCTTCCTTGGAATCCTTCAGCCTGAGCGGCAGGTGCTTGGCGTCGACCAGCGCCACCACGGCGTCGAGCTTGGTCTTGGAACGCACATCGTCGTCCATGAAGAAGGTCTGCGCCACCGGCACCGGATCGGCGAGGCCCGTGGTCTCGACGACGATGGCGTCGAAGCGGCCGGGACGGCGCATCAGGCCCTCGACGACGCGGATCAGGTCGCCGCGCACCGTGCAGCAGACGCAGCCATTGTTCATCTCGTAGATTTCCTCGTCGGATTCCACGATCAGGTCGTTGTCGATGCCGATCTCGCCGAACTCGTTGACGATGACGGCATAGCGCCTGCCGTGGTTCTCCGACAGGATGCGGTTGAGCAGGGTCGTCTTGCCGGCGCCGAGGTAGCCGGTCAGCACGGTTACGGGGATCTGCGTCTGCGCTTGGCTCATGTCTTGCCTCGAAAAGTCTTCCTGCCTCGGCAAATCCGGGCTTCGAAAAGGGGAGTGTCGGCTCCATATAGGGTGTGTGCCACGCATTTGCACGCGGCAAACCGATGGGCCAGGCAGCAGGCCGGAAAGGCGCCAGATGTCCGACAAGCGAGCTTCCTTGCCAATCTCCCGGCGCCGGGCGCTCGGCCTGATTGCCGTCACCGCCGGCGGCGGCAGCTTTATGCCGTCCACCGCGCCAGCAGCGCAGGTTTCGTCCTATGCCGGGCTTGCCCTTTTCGATGCCGGCGGCGGCGTTTGCGCCATCACGCCCGAGGCGACCGAGGGGCCGTTCTATTTCGACCCGAAACTCGAACGTGCCGACATCGCCGAGGGAAAGAGCGGGGTCGGCCTCACCGTAAAGCTGCAGGTGGTCGATGCCACCTGCCGGCCGCTGGCAGGGGCGCGCGTCGATGTCTGGCATAGCGACGCGCAAGGCCATTATTCCGGCTATCCGGGCCAGGGCGACGGCCAGGATGTCGACACGTCAGGCCAGACTTTCCTGCGCGGCTGGCAGAAGACGGACGAAAGCGGCATCGTGTCCTTCGCCACCATCTATCCCGGGTGGTATCGCGGCCGCACCACCCATATCCACTTCAAGATCTTCCTGGACGACAGCTCGACGATGACCGGCCAGCTGTTCTTCCCCGACGCGCTCAGCGATCAGATCTTTGCGACCGTGCCGCCCTATGCAGAGCGCGCCGGCAAGCGCGACACGTCGAATGCGCGGGACGGCATCGCGAGACGCGCGGGACCGCTGTTGCAGGCGGCCTTGCGCGAGGCGGCGGACGCCTACCAGGCGCTGCTTGTCGTCGCGGTGAAGTCCGGCTGAGGCTCGGTTTTGCACGCCTCGACGCGCCCGCCGGAAAGCCTTCCCCAAGGGGAAAAGTCGTTTGTCATCTAACTGAAATAAACATCTGGCATCACCTCGGCGGACATCGCAATGCTTGCCGGCAAAGCTGTTCTGCAAGCCGGATTCTTTTTGATCGTCGATTGCCAACCGGCAGGCAGCCTCTATGCTGTCGGCACCGGTTCGGCCGAAGAGGGATGACCATGGCCAAGGCGGACAAGACAGCGACAATGAGCCGGCTGCATTCGGCGGCGCGACTGGCGCGCACGGCGCTCGCCGCGCGTCTTCTGGCGCATGGTTTCTATGCCGGGCAGGACCAGATCATGCTGGCGCTCGACCGCGAGGACGGCCAGACGCCCGGCAACCTTGCCGGCCGCCTGGGGGTGCGCCCACCGACCATCACCAAGACCATCAACCGGTTGCAGGCGCAGGGTTTTCTCGAAAAGCGCGCCTCCAACGCCGATGCCCGCCAGGCCCACATCTTCCTCACCGATACCGGCCGCGACATCATCCACGCCATCGAGAAGTCGGTGAAGAAGACCGAGAAGCAGGCGCTGAAGGGCCTCGACAAGAAGGACCAGAAGGCGCTGTTCAAACTGCTCGCCCGGGTCGAAGCCAATCTTTCGAACGAAGATCTGGTGCTCATCGACGACGACGCCGAGCTGGATGATTAACGAGCGACGCGTCAGCGTCGACTCGCAGCGACGCGTAAGCTCGACGCGAAGCGTCGTCGCATTGCGCCAGCGTTGCCCTTTAACCAGCGACGCGGTGAGCATGGTCGCTTCAAGTAGCACCCAAGCATCGGCGGCTTAGCGGAAAGGGCGACGACGCTGCGCGTCGCGCCTGAGAGCTATCATCACAGGGCGTCTCGCGGTTGAGCGACGACGCTGCGCGTCGCGCTTACGGAACAATGCCAACGTGGATGTGTGGAGCGACGACGCTGCGCGTCGCGCTTACGGAACAATGCCAACGTGGGTGTGTGGAGCGACGACGCTGCGCGTCGCGCTTTGCACCAAGCTCGACCAACGCCCGGGCGTTAGCCCGAACGCCTTCTTGAAATGTCGGTTGAAATGGCTCTGGTCGCTGAAGCCGGCGGCAACGGCGATTTCGGCCAGCGGCTCACCCACCTCGATCATCCGGCGCGCCCGCTGCAGCCGGCGCATCACGAGGAAGCGATGCGGGCTGGTGGCGTAAGTGGCGCGAAAATGGCGCGAGAGCGCGTAGCGGTCGAGGCCGGTAACGGCTTCCAGCTCACCTGACCGCACCGGCCGTCCGGCATTCTCCTCGAGATAATCGCGCGCAAGTGCTGCGGCGCGCCACGCCGTCTTTCCCATCGGCTTCGCCGGCTGCCCGGCATGTCGACCGAGGTTCCGCGCCAGCCGGGCGACGAAATCGGCGACGAACAGCTCGTCCAATTCTTCCTCCAGCGGCGCCAGCGCCGACAGCAGCGTGCCGCGCAGCGCCGGGTCGCTCACCACCGCATCCTCGACGAAAGGCAACGGCGCGCCGTCCAGGCAATCGATGAGCAGCGACGGTTCGAGATACAGGATCCTGTAGCGCAGTCCGTCCTCCGTGCCGGCGCCGCCATCGTGCAACTCGTCGGGATGCAGCACGATCACCTGGCCGGGCAGGCTGTGCCGCAGCGCGCCACGATAGCGGAAGCGCTGGACGCCATGCAGCGTGACGCCGATGGCATAGGTGTCGTGGCGGTGCAATTCGAAGGCATTGCCGTGGAAGCGCGCCTCGATGCGCTCGATGCCGGTGCCGGCCGGCGCCGACACGATACGGTCCCCGGTGACCTCGCCCGAGCACGAACGTTCAAGACCCTGCACAGGCTCCGCGGCTAGATCGTGTGGCATCGCTTCATCCAGGCCTGTCACAGGCCGTCTCCCGGAGACTTGAATCTTGGTGTTCGATACGAAATTTGCAATCGTGCTCAGGGACGATCTCGCCGTCTGGCAAAAGCTCAACGTCACCGCCTTCCTCACCAGCGGCATCGTCGCCCAGTTCCCGGAGATCATCGGCGAGCCCTACCGCGACCGTGCCGGCAACATCTACAACCCGCTGTCGATCCAGCCGGTGATCGTGCTGTCGGCGGACGGACCGACGCTGAATGCGATCCATCGCCGGGCGCTGGAGCGCGGCGTGACGACATCGGCCTATGTCGAGGAGATGTTTTCGACCGGGCACGACGCCGCCAACCGCGCCGTCTTCGCCGAATTCGCGCCCGATGACGCCAGGGTCGTCGGCATCGCGCTGCGTGCCGAGAAGAAGCTCGTCGACAAGATCGTCAAGGGCGCCCGCATGCAGTCATGATTGAAGCCAGCAGGCGCTGGTCCACAGAGCGCCTGGACTGAGCCTGTCCGGGGACGCTTGTTGGGCCAGTCGCTTTTGGCTTGCCGGCCAGCGGCGATTGCCGCAAAAGGTGGCGTCTACCTTTCCTCGGCCCGACTTTGAGCAGTCCCAAAAATCAAGACGACAGCGCAACGCCGCCGGCGGCGATGCTGCTGATGCTGTGCGTGTACGTCTGCTTCACCTTTCTCGACACCAGCAGCAAGTATCTGGTGCTGGCCGGCGTGTCGGCGCTGATCGTCGCCTGGGCTCGCTTCGTCGTTCATGTGCTGCTTGTCGGCGTCTTCCTGCGCGGCTGGCGCGAGCCGTCGCGTTTTCGCGCCAGGAATCTGACCGCGCATATCCTGCGCGGCGCCTTCCTGTTCGGCTCGACCATGAGCAACATTTTCGCGCTGCGAACCCTGCAACTGGCGGAGACAACATCGATCTACTTCTTCGGCCCGATGGTGATCACCGCGCTTGCCGGTCCGTTGCTCGGCGAGTGGGCGGGCTGGCGGCGCTGGCTGGCGATCCTCACCGGCTTCGTCGGCGTGCTGATCATCACCCGGCCGGGCGTCGGCGTGTTCGGCATCGGCCATCTCTTCGCGCTCGGCTCGATGCTGTCGAACAGCTTCTATGTCATCATGACCCGCCGCATGTCGGCTACGGAAAGCTCGGAAAGCCTGATCCTGTTCTCGGCACTGGCGCCGGCCGTGCTGCTGTTGCCCATGCTGCCGTTCTCAGTGTCGTTGCCGCATGACGCGTGGCACTGGTTGATCCTCCTGATGCTCGGCGTGTTCGGCGCCACCGGCCATTGGCTGCTGGTACAGGCCTATCGCCTGGCGACCACCACGGCGCTCGCCCCCTACCCTTATTCGCAGATGGTGTGGATGATCATTTCCGGCTGGATCATCTTCAACCAGTTTCCCGACCGCTGGACGCTGCTGGGGGCTGCAATCATCGTCGCCAGCGGCCTTTACATCATCCATCGCGAACACCGGCTTCGCCTGCGCAACAGCGCCACGCTGGATGCGGAGGCCGAAGCCCTGGCAAAAAAACTTTGATTTGCCGGGGATCGATGGCATAAGAGCCGCCTTTAAACAGTTTAAATCGGTTCGGGGAGCGAAGGGCTGGCACAGAAGATCAAGCTTTCGACGATCGCGGATGCGCTCGGCGTGTCCACGGCCACGGTGTCGCTGGCGCTGCGCGACAGCCCGCTGGTGGCGGGCAGCACACGCGACCGCATCAAGGAACACGCCCGCGCCATCGGCTATATCTACAATCGCCGCGCCGCCAGCCTGCGCACCTCGCGCTCCGGCATTGTCGGCGTCGTCGTGCACGACATCATGAACCCGTTCTTCGCCGAGATCCTGCGCTCGATCGAAAGCGAACTCGACCGCAGCCGCCAGACCTTCATTCTGTCCAACCACTACGACCAGCTCGAAAAGCAGCGCACCTTCATCGACACGCTGCTGCAGCTCGGCGCCGACGGCGTCATCATGTCGCCGGCCATCGGCACACCAGCCGAGGACATCGTCATGGCCGAGGACAACGGCCTGCCGGCGGTGCTGATCGCGCGCAGCGTCGCCGGGGCCGACGTGCCGGTCTTCCGC
Source organism: Mesorhizobium abyssinicae (assembly GCF_049887195.1). Taxonomy (NCBI): domain Bacteria; kingdom Pseudomonadati; phylum Pseudomonadota; class Alphaproteobacteria; order Hyphomicrobiales; family Phyllobacteriaceae; genus Mesorhizobium; species Mesorhizobium abyssinicae. Next base: position 33,073 of record NZ_JARAKC010000008.1, read on the forward strand.
GGCGACGACGCCTATGGCACGGCGCTGGCCACCAACCACCTGATCTCGCTCGGCCACAAGCGCATCGCCATGATCGGCGGCACCGACCAGACGTCGACCGGCCGCGACCGCTACCAGGGTTATCTCAACGCCATGGAGGCGGCGGGGCTGGAGGTCAGGCCGTCCTGGCGCATCGCCGGCCCGCGCACCAAACAGGCCGGTTTCGAGGCCGCTGGCCAGTTCTTGGCGCTGAAAGACAAGCCGACCGCCGCCTGCTGCTGGAACGATCTCGTCGCCATCGGACTGATGAACGGCATCGCCCGCGCCGGCCTGGTGCCGGGCGTCGACATCTCGGTCACCGGCTATGACGATCTCGAGGAGGCGGCAATCGCGACACCGGCATTGACGACGGTCTGGAACGGCCAGCGCGAGGTCGGCCGCCGCGCCGCCAGCGCGCTGCTCGACAAGCTGAATGGACAGACGGTGCGGCCGTCGCAGGAACTGATCAAGCCGGAACTGCATGTGCGCCAGTCGACCGGCAAGCCGGTGGAGCGGGCATGACCAAGACCGAACAGCAGCCGGTCGCCATCCTGGTGCCCGGCCATTTCAACGACCATGCCGTCGGCCGCATCGATCGCACGTTCCGGCGGATCGGGATCGAGCGGGCCGATCCGTCGCTGGTCACCGACGAGATGCGCGAGACGGTGCGCGGCATCGCCTGCTTCGGCGGCATCAACGCAGCCCTGATGGACGCACTGCCCCGGCTCGAGATCATCGCGAATTTCGGCGTCGGCTATGATTCGGTCGACGCCCGCCATGCCGGGCAAAACGGCATCATGGTGACCAACACGCCGGACGTGCTGACCGAGGAGGTCGCCGACACCACGATCGGTCTGCTGATCAACACCGTGCGCGAAATGTACGCCGCCGAGAAATGGCTGCGCGACGGCGGCTGGGTGAAGACCGGCCACTACCCGCTGAGCCGGCTCACCTTGCGCGGCCGCAGCGTTGGCATCTTCGGCATGGGCCGCATCGGCCTCGCGGTCGCCCGCCGGCTGGAGGCTTTCGCCCTGCCGGTCTCCTACCACAACCGCCGCAAGGTTGAGGGCCTGCCCTACGGCTACCACGCGACCCTGAAAGGCCTGGCCGAGGCGGTCGACACGCTGATTTGCATCGCGCCGGGCGGCGCCGCGACGGAGAAAGCGATCAATGCCGAGATCCTGTCGGCGCTCGGCCCGAACGGCGTCTTCGTCAACATCGGCCGCGGCAGCACGGTGGACGAGGCTGCGCTTGCCGCCGCCCTTGCCAACGGCACCATCGCCGCCGCCGGACTCGATGTCTTTGCCGACGAACCGAACGTGCCGAGGGCGCTGCTCGAGGCGCCCAATACTTCGCTGCTTCCGCATGTCGGCTCGGCGTCGGAGCACACACGTCGCGCCATGGCGGATCTGTGCGTCGACAATCTCATCTCCTGGTTCAGCGAGCGCCGGCCGCTGACCCCGGTGCCGGAGACGGTTGAGGTATCAAGCCGCGCGGTTGACCCCGGTCGGCCCCGCCATAGTTCTTAGCGAACGGTTAACCATTTGGAATCACTATGCATACTTCGTTATGCATAGGCAGGCCGAATGGTCGGCCAGGTTTGAGGCGCGCCGGCGCGCTCAATGTACGGAGAGACAGGGTGAAAGTGCTTCCCGTTTTGGTGGCGGTTGCCGCGGTGGCGGGTGGCGCCCAGCTCTATCACGCCGGCAGCGGCGAAAGCATCGCCGGCGAAACGGCCCCGTCGAGCACCTACCGATTGACGGCCAATGGCGACGAAGCGGCTTGCGCCGTCCGGCGCGGCGCCGCGGTATCGGGCGGGCTGACGCTGCTGACGGTCGGCCCCAACTGCCGCAAGCTTTTGCCCGGCATTGAGCGGGCGAAATTCTGGCGCGAAGAGGCCGACGGCACGGTGGCCTTCAGCGCGAACGGCATCGATCCGATCGTCACCTTCAGCGTGGCCGATGGCGACGGCTACGAATCCTACGCGCCGGTCACGCCGCTTCTGGCGCTGAACCACGATTGAGGTTGGGCAGACCTACTCCGCCGCCGCGCGGACGCCGGCTTTCGCCGCCGCATGCAGGCGCACGGCATCGCCGAAGGCGCGGAAAATCCTGGCCGAGTTGTCGTCCGACTTGACCCAATATTCGGGATGCCACTGAACGCCGACCGCGAACGCGCGGGCGTCGCGAACCGACACCGCCTCGACCGTCCCGTCGGCGGCGAGCGCCTCGACCTGCAGTTTCGACCCGAGGCGGTCGATTCCCTGGCGATGCAGTGAATTGACCTTGATCTCGCCCGCGCCGAAGACGCCGGCGAGGCAGCTGCCGGGCTTGATCGAAATCGTCTGGTGGATGGCGAAGCGCTCGTCCTGATTGTCGCTCACCGGCGCGCGGTGGTCGAGCGATCCCTCGCGCTCCTGGATCTCGGTGCCCAGCGTTCCGCCCAGCGCCACGTTCAGCTCCTGGATGCCGCGGCAGATGGCGAGCAGCGGCACACCGCGCTCGATCGCCTTGCGGATCAGCGGCAGCGTGGTCGAATCGCGGGCCGGATCGTAGGGGCCGTTCCGCTCGCTGGCATCGCCGCCGTAGAGCGAGGGATGCACATTGGACTTCGAGCCGGTGACCATGACCCCGTCGACCGACGACAAGAGTTCGTCGAAGTCGAGCCGGTCGCCAAAGGACGGCACCAGCAGCGGAAACACGCCGGCGCCGACGAGCGCGGCTTCCAGATATTGCTGCGGGGCAGCATGCCAGGTGTAGTTGTCGAATTGGCGGACGTCGGTCGAGATGGCGACGAGCGGCTGCTGCATTTTGGATCCGGTTTCCGTTGAGAGCTAAGGAACTATTCTGCCTACAAAATAGGCGATCCCAAGGCGCTTTTCCATGACAAGTTTCGGCGCGTCGTATGGGCCACGCCGCTGGCCGTTAGACTATAGTTGCAGGTTCTTGCCCAGGCCCGCGGATTTCCCGGCAATGCAGCTGCCAGGCGCCGCCGCCGCGCTGGACTCGACCTGTCGCCCGTGTATTGTCTCGCCCAGGCCGAGCCGGGGTATCGAGGATTCCCCCGAAAGTTGGTCTGTTGATCCAAAAGGGAGGAACTTCATGGATCGTCGTTCATTCATCCGCAAGGCCGGCGTAACCGGCGTCGGCGCCGCGGCGGCGGCGGCCACGCTTGCCGCTCCGGCAATCGCCCAGTCCAATCCGAAGGTGACGTGGCGGCTGGCGTCGTCCTTCCCGAAGTCGCTCGACACGATCTATGGCGGCGCCGAAGTGTTCTCCAAGATGCTGTCGGAAGCGACCGACGGCAATTTCCAGGTCCAGGTGTTCGCCGCCGGCGAGCTGGTTCCCGGCCTGCAGGCAGCGGATGCGACCGCCGCCGGCACCGTCGAGGCCTGCCATACGGTTGCATACTACTACTGGGGCAAGGACCCGACATGGGCGCTGGGCGCGGCGGTGCCGTTCTCGCTCAACGCGCGCGGCATCAATGCCTGGCACTACCATGGCGGGGGCATCGACCTGTTCAACGAATTCCTCGCCACGCAGGGGCTTTTCGGCCTGCCGGGCGGCAATACCGGCGTGCAGATGGGCGGCTGGTTCCGCAAGCAGATCAACACCGTCGCCGACCTCTCCGGGCTGAAGATGCGCATCGGCGGCTTTGCCGGCAAGGTCGTGGCCAAGCTCGGCGTCGTGCCGCAGCAGATCGCCGGCGGCGACATCTACCCGGCGCTGGAGAAAGGCACCATCGACGCCGCGGAATGGGTCGGCCCCTATGACGACGAGAAGCTCGGCTTCTACAAGGTGGCGCCCTACTACTACTATCCCGGCTGGTGGGAAGGCGGCCCGACCGTCCACCTGATGTTCAACAAGGCCAAGTATGAAGAGCTGCCGGCGTCCTACAAATCGCTGGTGCGGACCGCGGCGCAGGCAACCGACGCCAACATGCTGCAGAAATACGACTTCCTCAATCCGGCGGCGGTGAAGCGGCTGGTGGCCGGCGGCGCCAAGCTGCAGCCGTTCAGCCAGGAGATCATGGCCGCCTGCTTCGAGAAGGCGAACGAGGTTTACGCCGAGATGGAAGCCTCGAACGCGCCGTTCAAGAAGATCTGGGAGTCGATCAAGGGCTTCCGCAAGGAGCACTATCTCTGGGCCCAGGTGGCCGAGTACAATTACGACACCTTCATGATGGTCCAGCAGCGCCAGGGCAAGCTGTAGGCTGGGATTTAGCCCCTTCTCCCCGTCACTATACGGGGAGAAGGTCCCGGCAGGGGGATGAGGGGCGGCGCAGACTTCGGCGATTGTTCACCCCGGGCTTTGCAGGCGCCTTGTTCAGCCTGGCACCACCAGCACCTTGACCTCGCCCGGCGCGGGCGGATTGGCGATCACCGCCGGCGCCTCCTCGAGCGATACCTGTCTCGACATCAGCCGGTCGACCTCGATCGCGCCCGAGGCGATGAGGTCGGCGGCGCGGCCGTGGGTGTAGGGGTTGAGGAAGGAGCCCAGAACCTTCAATTCGCGAAACAGCAGGTCGAAGGGCTCGAACGCCACCTGCATGCCTTGCGGCACGACGCCGACGATGACGACGGTGCCGCCGGCCTTCGCCAGCCGCAACGACTGCTCGACCGTATCGCGCACGCCGGCGCATTCGAACACCACGTCGGCACCGCCCGGCACCAGCCCGTCTGGTCCGGCAATGGCATCGATAACGTCGCCGGCGCCTGGATCGACTGAGGCCGTCGCGCCGAGCTCCTCGGCGAGCGCGCGGCGCGAGGCCTGGCGTGTCGACAGCACGATGGTCTTCGCCCCGGCAAGCCTTGCCAATTGCACGGTGAGCAGGCCGATGACGCCGCCACCCAGCACGACGACCGAGCCGCCCGGCTTGATCGCGGCGAGGTCGACGCCGTGCAGGCAGCACGCCAACGGCTCGCAGAATGCGCCATGCGTCGGCTTGAGGCTCGCCGGCAGAAGGAAGGCCTGCTTCTGCGGCATCACGACATAATCGGCGAAGCCGCCGTCGCGATGAATGCCGATGGCATTGAGATTGCGGCAGAGGTTGACCCGCCCGGCATGGCAATGCGGGCATCGTCCGCAAGCGATGTTGGGATCCCCGGTGACGCGGTCGCCGACGGAGAAGCCGATCACCGACGACCCGACCGCTTCGACGATGCCCGAAAACTCATGCCCGGGCGTTACCGGCGGCTTGCAGGGAAACTCGCCGTGGAAGAGATGGCGATCGGTACCGCAGACGCCGCAGGCCTCGATCCGCACCAGCAGATCGTCCGCACCGGCCGACGGCTTGTCGACCTCGCGCAGCGCTATGCTGCCGACAGCCTCGAGGCGAACCGCTTTCATAACTGTCGGGCCTCCCCCATCAATTGAAGTTCGGCGGCTGCGACAGATCGGGCGCCGGTGCCGCCGGCGTGGCGGGCGGCGTGTCTCCGAAGCTCGGTGGCTGGGACAGGTCGGTGGCCGGCGCTGCCGGTGCCGCCCCGCCAGAGGCCGGAGCCGCGGCGCCATCCGCCGGCGGCGTGCCGAGCGGCGACAGGCCCGGCATCTGCGGCAACTGGATGTCGATCGTGCCCGGATCAACCGCCGCGCCCTTGTAGTGCATCACCATTTGCGGGAAGGCGATGGTGAGCCCGATCATGATCACCTGGATGCAGACGAAGGGCACCGCACCCCAATAGATCTGGCCGGTGGTGACCGGCGCGATCTGCTTGCCAGTGATGCGGTCGAGATAGGGCACGCGCGCGGCGACCGAGCGCAGGTAGAACAGCGCGAAGCCGAAAGGCGGATGCATGAAGGAGGTCTGCATGTTGACGCCGAGCAGCACACCGAACCAGATCAGGTCGATGCCGAGCTTGTCGGCGGCTGGCGCCAGCAGCGGCACGATGATGAAGGCGAGCTCGAAGAAATCGAGGAAGAAGGCCAGCACGAAGACCAGCGCGTTGACGCCGATCAGGAAGCCGACCTCGCCGCCGGGCAGTGAGATCAAGAGATGTTCGACCCATCTTTGACCGTTGACGCCGTAAAAGGTCAGCGAGAAAACGCGCGCGCCGATCAGGATGAACAGCACGAAGGAGGACAGCCTGGTCGTCGAGGCCAGCGCCTGCTTGATGACGTCCAGCGACAGCCGCCCCTTTGCCGCCGCCATGATCAATGCGCCGACGGAGCCCATGGCGCCGCCCTCGGTCGGGGTGGCGATGCCGAGGAAGATGGTGCCGAGCACCAGGAAGATCAGCGCCAACGGCGGGATCAGCACGATGATCACCTGCTGCGCCAGCCGGGACATCATGTTGATGTTCAGGCCCTTGTCGGCAATCGCCACGACATAGATCAGGATCACGCCAACGCAGGCGCCGAGAATGTCGGCATTGTCGCCATGCGCCGGCGCCAGATAGCGATAGGCGGCGTAGGACACAGCGACCGCAACCGCCAGCGCCACGATCAGCGACACCACGCCATGGCCGAGCGTGCGGGCTTCGAGCGGCAGGGCCGGCATCGATTTCGGCCGGACGATCGACATGATCAGGATGTAGAGCATGTAGATGCCGGTGAGCACGAGGCCGGGAATCAGCGCGCCGGCATACATGTCGCCGACCGAGCGTCCCAACTGGTCGGCGAGCACGATCAGCACCAGCGAGGGCGGGATGATCTGCGCGAGCGTGCCCGACGCCGCGATGACGCCCGACGCCACACGGCGGTCATAGCCGTAGCGCAGCATGATCGGCAGCGAGATCAGGCCCATGGCGATGACCGACGCCGCCACGACACCGGTGGTCGCCGCAAGCAGCGCGCCGACGAAAATGACGGCATAGGCAAGGCCGCCGCGGATCGGCCCGAACAGCTGGCCGATCGTGTCGAGCAGGTCCTCGGCCATGCCGGATCGCTCCAGCACGATGCCCATGAAGGTAAAGAACGGGATCGCCAGCAGCGTGTCGTTCGACATCACCCGGTTGCCGTAGAAGTTTTCCGGCAGCGCATACAGAAGTGGCCAGTCGAGTGTTATCGCCCCGCCCGAATGAGACGACAGCAATACGCCGATGCCGAAAAACAGCAGCCCGTTGGCTGCGAGCGAGAAAGCGACGGGGTAGCCGATCAAAAGGAAGATGATCAGCGAGGCGAACATGATCGGCGCCATGTTCTGGGCGATGAACTCGATCATGGACGCACCTCGCCGGCCAGCGCCTTGGCTTCTTCGGCGAGTGCCTTCGCCTCGAGTTCGGCCTGCTCATGCGCAGAAATGAACGGATTGGGATCGTCCATGTCACCGCGCATGATGGCTATCTTCTTGATGATCTCGGAAATGCCCTGCAGCGCCAGCAGGAAGAAGCCGACAAGCAGGATCGCCTTCGCCGGCCAGACGATCAGCCCGCCGGCATTGGTCGACATTTCGCCGCTGCGGAAGGACAACGACACATAGGGAACGAAATAGATCACCATCAGGGTGACGAACGGCATCAGGAACAGCGTGTGACCGAGCAGGTCGATCCAGTGCTGCACCCGGCGCGAGAACATGCCGTAGACGATGTCGATGCGGATATGGTCGTTCTGCTTCAGCGTATAGGCGGCGGCCAGCATGAAGGCGGCGCCGAACAGATACCATTGCAATTCAAGCCACGCGTTCGACGATATGTCGAAGACCTTGCGGATGATCGCGTTGCCGGCGCTGACCAGGATCGCCAGCAGGATCAGCCACGACACCCATCTGCCGATGAACTCGTTCACACGGTCGATCGTTCTGGATAGAGCGAGCAGCCCTGCCATGCATTTCCTCCCTCCGCGCATCGGCCCGAAAATCGGTTTCGATTTCCGGAAATCGCGATGCGCAATTCAAAATGTCGGAGGCGCGCCGGCTCCCCTTATTTTCCGACGTGCCGCAGTGGCCCAACGGTATGCCGTGCGTGGCACGGCGGGTCAACACGGCAGAGGGGCGGTCAACATGGTTGTGAGACGGGGACGCCGGCAAACCGCCGGCTAGCGGGGCACGATGCAACCAAAGTCTGATAGGTCAGGCGATTTTCTGCTGGTCGCGACCGGCGCCGATCAGCACCAGCATAGCGACGAGGAACAGATACATCCAGGCATCGCGCCATTCGAGCGGGAAATAGCCGGCCCACAGCGATTCGGCCATGCCGAAGGCGGCGGCACCGAGCGCGGCGCGCGGCGGCGAGAGATAGCCGCCGACCGCCGTCACGAACAGCACCTTCAACCCGTAGACCAGGCCGGTGCCGAAGCTGATGTTGCCATAGTAGATGCCGGCCAGCACGCCGGCGAGCGCGGCGCAGAAGCCGCCGAGCAGAACCGCCTGGCGGAAGACCGAGCGCACGTCGACGCCGCACATCGCCGCCGCCCTGGGATCGTCGGAGACGGCGCGCCAGGAGCGTCCGAACCGGGAGCGGGCGAACGCCCAGGCGGCAAGCGCGATGGCCGCCAGCACGGCGGCGCAGTCGAGCAGCTGGATCAGCGTCAGCGTCGCCTTGAAGCCGTCGTGCTCGGCGAAGACGACCGGCACGGCCAGCATCGGCGGCAGCCACAGGTCGTGCGTGTCGGCGGCGATGCGGCTTGACTCCGAAAGCACCAGCAATACGCCCAGCGTCGTCACCACGATGGCGTTGGGCGAGCGGTCGGCCAGCGGCTCGAAGACGTTGCGCGACAGGACGCGGCTGATCAGCGCCGCATAGAGGAAGGCCGCAAGCACGCCGAGCGCGACAGAGGCATAGAGCGTCAGCCAAAGCGCCTGGTAGCCGAAGGCGGCGGCAAGAATCATGGCGTGGCCGCAGAAGGCGAAGACCGCGCCATAGGCGAGGTTGGTGCGGTGCAGGATGCCGTTGGTCAGCACATAGCCGAAGGCGAGAAGCGCATAGAGCGCGCCCGAATGCAGCCCGTTCAGAACCTGCTGGAAGAAATAGAGCATGCGCGAACCTCGGAGCATGTCGCCCAAAAGTGCCTAGCGGTTTTGGGGCGACGGCATGCTCGAAACAGGGGTCACGGCAACTTGCGACCCTGCGCGGAACGTTGCATTCGGAATCTAACTTGTCAAACGCGATTTATCGGTTAGATTTCTGTCATGACGGTATCCTGGACCCCGCACCGCTTCACCGGCGGCATTCTCGCGCTCGACACCGCGAACACCGTCGTGCTGCGCAACGACCCGGAGAAGACCTTCGACCGTTTCGACAATCGGGCCGAGATCGCCCGTTTCGCCGAGGCGGCGAGCGGCTTCCGCGCCACCGAGCTCGGCGGTCGCAAGCTGGAAGCGCCGGCGCCCGAGGCGATCGCACCGGTGGTGCTGTCGATCCGCGAGACCACCGACCGCCTGTTCCGCAACGCGGTGGCAAAGGGCGCAATCGCCACCGGCGACCTGCCCGATTTCCTGGCGGCCTGCGCCGACGGACTGGCGCAAAGCCGCACCGAAATCGGCGCTTCGGGGCAGCCGTTCGGCGACCCGGCGACACCGATGGCCTTCGAGTCGGCGCTGGCCGTCTCGGCGCTGTCGCTGCTGCGCGAGGAGACGGTCGCGCGGCTCAGGATCTGTCCCAACTGCAGTTGGCTGTTCGTCGACCGCAGCCGCAATTCCAGTCGCCTCTGGTGCGACATGGCGGTGTGCGGCAACCGGCAAAAGGCAAACCGTTATTATCGCCGCCGCACGGCGGCCAGGGAGGCTACCGATGTCTAGGACAAATTCGCGCTCGATCGTTCTCGGCGCCGCTCTGCTGGCGGTGGCAGTGCTTGGCGCCTGCCGCGATTCCGGCAAAGAGCAGCTGTTCGCCATTTCCGGCAAGCTGTTCGAGTTCAATTACCGGCTGGGCATCGCCACCTATGTCGTCACCCTCAACCCGCTGCGGCCGATGGGAGAAGGCCAGGTTGCCGTGGTCAGCTTCCAGAACCCGGCCGGGGGAGATCCGATCATCGTCAACCAGAAGATCTGGCCCAAGCTGCCGCATATAACGCTGACCAGCCCGCCGCTCACCTGCGTAGTCAAGGACAAGCCCTATTCGATCTCGATCCGCATCGAGGACGCCGATGGCACGCTGCTGCAGAGCTTCGAGACGACGCTGACCTCGTCGATGGATCAGTCGGTGCTGCCGGACCGTCCGCTGGTGGTCGGGCCGGTCTACGAGCTCAACAAGGACATGATCGGCCATGTCGACGGCAAGCTGCCGGGCGAGCCCAAGCCCGATTGCTCGAAGGCCGCCTGAGGTTCAGGGGCCGGAATTTTCGTGCTCGGCTGAACCGCCCCCGGTACCGTTGCATGCGTCAACCGCCGCCGATTTGACCGTTTGTTGCGCGTCGCCTGGCACCTGCGATTTCGTTTGACCTCTCCGGCAAGGGGAGAAAGACTGCGGCGTCCCACTCCGACGTAGGCCGCGCGATTCCGTGCGCCCTCCGCGAAGGAAATGCCTGATGACGCTGCATGACGTCGCGCTCGACGACAAGTTCAACCTTGGCAAGGAGCGCATCTTCCTTTCCGGCGCGCAGGCCGTCATCCGCATGCTTCTGATGCAGCGCGAGCGCGATCGCCGCACGGGGTTGAACACCGCCGGCTTCGTCTCCGGCTATCGCGGCTCGCCGCTCGGCGGCCTCGACATGCAGCTGTGGAAGGCCAAGAAGCAGCTGGCGCAGTCCGACATCGTCTTCCAGCCCGGCCTCAACGAAGAGCTTGCCGCCACCGCCTGCTGGGGCACGCAGCAGGCCGAATTGCTGGGCGAAGGCACGCATGACGGCGTCTTTTCGGTCTGGTATGGCAAGGGGCCGGGCGTCGATCGCTCCGGCGACGTGTTCCGCCACGCCAACCTCGCCGGCTCGTCGAAGCATGGCGGCGTGCTTGCCCTGATGGGCGACGACCACATGGCCGAATCGTCGACCAACGCGCACGCCACCGAATTCCTGTTCGTCGACACGATGGTGCCGATCCTCAACCCGGCCGGCGTCCAGGAGATCATCGACTACGGGCTCTACGGCTTCGCCATGTCGCGCTTCGCCGGCACCTGGGCGGCGATCAAATGCGTCAAGGACAACATCGAATCGACGGCCTCCGTCGACGCCTCGCTGGAGCGGCTGAACATCGTGGTGCCGCCGTTCGACATGCCGCCCGCCGGCCTCAACATTCGCCACGAGATCGACATGCTCGGCCAGGAGGAGCGGCTGCATGAGTACAAGCGCAACGCGGCCTCCGCCTTCATCCACGTCAACGGGCTGAACCGCATCATCTATTCCGGCGGCCGCAATCCGAAGCTCGGCGTCATCACTATCGGCAAAAGCTATCTCGACGTACGCCAGGCGCTGGAGGATATCGGCATCGACGAGGCTGCGGCCAACCGCATCGGCATCCGCCTGTTCAAGGTCGGCTGCCCGTGGCCGCTCGACCTGCAGCATGTCGCCGACTTCGCCCGCGGCCTCGACACCATCGTCGTCGTCGAGGAGAAGCGCTCGCTGATCGAGGTGCAACTGCGCGAAAGCCTCTACGGCACCGCCAGCCAGCCGGCGATCGTCGGCAAGAAGGACGAGCGCGGCGACTGGCTGTTCCCGGCCAAGGGCGCGCTCGATCCGAACGAGATCGCGATCGCGCTCGGCGAGCGGATCCTGCGCACCATCGGCCCGTCGGAAGAGATCGCGGCGCGGGTGGCGAAACTGCGCCAGTTCCAGGCCATGCTCGCCGATACAGTCGACATCGGCTCGCGTACGCCCTTCTTCTGCTCCGGCTGCCCGCACAATTCCTCGACCAAGGTGCCGGACGGGTCGCTGGCCGCCGCCGGCATCGGCTGCCATTTCATGGCTCTGTGGATGGACAGGAACACCGTCGGCTTCACCGCGATGGGTGGCGAAGGCGCGCAGTGGGTCGGCCAGGCGCCATTCTCGAAACGCGACCACATCTTCCAGAATCTCGGCGACGGCACCTACAATCACTCCGGCGCGCTGGCGATCCGCTTCGCGCTGTCGAGCGATGCCAACATCACCTACAAGATCCTCTACAACGACGCTGTGGCCATGACCGGCGGCCAGCCGCATGAGGGCGGGCTGACCGTCGACATGATCGCCAGGCAGGTGCGGGCCGAAGGCGTCGAGCGCATCGCCATCGTCACCGACGAGCCGGACAAATACGCGGGGAAGGCCGACTTCCCGGCAGGCGCGACCATCCATCACCGCGACGACCTCGACCTCGTCCAGCGCGAATTGCGCGGGGTCAAGGGCATCTCCGTGCTCCTCTACGACCAGACCTGCGCCGCCGAGAAGCGCCGCCGCCGCAAGCGCGGGACCTTCCCCGACCCCGACAAACGCATCTTCATCAACGAGCTGGTGTGCGAGGGCTGCGGCGATTGCGGGGTGCAATCCAACTGCGTCTCGATCCAGCCGGTCGAGACCGAATTCGGCCGCAAGCGACGCATCGACCAGTCGAGCTGCAACAAGGATTTCTCCTGCGTCAACGGCTTCTGCCCGTCTTTCGTCACCGTGCACGGCGCCAAGATCAGGAAGGCCGAGGGCATCGCCGGCAAGACCGACCCGCTCCATGGCGTGCCCACCCCGGCCGAGTTCCCCCTCGGCGCGCAGGGATGGGCCGGGATCATCGACGGCGTCGGCGGCACCGGCGTCGTCACCATCGGCGCGGTGCTCGGCATGGCGGCGCATCTCGAGGACAAGGGCTGCGGCATGATCGACATGGCCGGCCTCGCCCAGAAGGGCGGCTCGGTGTTCACCCATGTGCGCATCGCGCGCACGCCGGACGACATCCACGCCATCCGCGTTTCGGCGGGGAAGGCCGACCTGGTGCTCGGCTGCGACCTCGTCGTGTCGGGCGCGCAGAAAGTGCTGGCTGCGGTGCGCGAGGGCCATACGATCTTCCTCGCCAACACCGCCGAGATCATGCCCGGCGAATTCACCCGCTCCGCAGACTTCTCGCTGCCGGTCGAGCGGCTGAAAAAGGCGATCCGGACTGCCGCAGGCGAGGGCAAGGCGCATTTCTTCGACGCCACCCGCACCGCCACCCAATTGTTCGGCAACTCGCTCGGCGCCAACATGTTCATGCTCGGCTTCGCCTTCCAGCATGGCGGGCTGCCGCTGTCGGCCGAGGCGGTCGAGAAGGCGATCGAGCTCAATGGCGAGGCAGTGGCGATGAACGTCGCCGCGTTCCGCTGGGGCCGCCGCGCCGCGCATGAGCCGGATTTCGTGCGCGGCCTCGTCAGCCAGCCGGGCAAGGCGCCCGCCGAGACGCTGGACGAGATCATCGCCCGCCGCGTCGCCTTCCTCACCGCCTATCAGAACGCAGCCTACGGCAAGCGCTATGCCCAAAGGCTCGCCGCGCTGCGCCAGGCCGAGGGCAAGTCGGCGCCTGGCTCGACGGTGGTGACCGAGGCCGCCGCCCGGAACCTGTTCAAGCTGATGGCGATCAAGGACGAATACGAGGTGGCGCGCCTCTATACCGCCGGCACCTTCGCCGCCGAGCTATCGAAACAGTTCCAGAGCTACGACAAGCTCGAATTCCATCTGGCGCCGCCGATGCTGGGCCGGCGCGGCAATGACGGCCGCCCGAGGAAATCGAATTTCGGCCCCTGGATGATGAAGGGGTTTCGCCTGCTTGCGGCGCTGAAAGGCTTACGCGGCACGGCTTTCGACATCTTTGGCCACAGCGCGGAAAGGCGCATGGAGCGGCAGCTCCTGGCACAGTACGAGGCCGACCTGGAGTTGATCGCCGGCGCGCTGGCGCCTGGCAGAATCGAGGCGGCCACCGCGCTTGCCTCGGTGCCGGCGCTGATCCGCGGCTACGGCCACGTCAGGCAGGCGAGCGCCGAAAAGGCCGTCGGCGAGCGTTCGAGGCTGCTGGAGCGCCTGGCGAAAGCGCCGGCAAGGTCGGAACTGCAGGCCGCCGAGTGACCCCAAAAGCGCCCGGAAACCAGGCGTTTCAGCCCAGGCTAAAGATTTTTTAATGGGACTATGGCAAGGCTGGGGCTCAATGGGCGCCAGTAATGGGCAGAACAAAAACCGATAACATCCCTGTGGATGTTTATATCCAGTTTGTGCGCTCGTTGTTCGACAACGCGCACATGCTGGTCATCGGCGCGAGCTGCCACGCCGTCGTCAGCCTCATGGTCTACTGGCGCAACGGCCAGCCGGTTTTCCTGGCGCTCGCCGGCGCGTTGCTCGGCGTCGGCGTCTGGCGCTACTTCAGCCTGCGGCGCTTCCATCGCTCGGGCGGCGAGATTCGCGACGCCGCCGATGCAACGAAATGGGAGCGCGAGTACATCCTGAAGGGTAGCCTGCAAGGGCTGCTGCTGGGGATTTTTTGCTTCATATCCATCTATGTCTACTCGGATTCCTATGCCGAGATCGGCGCGTTGTCGGTAACGCTGGCCTCCCTGGTGACCGTCGTTGGCCGAAATTACGGCTCGCCGCGCATGGTCATGATCTTCGCAGTGACCTTCGTCGGGCCTATCGCTGCCGCCCTCATTCTCAGGGTCGACATCCCCTATGTCGTGCTCGGCCTGCTGATCATCCCGTTCATGTTCATCATCAAGGGCAGTGCCGACCACGTCCGCAATGTGCTGTTCTCGGCCGTCGTCGGGCACAAGCAGGCAAGGCAGCTCGCGCAGCGCTTCAACCGCGCCCTCAACACCATGTCGCATGGCCTGGTCATGCTTGGCCCGGACGGCAAGGTGGTGGTCGGCAATGCCGAGGCCGCCCATCTGATGTCGCTGAAATCGCCGGAGCAACTGCTCGGGCGGTCGATCCATTCGCTGCTGATGCGCGGCGTTGCCGGCGGCATGCTGGCACCGAAGGACTGCCGCTATGTCGAGGCGCAGCTGACGCGCGCGCTGCGCGAGGGACGCGACCGCAAGGTGCTGGTGTCCTTCTCCAACGGCCAGCACTTCGAATTCTCGGCGCGCGAAGGCAGCCAGGACCTTGGCGTCATCACCTTCGAGGACGTCACCGCGCGTGTCGAGGCGGAGGAAAAGATCCGCTTCATGGCGCGCTACGACAACCTCACCGGCCTGCCCAATCGCGCCTATTTCCATGAGCTCGTCGGGGAACTGATGGCCTCTGGCGACCGGGATCGCCTGTGCGGCCTTTCGGTGGTCGACCTCGACGATTTCAAGAGCGTCAACGACACGCTCGGCCATCCCGTCGGCGACGGCCTGATCTACGCCGTGGCGGAACGGCTGGCGGCCGTTGCCGGGCAAGGCATCACCGTCAGCCGCTTCGGCGGCGACGAGTTCATGATCTTCTTCGATCGCATCGAGGACGAGAGCCATCTGACCGGCCTGCTCGACCAGATATTCGCCGACCTGCAGGGTGAAGTCGACGTCGCCGGTCACGGGCTGCGCATCCAGGCCAGCGCGGGCGCCGTGCTGTCCAAGGTCGCGGACACCGACGTCGATGCCATGATCGTCAAGGCCGACCTTGCGCTCTACAAGGCCAAGGAGCTTGGCAAGAACAACTGGCGGCTGTTCGAGGCGTCGATGGACGCCGCCTTCCGCAACCGCCAGCTGATGAAGGCTGACCTGCGCAGCGCCGTGGAAAGCAAGGGCCTGCGCGTTGTCTACCAGCCGATCGTGTCGATGCACACGATGCGCATCGCCAGCTGCGAGGCGCTCTGCCGTTGGGATCATCCCGATCTCGGGCCGATTTCGCCGAGCATCTTCATCCCGCTGGCCGAGGAGATGGGCATCATCTCCGAGATCAGCACCTTTGTGTTGCAGGCGGCCTGCGCCGAGTGCGCCAAATGGCCGGACCAGACCAGCGTCTCGGTCAATCTGTCCGCCAAGGATTTCCGCAACCACGACGTCATCCAGAAGGTCCGTGACGCGCTGGCCGCTTCCGGGCTCGCGGCGGGCCGCCTGGAGATCGAGGTCACCGAAACCGCGCTGCTCGACGACAAGTCGCTGACGCGGCAGTACATCGAGGAGCTGAAGCAGCTCGGCGTGCGCATCGCCCTCGACGACTTCGGCACCGGCTATTCGAGCCTGAGCTATCTGCACAAGCTGCCGCTCGACAAGATCAAGATCGACCGCTCGTTCCTGATGGACGTCACCCAGAACCCGCGCTCGCTCGACCTCCTGAAGGGCGTCGTCGATCTGACCCGGATCCTCGGTCTCACCGTCACCGTCGAAGGCGTTGAAACCTTCGAACAGCTCAAGATCCTGCTGCATTCGGTCAAGCCGGACCTGGTCCAGGGCTTCCTCTTCGGCGCCGCGCTGAGCGCGTCGGGCATCGAGACCATGTCCAACGTGACCTGGCCTTTCGCCGCTGAGTTGCGGCCGGCCGCGAAGCTCGCCGCCACCTGAAATATCCCGCGAAACGCCTCGAAGCCGCGCATCCTTTGGGTTTAACCATTTGTTAACGTTAATTTAGGGTAAACTCAAAAGCTCGGAATTTCGCTTCTGGTTCTTTCGCCTGTTCGCTATGGTCCTTTTGCGGCGGCACGAGGATTTACAAAGTGGAAGCTCAGTTGGTGGGTACGCCTCTGGCGGCGGCTAAAGCCAGGGGTCAGCAGCGTCCCTCGGTGTTTTCAGATCACATCATGGAAGTTCTGGAGCACATCGAGTATCGCCTTTGCGACGGCGCCGAAGACCTCGAGGCAATCTATCGGCTTCGCTACAATTCCTACCTTCACGCCGGCATGGTGAAGCCCGATGCTTCCCGCATGGTGAAGGACAGCTTCGACGACCTTCCCAATTGCTATCGCTTCGGCGTGTTCTTCGACGGCTCGCTGGTCAGCACCATCAGAATTCACCATGCCAACGCGAAGCATCCAGTTTCGCCCAGCACCGATGTCTTCGGCGACGTGCTGGCGCGGCGCCTGGCGGCCGGCGAGACCTTCGTCGATCCGAGCCGGTTCGCCGCCGATCTCGAATGGTCGAGCAGCCTGCGGGTGCTGCCCTATGTGACGCTGAGGCTCGCGGTGGTCGCCTGCAGCCATTTCAAGCCGACCTATTGCCTGACGGCGATCAAGGAAGAGCATTCCGCCTTCTATCATCGCATCTTCCGATCCGAGCAGGCGGTGCCGCCGCGGAACTATCCCGGCCTGACCGTTCCCGTGCATCTATTCCAGTCGAAGTGCTCCGAGAACATGCAGGCGACGCTGGACCGCTTCCCGTTCTTCAACTCCACGACGTTCGAACAGCGCATGCTTTTCCAACGCCCCAAGCGGGGCGAGTTGGCGCCGCTGACCATCCTGCCGACCGCCAAATATTTCGAGGCGGCCTGACTCCCGCGGCTTTTTTTGCGCCTGTCGCCGTGCCGAAACCCGCGACATTTTCTTCGGCGACATGCGTCGGCTGGAGCCTTCCGGGCGCGCCGGCGTTGTAAGTGGCGACAGCCACCACCTGCAGATTGTAACGCCGCAGATTGGTGATCACCGCTTTTGGAAAGGACCCCGACATGACCATTTCCGCGCTTACGCTGACCCCGTTGATCTCGCTGATCGCCGGCGTGCTGATCCTGGTCATGCCCAGGCTGTTGAACTACATCGTCGCGCTCTATCTGATCATCGCCGGCTTGCTCGGACTGTTCCCGCATCTCGCCGGCTGAAGGTCTGAAGGCCGTCATCGCCCCTTCACGGCCAGCGGGCCGGTCGGGGTCGCGGTCTTCAACTTTCCTTTGAGGCTGTTGTGCCGGGCGATGCGGCAATAGCGCCATTGCTCTGCGTCCAGCTTTTCGCTATGTGCCTCCAAGATGTCTTCGAAGGGGTATTCCTATGGCTGATCACACGCCGACCGGTCCTGTCGAACTGGGCGCGAAGATGGACTATGCCGAGCATGACCGCACCTATGCGGGCTTCCTGGCGCTGGCCAAATACGGTTCGCTCTTTTGCCTCGCCGTGATGATTTCGATGGCTTTCGGCTTCTTCGTGGGCGGCTTCTTCTCGGCGGTCATACTCTGGGCCGTGATCCTGGCCGCCGGCTTCTTCATTCTCCGGTAGACTTTCCAAACCCTTTGCCTCGGACGTCGCCGGAGGCCCCGGCCGGCGTCCCGCGCAGACAGGTTCCAGCCGAAAGGATCATGCGGTGGGGCAGACGGTTTTCATCCCTCGTGAGCTTGACGCGAACGAGCAGCGCGTTGCTGCCTCGCCGGACACGGTGAAGCGACTGGCCGGCCTCGGCTTCGAGGTGGTGGTCGAAAAAGGCGCGGGCACCGGCTCGCGCATTCCCGACCAGGACTTTGCCGCGAACGGCGCCAAGATCGGCACGGCCGGTGATGCCAAGAAGGCCGACGTGGTGCTGAAGGTGCGCCGCCCGACCGATGCGGAGCTGAAAGGCTACAAGCAGGGCGCCGCCGTCATTGCCATCATGGATCCTTACGGCAACGACGCGGCCGTCGCCGCCATGGCCAAGGCCGGCATCACCGCTTTCTCGATGGAGTTCATGCCGCGCATCACCCGCGCGCAGGTGATGGATGTGCTGTCCTCGCAGGCCAATCTCGCCGGCTACCAGGCGGTGATCGATGCGGCCGCCGAATATGACCGGGCGCTGCCGATGATGATGACGGCGGCCGGAACCGTGCCGGCGGCCAAGGCCTTCATCATGGGCGTCGGCGTCGCCGGCCTGCAGGCGATCGCCACCGCGCGCCGGCTTGGCGCCGTCGTCACCGCCACCGACGTGCGTCCGGCGGTGAAGGAACAGGTGCAGTCGCTCGGCGCGAAATTCCTGGCGGTCGAGGACGAAGAGTTCAAGGCGGCCGAGACGGCGGGCGGCTATGCCAAGGAAATGTCGAAGGAATACCAGGCCAAGCAGGCGGCGCTGACCGCCGAGCACATCGCCAAGCAGGACATCGTCATCACCACGGCGCTGATCCCCGGCCGGCCGGCGCCGAAGCTGGTCTCGGCGGCGATGGTCGCTTCGATGAAGCCGGGCTCGGTGATCGTCGACCTCGCGGTCGAGCGCGGCGGCAATGTCGAGGGCGCGGAAGCCGGCAAGGTCGTGACGACGGCGAACGGCGTCAAGATCGTCGGCCATCTCAACGTGCCGGGCCGCGTCGCGGCGTCGGCCTCGCTGCTCTACGCCAAGAACCTGTTCGCCTTCCTCGAGACGCTGGTCGACAAGGAGAGCAAGACGCTTGCCATCAAGCGCGACGACGAACTGGTCAAGGCGACCATGCTGACCGACGCAGGCCAGGTGGTGCACCCCAATTTCGCCAAGGCCGACCAGCAGCCACGCATTGAGCCGGCGGCTGTGCCCGCCACGACCCTGGTCGCCGAGGCTTCCGAGAAGAAGACGGCGCCCAAAAAGACCGCAGACAAGAAAACCGCTACGAGCAAGTCCGCTGCCAAGCCGAAGGGGATCGCGTGATGGACGCCTTGCAGAAAGCCCTTGACCAGCTCGACCAGGCAACCGCCGCCGTCAGGCTCGCCGTGCAGGACCTGGCCACAGCGCCCGGCGCCGAGGCGGCGGGTGATGCAGCCCATGCACTCTCCGGCGGCGCCATCGACCCCTTCGTCTTCCGCTTCGCCATCTTCGTGCTGGCGATTTTCGTCGGCTACTATGTCGTTTGGTCGGTCACGCCGGCGCTGCACACGCCGCTGATGGCCGTCACCAACGCCATCTCGTCGGTCATCGTCGTCGGTGCGCTGCTTGCCGTCGGCATCTCGGCCTCCGGCCTTGCCACCGGCTTCGGCTTCGTCGCGCTGATGCTGGTTTCCGTCAACATCTTCGGCGGCTTCCTCGTCACCCAGCGCATGCTGGCGATGTACAAGAAGAAGGACAAGTGACGTGAACGCCAACTTCGCTTCCTTCCTCTATCTGGTCTCCGGCATCCTGTTCATCCTGGCGCTGCGCGGCCTGTCGCACCCGACCACCAGCCGGCAGGGCAACCTCTACGGCATGATCGGCATGGGCATCGCCATTGCCACCACGCTGGCACTTGCCATTCCATCGGCCGGCGGCTTCGGCCTGATCGTGCTCGGTCTTGCCATCGGCGGTGGCGTCGGCGCGGTCACCGCGCGGCGCATCGCCATGACCTCGATGCCGCAGCTGGTCGCCGCCTTCCACTCGCTGGTCGGCCTTGCCGCCGTGATGGTGGCGGCCGCCGCGATCTACGCGCCGGAAAGCTTCGGCATCGGCACGGCGGGCGACATCCATGCCCAGGCGCTGATCGAGATGAGCCTTGGCGTGGCCATCGGCGCCATCACCTTCACCGGCTCGGTCATCGCCTTCCTCAAGCTCGACGGCCGCATGTCCGGCAAGCCGATCATGATCGGCGGCCGCCACTTCATCAACGCGGCGCTCGGCATCGCGCTGGTGGTACTGATCGTGCTTCTGGTCACCACCGAAGCCAAGCTGGTGTTCTGGCTGATCGTCGCCGCGTCGCTGGTGCTCGGCGTGCTGCTCATCATCCCGATCGGCGGCGCCGACATGCCGGTCGTGGTGTCGATGCTGAATTCCTATTCGGGCTGGGCCGCCGCGGCGCTCGGCTTCACGCTCGGCAACCTGGCGCTGATCATCACCGGCGCGCTGGTCGGCTCGTCGGGCGCGATCCTGTCCTACATCATGTGCAAAGGCATGAACCGCTCCTTCATCTCGGTCATCCTCGGCGGCTTCGGCGGCGCGACGGCGGCAGCGGCCGACGACGGCATCGAGCGCACCGTCAAGCAGGGCTCGGCCGACGACGCCGCCTATCTGATGATGAATGCGCAGAAGGTCATCATCGTGCCCGGCTACGGCATGGCGGTGGCGCAGGCGCAGCATGCGCTGCGCGAGATGGCCGACAAGCTCAAGGCCAACGGCGTCGAGGTCAAGTACGCCATCCATCCGGTTGCCGGCCGCATGCCCGGCCACATGAACGTGCTGCTCGCAGAGGCCAACGTGCCTTATGACGAGGTGTTCGAGCTCGAGGACATCAACTCCGAATTCGCGCAGGCCGACGTCGCCTATGTCATCGGCGCCAACGACGTCACCAACCCGTCCGCGCGCGACGACAAGTCCTCGCCCATCTACGGCATGCCGATCCTCGACGTCGACAAGGCCCGCACCTGCCTGTTCGTCAAGCGCTCGCTCGGCTCCGGCTATGCCGGCATCGACAACACGCTGTTCTACAAGGACGGCACCATGATGCTGCTCGGCGACGCCAAGAAAATGACCGAGGAAATCGTCAAGGCGTTTGATCACTGATCAAGCCGCAACCTTCTATAGGAAGGTTGTCGGCCCGGGCGGATCTCAGGACCCGGAATAAAGCCCGGCTTCGCGTCGGGCTTTTTCGTATCCAGGAACCGCCGCTGCCGGTTAGGCCAGCTTGGCCAGCAGGCGCATGAAGGTGGCGGCTTCCTTGGCCGATAGCGGCGCCAGCGTCTCCTCGGTGATGGCGCGGGCAAGCGGGATCAGCCGCTCGATCGCCTCGCGGCCCTGCGCCGTCAAATTGACCAGCAGGCGGCGCTTGTCGACCTCGTGCTTGGAAAGCTCGACCAGGCCGCGCGCCTTCAGCCGGTCGATGACGCCCTTCACGGTGGCGGCATCCATCGCGATCAGCGTGCCGAGCTGGTTCTGCGAGGTCTCGCCTATGTCGTGGAGCTTGGCCAAAGCCGCGAATTGCGGCGGCGTCAGATCGCCGATCTGCGAAGCGAAGATCGCCACATGGCGCTGATGCGCCTTGCGCAGGATGAAACCGACCTGGTCCTGCAGGTGATAGCCGTTCTCGTCCGGCTCCTCGGCTTCGACCAGCCGCAGCAGATTGTCCTCGCCGCTCATCTCAGCCCGTCCCATGCCTTGATGTCCTTGGCCGCGAGGCCGCCCATGCGGTCGTGCACGCGCGGGCCGCAGGTCATGGCGAGGCAAAACAGGATCTCGTCGGGACGCGGCCCATCGCTTATGCCGACCTCCATGGCGTCGAAATGGCTGCGCACATAGGCGGCGTTGATGTGGCCGAGCGGCACGTCCAACCGCGAACCGAAGGCGCCGACCTTCTTGGCCGACGGCACGATCGCCTTGGCATCGCCGAGCCGCTCGCGCATGGCGTAGCCGCCCGGCACATGCCACAGCGCGCCGTGCTCCAGTTCGCCGGCGGAGCCGACGATGGCGCCCTTGCCGTAGCCGTCGATCTGCTTGACGTCGCCGCCAAGCGCCGCAATCAGCCGATCGGCCAGCAGCAGCCCGAGCGGCTTCAGGTCGTCCATGGCGCTCTGCAGATCTTCGACGTAGCGGCCGGCGAAGGGGTTCTTCACCACCGCCAAGGCAGCGGCACGGCGGCGTGGCGCTGTCGCGACTGGACCGCCATCGTGAAAAATCTCTTCGGTCAGGACCGCGATCTTGCGGATCGGGAATTCAGGCATGGGCAGTTTCCTTCGCTTTATGCTTGTTGGGCGCGGCGAGCGCCACCGAACCACTGATGCGTGTCTCACCGGCAAGGAACAGCGCCGAGGCCGATATCAGGCCGCGCCGGCGAAAATCTTCGGCGACGGCAAGCCCGTTGTCCAGCGCCCGCGCCACTTCGCCCGGCGAAAGCGCGCCGACGCCCTGCGTCACCAGCCGGTCGCCAAGATCGCTGTCGGGTGCTAGATCGCGCGCCAGCGCCCGTTCGACCGCAGGGTGACCGGGCAGATCGACGGCGTTGGCGATCAGCGTTGCGGCGGCATCGGCGTCGGCGCCGGTCCGCGCCAGGACGGTGACGGCATCGGCGATACCCAGCGAGAACGAACGGCCGCGCCAGCCGCTGGTCGCCACGCCGCGAACGCCATCCTCGGCGCGTATGGTAACGCGATCGGCCATGCCATGCCCGGTGCCGGCAATGGCCGATATCATCGACTGGCCGCTGCTGAGATGGAGGGCGCAATCACCGCCATTGTTGACATAGGCGCGGTCCAGCCGGCGGCCGGCGAGCAGCGCCGCCAGAATTTCGTCGGCTACCGAACCGGCAACAGCGGCCATCGGGGTGATAAAGCATTCCGCCAGCGGCATGACGGCTGCTTCCATGCGGCGCGCCGTCGGCCCCGCGAAATCGCGCGGCGCCAGGAAGAATGCCGGGAGCCGCAATTCGGGAAGCTCTTTGACCAACTCAATCAGGATGGTCTCGAACCGCGCGACGGCCTGGGTGTACGCGGCCCGGCATTCATCCGGCTCGCCAAAGGCCTCGACGATCAGGTCGATCGGCCCATGGTTGAGATGGAGCCGCCGGCCGTCGGCAAGCCAATGCGCCTGCGGGCTGTTCATCCTCCGGCCCCGTTCGCCGCTGCCCGCCGCAACTGCGCCAGCGGCGGCCAGGGATTGTTGACGGGAGCGCCGGTGCCGCGGCGCGGGTTGAGGTACTCGCCACCCTTGGCGAGGATGTCCTCGACGCTGCGGATCTCGGCCTCGTAGCCGCCCAGCCTGACATAGTCGTCGCGGCGCAAGGTGAACTCGATCGGCGCCACCAGCGCCGGCGTCGGCACGTAACCGAAGGCGCCTTCCGGCACGCGGGTGACGTCGACCATCAGCGTGATGCCGCCGCCCGGCCAGACGTAGACCGGCGCGCCGCCGACGGTGACGTAAGTCCTCAGGCCCTGCACCGAGCGGGTCAGGTTGACCGGGTTCTCGGTGACGCCGGCGCGCAGCGAGCCGCCAGCGCCGCCGATGAACAGCACGGTGCAGAGCGCCGGCTCGCAATTGTCCTCGATCAGGCCGACGGACTTCTGCAGCCGCTCGGGGAACGGCTTTTCGACCGGCTTCAGGTCATCGTCGAGCTCGTAGTAGGCAAACTGCTCGCCGGTGGTGGAAACCATCAGCAGCGACAGGCCGGGCCGCGCGCCCTTCTTGGCGTTCCAGTCGCCCAGGATCGACAGCGGATCGGAGATCGAGGTGCCGCCCCAGCCGAGGCCGGGCTCCGAGACCTTGAAGTAGCGGCCAGGCGTCGAGCGACGGCCGATGATCTTGATGCCGGTGTCCTGCCAGCCCAGCACCTTGCCGGCCTGGTGCTCGGAAACGACGCCGGTGATGTGGTCGTCGACCACCACCACCTCGTCGACCAGCCCGCGCCATTGCGTGGCGAACATGCCGATGGTGGCCGAGCCGCAGCCGACGCGCATGCGATGCTCGACCTTGCCGTCGATGACCGGCGCCTTGCCGGCCTCGACGATGACGGTCGCGCCGCCATCGATGGTGAGCTCGACCGGCTTGCGGTTGCAGAGATTGAGCAGTGCATCGCAGGTGGCGCGGCCTTCCTGCTTGGAGCCGCCGGTCAGGTGATGCACGCCGCCCAGCGACAGCATCTGCGAGCCGTATTCGCCTGTCGTGACGTGGCCGATCGCCTCGCCCTCGACACGTACCGTCGCCGTCTCGTCGCCGATGTGGCGGTCGGTGTCGATCTTCACCTTGACGCCGCAGTAGGAGAAGATGCCCTCGGTAACGACGGTGACGAGATCGACGCCCTCGACCTCCTGGCTGACGATGAAGGGCGCCGGCTTGTAGTCGGGATAGGTGGTGCCGGCGCCGATCGCGGTGACGAAGCGGCGCCCAGTGTTGACCAGCTCGCCGTTCCAGGCCTCGCCCTCGGCGACGAACGGCACGACGGCGCCACCGGTCTCGGCGGCATGGTCGAGGATGGTCAGCGGATCCATGCGCACGATGCGGCCGCCGACATTGCCGTAGCGGTCGCAAGCGCCGGTGCGGCCGTCGGCGATGTAGCACATCACCGGGCAGGCATCGCAGCGGATCTTCTCCGCCACCTGCTTCTCGCCGGGGTCGTGGGTTTCGAAACGTTCGGCAAGCTCGCTCATCGGCGTGCCTCCTTGTCGCGGATCGCCGCGCGGATGCGGGCCGGTGTCGCCGGCACCTTGGTGACCAGAACGCCGGTGGCGTGGCGGATGGCATTGAGGATCGCCGGTGCGGTCGGGATCAGCACATGCTCGCCCAGGCCCTTGGCGCCGAAAGGTCCTTCCGGGTCCGGAACCTCGACCAATATGTGCTCGACCGGCGGCACGTCGCCGATGGTCGGGATGAGATAATCGTGCAGGTTCTCGGTGCGGCCGGGGATGTATTCCTCCATCAGCGCCATGCCGATGCCTTGCGCGATGCCGCCCTCGATCTGGCCTTCGACCAGGACGGGATTGATGGCCTTGCCGACATCGTGCGCGGCGGTGATCCTGATCAGCTTCACGGTACCGAGCTTGAGATCGACCTCGAGTTCGGCGATCTGCGCGCCATAGCCGTAGACGGCGTAGGGCTTGCCCTGGCCCTTGGCGTCCAGCGGCAGCGTCGGCGGGTCGTAGGTTTCTTGCGCAACGAAGACCAGTCCGGCGGCGTCAGCCTTCAGCTCAGACAGATCGATGCGCCGCGCCGCGTCGCCCTCGCGGATGAAGATGCTGACGCCGTCGAGCGCGAGGGTCGCACGGTCAGAGACATTGGCGAAGCGCAGGATCTGCTCGCGCAGTGCCCTGCCGGCCTTCTCGGCCGCCTTGCCGGTGACGAAGGTCTGGCGCGAGGCGGACGTCTTGCCGGCATCCGGCGTGATCGCGGTATCGGCGCTCTTCAGTTGGAATTTGTCCAGCGGCAGGCCGAGCGCGTCGGCGCAGATCTGGGTGATGACGGTGTTCGATCCCTGGCCGATGTCGACGGCGCCCTGATGCAGCACGACCCCGCCCGCGGCCGAGATGCCGACCTTGATCGTCGAGGGGTTGGGCAGCGAGGTGTTGCCGCAGCCATACCAGCAGGAGGCGACGCCGACGCCGCGCTTTCTGTCCTCGCCGGCGGCGTTGAACGCCTCGGCCTCGGCCAGCGCGCGGGCCCAATGCGGGCGAAGCGATTCCAGGCATTCGCCGATGCCGACGCCCGATTCAAGGCGCTGTCCGGTCACCGTTTCGGAGCCGTTACGAAGGCAGTTTTTCAAGCGGAAATCGAGGCGATCCAGGCCAAGCTTGCCGGCCAGCTCGTCGTAGAGCGTCTCCTGCATGATGGTCGCCTGCGGCACGCCGAAGCCGCGGAACGCGCCGGAGATCGGGCCGTTGGTGTGGATGGCGCGACCCTCGGCACGGTAGTTGGGCGTCAAATAGGGGCCGGAGGCATGCACCGGAACGCGATTGGCGACCGTCGGCCCCCAGCTGGCATAGGCGCCGGTGTTGAAATCGCCGGAAAAGACCATGCCGGTGACGCGGCCTTCGGCATCGGCGCCGACAGTTGCCTGCATCTCGGCGGGATGGCGCTTGGTGGTCGAGATCATCGATTCGTTGCGGGTGTAGGCAAGGGCCGCGGGCCGGCCGGTCTTCATCGCCACCAGGCCGATCAGCGGCTGCAGCGAGACGTCGAGCTTGGAGCCGAAGCCGCCGCCGGTGGCGGTCGGCACGATGCGCACCTTGTCGACGGCAAGACCGAGCACCTTCGCCGTGTCGTCACGGTCCATATAGGGCGCCTGCGTACAGGCGACGACGACGAGCGTGTCGCCGTCCATGTAAGCATAGCCGGCTTCCGGCTCGATATAGGCGTGCTCGACATAGGAGGTTTCGATGACGCCGGACGCGGTGACGGCGGCGCCGGCAAGCGCTGCGTCAGGATCGCCGCGTTCGACGAAGCCGGAGGTGAGCAGGTTCGCCGGACGGTGCCGGTGCAGCAGCGCCGCGCCATCGGCTTTCGCATCCGAGGGCTGCAG
Source organism: Mesorhizobium abyssinicae (assembly GCF_049887195.1). Lineage (NCBI taxonomy): Bacteria > Pseudomonadati > Pseudomonadota > Alphaproteobacteria > Hyphomicrobiales > Phyllobacteriaceae > Mesorhizobium > Mesorhizobium abyssinicae. The sequence goes on from NZ_JARAKC010000008.1 coordinate 59,625, forward strand.
GACATGCGGCAGCTCGGTCCATGAAACCGGAAAATCCGTCAGATCGAGATCGAGGATCGTTTCGCGCTCGCCCGCCACCAGCGCAACCGCCTCGCCGCGAAAGCGCGCGACGCCTTCCGCGAGCGCCGGCTGGTCGGCAAAGGGACCGATGACGCCGAAGCAGTTGTGGCCCGCAATGTCGGCGGCGGTGAAGACGCCGGCGATGCCGGGACGGGCGTCCGCCCAGGCCCCGATGTCGCCGAAGGCGAAGCGGGCACGATAGTGCGGCGAGCGGACCACCAGCACGGCGAGCGCATCGGCCGGAAAGGAGTCGCCGCCGAATTTCTCATCGCCGGTGACCTTCGGCACGCCATCGAGGCGGATCGGCGAGGCGCCGACGGCGCGACCCGTCTCGGGCATGCGATGGTCGAGCCCATCGACGTGCCGCCAGGCATCCATCACCGCCGCCACGATCTTCCGATAACCGGTGCAGCGGCAGAGCACGCCGCCCAGCGCGTCCTGGGTCTCGGCTTCGCTGGGCTGCGGATTGCGTTCGAGAAGCGCGGTCGCCGCCACCAGCAGGCCCGGCGTACAGATGCCGCATTGCGCCGCGCCGTGCTCGAGGAAGGAAGCCTGCAGCGCCGACAGCCGGCCATTGGCAAGACCCTCGACCGTGGTCACGGTCGCGCCCGACACGGAGGCCGCCGGCACCAGGCAGGCGCAGACCGGGTTGCCGTCGACCAGCACGGTGCAGGCGCCGCAATCGCCGGCATCGCAGCCGACCTTGGTGCCGGTCAGCCCCAATTCGTCGCGCAGCACCTGGGAAAGGCGGCGGACCGGCGGCACGGAGACGCTGACGGCGGCGCCATTGACCTCGAAGGCGATGTCGGCGCGGTCCATGCCCGTGCCGGACTGGTCTACGCTCACAAGAGGCTGAACCTGGCTCATGCGGCCACCTTGTCGCCAGCAGCGTGGCCTATGGCGCCGGCGACCGCGCGGACGACGATCTCGCGCGCCGCATCGAGCCGGTATTCGGCGCTGCCGCGCACATCGCCGATCGGCGACAGTTCGTCGATCGGCGCGGCGAGCACCGCGCCGGCAAGGGCTTCGTCGGCCGGCAGGCCGAGCAAGGCCGCCTCGACGCCCGCGAGCCGCCTGGCGACCGCCGAGCAGGCGCCGACGGCGATGGCCGCTTCAGCGACGGCGCCATCGTCGACGACAAGGCGCGCCGCCGCCATGGCGATGGAGATGACCAGATAGCGTCGGGCGCCGAGCTTGACGAAGGCAGATGTGCCGGCAGCCGCCGGTTTCAGGATGCGAATGGCGGTGACCATCTCGTCCGATGCCAGGGCGGTGCGGCGATTGCCGAGAATGAACTCGCCGAGCGGCAGATGCCGCGTCGCCTTCGCCGACCGCAACTCGACATCGGCGTCGAGCACCAGCAGCGCCGGCACGCCATCGGCGGCGGGCGAAGCGTTGCAGAGATTGCCGACGATGGAGGCGACATTCTGGATCTGCACGGAGCCGACATCCCGCGCCGCCGCCTTCAGCGCATCGAAGGCCGCCGGAAGCGGTTGGCGGACGAGGTCGGTCCAGGTGGTGCGCGCGCCGATCCGCCAATGCGCCTCGCTTTCCGCGATTCCTCGCAGCGCTGTCAGGCCGTTGATGTCGAGGATGTTGTCGCGAAACGGCTTGTTGCCTTGCGCCGGGTAAAAGTCCGTGCCGCCGGCCAGGATTCGCCAGCGATCCTCGCCAAGCAAGGCGAGCGCCTCGTCGACCGTGGTGGGTTTCGCGTAACGGATCACGCTTTGCCTTCCCAGAAAGGGGCCCTTGCGAGGGAACCTGCCGGCGTCCCACCGGCCAAAATTCATTCGTATGCAAATGATATCAAGTCGGCAGGAATTGTCAAAGCCGGAGTTTCCTGTCGCCGCACAGGCTGACGGTCTCAACGCGATTGTTATGCCGCTGGAGGTTGACGCCGCCCGCCATCTGGTCGAGTTTCTGCGTCCGGTCGCGACAGCGGCATTCTATCAAAGCCTACGCCGAGACGAGAAGGAGGCCCCATGGCCGACGAAGCGCTTGTTGTCATCGACCTGCAGAACGACTTCTGCCCGGGCGGCGCGCTGGCGGTGGCCGGCGGCGACGAGATCGTGCCGCTGGTCAACGACCTGATCCGCCGAACCGACCACGTCGTGCTGACGCAGGACTGGCACCCCGCCGGCCATTCGAGCTTCGCCTCCAGCCATCCCGGCAAGCAGCCCTTCGAGACCATCGAGATGCCCTACGGGCCGCAGACGCTGTGGCCCGACCATTGCATCCAGGGCAGCCTCGGCTCGGACTTTCATTCCGGGCTTGCCTGGACCAAGGCGGAGCTGGTGATCCGCAAGGGGTTCCGCCCGGCGATCGACAGCTACTCGGCCTTCTTCGAGAACGATCACACGACCCAGACCGGCCTGGCCGGCTATCTGCGCGAACGCGGCGTCGACACGGTGACGCTGGTCGGGCTGGCGACCGACTTCTGCGTCGCCTTTTCGGCGCTGGACGCGGTCAAGCAGGGCTTCAAGACAACCGTGCGGCTAGACGCCTGCCGCGGCATCGACCTCAACGGCTCGGTCAATGCGATGCTGAAGCGAATGCGCGAGGCCGGCGTGGTGCTCGAAGACCACTTGTCGGACTGACCGGACTGTGGAGCGTCGAGGAGGCTTCAAACAATTGGCGAGGACACTGGCGGCAGGCCTACCCGCCCTGGCTGTCCTTCTGTTTCCGCAATTCGCCTTCGCAGCGGCGGACCACGAACTGCCCGGCGCGGCGATGTCGCTCTGGTGGGTGCTGCCATTTGCCGGCCTGCTGTTGTCGATCGCCACCGGCCCCCTGCTCTTCCACCATGTCTGGGAGCATCACTACGGCAAGATCGCGGCCGGCTGGGCGGCACTGGCGGTGGTGCCGCTGGCGATCGCCTTCGGCATCCCTTCGGCCATGGAAGCGGTGCTGCACACGCTGCTCACCGAATACATGTCCTTCATCATCCTTTTGTTCGCGCTCTACACGATTTCGGGCGGCATCCTGCTTGCCGGTAACATCCACGGCACGCCCCTGGTCAACGCCGGGCTTCTGCTTGCCGGCGCGCTGCTTGCCTCGGTGATCGGCACGACCGGCGCCTCGATGATCCTGATCCGGCCGATCCTGCGCGCCAATGACAACCGGCCGTTCAACGCGCATGTCGTGATCTTCTTCATCTTCCTGGTTTCCAACATCGGCGGCTCGCTGACGCCGCTCGGCGACCCGCCGCTGTTCGTCGGCTTCCTGCGCGGCGTCGACTTCTTCTGGACGACCGCCAATCTCTGGCGCGAGACGCTGTTCACCGGCGGCCTGGTGCTCCTGGTCTTCCTGGCGATCGACACGATGCTGCACCGACGCGAGGCCGGTATGCCGAAGATCAAGGATCCGACGCCGGACAAGACCGTGCGCCTGCGCGGCGTCGCCAACCTGCCGCTGCTGGCCGGCGTCATCGGCGCGATCCTGCTCTCCGCAACCTGGAAGCCGGGCGTCAGCTTTTCCATCTTCGGCGTCGGGCTCGAGCTGCAGAACCTGGCGCGCGACGTCGTCATCCTGGCGCTTGCGTTCGCCTCGCTCGCCGTCTCGCGCAAGAGCCATCGCGAGGCGAACGGCTTCACCTGGGGGCCGATCGCCGAAGTGGCGAAACTGTTTGCCGGCATTTTCATCGCAATCGTGCCGGTGATCGCCATCCTGAGAGCCGGCCATGATGGCGCGCTGGCGCCGCTGGTCGCGCTGGTCACCTCCGATTCCGGCCAGCCCAACGACCTCGCCTATTTCTGGCTGACCGGAGCGCTGTCGTCCTTTCTCGACAATGCGCCGACCTATCTGGTGTTCTTCGAGCTTGCCGGCGGCGATGCACAGCGCCTGATGGGCGAATTCGCAACCACGCTTGCGGCGATCTCGGCAGGCGCGGTGTTCATGGGCGCCAACACCTATATCGGCAATGCGCCGAACTTCATGGTCTATGCGATTGCCAGGCATCGCGGCGTGAAGATGCCGGGCTTCTTCGGCTATATGGCGTGGTCTGGAACGGTGCTGATCCCGACGTTTCTGATCGCGGGATTTCTGTTCTTCGGTTGAGTTCGGCGGCCACCGGCATGGGGGTCGCTGGCGGCGCTTGCGTATGCGCGGTCAGCAATTTCTGCTATTGGCGAAGCGAGGTGCGGGATAGGTTCGATTGAACCTGAGGAATGCTTATCGAACGCAAGCCATTCGTGGGACGACGATGACCATCAAAGCCGAGAGCCTGCCCTATCTGTCAGCCGAATTCCTGGACAGCTTGGCGATTTCCACGTCCGACGTGGTCGACGAAATCGAGCGGCAGATCATCGGTCAGAGGCGGGGCGAAGTATGGTGTGCGCCGAAGGCGGTGGTACTGCCGGGCGACGACCGCTACATCATGGCTACTCTCGCCGTCGCGACCGAACCCCGAGTGCTGGCCACCAAGTCGCTGGTGGTCAATCCCCGCAACTCCGGGCGGGGACTCGCAACGCTGAACTCGCTGGTCACCCTTCTCGACGCTGAGACAGGACTGCCGCTTGCCTTGGTCGACGGCAATTGGGTGACTTCGAAGCGTACGGCTGGGCTGAGCGCGGTAGCGGCCAGGCGTCTGGCCCGCGCCGACTCGGCGTGCGTCGCGTTCATCGGATGCGGCGTGCAGGCGCGTGCTCATCTCGACGTTCTGGCCGATCTTTTTCCGCTGCAAGAGATCCGGGCCTTTGCTCGCAGCAAAGCCAGTGGTGAAGCACTGTGTCGGATGGCCGAGGCGCGTGGTCTGACCGCGGTAGCGAGCGATACTGCCAAGGCGGCGGTCGAATCCGCCGACATCGTGGTGACGACAGTCACATTGATACCCGAGCCCGCTCCGTTTCTGGATGCGCGATGGCTGCAGACCGGAGCCTTCGCCACCATGACCGATCTGGCCCTGCCCTGGGTGCCTGAAAGCATGGCCGTCTTCGATCGCATCGTCATAGACGATCTGGCGCAAGAGGCGCAGATGAGCAAGCCGATGGTGAGGCCCGAACTCGTGGCCGGCGACCTGACGGGTTTGGTCGGTGGCGACGTGGCGGGTCGCCAAGGCGCGAGCGAGCGAACAGCATTCGTTTTTCGTGGCATGGCGGTCGGCGATCTCGCAATTGCCGGTCTGGCATTTGCACGCGCGAAAGCAATCGGCGCGCTGGACGCTTAGGGGTTGAAGCGCCGTCCACCTCAACCCACCCCCACATAGCGCCGCACCGCCGACGGATCGGCGCGCAATTGCTCGACATCGACAGTCTCGCGGTTGCGGCCGTTCTCGATGAAGCAGACGCGGTCGGCGACCGAAAGAACTGCATCGACGCGCTGCTCGACCAGAATGGTGGAGACGCCGCGTTCGCGCAGCTTGGCCACCGTCTCGCGGATCTTGGCGATCATCGACGGCATCAGCCCTTCGGTCGGCTCGTCGAGCAGCAGCACCTGCGGTTCGAGGCAGAGCGCGCGGGCCATGGCCAGCATCTGCTGCTCGCCGCCGGACAGCGTGCCGGAGCGCTGCCTGAGGCGCTGGCGCAGCAATGGAAAAAGGTCGAGGACATTTTCCCGCACGGCCTTGCCCCTGCCGCGCGCCATCAGGCCGATCTCGATGTTTTCCGCCACCGTCATCTCGGCGAACAATCGCCTGCCCTGCGGCACATAGGCGACGCCGGCTTTCGGCACGTCGTGCGCCGCCAGGCCGGTCAGCTCCGTGCCGTCCAGCCTGATCGAACCGGCGGCCGCCGGAACCAGGCCCATGATCGCCTTCAGCGTCGTCGTCTTGCCGGCGCCGTTGCGGCCGAACAGGCAAAGCACCTCGCCCTTCTCGAGCACGAGGTCGAGCCCGTAGAGGACCTGGACCTCGCCGTAGAAGCAGTCGAGCCCGGAGATGGCCAGCGCCTTGGACCCCGCCTCAGTCATGGCCGGCCCCGAGATAGGCGTCCTGCACCTGGCGGTTCTCGCGAACTTGCTCCGGCGTGCCTTCGGCGAGGATGCGGCCGGCATTGAAGACGGTGATGCGGTCGGCGAGCTGCATGACGACGGGCATATTGTGCTCGATCAGGAGCACGGTGGCGCTTTTGGCGATCTCGCGCACCAGCTCGATGAAATTGTCGATCTCGCTGTCAGCCAGGCCTTGCGTCGGCTCGTCGAGGATCAGGAGGCGCGGCTTGAGCGCCAGGCCCATCGCCACTTCGAGTAGCCGCTGGTGGCCATAGGAGAGCTGGCCCGCCGGCATATGGGCGCGATCGGCAAGCCCGGTTCGCTCGAGCGCGGCCATGACGCCGGCCTTGACCGCGCCCTTGGAGCGGCCGTCGGTCAGCGTGCGCTGCACCGGCAGCGCGACATTGTCGTAGGCGGAAAGATTGGCGAAGACGCTGGTGATCTGGAAGGTGTAGGCGACGCCAAGGCGAACCCGTCTGTAGGCCGGCAGGCCGGTGATGTCGGCGCCGTCGAAGACGATCATCCCGGACGAAGGAGGGATACGTCCGCTGACCAGGCTGACGAAGGTGGTCTTGCCGGCGCCGTTGGGGCCGATGACGGCGCGGATTTCGCCCGGCATCAGGGCGAAGTCGACATTGTCGACGGCGCGCAGGCCGCCGAAATTGCGGGACAGGCCCCTGGTGGTCAAAAGCGGCATCATGGCAGCCACCCGAGCCAGCGCTGGCGGATGCTGCCCATGATCCCCTTGGGGAAGAACAGCACCAGAAGGATGAGCGCGACGCCGACGATCAGCAGATAGGCGGAGGTGAAGCCGCTGGTGATGTCGATGACATAGTACATGAACAGCGTGCCGATGAGGGGGCCGAGCGCAGTGGCGGCGCCGCCGAGCAGCACCCAGAGCAGCGGCAGGATCGAATATTGCACCGAGGCGAAGCTGGAGCCGACATAGCCGAACAAAAGCGCGTAGGCCGCTCCGGAGGCCGCGCAGATGGTGCCGGAGACGACGACGGCGGCGAGCTTGTTGGAGAAGGTGTCGTAGCCGAGCATCTTCGTCCGCTCCTCGTTCTCGCGGACGGCGACCAGCACGCGGCCATAGCGAGAGCGGACGACGGCAAGCGTCGCCAGCAGGATGATGGAGAACAGGGCCAGCGCGCTCATGTAGCGCACGGTCGGATTGGTGAGGTCGAGCGTCGTGCCGCCCAGGGTCAGCACCCGCGCCGCTTGCTGAACGACCAGGCCCTGGTCGCCGCCGGTCCAGACGGCGAAATAGAGCATGAGCAGCGAAAACACCTGCGCGAACATCATGGTGACGATCATGAACGCCACACCGGAAGTGCGCAGCGCCAGCAAACCGATGAGCAGGGCCAGCAGCGCGCCGCAGGCGATGCCGGCGAGGAAGGCGGCCGGCACGCTCCAGCCGAGATGATAGACGCTTAAGCCCGCACCATAGAGGCCGGCGGCGAAGAACATGGCATGGCCGAGGCTGAGCAGGCCGACATAGCCGAACAGCAGATTGTAGCCCATGGCGAACACCGCCAGCACCATGATGCGGGCGATGAGGCCGTGATGATAATCCGGCAGCACGAAGCTCAGCGCGAAGAGCAGGGCGATGACGCCGAGATGCAGCGAATAGGCCTTTGCCGGCGAAGCTTCCGTCATCGCGAGGCCGTCCCGAACAGGCCTTGCGGCCGGAACACCAGCACCATGGCAACGACAAGTGTGGCGATGATCTTGGCCAGCGTCGGCGAGAAGAACATCGAGATGATGCCGTCCGACAGGCCGATCAGCACTGCGGCGACGAGGGTGCCGCGCAATGAGCCGAGGCCGCCGATGATGACGACGATGAAGGACAAAAGCAGCGGATCCTGACCCATCAGATAATGCGCCTGGCTGATCGGCACGATCAGCACCGCGGCTATTGCCGCCAGCATGGCGCCGAGGGCGAAGACGCCGCCATAGACGCGGTCGACCGGAATGCCGAAGGCTTGCGCGGTCTCGCTGTCATACTGGGTGGCGCGCATCAGCAGCCCAACCTTGGTCCGTGTCAGCACCAGCCAGGTGGCGACGAGCAGCAGCGCGGAGGCCGCGACCACCGACAGCTTGTAGCCGGAATAGCCGAACCAGGGCAGCAGGATGCGGTAGCTGAAGGGCGGCTCGACCGGGCGCGCCTCAGGGCCGTAGAAGGTCAGCGCCAGCTGCTGGATGATGTAGAGCATGCCGATCGTGGCGACGATGGTGGCTTCCGGATTGTAATTGAGCCGGCGCAGCACCAGCCGCTCGGCGACCAGCGCGACCGCGCCGACGATGAGCGGCGCGATGACCAGCGCGGCGACGAAGCCGAGTGCAGGATGGCCCGAGATCGCCGTCGAGATCGCCCAGGCCAGCACCGCGCCCAGCATGAAGAACTCGCCATGGGCGACATTGACGACGCGCATGACGCCGAACACCAGCGACAGGCCAAGCGCCGTCAGCGCCAGCACGGCGGAAGTGACGAGGCCTTCGAGGGCGGCGAGGAGGAGATGGGGTCCGAAATGCATGCTACACGCAGGCAGGTGCCAAGCGCACCCCTCTCTGCCCTGCCGGGCCCGGCCCCGCGCTATCGCTCCGGGCGTTCGTCGCTCGGAAAGCCAAGCAATTGGCTTCCCGTCCGCTTCGCGGACCGCTCCTCACCCCCCTCAAGGGGGGAGATTGGCTCTCCCTATCGCTTTCGCCAATCGCAAAGGCCGACCGATGGCCGCCTTCGCATGAGCTGCTGATCTCCCCCCTTGAGGGGGAGATGTCCGGCAGGACAGAGAGGGGTGGCTTGGCGCTCACGCTTGTCGGCGCAACTAAGTCACAGCGCCTGCGTCGTGTAATCCCCCTCGGCCTCGTAGAGGCCGTCCTCGATCTTCGTCTTGTGCACCACCTTGAGCTTGCCGCCCTCGACCTTGGAGATGTTCTGGATACCGAAGCACTGGTGGATCTTGCCGTTGAAGGTCTTCGGGCCCTGCGGATGCTCCGGCCCTTCGGCGAACTCCTTCAGCGCCTCGGTCGCCTCGACCAGCTTGGCGCGATCCTCGGGCCCCTTGTAGCCGGCATCCTCCATCGCCTTCTTGACGACATAGAGCGTTTCCCAGCAGCCGAACATGTGCGAGGCGGTGGAGACGTCCTTGGCATCGCCGACGGCGGCGCCATTGTCGTCGATGCCGACGGCGGCGCGGTAGGCCTTCTGGGCAGGGGAATCGTCGGCCTGCGCATAGCGCGGCGAACCTTCCCAGAAATGGCTTCCGTCGAGGAATTCGAGGCCGGGGCTGTTGATGTCGGTCGCCTCGAGCGAATCCATGAAGCCGAACAGCTGCGGCCGCGACGAGCCGTAGAATTCGCCGAGCTCCTTGACGAAGGTGAGCACGGCCGGGCCGACCATGACGTGATAGATCACCTCGGTCTCGGCCGGGATCTGCGGGAAGTATTTGGTGAAGGACGACTCCGTCGGCGGGATGGCGATCTGGGCGACGACGTCGGCGCCCTGCGCCTTCAGTGCCGGCGGCAGGTAGTCGCGATGGTCGTAGCCGAAGGCGAAGTCGGGGAAGATCTGCGTCACCTTCTTGCCGGCATTGGCGGCGATCCACGGCGCCATCGACTGGATCTGGCTCTTCACGTCGGTGATGCCGGGCTGGAAGACGTAGCGGTTGAGCTTGGTCGAGGCGACGTGGTGACCTTCGCTGACGACGAAATAGGGGATCTTGTTCTCGCCGGCGGCGGGCGCCGAGCCGATCACGACATGCGAGAACAAGGTGCCGAAGACGATGTCGGTCTTGTGCTGGGTGGCGAACTTGCCGACAACCTCGGCGCCACGGGCGGGATCGGTGCCGTCATCCTCGATGACCAGCTCGACCGGGCGGCCATTGATGCCGCCGGCATCGTTGATCGCCTTGACCGCGGCGGCGCTCGTCTTCTCGTACCAGCGGCCATAGGCGGCGCCGATGCCGGTGCGGTGCGACTGGAAGCCGATCTTGACCGGCGCCGAGCTCTGCGCCTGGCTGTAGCGGACGAAGCCCGGCGCGACGGCAAGGCCGGCGCCGGCGGCGAGGCCCTTCAGCGCGGTGCGGCGCGAAAGAGTGGTCTTGGAAAGATCGAAAAACCCATTCTTGTCAGACACGGCAGTTCCCCTGTTTTTTGAGTTTTGACCAATGGCTGTAACGAGGCAAAAATTGCATGTGTACAAACTAAATCACCAAAGCCTCGACGTGGCAAGCGTACTTCCCGACAGGCATTGAGGCCGCCTCTTTCACCCGGCGGTCGGCGTGGCAAGCAGCCAAAGGCCAAAGACCGTATAGGCGATCATCAGCACCGTGAGCGGCAGTTGGCTGAGCGCGGCACGCGCCGCGGCCGGATGCAGCCGCCAGGCCAGACCATGGGCGACGAGGACGGCCAGCATATGGCCAAGGATGATGACGCCGGCCTGGAGATTCCACAGCCACCAGGCCGAGTCGGCGCCGGCGACCACGCCGGCTTCGACTTCCATGTCAGCGGTGTCGAACAGGTTCCAGCCGAGCGCGAAGGGATCGGACAGGGCGGCCAGCGCATATTGGCCGTCGACCAGCAGCGCCGTCAGGTAGTGGGCGAAATGGTAGGCGAGCGCGATCGGCACGATAGACCAGACCAGCAAGCCGGCGGCTTGCGCGAATGAATGCCGGTCGCCGGCGAGGCGCTGGCCGATATGGACGGCAAGCGCGAACACCGCTGCCAGCAGGACGAAGGTCAGGACAAGGCCGAAGCTGCCGATGCCGATCAGCGCGGTGCGCCCGGGAAACTCCAGCGGATTGACGCCGAACAGGCCGAGCCAGAAGAAGGTTTTCGACAGGCCGTCAAAGGAGACCGAGGACAGCGCCAGCAGCAGGAAGGCGATGCCGGCTGTCGGCAACGGCTCGGCGGAGAGCAGTTTGGCGCCCGGCCAGCAGAGACTGAGGCGGCACTTCGCATCGCGCTCAACAACAGCAAAGCGCGCGACCATGGCGAAGAACACGCTCAGGAACTCGCCGCGCCGGCTCCATTCGCGATGGCCGAAGACGAGCATCAGGATGAAGTTCAGCAGCCAGTAGAGGCCGGCGGCGTATGCCAGCCGGGCCGGGTCGTCGGGCGCCGGGTCGATCAACTCGAACCAGGCGAAGGCGAAGAACAGCCCGACGGCCGGCCAGCAGGCTAGCCATGCGGGCAAGCGGCCGTCCTGTTCACCGCCGCGTCCGATCAGGCGGCTGACGACCCGCCACGGTCCGTACCAGGGGTTCAGCCACGACCAGAGATCGCCGAGCGCGCCCTGCAACAAAGCCAAGCCCACCCAGAGCAGCGTCCATATGACGAGCGGCAGCGGGTTGGACAGCGGATCGCGGCTGCCGAACAGGCCGGCGGCAAGGAGGATTGCGAAGCCGGCAAAAGATATCGCGCTGACGATCGTGCGAGAGGCGTCACCGAGGGCAAAGAGCGGCAGGCGCCGGCGCCAGAAGCGATCGAGGGCTGCGGGCGGCAGCAGGGCCAGGACAAGGAAGCTGACGGCGACCGCGAGCGCGCCTCCGGCGACGTAATAGCCGGTGGGAAGGAGGAGGACATGGCCGCGATCGGAGGCATGGGCGAAGGCGGAAGTGGGGAGGGATGCGAAGGCTGCTGCGAGAGCCATTCGCGAAGGTTTGCGCCTTACGGCGCCCCCCTCTGTCCTGCCGGACATCTCCCCCACTTGGGGGGAGATCGCACTATCTTCAGAGGCAAGCGTCTGCCATTGAGAAGTGGCGCCTGCTCGGATGGCTTGGCACCCTTCCTCTCCCCCGTCGATCGGGGGAGAGGTGTCGAGCGCAGCTCGACGGAGTGGGGGTCGACCCTGGCGCGGGTCAGGACGATGCGTGCAAGCGATCCTCTTTCCTATGCCCGTTGCGGCGGTTGCCAGGTGGTTCCCCCACTCCGTCGCCGCTTCGCGGCGCCACCTCTCCCCCCTCCGGAGGGAGAGGAAAGCAGCCTCAGCGGGGGAGATGTCCGGCACGACAGAGGGGAGCGCGAAGAAGCTCGGCTTATCGAGCCTTGCAATCTCGCTTGACGATGCGGGATCAGCACAGGCCACAGGCGCAGCCTTTAAACCTTGACCAGCTGCCTCACCCGGTCCTTCTCGCCGAATATCCTCAGGTAGCGCTTGATCTCCTTCTGGTCCCCGGTCGCCTTGGCCGGATTGTCGGAGAGCTTGACCGCGGGCCTTCCATTGGCCTCGGTGACCTTGCAGACCAGCGAGATGGCATCCAGGCTGTTGGTTTCGGTCGGCGCGCAGCCCTCGAAATCGTTGGTGAGGTTGGTGCCCCAGCCGAAAGACATGCGCACCTTGCCGCGGAAGTGGCGGTAGGTCTCCTCGATCGTCTCGACCTCGAGCCCGTCGGAGAAGATCAGCAGCTTCTGCCTGGGGTCCTTGCCCCTCTCGCGCCACCAGTCGATGATCTTCTCGCCGCCCTCGATCGGCGGCGCGCTGTCGGGGCGGAAGCCGGTCCAGTCGGCGACCCAGTCCGGCGCGTCACGCAGGAAGGATGCGGTGCCGAACGCGTCCGGCAGCACGATCAGCAGGTTACCGCCATAGTAGCGCTGCCAGTCCTGCAGCACCTTGTAGGGCGACTGCTTGAGCTCCTCTTCCGAATTGGCAAGGGCGGCAAACACCATCGGCAGCTCATGCGCGTTGGTGCCGAGCGCCTCGAGGTCGTTGTCCATGGCAAGCAGGACGTTGGAGGTGCCGGTGAAGGCCTGGCCGATGCCTTCCTTCAAGGCTTCCACACACCAGCGTTGCCACAGGAAGGAGTGGCGGCGGCGGGTGCCGAAATCGGAGATGCGAATACCCGGCAGCGCCTTCAGCCGCTCGGTCTTTGCCCACATCTTGGCCTTGGCGCGGGCATAGAGCACGTCGAGCGCGAACGGGCCGAAGGCGCGCATGGCCGCGCGCGATCGCAGTTCATTGATGATGGCCAGCGCCGGGATCTCCCACAGGGTCGTGTACATCCAGGGACCGCTGAAAGAGAGCTCGTACTGGCCGTCGCGCTTGGACAGCTCGTATTCGGGCAACTGGAAATCCTCCAGCCAGGCAAGGAATTCCGGCTCGAAGATCTGCTTGCGGCCATAGAAGGTGTTGCCGCCGAGCCAGATCATCTCCTTCTTGGAGAAGCGCAAGGTGCGGGCGTGGTCGAGCTGGTCGCGCAGTTCCTGCTCGTCGATCTCGTCGGCGAGGCGCACCGAGGTGGTGCGGTTGATCAGCGAGAAAGTGGTTTCGACCTTGGGATACATGCCCCAGATCATCTGCAGCATCAGAAGCTTGTAGAAATCGGTGTCGAGCAGGCTGCGGACGATGGGGTCCAGCTTCCAGGTGTGGTTGTAGACGCGCCGCGCAATATCGGTCTTTGCCATCTCGTCCTGCCGCCTTCGCTGCTCACTCTAGCGCTTGCCTGCGCAATTCCGGCCGCTTTTCCTGGAACTGCTTCAACCAAGCCTCTTAGCATTGAATTTTCGGCAACGCCTCCCGCTTTGCGGGCTGGCCCGACAAAAAGAAGTCGCCCCAGTCCAGCCGTCAGGACGCCGTCCTGGCGCCGATCACCCTCAGCGCCGGGCGCTTCCGACGGCTGCCGATGCGCCCCGCGACCGGTGCGTCGGCGCGGCCGTCGGCCTGTTCCTTCTCGGCGAACAGCCAGTCGATGAAGAGCTGGACGATCGGCGTCGACCTCATCTCGTTGCGGCAGACGACGTAGAAGTCGTCGACCGCCGGCACCGACAGGCTGAACGGAGCGACCAGCAGGCCCCTGGCCAGCAGCGTGCTCGCGGTGACGGAATCGCCGAGCGCGACGCCGTGGCCATGCACGGCGGCCTCGGTCGCGGTGCGCGCGTCGCCCAAATGATGGCGGCGGCCGCGCTCCAGGTCCAGCGCGTCGGCGGCGGCCAGCCAGGTGTGCCACTCGCGGCCGTCATCGCCGTGCAGGATGACATGGTCGGCGAGATCGCGAACGGTGCGGATCGGGCGGTTGTTGATCAGCGTCGGACTGACCACGGGGAACAGTTCGAGGCCGGACCATTTGCGCATCCAGCAATCGCTCCAGCTGCCATCGCCATAGTGCACGCAGACATCGATATGCGGGGCGCGGATGTCCCTGGCGTCGTTGGAGGGAAGCAAGGTGAGCTGGATGTCGGGATATTGCGCGGTGAACGAGCCCAATCGCGGCGTCATCCACAAGAGCAGCAGCGCCGGCACGCAGGATATTGAGAGCTTGCCGGCGCTGGCCGGCCGCGTCATGCGCTGCGTGGCGGCGGCGATGCCGTCGAAGGCGCTCGACACCGCCGGCAGAAGCTCGGCGCCGTGCGGCGTCAGCTTCACCCGCTGGCCGGCGCGCTCGAGCAGCTTGACGCCGAGCGACTGCTCGAGCGCCTTGATCTGGTGGCTGACGGCGCCGTGCGTGACATTCAGCTCCGCCGCAGCCTTGGTCAGCGAGGCATGGCGGGCCGTGGCCTCGAAGGCGCGCAGCGGATTCAGCGGGGGCAGACGCTTGGCCATGGTGCACTCAAGTAGTGTGAGATTTTCTCACAACAAACACCCTAACAATATCAATTGATTTTTCAATGGAGCTGCCGGAAACTTTGTCCCGGAACATCATCAAGACGTGAAATCTGCAGGCAGCCAGGGCGGGACCGCGGTCCGGCCGGATGGCGGTCAGCATCATAGGTGTTGCTTCACTACCAGCCAGACGGAGGAGACCGACATGGGTTACGATCGCGGCAAACTTGAAGCGTTGCGTCGCAAGTATGGCGAGGGCCATGGCGGCGAGATGTTCGACCCGAAGTTCCGCAAGGTCGCCGACAAGATCTTCTCCAAGTCGGGCACCAGGCTGGCGCCCTATTCCGGCATCCCGACCTTCCTCACCGCGCCCTACCGCGAGGTGGCCGCCGACAAGCCGGATTTCGGGGATCTGCAGGTGGCGATGATCGGCGTGCCGATGGATCTCGGCGTCACCAACCGTCCGGGCTCGCGCTTTGGGCCGCGGGCGCTGCGCGCCATCGAGCGCATCGGCCCCTACAACCATGTGCTGGAATGCGCGCCGACGCATGAGCTTCGCGTCGCCGACATCGGCGACGTCCCGTTCCAGAGCCGCTACCGGCTGGAGACCAGCCATGAGGACATCGAGCGCCGAGCCAACCAGATCGTCGACGCCGGCGTCATCCCGCTCTCGGTCGGTGGCGACCACTCGATCAGCCATCCGATCCTGAAGGCGGTCGGCAAGAAGGCACCGGTCGGCATGATCCATATCGATGCCCATTGCGACACCAGCGGCCTGTTCGACCTGACCAAGTTCCACCATGGCGGGCCGTTCCGCAACGCGGTGCTGGACGGCGTGCTCGATCCCTCGCGCACCATCCAGATCGGCATCCGCGGCTCGGCCGAGTATCTGTGGGAGTTCTCCTACGAGTCCGGCATGACGGTCGTGCACGCCGAGGAAGTGACCGGGCTGGGCATGCCGGCCATCATCGAGAAGGCGCGCAAGATCGTCGGCGACGGGCCGACCTACATTTCCTTCGACGTCGACAGCGTCGATCCGGCCTTTGCGCCGGGCACCGGCACGCCGGAAGTCGGTGGGCTGACGACGCGCGAGGTGCTCGAACTGCTGCGCGGCCTCAAGGGCCTCAACATCGTCGGCGGCGACGTCGTCGAGGTGGCGCCGCAATACGACGCGACCACCAACACCGCCCATGTCGGCGCCCAGGTCCTGTTCGAGATCCTGAGCCTGATGGTGTTCAGCCCGGCCATCAAGAAAGGCTGAGGCTACGCCAGACCAATACGGCCGCCGCGCTGGAGCCGGCGGCCGGTTTCAACAACAAGCTTCCAGAAGGGGAACTAAAATGACACTTCGCACCACGCTGAAATCCGCCATCACGGCAATGCTGATGCTCGGCGCCGCCGGCCTCGCCTCGCAGGCGGCCAGGGCCGACGCCATCGACGACATCACCAAGGCCGGCACCATCAATGTCGGCATCTTCTCCGACTTCCCGCCCTTCTCCTCGGCCAGCGCCGACATGAGCATCAAGGGCTATGACATCGACGTGGCGCAGGCCATCGCCGACTCCCTGAAGGTGAAGCTGAACCTCGTCAGCGTCACCGGCCAGAACCGCATTCCCTATCTCACCGACAAGCGCGTCGACTTCCTGATGAGCGTCGGCTACTCGAAGGAGCGCGCCGAGGTGATCGACTTCGCCACCGCCTACGCTCCCTACTACATCGCCGTCATCGGTCCGGCCGCGCTTGCCGTCAAAGGCAAGGAGGACCTTGCCGACAAGTCGATCGCCGTCAATCGCGGCACGCTGGAGGACACCTCGCTGACCGAAGCGGCACCGGCCTCGGCGGACATCCGCCGCTTCGACAACTACAACTCCGTCATCCAGGCCTTCATCTCCGGCCAGACCCAGCTGATGGTGGTCGGCAACGATGTCGGCGCCCAGGTTCTGGCCAAGCAGGACGCGCTGCAGCCGGAGCAGAAGTTCCAGCTGCTCACCTCGCCTTCGCATATCGGCCTCAACAAGAACGAGGACCGGCTGAAGCAGGCGATCAACGACGCGGTTGCCAAGATGCTGGCCGACGGCAAGCTGGACGAGAGCTCGAAGGCCTGGCTGAAGACGCCGCTCAACCCCGACAACCTCAAGGACTGATCCTGGGACAGCAGGGGGCATTGCCATGGGCTACAGCCTCGACTTCGGCTGGCTTGCGGGTGCGGTAGGCGCGATCGCGCGCGGCGCGGCGACGACGATCCTTTTGATCGCCGTCACCACGCTGGCGGGAACCTTCCTCAGCATCCTCGGCGCCGCCGGCAAAAGAAACGGCCCGAAGCCGCTCCGGCTGGCAATCGCGGCCTATGTCGAGGTAATGCGCAACACGCCGTTCCTGGTGCAGCTGTTCTTCATCTTCTTCGGGCTGCCCAGCCTCGGCATAAGGCTCGATCCGATCCTGGCCGCCATGCTGGCGATGACGCTCAACATGGCGGCCTACACGATCGAGATCGTCGGCGCCGGGCTGGACGCGGTGCCGCGCGGGCAGACGGAAGCCGCACTGGCGCTTGGGCTCAGGCCTCGCCTGGTGTTCGTCAAGATCGTGCTGCCGCAGGCGCTGAAGGTGATCTACCCGGCGCTGACCAGCCAGATCGTCATCATGATGCTGGAATCGGCCGTGGTGTCGCAAATCGCGGTGCGGGAACTGACCTACGAGGCCGATATGCTGCAGGCACGCACCTTCCGCGCCTTCGAGACCTATTTCGTGGTGACGCTGGTCTATCTCGGCCTGTCGATGGGGCTGCGCCGGCTGCTGGTCGGCGGCGGACGCCGTGTTCTGGGAGCCGGCGTGTCATGATCGAGTTCACCTTCTGGGACATATTGCGCAACCTGCTGCTCGCCGCGCGCTGGACGGTGCTGTTGTCGCTCGCCGCCTTCGTCGGCGGCGCGCTGGTCGGGCTGGCCGTGCTGTTCTTGCGCATCGCCAAGACCAAATGGACCCGGCGGATTGCCTCTGGCTACATCGCGCTGTTCCAGGGAACGCCGCTCTTGATGCAACTCTTCCTGATGTTCTTCGGCCTGCCGATGCTCGGGCTGCGCATCGAGCCATGGACGGCGGCGGCGATCGGCCTCACCTTCTTCGCCAGCGCCTATCTGGCCGAGATCTGGCGCAGCGGCGTCGATGCGCTGCCGCGCGGCCAGTGGGATGCCGGCGCCAGCCTCGGGCTGCACTACCTGCAGGAGCTCAGGCTGATCATCCTGCCGCAGGCGTTCTCGATCACCCGCGCGCCGACCGTCGGCTTCCTGGTGCAGCTCATCAAGTCGACGGCGCTGACCTCGATCATCGGCTTCGAGGAACTGGTCAGGACCTCAAACGCCATCAACAACGCGACCTTCGAACCGTTCACCGTCTACGGACTGGTGGCGCTGATCTTCTTCGTCATGTGCTTTCCACTGACGCAATACGCCCGCGCGCTCGAGCAACGAGCGGCGGCACACTGATCCGCCTGACGGCGGAGAAACGCAACCAAGGGAACCCGCCGGACAACCGGCACAAACAGAGGAGAATTGAGATGAACAGACTGATCGCAACACCCATCACCCGGCGCGGCGTGCTTGGCGCCGGCCTGGCCGCCGCCGGCGTGCTCGCCATGCCCGCGGTGCTGCGGGCGCAGGACAAGTCGCTGAAGGTCGGCGTCTATGGCGGCTATTTCAAGAAATCGTTCGACGAGCATGTCTTTCCGGAATTCACCAAGGCAACCGGCATCGCGGTGGAATCGGTCGCCGAGCCGACCGGCGAGGCCTGGCTGGTGCAGCTCGAGCAGGCGGCCAAGGCCGGACAGGCGCCGGCCGACCTTTCGATGATGTCGCAGACCTCGACGCTGAAGGGCCAGTCGACCGAACTGTGGACGCCGCTCGACACCTCGAAGTTCAAGCACTATGGCGACCTCCTGCCCCGCTTCATCAACAAGTATCCGGACGGCCGCGTCGCCGGCATCGGCGCGGTGGCCTGGTGGATCACGCTGGTCACCAACACCGACGTCTACAAGGACGCGCCGACCTCGTGGGCAGCACTCTGGGACAAGGCCAACGAGGACAAGCTCGGCCTGCTGGCGCTCGCCTCCAACTCGTTCCTGCTCGAAGTGACGGCCAAGACCTTCATGGGTGGCACCAACGCGCTCGACACCGAAGACGGGCTGAACAAGGCGTTCGAGAAACTCGCCGAGCTCAAGCCGAATGTCCGGCTGTGGTATCGCGACGAGGCGCAGTTCGAGCAGGCGCTGAAGTCGGGCGAGATCCCGATGGGCCAGTACTACCACGACGTCACCGGGCTTGCGGCCGCCGACGGCTTCCATGTCCGCTCGACCTTCCCGAAGGAAGGCGGCATCCAGGATTCCGGCAACTGGGTGCTGTCGCGCGCCTCGACCAAGGTCGAGGAAGCGCACGCCTTCATCGACTTCATGAGCCAGCCTTCGATGCAGGGCGTGATGTCGCGCAAGGTCGGCACCACGCCGACGTTGAAGAAGGAGGTGCTCGACCTCAAGCCGGAGGAGTTCGCCGCCGTGTCGTCGGACATCGAGCCGATCATCCCGCGCTACGACCTCTATACGTCGAAGGCCGACTGGATCAACCAGAAGTGGACCGAGCTGATCGTCGGCTAAGCACCAGCTGAAACCGGCCGCCGGGCATCTGCCCGGCGGCCCTTGCGGTGCAACGTCCTGAGAGAGGGGTGAGCATGTCCGGATTGAACATAAACGCCATCACCAAGAAATTCGGCGTCTTCGCCGCCGTCGACAATGTCCAGCTCAACGTGCCGCACGGCACCTTCGTCTGCCTGCTCGGCCCGTCGGGCTGCGGCAAGACCACGCTGCTGCGCATGATCGCCGGGCTGGAGGAACCGACCAGCGGCGCCATCGTTCTCGATGGCGAGGACATCACGCCGCTGCCGACGCACAAGCGCAATCTCGGCATGGTGTTCCAGTCGCTGGCGCTGTTTCCGCATCTTTCGGTCGGCGACAACATCTCCTACGCGCTGCGCATCCGCGGCGCCTCCAGGGATGAGCAGAAGAAGCGGGTCGACGAACTGCTGACGCTGATCCACCTGGAGGGCTTCGCCGACCGTCCGGTGGCGAAGCTGTCGGGCGGCCAGCGCCAGCGCGTGGCGATCGCCCGCGCCCTCGCTCTGTCGCCGAAACTGTTCCTGCTCGACGAGCCGCTGTCGGCGCTCGACGCCAAACTGCGCGAGGCGATGCAGGTGGAACTGCGCCAGCTGCAGCAGAGCCTCGGCATCACCACCATCGTCGTCACTCACGACCAGCGCGAGGCGATGACCATGGCCGACCTCGTCGTCGTCATGGGTCACGGCAAGATACTGCAGGCGGCGCCGCCGATCGAAATCTACCGCAAGCCCGCCGACGCGTTCGTCGCCGACTTCATCGGCATCACCAATCTGTTGCCGGCGGAAGTCGACAGTGCCGGGCGCACGACGATCCTCGGCACCGCCATTCCGGGCCTCGCCATGCCGGCCGGCATGACCAAGGCTTCGGTGTCGATCCGTCCCGAGGATGTGCATATCGGCGAGCCTGCCGGCGGCGCCATCACCGGCCAGGTCAGCTTCGTGCGCGATCTCGGCGGCACGATCGAGACCTTCATCGAGGTGGGCAACACCAGCATCGTCGCGGTGACGACCCCGCGCGAAAGGCACGACGTGCCGGTCGGCGCCAAGGTCGGCGTCGTGCTGCCGCCGGAAAGCTGCGTGGTGCTCGGCTCATGAGACGCGAAGCCCCCAGGTCGCTAGCCGACTACACGCCGCTGTTCTTTCCCGGCCTGATGCTGATCGTCTTCTTCGTCATTCCGTTCTCGACGATGATCGCGGTCAGCTTCTTCAAGCGCAATCCGTCCGGCTTCTACACGCCGGATTTCGTCATCGACAATTACGCCCGCTTCCTGTCGACCTTCTTCGGCGGCGTGCTCGGCTTCTCGCTGATGCTGGCGGTGCTGGTCGCCGTCTGCTGCGTGGCGATCGGCTTTCCCTTCACCTACCTTTTGACCCGGCGGCCGCGCCGCGTGCAGACGCTGTGGCTGGTCGGCCTCTTGTCGGTGCTGTCGCTGTCGGAGGTCATCATCGGCTTTGCCTGGTCGACGCTGTTCTCGCGCACGGCGGGCATCACCAACCTTCTGGTGGCGGTCGGGCTGATGGACAAGCCGGTGGCGCTGCTGCCGACCTTCGGCGCGGTGCTGACCGGCATGGTCTACCAGGCGCTGCCCTACACGATCCTGGTGCTCTACCCGGCGCTTGTCCGTCTCGACCCGACCTTGCTGGAGGCGGCGCGCACGCTCGGCGCCTCGCCGGTCAGGGCCTTCTTCAACGTTGTCGCGCCGGCGCTCAGGAACACCATCGTGGCGACGCTGATCATGGTCTTCGTCTTCGCGCTCGGCTCCTATCTTTTGCCGCAGATCCTCGGGCGGCCGCAGCATTGGACGCTCTCGGTGCTGATCACCGACCAGGCGATCTACCAGTCCAACATGCCTTTCGCGGCGGCGATGGCGGTGTTCCTGGTGCTGATCTCGCTGGCACTGGTCGGCATGACGCTGCTCGTCGGACGCAGGGAGAACGCGCTATGATCGAGACCTGGCTCCGCCGCCTCTATTTCGGCCTCGTCGCGCTGTTCCTGGCAGCGCCGCTCATCGTCGTCGCCGGCGTCTCGGTCAATTCGCGGCAGGAACTCACCTTCCCGCCGGTCGGCTTCTCGCTCGCCTGGTACGCGCAGATCTTCACCGATCCGGAATGGCGGCTGGCGCTGATCCATTCGGTGACGCTCGCCGTCTGCTCGGCGGCGATCGCGGTGGCCATCGCGCTGCCGCTTGCCTGGTTCCTGTGGCGGCGCATCGCGCCATGGGCGAACATCTTCCAGGTGCTGGGGCTGGCGCCCTTCATCCTGCCGCCGGTCATCACGGCGCTCGGCTTCCTGAGCTTCTGGGCGACGGTCGGGCTGTTCGGCCAGTTCTTCACCGCCATCATCAGCCACGCGATCTTCTTCGTGACGCTGCCGCTGGTGACGCTGTCGCTGGGTTTCGCCTCGATCGACCGCTCGCTGGTCGAGGCGGCGGCGACCATGGGCGCCGACGACCGCACCGTCTTGAAGACCGTGGTGCTGCCGTTGATCCTGCCCTATCTCGTCTCGGGCTACGCCTTCGCCTTCGTGCTGTCGCTCAACGAATACATCGTCGCCTACATGACGATCGGCTTCACCACCGAGACACTGCCGATCAAGATCTTCAACGCGCTGCGCTACGGCTACACGCCGACCATGGCCGCGGTGTCAGTGTTCTTCGTCGCGGTGGCGGCGCTGGTGTTCGGCTCGATCGCGCGCTTCGGCGACATCCGCAGGCTGCTGGGCGCCATGTCTTCCGACGGCAATTGAGCAAGCCATGAAACGAACGGCCACCGATCTCGGTGGCCGCTCTCTTCAATGCCCGAAGGCGAGCTGCGGCGTGATGCGGTCGCGCCGCAGCCAGCGCGCCAGCAGAAGCGCGGCCACCACGGCCAGCCCCGACGCCAGGCCGATCCAGATGCCGACGCCGTTGAAGCCGAGATGGAAGGCGAGCAGCACGCCGAGCGGCAGGCCGATGCCCCAATAGCCGATCGCGGCGTAGATCATCGGCACCTTGGTGTCGTGCAGGCCGCGCAGCATGCCGGCCGCCACCGCCTGCGCGCCATCGAAGATCTGGAACAGTGCCGCAAACACCAGGAAGGAGACCGCAAGCGTGATCACCCTGGCATTGGCCGGATCGCTCAGATCGATGAAGGCGCTGATCAGCAAATGCGGCCAGAGAATCATCACCAGCCCCATCAGCGCCATGGAGGAAACGCCGATGACGAAAGCGGTCCAGCCGGCGCGCGAAACGCCTTCCGGGTTGCCGGCGCCATGGGCAAGGCCGACGCGCACGGTGACGGCCTGGTTGAGGCCGAGCGGCACCATGAAGGAGATCGAGGCGATCTGGATGGCGATGGCGTGCGCGGCCAGCGAGTCCGCGTCGATCAGGCCCATCAGCAATGCCGCCGCGTTGAAGATCGTCACCTCGAAGGCGAGGATGCCGGCGATCGGCAGGCCGAGCCTGAGCAGACCCTTGAAGCGCGGCCAGTCGGAGCGCCAGAAGCGGCCGAACAGGTGGTAGCGGCGGAATTTTTTCTCCACGAGCAGCACCGCCGCCAGGCCGCAGAACATCAGCATGCTGGACAGCGTGGTGGCGAGGCCGGAGCCGGAAATGCCCATCGCCGCGACGCCGAGATTGCCGAACATGAACACCCAGTTGAAGAAGGCGTTGCAGGCGACGGCGACGAAGACGATGACCAGCGCCCAGCCCGGCCGCTCCAGCGCCGAGATGAAGGAACGCAGCACGATATAGCCGTAGAAGGGCAGCACCGCCCATTCCAGCCAGCGCAGATAGATGCCGGCCTGATGCGCCAGCCTGGGCTCCTGGCCCATGGCCAGAAGCACGCTCTCGCCGTGCCAGAGGAAGACCCAGATCGGGATCGAAATCAGGATCGCCAGCCACAGGCCCTGGCGCACGGTGCGGCGCAGGTCGCGCACCGAATGGCGGCGGCGACCGAGCTCGGTCGCCATCATCGGCGAGGTCGCCAGCATCAGGCCGAGACCGAAGATCAGCGGCATGAAATAGAGATTGGCGCCGAGCGCGCCGGCTGCCAGCGTGTCCGGCCCCAGCCGACCCATCATCATGACGTCGGTCGCGGTCATGGCGGTCTGGCCGAGATTGGTCAGCACCATCGGCCAGGCAAGCGCAAGCGTTGCCCTGATTTCCTGACGCCAAAGATTTTCCGGCGCGCGAGCGCCGGCTTCGATCGCAGACATTGTCCTGCTCTTCAGACCACGGCGCGTCGGGACAGAGCCCGGAAGCCGCACACAAACGGCGCAAAATGGCGCCGTTTGCGTCGTCTATTGAACGAAATGCGACATGAAGGCAAGGGAGGACGGACGGCGAACCATTGAGCCAGCGGCGCCGGCGCCTCGTTCACTTGCCGCGCGGAGCCTGCTACGGGTTTCCGGGACGGGAGGAATGGATGACGTTCAGGCAAAGGAAAAATACCGCCGCGATCCCGCGCACCGTGCCCTCCTTCGAGCATATCGTCACCGAAGCGAGCGACAGTTTCCTGTGGCGTCTGGACGACTATCCGTGGGAACGCAACGTCTGGAACTTCCATCCGGAATACGAAATCCATTTGCTCAGGAAATCGTCGGGCGTGGCGCTGGTGGGCGACCATATCGGCGAGTTCGGGCCGGGTTACCTGGCAATCGTCGGCGGTGGCCTGCCGCATGACTGGGTGACGGCCGTGCAGCCCGGCGAGCTGATCGAAGGGCGCGATATCGTGTTGCAGTTCGATCCGCAGCGGCTGCGCGGCTCGGCCGGCCTGCTGCCGGAGCTGCGCGAGCTGGAGCCGTTCCTGGAGCGGTCGCTGCGCGGCATGGTCTTCCACGGACAGACGGCAATCGACGGCGCCGCGCTGATGGAACGGATGGGCACGGTGCACGGGCTGCCACGGCTCTGCCTGTTCCTCGAGCTGGTCGACCTCATGGCCAGCACCGATGAATACGAGCTTCTGTCGTCGCCGGATTTCTCGCCGCTGCTCGACGCCCAATCGCTCGACATCATCCAGCGCACGCTGACCTATCTGTTCCAGCACTTCGCCGAGGACCTGAAGCTGCCGGATGTGGCGGAGCTGGCCGGGATGAGCGAAAGCACATTTTCGCGCTTCTTCCAGAAGAACACAGGCAACAGCTTCAGCGACCATGTCGCCAAACTCAGGCTGTGGCAGGCCTGCAAGCTGCTCTCCGATACCGACGTCCCAATCACCGACATCTGCTTCCAGGTCGGCTACATGAACATTTCCAACTTCAACCGCGCCTTCCTGCGCAAGCACAAGATGACGCCGTCATCCTACCGCAAGCTGTCGCGGCAGCGGCTGGCGATGCGGGCCTGATCCGGTCGAGAACCGACTCCCAAAACAGCACTGATACTCGTGTGACAGGTCGGTCCCGCCTTGGCGGTTTTTTGCGCCGCACAATGCATAAAAGTACAGGTTTACTGCAACGGGGCTTCTAGCCTCCCCCTTAGCAACTCCTCATTTTGGCGACGGGTGGCAAGTCGCTCGGGCGACGGTGAGGGTCGCTTAGCCCGAGGACAGCCGCTTCCCGCGACGATTCCTGGAGGAGAAAAACCAATGAAATCAACTCGGCTCGCTGCCAGCCTGGGCGCAGCTTTCGTGCTTACCGCTTCCGCTTCAACGATGGCGCTGGCGCAGGCGCCGGTCTGCTCGGCGCCGGTCAAGGTGCTGGCGCAGCCGCGCGACGGACTGACGCTGCTGGAGGACTCCAAGGACGAGTTCAAGAAGCTCTCCGGCGCCGGCTTCCAGATCGACTACCTCAACGAGAACGACCGCCGGGCAAAGTCGCGCGCCGATGCGTCCACCGTCGGCAACTACAACGTCTACTATGTCGACGAAGCCAATGTCGCGCTGTTCGCGTCGTCCGGCTGGATCGCGCCGCTCGCCGATTATTATCCGGCTGAATATGATTTCGCCGATTTCGATCCGGGCCGGCAGAAGGTCGCCACCTATGACGGCAAGGTCTGGTTCGCGCCGCTGACCGGCGGCGGCGACCTGATGGTCTATCGCAAGGACGTTCTGGAGGCCGCCGGCATCCAGCCGCCGAAGACGCTGGACGAGCTGCTCGCCGACGTGCCGAAGCTGACCAATGCCGACAAGGGCATGTATGGCATCGCGCTGCGCGGCGCACGCGGCTCGGGCGCCAATGTCTGGCGCTGGATGCCCTACTTCAAGGCCTATGGCGGCAAGTGGTTCGACGGCGACAAGCCGGCTTTCAATTCGGACGCCGCCGTCAAGGCGACCGAGACCTACCTCAAGCTGTTCAAGGATTCGGCGCCCGGCACGCAGACCGGTAGCTGGGATGAATCGACCGGCGCCTTCCTCTCCGGCCAGGTCGCCATCCTCGTCGAATCGACGCCGCTGTCGGGCATGGCGGTCGATCCGAAGACCTCGCAGGTGGTCGGCAAGGTCGGCTTCCTGCCGCCGCCGGCGCCACTGTCTGGCGGCGGCTACGGCCATGGCCTCGCCATCGCGACCAAGGCCAATCCGGACGACGCCTCGAAGAAGTGCGCCGGCTTGTTCGTCGCCTGGGCGACATCGAAGGAGAACGAGAAGCGCCGGCTCGACGCGCACCAGTTCGGCGAGCTCAACCGCACCAGCATCCTGTCCAGCAAGGAATTCGCCGACATCTACGGCGCCGATCTCGGCCAGGCGCTGGCCGAAACCGGCAAGGTGACGGCGGTGAACTTCTGGCAGGATCCGCGCTGGCCGGATCTCGGCGACCGCTGGGGCATCATCCTCGAAGAGCTGGTCACCGGCACGCGCACCGACATCAAGGGCAGCCTCAACGAGCTCGAGGCCTACGCCAACGAGCTGGTGAAGAAGAAGTAGTCCTCCCGCCGCGGCGCGCGGTCCACGGCATTCGCTGGAATGCCGGGACCTGCGCGCCGCGGGTTCTTCACACGACCGCCAACACCCGAAAGGCCCGCGAGGATAGGCCATGCGCCGACGCTCTTCCCTGCCCGTCACATTTCTGGTCCCGACGCTCGCCATCCTGCTGGTGCTGTCGATGGTGCCGACGCTCTACGCCGTCGTCATCGCCCTGCAGAACCGCGAGCTGAGCACGCCGGGCTATTCCTGGGTCTGGTTCTCGAACTTTGCCGACCTCTTCATCGACCGCCGCTTCCTCAACGCCGTCTGGGTCTCGGTCAAATGGGAGATCGTCACCGTCGTGGCGACCATGGTGGTGGCCATCGGGCTCGGCGTGCTGATGTTCGAAGTCGCGTCGCCGCGGCTGCGCAACATCTATTGCCTGCTGTTCATCATCCCGGTGCTTTTGCCGCGCGTCTCGGCGGCCTTCGTGTGGAAGTTCGCCTACCATCCGCTCTACGGCATCGCCACCTATCCCTACCGGCTGGTCACCGGCGGCCTGATCTTCGATCCGCTCTCCAAGGCCTCGACCGCCCTGTTCGCCGTCGCCTCGGTCGATGTCTGGCAGTGGGGACTGTTCTTCGCGGTGATCGTGCTGAAGCTGCTCGAGACACTGCCGCCGCAGCCGATCGAGGCGGCGCGGCTCGACCATGCGAGGCGCTGGCAGATCCATGCCTACGTTACCCTGCCGATGCTGAAGGCGCCGCTGATCAGCCTGATGTTCGTCAAGATGATCGAGTCGCTGCGCTCCTTCGACCTGATCTATGTGATGACACGCGGCGGGCCGGGCGTGGCGACCGAGACGCTCGACATGTACGCGTTCTCGCAAGGCTTCATCGAGTCCGGCAAGGTCTCCTACGCCTCGGCGATGGCGGTGCTGATGATGATTGCCACGGTGATCACCTTCACCATGCTGTGGAAGCGGGTGCAGGCATGAGGCGGTACCGCATGCGACCGGGCCGCTTGATCGCCAAGGCCATCCTGGCGCTGGCCGGATTCCTCGCCGTGTTCCCGCTCGTCTGGACGGCGCTCAATGCGCTGAAGAACAATGTCGACATCATCACGCGGGTGCCGCGCCTGGTGTTCACGCCGACCTTTGCCAACATCAGCTACATAATCGGCCGCGACAGCGTGATGACCGGGCTCTACAACTCGGTCGTCGCCTGCGGCTTGGCCGTGCTGATCGGCGTCGTTCTCGGCCTGCCGGCGGCCTACGCGGTGGCGCGCTATCCCAACCGCTTCGCCGGCGACATCCAGTTCTTCGTCTTGTCGCTGCGCTTCCTGCCGCCGGTGGCGGTGGCCATACCGCTGATGGTCATCTGGCTGCAGATCGGCCTCTACGACACGCTGCCGGCGCTGATCGTCACCTATTCGCTGCTCACCATATCGGTGATCATGTGGCTCGCCATTCCGGCCTTCCAAAGCGTGCCGAAGGAAATCGAGGAAGCGGCCTTCGTCGACGGCTACGGCGCCTATTCGGTGTTCTGGCGGATCGCGCTGCCGGTCGCGGCGCGCTCGCTCGCCGGCGCCATCGCGTTCAGCTTCGTGCTGGTGTGGAACGAGTTCCTGATCGCGCTGATGCTGTCAAGCTCCAACGCCAAGACGCTGCCGATCGTCGCTTCGGAATTGTCCCAGCAAGGCATGAACGTGCCGTGGGGCATCCTCAACGCCTCGGTCGTGCTCCTGTCGCTGCCGCCGCTGCTGTTCCTCGGCGTGCTCAGCGGCTTCCTGAATTCCGTTTTCCGGCAAAAGAAGAGTTGATGCGAGGATTACCCGATGCAGGCACTGGTACTTGAGAAAAAGGGCGAGCTGTCGCTGCGCGAGATCGCGCTGCCGCTCGACGTCGGACCGGACGACGTCAGGATCGCCATCCACACCGTCGGCGTCTGCGGCAGCGACGTGCATTACTACACGCACGGCGCCATCGGCAGCTACATCGTGCGCCAGCCCATGGTGCTCGGCCATGAGGCGTCAGGCACGATCGTCGAGGTCGGCGCCAACGTCGCGAGCCTGAAGGTCGGCGACCGCGTCTGCATGGAGCCCGGCGTGCCGAACCTGTCGTCGCGCGCGACCAAGCTCGGCATCTACAATGTCGATCCGGACGTGCGTTTCTGGGCGACGCCGCCGGTGCATGGCGTGCTTGCGCCTTTCGCGGTGCATCCGGCGGCCTTCACCTACAGGCTGCCGGACAATGTCTCCTTCGCCGAAGGCGCCATGGTCGAACCCTTCGCCATCGGCATGCAGGCAGCGGCGCGGGCGCGCATCGTGCCAGGCGATGTCGCCGTCGTCGTCGGCTGCGGCCCGATCGGCATCATGATCGCGCTGGCGGCGCTGGCCGGCGGCTGCTCGAAGGTGCTGATCTCCGATTTCTCGGCGCCCAAGCTGAAGATCGCCGCGCAGTATCAAGGCATCGTGCCGGTCAATATCGGCGAGCAGTCGCTGGTCGACGCCGTCGCGGCCGCGACCGACAGTTGGGGCGCCGACATCGTATTCGAAGCCAGCGGCAACCCGAAAGCCTTCGCCAATTTGTTCGACATCGTGCGGCCAGGCGGCGCGGTGGTGCTGGTCGGACTGCCGGTGGAGCCGGTCAGCCTCGACGTGCCGGCGGCGATCTCGAAGGAAGCGCGCATCGAGACGGTGTTCCGCTACGCCAACATCTTCGACCGCGCCCTGCAATTGATCGCCTCCGGCAAGGTCGACCTCAAGCCGCTAATCACCGGCACCTATGATTTCTCCGACAGTATCAAGGCCTTCGAGCGGGCGGCCGAGGGCAACCCGCAGGACGTCAAGCTGCAGATCCTGCTTACCGGCGAGAAGGGCTGACCATGTCCGCGATCGTTTGCTCCCATGTCGACAAGGCCTACGGCGCAACCGCCGTCATCCGAGATCTCAATCTCAGCATAGAAGAGCACGAATTCGTCGTGTTCCTCGGCCCGTCAGGCTGCGGCAAGTCCACGCTGCTCAGGATGCTCGCCGGGCTGGAGGACATCACTGGCGGCGAGGTCTCGATCGGCGGCAAGGTGGTCAACGACCTCGAGCCCGGCGACCGCGGCATCGCCATGGTGTTCCAGAACTACGCGCTCTATCCGCATATGACGATCTTCGACAACATCGCCTTCGGGCTGCGACGGCAGAAAGTGCCGGCGGCCGAGATCGTGAAACGGGTCGAGGCGGTTTCCCGGACGCTGGGGCTCGACCCCTATCTCGGCCGCAAGCCGACCGAGCTTTCCGGCGGCCAGCAGCAGCGCGTGGCGATCGCACGCGCCATGATCAAGACACCGAAGGTGTTCCTGTTCGACGAGCCGCTGTCCAATCTCGACGCCAAGCTGCGCAACCATATGCGCATCGAGATCGCAAGGCTGCACCAGTCGCTCAAGACGACGACCGTCTACGTCACCCACGACCAGCTCGAGGCGATGACACTGGCCGACCGCATCGTGCTGCTCAGGGATGGCGTCATCGAGCAGGTCGGCTCGCCGGCGGAGATCTATCGCCGGCCCGGCAACCTGTTCGTGGCCGGCTTCATCGGCACGCCGAACATGAATTTCGTCGAGGTGACGGTCGGCCGGGCCGGAGACTGCTGGTCGCTGACCGGCGCCGGAACGGTGCTTTCGCTGGACGGCTCGGCCTTCCATCTCCAGCATGGCGATCGCGCCGTGCTCGGGATCCGGCCTCCCGACCTGAAGACGGCAGGCGCCGATGCCGGGCGGAACCTGCTGCAGGGCACCGCGGACCTCATCGAATTCCACGGCAATGACGCGCTGGTGACGTTCGGCTCCGGCGGCAAGGAGATCAGCGCGTTGGTGCCGGCGCGCGAATGCCCGGCGTTGCGCGCGCCTGTGCGCTACACATTCGACGAGGAAAGCATCCATCTGTTCGACGCGACATCCGGCGCCTCGCTGCGCAAGCCGGAACGAAACGGCAGCCTGCTCAGCTGATCGCGTCGAGCGCCTGCCGCTGCCGGTGCATCTCCAGGAAGATGCGGTAGTCGCGGTCGAAGCGGGCGCCGGCCGCCGGATTGGCGGCGCGCTTCCTGCCGCCCTGCTGCATGGCGACGCAGGCGGCGTTCAGATCCGTATAGAGCCCGGCGGCGGTGGCCGCCACCATGCCGGTGCCGAGCAAGACCGCCTCGTCGGCCAGCGGCTCGATGACGGTGCAGCCGGTGGCGTCGGCGTAGAGTTCCATCAGCAGCGGGTTCTTGGTGTGGCCGCCGGTAACGTGCAGCGTGTCGATCAAATAGCCGTTCTCGTTCAGCGCTTCCAGCACGTGGCGCACACCGAGCGCGATGCCGACGGCGGTGCGCCAGTAGAGCTTGCACAGGCTGTCGAAGGAGGAGTCCAGCGTCAGGCCGCTGACGACGCCGACGGCGTGCGGGTCGGCCAGCGGCGAGCGGTTGCCGTGGAAATCCGGCAGCACGTGCAGTCTCGCCGCCAATGCCTCGCCCTCGGCGGCGCGCAGTTCGGCGACGCGGCTGGCGATCCTGGCATGCATTGCTGTATTCGGCTCGCCGCCGGCGCCATGCCAGCGGATGATGTGGTCGAGCAGCGCGCCGGTGGCCGACTGGCCGCCTTCCGAGAGCCAGAGCGTCGGCAGCGCCGCGCCATAATAGGGGCCCCAGACGCCGGCGAAGGGCTGCGGGTCGGGCGACATCGCCATGACGCAGGAAGAGGTGCCGGCGATCAGCGCCAGATGTCGGCTGATGTTCTTCTGGTCGCCGGCAAAGCCGCCGAGCACGCCGAGCGCGCCGGCATAGGCGTCGATGACGCCGGCGCCGACCCGGCACTTTTCGCCCAGGCCAAGCTCGGCCGCCGCTTGCGCCGTCAACGGGCCGATATCGGCGCCGACCGGGCTGGCCTTCTCCGGCAAATTGCCGTGCTCGAACAAATCGCCAAGGCCGACGGTCTCGAAGAAGTCGCGCCGCCAGCTTGTCTGCTCATGCGCCAGATAGGTCCATTTGGCGGTCAGCGTGCATTGCGAACGCGCCAGCGACCCGGTCGCCTTCCAGGTCAGGAAATCGGTGAGGTCGAATAGATAGCCGGCTTCATTCCATGTCGCGGGCAGATGGCGCTTCAACCACATCAGCTTGGGCGTCGCCATTTCCGGCGACATGACGCCGCCGATATAGTCGAGCACGGCGTGGCCGCTCGCCGTGCACTCGTCGGCCTCGGCGATGGCGCGGTGGTCGAGCCAGACGATGGTGTCCCAGCGCTTTTCGCCGGTGACCGACACGCTGAGCTGTTCGCTATCCCTGCCTCGCACCACGAGCGAGCAGGTGGCGTCGAAGGAAATGCCGATGACGTCATCGGCCGCGATCCCCGCCTTGGCGACGGCGGCGCGCACGGCCTTGCAGACCGCCGACCAGATATCGCGCGAATCATGCTCGGCGTGATCGGCCTTGGGCTGATGCATGGCGATCGGATGATCGGCGCGCCCGAGCAAGGTGCCATTGACGTCGAGAATGCCCGCGCGGGCGCTCCCGGTGCCGACATCGACCGCGCAAACGAAACTGTTGGTCAAGATGCTTTTACTCTCGCTCCCAGGCCTGCAATCAGATCGGGCAATTGCAGCATGTCAGCGAATATAAAGTCCGGTTCGGTCGACGCAAGCCGCGCTTTCAAGGCGGGGTTGTCGGCATGCGAGCCGCCGGTGAAGGCAAAGACACGCATGCCCGCGGCGCGGGCCGCGGCGACGCCGGCCGGGCTGTCCTCGATGACCAGGCATTTGCGTGGTTTTGCCCGCATGCAGGCAGCGGCATGAAGGAAAAGGTCCGGCGCCGGCTTGCCGCGCTTGACCATGGCGGCGCTGAACAGATGCGGTTCCAGAAGGCCGAGCAGCCCGGTGACATCGAGCGCGTAGCGGATGCGCTCCAGCGTGCCGGAAGAGGCGACGCAGAACGGCAGGCCAAGTCTCGGCAGCACCTCCCTGATGCCGGGGATCGGCTTCAACTCCTCACGGAATTTGCGCATCAGGTCGACGCGCATCGCGGTGAGGTGCTGGTCGCTGATCTCGAGCCCGAACTCGCTGCCGAGGATCTCGCGCACGCTCTTCATGCTCTTGCCGAGGAAATGCTCGTAGGCGGCATCCTCCGAGACCGTACCACCCGCGAGCGCGATCATGCCGAGCAGTGCAGAGACCGAAAGCGCCTCGCTGTCGACCAGCACGCCGTCGCAGTCGAAGATGACCAGTTCGGGCGTCATCCTGGCTGCTTCCGGTGGCTTCAGAGCTTGCCGGCGAGATAGCGCGTCAGCGTCTCGCGCGCGCCGTTTGCCCACAAGACGTTGAGCGCATGGGCAAAGGCCTCGGCGAAGGCGGCGGAGCGGCCGACATCGCCATAGATGTCCTCCATGGCCAGCCAGGCGCCGGGCGCATCCTTCGCCGTCCTGGCGGTCGCCTGCAGGCGATCCCAATTCGGATCGTTGGGCTCGATAACGACGCCACTGTCGGTGGTGCCGAAGCAGTAGCGGCACCACAGCGCCGATTCCAACGCGAGGCCGGCGAAGCCCTTGCCCGCCTTTAGCCGGTCGGCGATGGTCGGGATGATGAATTTCGGCTGCCGGTTGGAGCCGTCGAGGCAGAGCCGGCGGATGGTGTCGCCAATCTTGGGGTTGGAGAAGCGGCGCTCGATGAGCTGGTAATAGTCCTCCAGCACCGTGTCCGGCACCGGCGGCACGGTCGGAATGATCTCGTCGCGTTCCAGCTTGGCGAGGAAGCCGCGCACCAGCGGCTCCTGCATCGCCTCGTGGACGAAGTGGATGTCCATCAGTCCGGCCGGATAGGCGATCGTGGCATGACCGCCATTGAGGATACGGATCTTCATCAACTCGTAGGGCGCGACATCGCCGACGAACTGCACGCCGACCTTTTCCAGCGCCGGCCGGCCGGCGGTGAAATGATCCTCCAGCACCCATTGGCGGAACGGCTCGCAGAACACCGGCCAGTTGTCCTCCAGTCCGAAATCGCTGGCCAGGATGCCGCGCTCGCGGTCTGTCGTGGCTGGCGTGATGCGGTCGACCATGCCGTTCGGAAAGGCGACGTTGTCCCGTACCCAGTTGGCCAGATCCTCGTCGATCAGCCGCGACAGGCCGATGACGCCGTCGGAGGTGACATGGCCGTTATGGGGGATGTTGTCGCAGGACATGACGGTGAACGGCACGATGCCGTCGGCGCGGCGGCGCACCAGCCCTGCAAGGATGAGGCCGAATACGGTCTTCGGCTCCGCACCCGGCTGAGCATCGGCGACGATGTCGGGATGGGTCGGGTTGAAGACACCGGAAGCCGGATCGATGAAATAGCCGCCTTCGGTAATGGTCAGCGAGACGATCCGGATCGCCGGGTCGGCAAGCTGCTCGATGATCGCGGCCGCTTCGCCCGGCATTAGGAAATCGATCATGGCGCCGGTGACGCGGGCGCTCATATGGCCTTGGTCCTGCTCGACCACCGTGGTCAGCCAGTCCTGTTCCTCGAGCTTGCCGCGGCCGATCTTCTCGCCGGCGAAGACGCCGGCGCCGATCAGTGCCCAGTCGTGGCCGAGGCCCGCGTTGAACAGGTCGTCGAGATAGACGGCCTGGTGCGAGCGATGAAAATTGCCGACGCCGAAATGCACGATCCCGGCCTTGAGCCTGGCACGGTCATAGTTCGGACCGGAGACCTTCGGGGGGAGCTTGGCGAGGTTCGAGGAAGAGAGTTTCACGGTCATCTGCTTTTACCCTTTGGCCGATACATGGCCTGACAATTCTCCCAACCCTCGGGAGAAGGAGCGGCAGCGAGGGGCGGCATTTGCCTGCCAGCATTCATGCCGCCCCCGCATGCCCCGGCGGCAGCCTCTCCCCGGAGGAAGGGAGAGGCGCCTTTCCCCCTCAACTCATCCCCGTCAACTCATCCATTGGCCGCCGTCGACATTGTAGGTCTGGGCGACGATGTATTCGGCCTCGTCGCTGGCCAGGAACACGGCCATGCCGGCGAGGTCTTCCGGCTTGCCCATGCGCCCGTAGGGCACGCCCTCGCCGACCAGCCGCTTCTTCTCGCCCTTCGGCCGGTTCTCGTATCTGGCGAACAGCGCATCGACGTGGTCCCACATGTCGCTGTCGACGACGCCGGGAGCGATGCCGTTGACGTTGATGCGGTGCTTGATCAGATCGAGCCCAGCCGACTGGGTGAGCGAGATAACGGCGGCCTTGGTGGCGCAGTAGACGGCGACCAGCGGCTCGCCGCGCCGGCCGGCCTGGCTTGCCATGTTGATGATCCGGCCGCCCTTGCCCCTGGCAATCATCGAACGGGCAGCCGCCTGCAGCATGAACAGCGTGCCGGCGACGTTGACCGAAAACAGCTTGTCGTAGCTCGCCCTGGTTATCTCGACGATCGGCGCGAGGTCGAAGATGGCGGCGTTGTTGATCAATATGTCGAGGCCGCCGGTCCTGGTCTCCACCGCTTTCACCGCCGCCTCGATGGAGGCCTGATCGGTGACGTCCAGCTTGACGGCGTAGGCCTTGTCGCCGATGGCAGCCGCCGACTTTTCGGCCGCCGCCAGATCGATGTCGGCAACCGCCACTGTCGCACCCTCGCGCGCGTAGGCTTCGGCGAACGCCCTGCCGATGCCGCGCGCCGACCCGGTGATCAGCGCCGATTTGCCTTTGAGCCTCACCGGGCCATCGCCTTTCCGTCCGGGCCGAAGCGATGCAGCTTGGCCTGGTCGGGCGTCAGATAGATGGTGTCGCCATGATGGACCGCGAGCTCGCCGTCGGCGCGCACCGTCAAGGTGCCGACGCCGTCGGCATGGACGTGCAGGAATGTATCGGAACCGAGATGCTCGGCGACGCCGACGGAGGCCTTCCAGTCGCCGGCCGTGGTCGAGATGTTCATGTGCTCGGGGCGGATGCCGATGGTCTTGGCGCTGTATTTCGCCGCCGGCGCGCCTTCGATCAGGTTCATCTTCGGCGAGCCGATGAAGCCGGCGACGAACAGGTTCTTCGGCGTCTTGTAGAGCTCCATCGGCGAGCCGACCTGCTCGACATTGCCGGCGTTGAGCACGACGATCTTGTCGGCCATGGTCATGGCCTCGACCTGGTCGTGGGTGACGTAGATCATCGTCGTCTTGAGCTGGTGGTGCAGTTCGCTGATCTCGAGGCGCATGGTGCCGCGAAGTGCGGCGTCGAGGTTGGACAGCGGCTCGTCGAACAGGAAGGCGGAAGGCTGGCGCACGATAGCGCGGCCGATGGCGACGCGCTGGCGCTGGCCGCCGGAGAGCTGGCCCGGACGACGCTCGAGGTAGTTGGTGAGGTTGAGCACCCGCGCGGCGTCCTTGACCTTCTTGTCGATGGTCGCCTGGTCCTCGCCCGCCATCTTGAGCGGGAAGGCGATGTTCTTGGCGACCGTCATGTGCGGATAGAGCGCATAGGACTGGAACACCATGGCCAGCTTGCGCTTGGCCGGCGCCTCGCCGGTGACGTCGCGGCCGTCGATGTTGATGGTGCCGCCGCTGGTGTCCTCCAGCCCGGCGATCAGCCTGAGCAGCGTGGACTTGCCGCAGCCCGACGGACCGACGAACACGACGAACTCGCCATCCTCGATGACCAGATCGATGTTCGGAATGATCGTCGTCGACCCAAAGGATTTGGAGACGTTCTTGAGCGTGATGTTTCCCATGGTTTCCTCCCCGAGGGATTATTGTCCGTCGTCCGCCGCTTGCGGCGCCCTACTACTTCACCGCGCCGAACGTCAGGCCGCGCACCAGCTGCTTCTGGCTGAACCAGCCCATGATCAGGATCGGCGCGATGGCCAGCGTCGAGGCCGCCGACAGTTTGGCCCAGAACAGGCCTTGCGGGCTGGAGAAGGAGCTGATGAAGGCGGTCAGCGGCGCCGCCTCGGTGGTGGTCAGCCGGATCGTCCAGAAGGCTTCGTTCCAGGCCAGGATGATGTTCAAGAGCATGGTCGAGGCAATGCCCGGCACCGCCATCGGGGTGAGCACATAGACGATCTCGTTCCACAGCGAGGCGCCGTCCATGCGCGCCGCCTCCAGGATCTCGCCCGGGATCTCGCGGAAATAGGTGTAGAGCATCCACACCACGATCGGCAGGTTGATCAGCATCAGCATGACCATCAGACCGACGCGGCTGTCGAGCAAGCCGGTGTCGCGGAAGATCAGGTAGATCGGGAACAGCACCGCGACCGCCGGCATCATCTTGGTGGACAACATCCACATCAGGATGTCCTTGGTGCGCTTGGTCGGCGAGAAGGCCATCGACCAGGCCGCCGGGATGGCGATGATGAGCGCCAGGATGGTCGAGCCAACCGACAGGATCACCGAATTCAGGAAGAACTTGAAATAGCCGCTCTGCGCCTGGACCTCGGAATAGCTCTCGAACGTCCCCGAAGGGATCAGGGCGAAGCCCTGGATCGCCTCCTGCTCCGATTTGAACGAAGTGATGATCGTGTAAAGGATCGGGAAGAAGATCAGCAGGGCGACGATCCAGGCCGCCACCGTGGCGATCGTCTTGTGCTGGGTGGTGACTGCGCGTGCCATCTTATCCTCCCTTACTTATCGAGGTTCTTGCCGACTGCGCGCATGGCGAAGAAGGCGACGATGTTGGCGAGAATGACGGCGATCACGCCACCGGCGGACGCCTGGCCGATTTTGAATTCGAGCAGCGCCTTCTGATAGACGAGGAAGGGCAGGTTGGTGGAGGCGTAGCCGGGGCCGCCATTGGTGGTGACCAGGATCTCGGCGTAGACCGAGAGCAGGAAGATCGTCTGGATCAGGATGACGACGGTGATGGCGCGCGACATGTGCGGCAGCGTCAGATAGATGAAGCGGCTGAGGAAGCCGGCGCCGTCCATCTCGGCCGCCTCCTTCTGCTCGCCGTCGAGCGACTGCAGCGAGGTCAACAGGATCAGCGTGGCGAAGGGCAGCCACTGCCAGGCGACGATGATGATGACGGCGGTCAGCGGATGCTGGCCGAACCAGTCGATCGGCTGGCCGCCGAAGAAGCGCGCAATATCGGCGAAGACGCCGTATTGCGGGTGCATGATCATGTTCTTCCAGACCAGCGCCGCTACCGGCGGCATGACGAAGAACGGCGAGATGACGAGGATGCGGACGATGCCTTGTCCCCACATCGGCTGGTCGATGAGCATCGCCAGGAGGATGCCGCCGACCACCGTGATCACCAGCACGCTGACGACGATGGTCAGCGTGTTGAGAATGGCCGCAAAGAATGCGGGGTTGGAGTAGAACAGCTTGTAGTTGGAGAACCAGACAAAACCGTCGCGGATCGGGTTCAGCGGATTGTATTGCAGGAACGAGAACCAGAGCGTGAAGGCAAGCGGCACGATCATCCAGACGAACAGTAGGATCACCGATGGCGCCATCATGAAGCGGGCAAGCGAACGGGTCTGCTGAGTAGCCATGACGGTCACCCTCCAAATGTCAGCCGGATTTTAGAGTTGTGTCACAATTTCCGAGATTGTGAAGGTGGCCGCCCGACTGGGATTCGGGCGGCCAATGCCGGTCATGATGCGCTACCGGCGTTCGGCACCGGGAGGAGCCTTACTTGATGTAGCCGCCTTCGGTCATCGCCGCGGTGGCTGCGTCCTGAGCCTGCTTCAGCGCGTCGTCGACGCTCGACTGGCCGGCGAGTGCCGCCGAGAACAGCTGGCCGACAGTGGTGCCGAGACCCTGGAACTCAGGAATGGCGACGAACTGCACGCCGACATAGGGCACCGGCTTGACCGTCGGATGCGTCGGGTCGGCCGCGTTGATGGAGTCCAGCGTCATCTTGGCGAAGGGCGCCGCCTTCTGGTACTCGGCGTTGTTGTAGAGCGAGGTGCGCGTGCCAGGAGGAGCGCTGGCCCAGCCTAGCTTGGAAGCGACGAGCTCGGAGTAATGCTTGCTGGTTGCCCAGGAGACGAACTTCTGCGCCGCGTCAGCCTTCTGCGTGCCGGCGGGAATGGCCAGCGACCATGCCCACAGCCAGTTGCCGCGCTTGCCGAGGCCATTGTCGGGCGCCAGCGCATAGCCAACCTTGTCGGCGACCTTCGAGCTCTTCGGATCGGAGACCATGGATGCGGCGACCGTGGCATCGATCCACATGCCGCACTTGCCCTGCTGGAACAGCGCCAGGTTCTCGTTGAAGCCGTTGGACGAGGCGCCCTCGGGGCCGTCGGCCTTCATCAGGTCGACATAGAACTGCAGCGCGTTCTTCCATTCCGGCTGGTCGAACTGCGGCTTCCAGTTCTCGTCGAACCAACGGGCGCCGAATGAGTTCGACATGGCGGTCAGGAAGGCCATGTTCTCGCCCCAGCCGGCCTTGCCGCGCAGGCAGACGCCGTTCACGCCATTGGCGCGGTCGGTCATCTTGTCGGCGGCCTGCTTGATGAAGTCCCAGGTCGGCGCTTCGGGCATGGTGAGCCCGGCCTTCTCCATCAGATCCTTGCGGTACATGACGAAGGAGCTCTCGCCGTAGAAGGGCGCCGCATAGAGCTTGCCGTCGACCGAAAGGCCGCCGGCGATAGCCGGCAGGATGTCCTTGACGTCATAGTCGTCACCGAGCTTGTCGAGTGGCAGCAGCCAGCTCTGCTTGGCCCAGATCGGAACCTCGTAGGTGCCGATGGTCATGACGTCGTACTGGCCGCCCTTGGTGGCGATGTCGGTGGTGACGCGCTCGCGCAGCACGTTTTCTTCAAGCGTGACCCAGTTGAGCGTGATGTCGGGGTTAGCCTTGCTGAAGTCGTCGGTCAGCGTCTGCATGCGGACCATGTCGGCATTGTTGACGGTGGCGATGGTGATGGATTCGGCGTGCGCGGCGAACGCAAGAGCGCTGGCCGACAACAGGCCCAGGGTGAGCGTGCGAAGTTTCATCAAATTCCTCCCATAAACCAAGTGAGCATTTGCCTTGGCTGTGAGCAATTACTCATCTGATGTGAATTATGTCAAGCCGGATTCGATGCTGCAGCGCAGCACAAGTGACCCGTGCGCCGACACGCAAAATCGCACGGGCAGATGCATGAAGAGGCGCGACGGGGTTGGCCAGGGACGGGCTTTCGCGATCAGCCTATTGGCAGGCGATCTCGGCCAGGATCCAGTCGCGGAAGGCGCGGATCTTCGGCACGTTGCGGCGCGCCGTAGGATAGACCAGCCAATAGGCATGGCCATCGTCGCCGACCAGATCGAAAGGCTGGATCAGGCGGCCGTCGGCGAGCTCCGCCTTGAACAGCGCCCTGGTCACGATCGCCACGCCCTGGCCGGCGATCGCGGCATTGGCCTCATAGGCCTGGGCGCCCATGCTGGTGTTGGGGCGCCTGGCCAGCTCCTCGACCGGCAGGCCGGCAGCGGTGAACCAGTCCCGCCACCAGATGTCGCCGGGATCGAGGATCGGCAGGCGCAGGAGATCGGCCGGCTCCCTGACGCCGCCGATGCTGGCGGCAAGCTCCGGGCTGAGCACAGGGGTGAAATCGGCATTGAACAGCCTGTGCACCTCGACGCCCGGCCAGGTGCCGCCGCCCGAGCGGATGGCGATGTCGATGTCCTCGCGGGCGAAGTCGACCAGGCGGTTCGAGGTGTCGAGGCGGACGGCGAGCGAGGGATGCGCGACCTGGAAGGAGCCGAGATGCCGGGCGAGCCAGTTCGACGCGAAGGTGAGCAGCGTGGAGACGCAGAGCACGCCGTCGGCGCCGCCGCGGGCCGCGGCATAGGCGCCGCTCAACAGGGCGAAGGCCTCGCTGACTGCTGGCGCCAGGCGCTGCCCGGCTTCGGTCAGCACGATCTGCTTGGGCTTGCGCAGGAACAGAGGCGAGCCGACGCGCTCCTCGAGCAGCTTGATCTGGTAGCTCGCCGCCGCTTGCGTCATGCCGAGCTCGGCGGCCGCCTTGGTGAAGGAGAGATGCCGCGCCACCGCCTCGAAGACCCGGATCGCGGCGAGCGGCGGGAGCTGGGCGAGCTGCCGTGAGCTGAGTTCGGGTCCTTATGGGCCGTGATCGACGTTTGATTGGTCGCAGCGGCCGATCGGACCGATATCTGGGGTCGACGACACCTCTCGTCCAGACATAGCGAAGGCTGACGATCATGACCACGGTACAGGAAAAACTGCTTCTCGTTCCAGGCCAGGCTTGGTTTTCATGGCTTGTGCGTGGATTTGCGCACCATCGGGCGAAGCGGCGGGCCTATCTCGACATCAGGGAGCTGTCGCCGCACCTGCAGCGCGACATGGGCTTGCTGGACGGCAACGGCAATTTCGATCCCTACAATTAGGCTCTGCTGATTTTATCGGAGATCGGGGCGCCTGCTGGCTTGGCGCATGAACGGCTCCGAACCCGAGGCGCAGATCATGCGCCAAGCAAGGCTGTCGCGGTCCGCTCGTCGGTGATGAGGCCGTTGACCAGACGCCGGTTCACGGCGGCGAGGATGCCGGGCAATTTGCGCTCGCCCATGGCGAGCGCAATGACCAGCGATCTTTCGCGCGACGGCAACGCCGCCGAAGAGACGCGGTCATTGGTGATGCCGTCGATCATGCGGCCCTCGCGGTCGAACACCCAGCCGACGATCTCGGCGATGCCGCCGGCCTTCTGCAGCGACTTCAACTCGCCTTCGGAAATGAAGCCGTCCTCATAGAGCGGGGCCTTGGGGCCGAGATCGCCGATGCCGACGAAGGTGACGTCGGCTTCCGCCGCCAGCGCCAGCGTCGGCTGGATCATCGGCTGGCTGAGCAGCATGTCGCGCTCTTCCGGCGAGGAGGCGATGACCGGCAGCGGCATCGGGAAGGAGCGCGCCTTGACCCTGTCGGCCATGGTGAAGATGACGTTGTAGAAGGCGGCGGAGCCGTCCGGCGAGATGTTGCCGGTCAACGACACCACCTTGTGCTGCGGGCATTCCATCGGCGGCAGTTGCTCGATCGCCGCCTTCAGCGTGCGCCCGGTGCCGATCGCCATGACCAGGGGTTCCG
Organism: Mesorhizobium abyssinicae; assembly: GCF_049887195.1. NCBI lineage: Bacteria > Pseudomonadati > Pseudomonadota > Alphaproteobacteria > Hyphomicrobiales > Phyllobacteriaceae > Mesorhizobium > Mesorhizobium abyssinicae. The sequence goes on from NZ_JARAKC010000008.1 coordinate 100,617, forward strand.
GGGAACGCAGCCGCCGCTCGATTTCCGCCGCCGCCGCCTCGGCGACGCCGATCGTCGTCGAGGACGAGGTGGGATCGCTCGGCACCACTTCGACCAGATCGAGCGCGAAGCGCGATTTGAGCCGCGCTGCCAGGTCGAGGCAATTGGCGATCGGATGGTCGACACGCACCTTGATCAGCCCTTCCGAGACCGCCAGCGACACCAGCCGCTGCGCCGTCTGCCGGGAAATGCCAAGCGTCAAGGCGATCTGGTCCTGCGTGTTGCCGGCAACATAATACAGCCAGCCGGCGCGCGCCGCGTCGTCCAACCGGTTGCTGCCGCTGTCCTGCCGCGAATTCACTTCTGCCTCCCAAACCCGCCCAACAGGGCGCGGGTACCACTAGCTTACAGGGAATGTGCCAACGCGCAATTGTCTATCGACAGGGCAATTGCCTGCACTAGCGATGCGACCTGGAGTGGGGACGGCGGCAAAGGAAGGCCTGCTTGACGGTTTATCTCGCCAAGCAAACCGATTAAGGGGATCGGCAAAGGAGCCTTGCATGACGCCGAAAGCGGTTTTCTGGGATATGGACGGGACGCTGGTCGACAGCGAGCCGTTGCACGAGGCGGCCCTGGTGGCGGCGCTGCGCAGCGTCGGCATCGCGCCGCCGACCAATCTGCATGAGCGGGTGCTGGGCGTCGCCGCATGGCCGGTCTACGAAATGCTGCGCAACGAATTCGGGCTCGACCTGCCGTTCGACGACTGGATCGTGCGCAAATACGATCACTACCTGCCGCTGGCCGAGACGCTGAAGCCGCGCCCAGGCGCGATCGAGATCTTCAACGAATTGCGCGATCGCGGTGTCGAGCAAGCGGTTGTCTCCAATTCCGACCGGCTGATCGTCGACGCCAATCTGCGCGCCGTCGGCCTGATCTACCCCGGCATGAAGACGATCAGCCGCAACGACGTGCGCGAAGGCAAGCCCTATCCCGAGCCGTTCCTGCGCGCCGCTCATCTGGCGGAGGTCGATCCGGCGCAATCCGTCGCGGTCGACGACAGCCTGACCGGCGCCATGGCCGGCCTTGCGGCGGGCATGCGCACGATGTTCTGGCCGGAAGCGCCGATGGCTGGGCCGCCGGGGGCTGTTGTGATTAACAGTGCTGAACAGTTGCGGGCTGAGTTGGGGCTGTGAGCCCGGGCGTCGGCGCCGCCCCTCATCCTAAGCGGCTGGTCATTGGCGATACCGTGTAGCTTGGCGCATGCATTGTCTAATGTAGCGCTGGTCGACCCCCCACTCCGTCTCGGCTTCGCCGAGCCACCTCTCCCCCGATCGACGGGGTAGAGGAACGCCAAGCTTTTTGCCGTCAACGCTCCCTTCCTTTCCCTCCGGAGGGGGGAAAGGATGGCGCTGCAAAGCAGCGACGGATTGGGGGAACCACGTGGCAATCAAACCTTCGGCCGATCAGTCACGCCAGTCACAGAAGATGTGTGCATGGCGTATGCGTGACGGGGAGAAGGAAGAGGCCTCAGTTCCGGTAGACCGGTTCCTGCTCGTCGAGGATCGCCTTCAGCTCGGCGAGATGGCGTTCGGCCTGGCCGGGATAATCGCTGGCTTCCGCCGCGGTCTTTTCGGCGATGGCGTCGGACAGGGTGCGCAGCGGACGGCCGGTCCATAGCGCCTTGATGTAGGTCTCGGCGGCGCGCTCGAAATAGAACATGCGGTTGAAGGTGTCGGCGACAGTGTCGCCGATGACCAGCACGCCATGATTGCCCATGACCATGACCTTCACCTTGGGATCGGTCAGAAGCTGCGAGCAGCGCTCGCCCTCCTCCTCGAAGGCCAGCCCGCCATAATGGGCGTCGACGACATGGCGGTTGAAGAAGGTGGCCGAGTTCTGGTCGATCGGCGGCAGGCGAGAGTCGGCAAGCGAGGCGAGCACGGTGGCGTGGATCGAGTGCACATGCATGACGCAGCGCGCATGCGGCACGTTGCGATGGATGGCGCCATGCAGGCCCCAGGCCGTCGGATCCGGCGCATTGGGTCCGGAAAGCGTAGCGGGATCGTTGGCGTCGATCAGCAGCAGGTCGCTGGCCTTGATGCGCGAGAAATGCACCTGGTTGGGGTTCATCAGGAACCTGGTGCCGTCGTCGTTGACGGCCAGCGAGAAATGGTTGGCCACCGCCTCATGCATGTTGAGCCGCGCCGTCCAGCGGAAGGCGCAAGCGAGGTCGACGCGCTCCTCGTAGAAGGGCAGGTTGCTCAGCGGTTCCTTCTGCAGGCGGGCGATGCTCATCGAAAATCCTCCGGTTTTGGCGACAATGCCGCGCTGAAGGCCAGCCAGCAACGGCAAACTCGTGGGTCAGGCGGCCGGGCGCGCCGACTGCAACCCGCCATGCTCGACGATGAACTCGATCACCTCCTTGAGGCCCTTGCCGCGCGACAGGTCGGTGAAGCCGAACGGCCGCTTGCCGCGCATGCGGGCGGCGTCGCCCTCCATGATTTCGAGGTTGACGTTCACATAGGGCGCCAGATCGCTCTTATTGATGATGAGGAAATCGGAGCGGGTGATGGCCGGCCCGCCCTTCCTCGGGATCTCCTCGCCCTGGCAGACCGAGATGACATAGAGCGTGAGGTCGGCGAGGTCGGGCGAGAAGGTGGCGGCAAGATTGTCGCCGCCGGATTCGATGAAGATGACGTCGAGGTCCGGAAATTTGCGGTTCAGTTCGGCGATCGCCTGCAGATTGATCGAGGCGTCCTCGCGAATGGCGGTGTGTGGGCACCCCCCCGTCTCGACGCCGACGATGCGCTCCTCCGGCAGCGCCTGCAGGCGGGCCAGCATCATGGCGTCTTCCCTGGTGTAGATGTCGTTGGTGACGACGGCGATGGAGAAGTCGTCGCGCAGCGCCTTGCAAAGCTTTTCGGTGAGCGTCGTCTTGCCGGAGCCGACGGGACCGCCGATGCCGATGCGAAGGGGGCCATTGGCCTGGGTCATGCGGAAAACTCCGTGATGGCGAGGATTGCGAAGCCTGCTCCGATCAGCAGGCAGAGTGGCGAATAGAGGCGCTGGTCGAGCCGCGCGAAAGGCTGCTCGGGGGCCAGCCGGCGCCACCAGGGCGTGAAGCCGGCGATGCCGCGCCCGAGGAAGACCAGCGCGATGAGCAGCGAAGTGGCGGCGAGGCCAGGCTTGGGAAAGGGCGAGGCAAAGACGCCCTCGAGCGCCAGTGGCCATAGCGTCGCCAGGCCAAGGCAGGCAGCGACGGCAAAGCTGGCGCCAGGCGACGGCATCTCGTCGACGCCGCGGAAGCCGACGACGGCTCGGGCGCATGACTGGGTATCGGTGCCCGGCCAGATGCCGCCGATGCCCCAATAGACATGCAGCGCGGTGATGAGGAGCAGGACGAGCGAGAGCGCGAAGGCGAGAACGATCATGAGCGGAACAACCGGGAGTACTGGGTTTCGTGCCTCATCGCCATGACGTCGGAGACGAAGGCGCAGCCGCCTAGATCGTCGAGCGTGGAGGCGGCGGCGCGGGCGGCCGTCGCCAGCGCCAGCGGTTCGAAGCCGGCTAACGATGCGGTGGCGTCGACCTGGCCGACGACGCCGAGCCGGATCGCCGCCTGGACCAGGTTGGAGAAGAAGGACTGCAGGAAGGCGGAAAGTGCGTCCGTCAGGCCAATGCCGTTGCCGCCGGCGACGGCGCCGACAGCGACGCAGTAAGGGCAATCGGCGGGCAGGCGCCCCAGCACCGGGCTTGGCCAGGCCGAGGCTGCCTTGAGGAAGGCCGCGCCCTGCAGCATGGTCTCGGCATGGCGCTCGCGCGAGCCGGCGAGTGCCTCGGCAAGGGCCGCGATCTCGCCGGGATCGTCACCGTCGCGGGCACGCCGCCAGCTTTCGGCAAACAGCACGGCGTCGTTCCAGCCCGAGCCCATCTCGACCAGCGCCTCCAGCCAGGCGGCGAGGCTTTGCTTGTCGTCCACCAGACTGTCCTGCACGGCGCGTTCGAGGCCATGGCTATACGAGAACCCGCCGACCGGGAACGCCGGCGACAACCACGCCATCAACCGCAGCAGGGCGATGCCGTATGGCTGCTCAGTCATGGTGGTGGTGGTGGTCATCATGCGAATGGGAATGACTGTGCGAATGGCTGTGGGAATGCTCGCCGCCATGCGCATGGGAATGCGCTTCGGTATGGCTGTGCGCGTGGCTATGGCCGTGATCGTGGCCGCCATGGCCGGAATAGGCGCCGCGCACCGGCTTGAACGGCTCGCGGACCTCGCTGACCGTGGCGCCCAATCCCTCCAGCATCGCCTTGATGACATGATCGCGCAGGATGAGGATGCGGTCAGCCTCGATCGCCGCCGCGAGATGGCGGTTGCCGATATGCCAGGCGAGCTCGGTGAGGTGCACGGCATCGCGGGCTCGGATGTCGTAGACGTCTTCGGGCGCTGCGACGATCTCGAGCTGGCGGCCGTCCTCAAGCACCAGCCGGTCGCCATTGTCGAGCGCCACCGGCTCGGGCAGGTCGACCAGCACTTTGTCGCCGCTCTCGGTCTCGATGGCGCGGCGGCGCAAATGCCGCTCATCATGGGCAAGCACGGCCCTCGCGTAGGGCTTGACCGTTCCGGCCTTGCCAGCGGCGAGCACGGAGATCGCGCGCGGGAATTTGGTGAAATCGGTGTTGATGTTCAGTTTCATCTCATGGCTCCGCCATTAGCTTGCGCACGCGCGCGGGCCGGCCGCGACAGCACGCGCTCGAAATAGGCATTGACGCGTTCGGACTCGATCGGAAACCGGCCGGCGCGAGCCCAGCCACCCATGTCGCCAAGCAGCACATCGACCGCGGAAAATCGGTCGCCGAGCGCGAAAGGCTTGTCGCCGAGCCGACGGTCGAGCGCCTTGACCTCCGCGGCGAAATCATGGGCGGCGGCGGGGCCGACATCGACGCGGACTTCCTTCGGCAGAATGAAGCGGTGGCGCAGCTTGTTCCACAGCGGCGCTTCGAATTCCGACTGGGCGAAATGCATCCAGGAATCCATCTCGGCGCGGCCGGCGAGACCCGGATTGGCGCCCATGCCTTTGTCGGCATGCTTTTCGGCCAGATAGACGCAGATCGCCGCGGAATCGGTGACCTTCAGATCGCCGTCGATCAGGATCGGCACCTTGCCTGAGGGGTTGAGCGCGTAAGCTTCGGGCGAGCGCAGCTTGACCTCGACGAATTCATAGGGCTGCCCGAGCTCCTCGAGCATCCACAGGACCCGGCTGACCCGGGACCCGCGCGATCCGACGGCCTTGTACATATAGTTGAACCCTGCTTTTTCCCGGACCCTAAACCATCGCAGCCCCTAACCCAATGGGCTCAACGAGCGCGGCTCAACGGCCGCCTAGAACAGAAAATACCGCTGCGCCATCGGCAGCACGGTGGCCGGCTCGCAGGTCAGCAACTCGCCGTCGGCGCGCACCTCGTAGGTTTCCGGATCGACCTCGACGTGAGGCGTAGCGTCGTTGAGCACCATGGAGTGCTTGCCGATGCCGCCGCGCGTGTTCTCGACGGCGACCATCGCCTTGTCGACACCGAGCTTCCCTTGCAGGCCGGCGTCGAGCGCGGCCTTGGAGACGAAGGTCACCGAGGAGTTGGTCAGCGCCTTGCCGTAGGCGCCGAACATCGGCCGGTAGTGCATCGGCTGCGGCGTCGGGATCGAGGCGTTGGGGTCGCCCATCGGGGCGGCGGCGATCGAGCCGCCGACCAGCACCATTTCCGGCTTGACGCCGAAGAAGGCCGGGTTCCACAGCACCAGATCGGCGCGTTTTCCGACCGCCACCGAGCCGATCTCCCTCGACAGGCCGTGCGCGATGGCCGGGTTGATGGTGTATTTGGCGATGTAGCGGCGGACGCGGAAATTGTCGTTGTCACCGGTCTCCTCAGGCAGCGAACCGCGCTGGCGCTTCATCTTGTCGGCCGTCTGCCAGCAGCGGATCGCCACCTCGCCGACGCGGCCCATGGCCTGGCTGTCGGAGGAGATGATCGAGAACGCGCCGATGTCGTGCAATATGTCTTCGGCCGCGATGGTTTCCTTGCGGATGCGGCTTTCGGCGAAGGCGATGTCCTCCGGGATCGACGGCGACAGATGATGGCAGACCATCAGCATGTCGAGATGCTCGGCCAGCGTGTTGACCGTGTAGGGCCTTGTCGGATTGGTCGAGGACGGGATGACGTTGGGCAGGCCGCAGACCTTGATGATGTCGGGCGCATGGCCGCCGCCGGCGCCCTCGGTGTGGAAGGCATGGATTGTGCGGCCCTTGATCGCCGCCACCGTGTTCTCGACGAAGCCGGACTCGTTCAGCGTGTCGGTGTGGATCATCACCTGCACGTCATAGGCGTCGGCGACCGACAGGCAGCAGTCGATGGCGGCCGGCGTCGTGCCCCAGTCCTCGTGCAGCTTCAGCGAGCAGGCGCCGGCCAGCACCATTTCTTCCAGCCCCGCCGGCAGCGAGGCGTTGCCCTTGCCGGAGAGGCCGATGTTCATCGGAAACGCGTCGAAGGACTGGATCATGCGCGCCATATGCCAAGGGCCCGGCGTGCAGGTGGTGGCCAAGGTGCCGTGCGCCGGACCGGTGCCGCCTCCGAGCATGGTGGTGATGCCGCTCATCAGCGCTTCCTCGATCTGCTGCGGGCAGATGAAGTGGATATGCGCGTCGAAGCCGCCGGCGGTGATGATCTTGCCCTCGCCGGCGATGATCTCGGTGCCGGGTCCGATGATGATGGTCACGCCGTCCTGCATGTCCGGATTGCCGGCCTTGCCGATGGCGGCGATGCGGCCGTCTTTGAGGCCGATATCGGCCTTGAAGATGCCGGCGCTTGCATCGATCACCAGGGCGTTGGTGATGACGGTGTCGACGGCGCCTTGGGCGCGCGACACCTGGCTCTGGCCCATGCCGTCGCGGATCACCTTGCCGCCGCCGAATTTCACCTCCTCGCCGTGGAGCGTTAGATCCTTCTCGACTTCGATGATGAGCTCGGTGTCGGCAAGCCGCACCTTGTCGCCGACCGTCGGGCCGTACATCTGCGCATAGGCGGCGCGGGTAATTCTAGCCATCAGCACTTGCTCCCGAAAAGCGGCCCGATCGAAGCCGGGCTCCACATTGGCGCCATCCTATGGTCACGCAATGACCCGCTGGGCGACACCTTGTGTTCCCATTTCGCGGTTGAGGTGGGCGAGTCACCCCGAAACGACCGTTTGCCAAATCGATGGAAGGAAAATCCATGCGCAAAACGACACTTCTGGCGGCCGCCGCTGCCGCGATGCTGGCGAGCGCCGCCAGCGCCCAGCAGCAGCCTGCCCAGCAGCAGCAGCCCGCGCCGACCGCTCCCGCGGCGCCCGGCGCGCAGCCGGCCGTGCCGACGATCCAGAGCGTCAACATCGTCGACATCACCGAGCTGCCCAAGGAAACCCAGACGCAGGTCAACCAGGTGATCGCCGAGCGCGGCGAGGCCGGGCTGCAGAAACTGCGCAGCTCTATCGACGCGACGCCCAAGGTGAAGTCGGCGCTGGAAGCCAAGGGGCTCACCTCGGCGCAAGTGGTCGCTGCCAGCATGAACACCGGCGGCGCGCTGACCCTGATCACCAAGAAGGCGAGCTGACGACCGGCCGCGGCGGACCGGCACCCGGTCCGCCCACGGCGCCGAAGAGGGAACCATCGCCGGACGGAAGCCGTTTCGTCCCTGTCGCGCTGCACCGCGTCCGGAAGCGACCCCCCTCAGGAGCGAGCCATGGCGATCAACCCCTTCTCCGTTACGAGGCTGAAAAGCGCAGCCGCCGTGGCGCTGCTGCTGGCGGCCGCGCCCCTTGCCGGACTGAACGCGCAAGGGCTCGAAAACAAGGAGACGGTCGACCGCATCGTCGGCTCCGACGTCGAGCAGGAAGAGAGCAAGACCACCGCCCAGGCAGGCAAGGTCGCCAGCGCGATCGACCGGACGCGCGAGAACATCGGCGCGGTGCGCAAGACCTCCAAGCTCGACAAGGTCGACATCGTGTTCCTCACCGACGCCGCACGCAGCGAAGGCGGACCGCCGCCGGCGATCGAGAGCAAGATCGAGCAGCACCGGGACGACATCGCGGAGCTGCGCAAGGAGATCGAAGCCAACGCGCTGCTGTTCAACGCCATCGATTCGCGGCGCGTGCAGGCAGAGGACGTCGTCGCCGTCGCGTTCGACGATCCGGGGAAAGTCGTTATCTATGCGGCAGCCAAGCCGCCAGGCTGAGCCGGACGCGCGGAATGGACCGACAGCTCCAGGCGCCAACGGCCTCACAGCTTGCCCATCACCTTCTGCTGAAAACCGTAGACTTCGCGTTTTCCCCCGAGCGGCACCAGCGTGACGTCGCGCTCCTGCCCCGGCTCGAAGCGGATCGCCGTGCCGGCGGCGATATCGAGGCGCATGCCCCTGGCGGCCTCGCGGTCGAATTTCAGCCCTTCATTGGTCTCGAAGAAATGATAGTGGCTGCCGACCTGGATCGGCCGGTCGCCGCTGTTGGCGACTTTCAGCGTCAGCGTCGGCAGGCCCTTGTTGAGCTCGATATCGCCTTTGGCGGTGATGACTTCGCCGGGGATCATCGCCAGCCTCACAGCACGCCGCAGACGAGGCCGACGCCGACGGCCGCGCAAGCGGCACCGGCGGCGCGGGCAAGGCCGCGGAAGCGCATGCCAAGCCCAAGCGCGGCGGCAATGCCGGTGGCGTGGAGCAGCGCGGTAGCGCCGGCAAAGCCCGCCATGTATTCCAGCCCGCCGGCGTTTTCGGGCACTTCCGTGCCATGGGCGTGACCATGGAACAGCGCGAACAGGCCGATGATTGCGACACCGGCCGAGACAGGCAGGTCAACCGCAAGTGCCACCAGCAGGCCAAGCGCCACGACAGAGGCAAGAATGCCCGGCTCGACGAAGGGTACCGGCACATGCAGCATGCCGAGCGCGCCGCCCGCCAGCATGACGCCGACGAAGGCCAGCGGCCATGCCCATATCGCCTTGCCACCCTTGAGCGCCGCCCAGAGCCCGACCGCGACCATCGCGGTCATGTGGTCGAGGCCGGACAGCGGATGCATGAAGCCGGCGGTGAAGGACGAGGTCGTGCCGACTCCGACATGGGCATAGGCGGGCATCGCCGCTGCCAGCAGCATGACGGCGGTCAGCGTGGTGCGTTTGGTCGAAGCTGAGATCATCGATTTGCCTTCTCTTATGCCTTCTCTGGGGACGGTCAGGCGGCCACGCGGGGGCCGCAACCCTCGGCCTTGAGCACGCGTTTGGTGGAAGCCGGGTATTTCTTCAGCATGGCCGCCGGCCGGATCGGCCGCGCCGTAAAATTGCCGCCGCAGTTCGGGCAGACGCCGCCGAGCACGTTTCCAGCGCAATCGGCGCAGAAGGTGCATTCGAAGGTGCAGATCAATGCATCCGTCGCCTCCGGCGGCAGGTCCTTGTCGCAGCATTCGCAGTTGGGGCGCAGCTCCAGCATCTTTTCCTCCTCAGCGTATCGGCTCGTGCACGGTCACCAGCTTGGTGCCGTCGGGAAACGTCGCCTCCACCTGCACGTCGTGGATCATCTCGGCGATGCCATCCATCACCTGCGCGCGGGTGACGACATGGGCGCCGGCCTCCATCAGCTCAGCGACCGGGCGGCCGTCGCGGGCGCCTTCAACGACGAAGTCGGTGATTAAAGCGATCGCCTCCGGGTGGTTGAGCTTGACGCCGCGCTCCAGCCGCTTGCGCGCCACGATCGCCGCCATGGCGATGAGCAGCTTGTCCTTTTCCCTCGGCGTCAGGTTCATGCGTCTTCCCCGGATTGGCGTAATCAGCTTCAGAGTGACCATAATTTGGGCAGGCCGGCCCGTCCGTTGAGCAATTCGACAAGCGGAACCAGCCGCTTGCGGAGCCGGTAGCCGTCCTCGGCGAACAGCCTCGCAAGAAGCTTGCCAGATTGGTTGACGGTCCAGACGCTGGCGCCGCCCGCATCGCCGATGATGGCGCGCGCCGGATCGAGAAAAGCCTCCGCCCGCGGCGAGACCATCAGCAGTGTCGCGACCGCGGCGGCGCCGCCGGCGACGGCCGGGCGGCCGAGCGCAGCCGCTATGTCCGGCCCTATGCGGAAATCCTCGGCGTGGACGAGAGCGCCCTCCTGGCGGACACGCCAGCGGTCATGGAAGCTGCCTTCCGTCGTCCTTTCGCCCATGGCCAGGCGGCCGAACACGGTGGCCTCCAGCAACAGCGCCTCGGCGCCGGCGGCAAGCTCGACGTCGAGGCTGCGGGCGAAAGCCGCGCGGTCGAAGACGATGGTTTCCTGCGGCAGCCAGGCGAGGCTGCCGCCTGCGCCGACATTCAGCTCGACCCGCATTTCGGCACGGTCGGAGGCAGCTCGATAGACCTTCTCGCAGGCCTGGGTGGTGATCGAGGCAGAGGCACCGGCGCCGACGTCGACCTGCCAGGCAAGGCGGTCGCCGCCGGTCAGGCCGCCGGCGGTGTTGATCAGCACGGCTTCCAGCGGGTCGACCGAGACGGCCGGCATGCGGATCTTGGCCGAGCCGTCCTGGTAAAGACGCTCGAGCCGCGTGCGGCCGTCCTTCCTGCCGCAGAAAAGCCTGGCTCGCCCGGCAACACGCTGTGCAGTCGGCGCTGAAGTCGAGAGAGTTGCCATCATGTCCATGCCGCCAACGTTAAGCACTCCGGCGGCTTTGTCGATATATAGCTTGTTGCTTGACAGCGTTTCGGTTTCTATAGAGGGAGCCACCTTGGAACGGTCATGCGACGTCTGACGGAGCATGAAGCGACGACGACGATGCGAATCCGGGGATAAAAGGGGCGCTGATCGATTGGCGTCGGGAAACGACAAAGTGGGGAAGAGACCGAATGGCTGATCAGCTGGCGACGGACATCATCGCGAAGATCAAGGCTCATGCCGAGCCCGGCGGCGAAGAGATCACCACCAGCACCGAATTGACCGCGCTGGGCATCCATTCACTGGAACTGACCGAGATCATCTTCGATCTCGAGGAAGAGTATGGCATCGAGATCGAGATGAACACGGTCGATGCCTGGAGCAATCTGAAGAATGTCGGCGACATGGTCGAGGCGGTTCGCGCGCTGATCGCGAAAAAAGCCTGACCGCATGCTGAAACGCGTCGTCATTACCGGCATCGGCGGACTCTGCGGGCTTGGCACCGATGCCACCGCCATCTGGAGCGAAATGCGCGCCGGCCGCTCGGCGATCGGGCCGATCGACAATCCGCTGCTGCACGATTTGAAGGTCAAGATCGGCTGCGAGATCAAGGAGTTGCCCGAGCACGGCATCGACCGCAAGCAGCTGGTGTCGATGGATCGCTTCAGCCTGCTGGCGGTGATCGCGGCACGCGAAGCCATGCAGCAGTCCGGACTGGCGACGCATGCGGACAATACCTACCGGATGGGCACGATCGTCGGCGTCGGCGTCTGCGGCTTCGAGGCGATCGAGGAAAACTACCGCGCCATTTTGATCGACAAGAAAAACCGCGCCGGCATCTTCACCGTACCGAAGGTGATGCCAGGCGCCGCCTCGGGCCAGGTCAGCATGAATCTCGGGCTGCGCGGGCCGGTCTTCGGCGTCACCTCGGCCTGCTCGTCGGCCAACCACGCGATCGCCACGGCTGTCGACCAGATCCGGCTCGGCCGCGCCGACGTCATGGTCGCCGGCGGCACCGACGCGCCGCTGGTCTGGGGCGTGCTGAAGGGCTGGGAGGCGCTGCGCGTGCTGTCGCCCGAAACCTGCCGGCCGTTCTCGGCCGACCGCCAAGGCCTGGTGCTCGGCGAAGGCGCCGGCATGGCGGTGCTGGAAAGCTACGACCACGCCATGGCGCGCGGCGCCACAATCCTCGCCGAGATCGCCGGCGCCGGCCTCTCCGCCGACGCCTCCGACATCGTCGCGCCGACCGTCGAGGGGCCGGAGGCGGCAATGCGCTTCTGCCTCGCCGACGCCGGCCTCAATCCCGAGGACATCGACTATCTCAACGCGCACGGCACCGGCACCAAGGCCAACGACCAGATCGAGACGGCGGCAATCAAGCGCGTCTTCGGCGAGCACGCGCGCGCGCTTTCCATATCCTCGACCAAGTCGATGCATGCGCACTGCCTCGGCGCCTCGGGCGGGCTGGAGATGATCGCCTGCGTGATGGCGATCCGCGACGGCATCGTGCCGCCGACGGCGAACTTCCGCGAGGCCGACCCGGATTGCGATCTCGACGTGACGCCGAATGTCGCGCGCGAACGCAAGGTGCGCGCCGCGATCAGCAACGGTTTCGCCTTTGGCGGCACCAATGCGGTGCTGGCCTTCAAGGCGGTCTGACGGCCTCTATTTCCGCCAGGGTCATTTCCATCGACGGTCCGGAACCCTCGCTTGCATATTGATCGCGGCGGGCCGCGCGCCTAACTCATGGCGACCCGCCACGACCGCCGTCCGGCGCCCAGTCCCCGCCCAGGAGCCTTCGATGACCGACCTGTCCGCCTTTCCGATCGCCATGCGCTGGCCGGCCGCCCATCCCGATCGCATCCAGCTCTATTCCTTCCCGACGCCGAACGGGGTGAAGGTGTCGATCACGCTGGAGGAGCTTGGCCTTGCCTACGAGCCGCATGCGGTCAACATCGGCAAGAACGAAAGCTGGACGCCGGAATTCCTGTCGCTCAACCCCAACGGCAAGATCCCGGCGATCATCGATCCGAACGGCCCCGGCGGCAAGCCGATCGGCCTGTTCGAATCCGGCGCCATCCTGCTTTATCTCACTGACAAGACCGGCAAGCTGATCCCCGCCGATCCGATCCGTCGCTACGAGACGATCCAGTGGGTGTTCTTCCAGATGGCCGCGATCGGCCCGATCTTCGGCCAGGTCGGCTTCTTCAACAAATTCGCCGGGCGCGAGATCGCCGACAAGCGGCCGCTGGAGCGCTATCGCGACGAGTCGCGGCGGCTGATCGGCGTGCTCGAAACCAGGCTCAAGGGCCGCAGCTGGATCATGGATGACGACTACACCATCGCCGACATCTCGATGCTCGGCTGGGTGCGCAATTTGATCGGCTTCTACGAGGCGCGCGAACTCGTCGGCTTCGACGACTTTCCGCTCGTGGCGGCATGGCTGGAGCGCGGACTGGCGCGGCCGGCGGTGCAGAGAGGCCTCACCATCCCCGCCAGGGGCTGAAAGGCCGACCCTACTTCGCCTTGGCTTTCGCGCCACCTCTGCCAATCACCGAAGCCGCGAGCCGCGCTGTGGCGGCCACCGCGCCCGTTGCAATGCTTGCCACGGTGCGGATCGGGCCCGACTTGGCTGCCGCCGGCTTGTGCGACTTCGGCGCCTTCACGGCGGCCTTGTGCACCGCGCCCGGCACCACCTTCTTGGGCGCCGCCTTGCCGAAGGCTGGCTTGGCGTCCTTCGAGCGCTCGGCTATTGCCGGGCCGGCGCCGTTTTTCGCTTGGGTGGCCTTGCGCGGAGCTGCCTTGCCCTTGACGGGTTTTCTTGTGCTGGTAGCCATCGGACGAGTCCTTCAAACGACACAATCAGGATGTCGGCATAACGACCGGAAAGTCTTAAGGTTCCGCTCGGAAATTGCTGCAAATTGAACGAGTTCGCCTTAGCCCGGTTCGCCGATGACGAGATCGGCGACCCGCCGCCGCGCCAGCACGCGATCGATGTTGGGCATGTCGTTGGAGGCGATCCAGGCGCGGGCGTCCTCGTCGGAGCGGCCATGGCCGCGCCAGCGCTCCATCAGGCGGCGCTCGAGCTCGCCCCGCGGCACGTCGACGAAGATGGTGAAATCGAACAGAGGCGCCAGCCGCGACCACGGCTCCTCGTCGAGCAGCAGATAGTTGCCCTCGACCAGGATGAACTTGGTGTCGGCGCCGATGATCTCGGCCGCGGCGCGCGACAGTTCCATGCCGCGGTCGAACACCGGAATGGCAATGTCGGGCTCGCCCGAGCGGATGCGCTTCAGCAGCGTCTCGAAGCCGGCGAAGTCGAAGGTCTCCGGCGCGCCCTTGCGCGCGCGCAGACCACGGCGGTTGAGCACGATGTCGTCAAAGTGGAAGCCGTCCATCGGCACCACTTCGGAAGCGCCTTCCGGCAGCAGTTCATGCAGCCTGCCGGACAGCGTCGACTTGCCGGCGCCGGGCGGGCCGGCGATGGCGACGACGAAGCGCTTGGCCTTGCCGGCGCGCTTGAAGATGGCGGCTGTGATATGGGCGATCTCGGACATCGGCGCCTTTCCGGTAGCGATTTTCGGCCGCATCTTGGCGGCAGTCGGCGGAAATTTCAAACCCGCGCGGGATGCCCGGCGTTCAGGCCGGAACGGAGCGGCCGAGGCGCAGGAAATCGCCGTCGAAAGCGATCTCCCGAACCATGCCGTCGGCGCCGGTTATGCGCATGTGGTCGCGCGCGGCCTCGATGTCGCGCGGCGGCTCGCCGCCGGCGAAAGGCACGGCGCCGATGACATGGCGGAAGGAGACGCTGCGGCCTTCGGCAAGCGCAAAGGCGGTGGCGACGCCTTCGCGCTTCAGCCAGTTGTCGCCGAGCGAGGCGGCGTGGCCGACCGCGGCGCGACCGTCCTCGATGCCGAGCACCCCGAGATGGCGGCCGCCCCACGGCGCGTAGTCGCGGCCGCCATTGCTGAACCACAGCATGGTGATGGGCAATTCGGCCGGGTTCTTCAGCACCAGCACCAGGTCCTGCTCGGCATGGCGCGCAAGCGCCGTCCAGCCCGGCCCGCCGTGATCGGCTTCCACCAGCGTCAGGAAATCCTCGCGCCTGTCCTCTATGCGATACTCGGTGAGATCGGCGGTGCCGCCGGCTGCCGTGGGAAACCGGGTCAGATCGGCCGAGCGGGCGGGGTAGGCAAGGAGGAAACGGCCGCGCGCCGGATCGGGCTCCAGCGGGTCGCCCGGCGTCGCCGCATAGCGCTTCGGCGAGAAGGCGAGAGACCCGCCGCCCTGCATTACCGTCATTGGATGGTGGGCGACGGAAATGGCGCCGGCGCCGCCGGAAAAGACATGCTCCTGGTAGAGGAAGGGGTGGGTGTCGCGCAGCGTCAGCACCTTGTCGACGCTGGCACCCATGACCTTGCGGCGCAGCCGGAAGCTGGCGCGCCAGCCATCGCTGACGGCGCTATCTTCAACCAGGTCCCAGGCGCTGTTCGCCGGCCAGCCATGCAGCGGCGCCTCCTCGACATCAGCGCGCGAGAACGGCGCGCAGAGGAAATCGCCGGAGAGACGCACCGTGCCCTCGGGCAGGTCCTGCGGCAGGCTCTCGCGCGGCGCGCCGACCCAGGGCGCGCGATGCAGCGGCTGCAGCCGGCGGCCGTCGGCCTCGACCGTCATGTCTGCGATGTGGCCGACCGCAAG
This sequence comes from Mesorhizobium abyssinicae, assembly GCF_049887195.1. Classification (NCBI taxonomy): domain Bacteria; kingdom Pseudomonadati; phylum Pseudomonadota; class Alphaproteobacteria; order Hyphomicrobiales; family Phyllobacteriaceae; genus Mesorhizobium; species Mesorhizobium abyssinicae. The sequence continues at coordinate 115,995 of NZ_JARAKC010000008.1, forward strand.
GTCGAGCGCGACCGAGATGCCCCTTGCCTTGATCGTGACCGTATCCATGCCTGTCACCCTCGCGAATCTTTGGCGCCAGCAAAGCCCGCGCGATGCCCGATGCGCAAGCGCTGCGAAAAGCATTTTGCATCAGACGGGAAGTCGGCGCCGCCCCTCATTGCCCTGCCGGGCATTTCTCCCCGTATAGTGACGGGGAGAAATGGGCTGGCCGCAGCGGCGGCGCCCTCCTGCAGCGTTGCTGATTGGCGAAAGGGGCGATGAGAGCGCCCCTCTCCCCGTCACTATACGGGGAGAGGATGCCGGCAGGCAGGTGAGGGGCAGCGCCAGCGTTGGAAAGGGTGCGGTAGCGCTACAAACGGGCCGCCCCTATTGCCTTTTATACTCCCAGACCGGCGACTTGGTGCCGTCCGTATACGTGACCTGCACCGACATCGACTTCACGCTGTCGGCGACCTTGAAATAGGGCTGGTAGTCGTAGGGGATGGCGTAGGGATCCTTCTTGTCGCAGGGCGGCATCTTGATCTCCTTGTCGGGCGCAGCGCCGTCGAGGCCGTAATGAACCTCCTTGATGGCGCAGCGGTAGGACAGCATCTGCGTGAAATAGACCAGGCCGTGGTTGCCGCCGGAATCGAAGGCGATCCACGAGGTCCAGAACTGGTCGAGGATCTGCTTGTCGCCCTGCTGAAGGGCCGAGTCCGGATCGAAACGGATGTCGAACGGACCGGTCTCGCGGCCCCTGATGTCGAGATATTTGATGCCGATCGTGGTGGCGGCGGTGCTGTCCGGCAGTTCGAAGCTCGGATTGGGCATCGGCTTGCCGGTCCGCTGGTCGTTCATCGCCATCAGGCCAGTGTCGGTGAACGGGCCGCTCTCGCCGAGTCGCCAGGAGATGCCGGTCGCCGCCTCGGGCAGCGAGATGGTGATCGTCCAGCCGGCATTGGAGCGCATCGGCGTCAATGTCGGGGCGAAGCGCTGCGGATCGAGCACGTCGCCGACCGCGGCCAGCCGGCTGCGGCTGCGCTCCAGCCAGTCGGCCAGTTGGGTCTGGTCGACGAAATATTTGAGCAGCCCGCCTTCCTTCTCGTAGGAGACGAACTTGGTCAGCGCCTCGGCCTCGCTGCGCTTGTCGGACAGCGACTGGCTGCCGAGGCGATCCTCGGAAAACTCCTGCGCCAACAGGAAATAGGCCGGGGCGTAGTCGGGATGGGCCGCTATGAAGGCGTTGAGCTTGTCGAGGCGCTGGGCATCGTCGAACTGTTCGAGATGGACGAGCTTGATCGCCGGCGCCTTGGCCTTGTCGGCAAGCTGGCCGAACACCTCGCGGGCGCCGGCCTTGCCGTCCTGGACCCGAAGCAAGGTGGCGAAGCGCGTGTAGGGATCGACGGCGTCGACATCGAAGTTGGCGAAGGCGAGATAGGATCGCCGCGCGTTCAGCATGTCGCCCGACAATTCGTAGACACGGGCATTGTGGTAGTACTCGTCGGGACGCTTGGGATCGGCGATCGCGCCGCCCTGCGCGGCGAGCGCGGCAAAGCCCTTGGCGATGGTGTCGATGGAAGCTGCGATCTGCTCGGTCGTCGCCTGCAGCTTCTCGGCCTGCGCGGCCGCCTGCTGCTGGCCGGCGGCCAGCGTGTCGGTGGTCTGCTTGACCGCCTCGACGGCTTTCTGCGTCTGCGTGCCTTGTTCGGTCTGCTGTTTCTGGGCCGAGGCAATCTCCTCGGCCTTCTGCGCAACGGTGTCGGTCGACTGCTTGACCGCCTCGACCGTCTTCTGGGTCTGAGCGCCCTGCTCGGTCTGCTGCTTTTCGGCGGCGGCGATCTCCTCGGCCTTCTGCGCAACGGTGTCGGTCGACTTCTTGACCTCCTCGACCGTCTTTTGCGTCTCGGTGACGGTCTTTTCGATCTTGGCGACCTTTTCGGAGACGATGCCCAGCGACTGCTGCAGTCCGGCCACCGCCGGCACCAGGGTGGCGATGATGCCGTTCTGCGAATTCGTCTCCTGCTGGACCGCGTAGACGCCGCTGGCGATCGCCGCCGCACTGGTGGCGAAGATCAGCGCCGGCATCGCTTTGGTCGCCAGCACCAGCCTGAGCACGATGGCGACGGCGATGATCGCGGCGGCGATCGCGGCAACCAGTGCGATATAGGCGGCGAACGGCCCCAGCGGGTTGAGCACGTCCGATACCGCGCCGCTGACGAACGCGACGCTGCCCGCCCATTTGCCGGTGCGGCTGAGCGATGCCCGGATAAGAGAAGGCGCGGCCGCGCCGATGTCACCTGTCATGTCGATCCCCCAAACCAATGCCGCACGCATGGTAGCAGCGCGGCCCCGCCGGGAAAACAGGCCAGGAAACGGGCGTTTTCGGGGCGGTGGGGTGTGGGAGGTGTCGCCCGACGAAGCGATAGCGACGAGCTGCAAGGTATGGCGCCGCTCGCGCAGGAATCGCCAATTTGCCGAAGTCGGCGCCGCCCCTCATTGCCCTGCCGGGCATTTCTCCCCGTATAGTGACGGGGAGAAATGGGGCTGGCCGCAGCGTTGGCGCCTTTCTTGCAACGTTGGTGATTGGCGAAAGCGGCGATGAGAGCGCCCCTCGCCCCGTCACTATACGGGGAGAGGGTGCCGGCAGGCAGGTGAGGGGCAGCGCCGGCGTTGATGTCGTTCAGAGCCTGTCGCCCGCCTAAGCTGTTGAGACACCTTGATCCCCCCGTTAACCAGTTGGACGCAGCAATCGGCTTAGGCTAGGGTCCGGCCCTCTCAGCAACAGCCGGATCCGACTTGCGCCTGTCCGACACTTTCCCGCTCCTCCAGAAGATCATGATGGCGTTCGCGCTGCTGGCGATGGTCGCCGGCTGCACCACCGTCGAGCCGCCCGATAGTGTATTGGCGGTGCCGGCGCAGCCGCAGCGCTATGCGGCGATCGTCGTCGATGCCCGCAGCGGCAAGCAGCTGTTCGAGGTCAATTCGACGGCACAGCGCTATCCGGCCTCGCTGACCAAGATGATGACGCTCTATCTCCTGTTCGAGGCGCTGGAGAGCGGCCGCATCACCAAGGAGACGCAGATCCCGGTTTCGGACAATGCCGCCCGGCAGCCGCCGACCAAGCTGCGCTTTAGGCGCGGCGAGACGATCGACGTCGATTCCGCCATCCGGGCGATCGTGGTCAAGTCGGCCAATGACGTGGCGGTGGCGGTCGGCGAATATCTCGGCGGCTCGCAAGACCAGTTCGCCGCCATGATGACCGCCAAGGCGCGAAGCCTCGGCATGACCAGCACCAGCTTCCGCAACGCGTCCGGCTTGCCTGACGACAGCCAGATGACGACGGCGCGCGACATGGCGGTGCTGGGCATGGCGCTGGAGCACCGCTTCCCGCAGCATTTCCACTATTTCTCCGAGAGCGACTTCATGTTCCGCGGCCGGCTGGTGCGCGGCCACAACGACATGCTCGGCCGGGTGCGCGGCGTCGACGGCATCAAGACCGGCTATATCAGGGCCTCCGGCTACAACATCGTCACCTCCTACAATGCCGACGGCCGCCAGCTGATCGTGGTGGTGATGGGCGCCGAGAGCGCGCGCCAGCGCAACGACCATGTCGAGGCGCTGATCCAGCGCAGCCTGTCGCCGATGGCGGCGGAGGCGAAAACGCGGCTGATGTACGCGGGGCAGCAGCCGACGGGGTCGGCGCTTCCGGGGTTGCCGGAACCGTAGAAGTTTTGCAACGCCGGCCCGAGGCGCCCCCCTCTGGCCTGCCGGCCATCTCCCCCACGAGGGGGAGATCAGATTTCACCGCGGCTTTCGCCAATCGCCAACGTCAAAGCGTGGCGCCGAAGCTGCCAATCTCCCCCCTCGCGGGGGAGATGTCCGGCAGGACAGAGGGGGGCGCGAAGGATCACCACCGATCTCAGCTTGCGCCGCCCCCCATCACAACAACTTGTTCGGTCACACCACATTCACACTCGCGATGGATATGCCGCGCCGGCTTGGCGTATCGTACCCAAAAGCCGAGAACAGGAGCACTGACCATGGCCGGCGACCCGAAGGCGCAGAAGACGGAAGACGACGAGACCCACTCGGCCGGCGAATATCTCGAGGCCTCCACCTTGCCGGACGACCTGCACGAGACGGCGGACGACGAGATCCTCGAAGCGCCGGAGGTGCCGGATTCCGAACCGGCCCTGCCCGGGCCCGCCGCGTCGCGGGTCAAGCCGAAGAAAAAGCCGTCGGCGATCAGCGGCCGGAAATTCCGCAAGCGCGACCTGGTGCGCATCGACGATTTGCGACCGAGCCTTTCCGACCGCATCCGCGCCGACCATCCCGACCTGCCGCGCGGCGCCCGCATCAGCCGCGAGGAGCTCGCCCGCTACCGCATGCGCTACATGGAGGAACTGCTGCAGCAGGAGCACGGCGAATTCTCCGAGCTCGACCGCCAGGTGGTCGAATCGATCGCGAGACAGGACACGATTTCGGAAAACTCGGAAGAGGAGTTCGAGGAGCACAGGTCGTTCGCCGACCGCGTCTCCGACTCGATGGCCGAGTTCGGCGGCAGCTGGTGGTTCCTGATCTCGTTCGCCAGCGTGCTGCTGATCTGGATCGGCATCAATCTTTTCGAGGGCATGGCGGGCGCCTTCGACCCCTACCCGTTCATCCTGCTCAACCTGATGCTGTCCTGCATCGCTGCCATCCAGGCGCCGGTGATCATGATGAGCCAGAAGCGGCAGGAAGCAAAAGACCGGCTGCGCTCCTTCAACGACTACCGAGTGAACCTCAAGGCCGAGCTCGAAGTGCGGCATCTGCACGAAAAACTCGACTATCTGATCTCGCGCCAATGGCAGCGGTTGGCCGAAATGCAGCAGATGCAGCTCGACGCGATGCACGAGCTGACCGGCGCGAAGAAGGTGAAGCGGGCGACAAGAGGGGTGCGGAGGCGGGTGGCGAGGAGCGAGGCGGCGGGGTGAGGCGTCGGAGCAGCAAGGTTGCTGACGACGCAGATACGGCGCAGCCTTGACCGCCACATACGCCCTCGGGAAGCCTAACCGCTCCTGTGGCGTCAAATGCCTTGCCACCCCAATTGCCCGTTGAAGCCCGGAGCGGCTTCCGCTAAGAAGCCGTGGCTGGCCGGCTCACCGGCTGGTTCGTTTTCCGGTTCCCCGGGAAGCACCCGTAGCTCAGCTGGATAGAGCGCTGCCCTCCGAAGGCAGAGGTCACAGGTTCGAATCCTGTCGGGTGCGCCAACGGCATGCCCCCTATTGCCTGCGACGCCTCCCCGACGAAGCAAGGTAACCCAGCGCAAGGGTCATAACGGCGACCGCGATCCCGGCGCTGATCACACCTGCCGGTGTTATCCTGGCACTGCCTTGCAAGACAACATGCTTACCCAAACGCAGATCGAAAACCGACTTGATTTCCTCAGGATGTGCGGGGAGCGCGAGGGAAGGTTCTTCCTGGACTGACATTTGAGCCTCCGGTTCGAATGTGCCGCCGCCCGCACATCGGCCGGCGACTAGCGCGCCGACATTTGTGCCGCGGCCGAACGTGCATTCAGTGGTAAGCCTTGAGAATCGATAGGCACCAAAATAATATGGCGGTGCCCAGTTTCATCTCCTGTGGTGCCCCATTTGGCAACCTACGATTTCCTCGATCACTGCGCCAAGCTTACAGCCGCCTCCCACGCCTGAAGGCAGAATATTGTAGCGCTGCGGCCGACATAGATGGGAATTGATCGACCAGATGGCGGCGTAACTGGCGCGGCCCGGCGTGCGGTTGAACGCGCGCCGCCTCAGAGATAGGTGGAGGCCAGCCCACCGTCGACCGGCAGGTTGACGCCATTGATCCAGCGCGCCGCGTCCGAGCACAAGAAGACGACAGCCGGCGCGATCTCGTCTGCAAAGGCAGGGCGCTTCATTCTGCCGCTGTCAGCCTCGACCCGATCCTGACCAAGCATGGTGATGAAGTCGCCGAGGATTGGCGTAAAGACCGGGCCGGGCGCGACGGAATTCATGCGGATGTCACGCGAGAGGAAGAGCTGCTGCGCCCGCATGAACGTCCAGACGATCAGCGCTTCCTTGAAATATTGATAGCAGGTGCCTTGCGAAACCGGATTCGCAGCCAACCAATCATGACCGGATTGGAAGGTCGCGGTCGTTGCCAGGTCCTTGTGCCGGGCGAGGCGTTCCGGCCATGCGGCGCCCAATATCGATGCGAAGTTGACGATTGCCGCGCCCGGCGAAAGCCTGCCGACCACAGTCTCGGTCAGGTGACGCAGGCCGAGATAGTTGACGCGTGCGACCGTATCCTTGTCGGCGGTGCCCGGCACGCCTGCCGCGTTGACCAGCCCATCGAATTGCGCGGGCAAGAACGAAACGGCCTCGTCGATCGTTTCCGGCTTCGAGAGATCGGCCTTCACGAAGCCATCGAGGCTAACCGTGGGATCATTGCGGTCGATGCCGATTACCCTGGCGCCATGGAAGCGGGCGAGACGGGCGACCTCGGCTCCGATCCCCGAAGAGGCGCCCGTGATGACCAGAAGCTTGTTGGAGAGATTCATGGTTCGATCCTTCGGGGATTGGTCAAAATGGATAGGGCGTTGCTTGTTCCTTGACGGAAATCCACATCCACTGCGTGAATTCCTCCCAGATCGCCGGGCCTGAGACGCGGCTGCCATTGCCCGAGCGCCGCCGGCCGCCGAAAGGTGCGTGCGGCCCGGCGTTGACGGTCTGATCGTTGATGTGCAGATGGCCGACCTCCAGTCTTTCGCCAACCGACTGGGCGCGGTCGACGGAAGCCGAAATGACGCCGGCGGCGAGGCCATATTCGGAGCTGTTGACGAGAGCGATCGCCGCCTCTTCGTCGCGGAACGGGGCAATGCAGGCGACGGGCCCGAAGATCTCTTCCTCGAACGCACGCATGCCTCGCTCAATGCCGAACAGAACCGTTGCCGGATAGAAGCGGCCGCTTGCCTTGCCTCCGGCGAGCAGCTTTGCGCCCTTGGCGACGGCATCGTCGACGATGCCCTGGATTCTCTCGACCTGGGCATCGGAAATGATGGGGCCAAGCGCCACCTGATCGGTCGAGGGATCGCCGGCAACCAGGTGTCCGGCTCTGGCGGCAAGGCGCGAAGCAATCGCATCGGCATGCTTCTCGTCGACAAGGATGAGACCGGTCGACATGCAGATCTGGCCCTGATGCAGGAAGCAGCCCCAGGCGGCATTCGACGCCGCGATGTCGGGATCGGCATCATCGAGAATGATCAGGGCGTTCTTGCCGCCGAGCTCGAGCTGGACCTTCTTCAGATGCTTGCCGGCCAGCTCGCCGACCCGGCTCCCGGCCGCCGCCGACCCCGTGAACGAGACCATCGCGATGTTCGCATCCGTGCAGAGGGCCTCGCCGGCGTCAATTCCGCCGGGGACGACATGGAGGACACCTGCGGGCAGGCCCGCTTCCTCGAACAGGCGTGCAATGATGATGCCACCGGAAATCGGCGTGCGCGGATCCGGTTTGTGGACGACGGCGTTGCCTGTCGCCAAAGCGGCGGCAATCGCGCGGACAGAGAGGACAAGTGGAAAATTGAACGGCGAGATAATTCCGACCACGCCGTGCGGCACCCGCCGCGCATGGTTCTGGCGTCCGGCATCCATGGTGGGAAGGGCGATGCCATTCGGCTCGACAGCGGCAGCCGCGGCGTGGCGGATGAAGGCCGCCCCGTGATCGATCTCGATTTGCGCCTTCGCCCGGATGGAGCCGGATTCGCGCATTATCCAGCCGACCAGCTCTTCGCCATTGGCTTCCAGGATATCGGCCGCCTTGTTCAATATGGCCGCGCGCTCGGAGGGAAGTTTCGCCGCCCAGGCCGGCTGCGCCAGATAGGCGCCAACCGCGGCTTGCCCGATGTCTGCCGCGCCGCCGACGCCCACCGAGGCCACCAACATGGCGGTCGCGGGATTGCGCACCTCGGCGACGCCGGCAGCCGTCTCACGCCAGCCACCCAGAAATGCCTTGCCGGTCCAGCGCGCCTCGTCGATGAAGCTCCTGCTTTGGATGTTCACTCGTTGATCCTCCCTTGCAAACATTCGCAATTGCTCTGCTGCGCGCGCGGGGCATCTGGTCCTGCCGCTGCCAGCGCCCGCAGCACGTGAATCTTGCCGGAGGCTGTTCGCGGCAACGCCTCAAGCGCACAGAATGTCTTTGATACTTTGCAGGCTCATGCGCCTGGTGCAGTGGCCAACGAGCGCGGTGGCATCGAGGATGCAGCCTGGCTCCATCACCAAGACCGGGCCGACTCCATCCCATTACACCGCGACCTCGGCACTGTGTGGCTCCTCCTTGCCATCATTCGCTATGTCAAATAGCATTATTGCTATGCCGCATAGCATAGTATTGCTATCTGTCATAGTCTTTTTTGAGATTCCGGAAAGCCAAGCGGCGCAGCGCGGCGCGCTCGACACATTGGTTGGTTGCGATCCGCGCCGGGCCGCGTCCTCGCCGTCTCGGACCGCATCGCCGTGCCGAGGCGCGGGGTGCAGGCGGGCGAGCGCAAGATCGCGGAGACCAACCACGACGAGGTCGTCAAGCTGATGGTCGGCGGATAGGCGAAAACGCCGTTGTTAGCCGCAACCTGCGACGCCAAGTGATTCCACTTGGCTGCAAATGCTCTAGCGAACAACGCCCCGGCAGGCCCAGGCGACATTGGCGAACGAGCGCGGGCCATCGGGCCGGCCGGCCTGGTAGGCATCGCGGACGGCGGCTTCGGTGCGCGCCCGCTCGGCGGCGTCGAGCGTGGACATGTATTTGCCGAGCGGCCCCTCGCCGGCGCCGATCGGCGCCCAGTAGTCGTCGAAATCCGCATAGTCCATGCGGATCATCAGCTCGGTCTCGGTGACGTCGGCCAGGCCCTGCTCGACGAAGGTCCGCTTCATCTCGCCCGGCTGCATCATCGGCTGGAAGCAATAGCGGCTGCGCATCTGGCGACCGCTTTCGCTGAGCGCGGCAACCGTGTCGATCATCATGCGCATGCCGGGCATGCCGCCGAAATGGTCCCACACCACCGCTGCCACAACGCCGCCCGGCCGCGTCACGCGGCGCATCTCGGCCACCGCCTTGCCGGCCTCCGGCACGAAATGCAGCACGAGCAGCGCCAGCGCGCGGTCGAACGCGTCGTCCGCGAACGGCAGCGCGGTGGCGTCGGCTTGGCTGAAGGTAGTGCGCGGATCGGTGTTGCGTGCCTTGGCCGCCTCTATGAAGACGGGCGAGAAGTCGATGGCCTGGATTTCGGCGAGGCCGGCGGATTTCGCCAGCTCGAAGGTCAGGCTGCCGGTGCCGCAGCCGACGTCGAGGATCTTCTCGCCGCCGGCCAGGCCGGCGAAGTCGATGAATTTGGGCGCCAGCCTGCGGCTCCAGCGACCCATCAGCTGCTCGTAGCCGGATGCCTGGTGCACAGTGAAGCTAGACGTCATCTCGCTCTCCCTTCGCTGGCCTCAGGCTAGTCCTCGACGGGATCGATGCCAAGCGGTGGCGCAATCGACGCGATCGCAGGCAAGGATAGCGTGGTGTGTAACGGCTTCTATGTGGACGACTTCACGGTCGCCACGCTCTCCCGCTCCACCAGCGGGCATTCCAGCTTGGTGATGGGATAGCGGCCGCGGCCAGGCGTGGGCGGCGCTTCCAGCTGCTCGATCGCCCATTGGCCCATCGCCATATGCGGCAGGATCGATGTCGTCAGCGGCGGAAACAGATGGCGGGCGATCTCCTCGTCGTCATAGCCGACGACGGAAATATCCTCGGGGATATGCAGGCCGGCCTCCTTCAGCGCCTCGTAGCAGCCAATCGCGGTGCGGTCGTTCTGGCAGAAGATGGCGGTCGGGCGCTCCTTCAGGGCGAGCAATTTGACAGTCGCGGCATAGCCGGCGCTGGCCGACCAGTCGCCCTCGACCACCAGCTCCGGATCGAAGGGGATGTCGGCGGTAGCGAGGGCGCGGCGATAGCCTTTCAGCCTATCTTGAGCCGCTTGCATCCAGGGCTCGCCGGTGATGGTGGCGATGCGGCGGTGGCCATGGCCGATGAGATGCCGCGTCGCGCTCTGGCCGCCGGCGATCTCGGAGGGTACGACGGCAGGGAAGGCATAGTCGGCGGTGTAGCAGTTGAGCAGGATGACCGGGATATCGAGGCTGTAGAGGAATTCGGGCGCCGCGATCTCGCGGGTGAAGATGGTCATGTAGATCAGCGCCGAGATGCCGCGCCTCGTCAGCGCTGAAATAGCGCGCGGCTCCATGACGGCATCGCCCATGGTCTGCGCGACAAGCAGCACGTTGCCGGCATTCCAGGAGGCCTGGCGCGCGCCCTCGATGGCGACCACCGCCTCGGGGCTGGTGGCGAGCTGGTCGACGGCGAAGCCGATGACGCCGTCCAGCCCCTCGAATGGCGTCACCGGCGGCCGCAGGGCGGAAAACACCGGCGGCGAGTAGCCCAGCGACCGCGCCGCTTCGATCACCCGGTCGCGGGTCTGCTGCGAGAGCCTGATGCCGGGCGAATTGTTGAGCACGAACGACACCGTCGCCTGCGAGCAGCCGGCGGCCCTGGCTATGTCGGTCATGGTGACGCGGCCCTTGGGCCTGGCGGCGCGTCGCCTGGACGCCTCCGGGGGATCGCGCAATTCCGTCGGTTCGCTCATGGTCGTTTTCCCAAACCCGGCCAGTTGTTAAGCAAAGGCCGGCAGCAACGGCAAGATGGCTTTCGTGGAAGCGCATTTATCGAAATGCAGCTTGATTATAACTATTACCAAACGCAACGCATTCCGCGCCGGCCGCGCCGCACGCCGACGAAACGACCGGACAAGGTCAGCAAAGCTGACGATTTCCCGTAGAATTTCCGCGCGATGGCCCGCTTTGCCGCTGGCGCTCTTCTTCCTCCCTTGCGCTCCGCTTCGCCTGCCAGATCTCCCGTCCGGCTGTATCGGCCATCCTCAATAACTAATACTATTTACTAATAGCCGTAAGCGTTCTACTGTCAACTCGTCGTTACCGGATCCGGGCTTCCGGCTGGTGGCGTCAAGGCGTGCGATGCGGTGCGCCATCGGGCCGGCAAGCCGCCGGAAGAGGGTCGCCGCACACTCACGAAAATGTCAGACAAATCGGACTATTTACGAACTGCGAATGAGTGTCTAGTGTCTCGGTCGCGGCTGGATTGGCGCCATTCTTAGGTTGCCGGATCTGGGGCCAAACCCTTGAGGAGAGGGGTGCCCGCGCCGCAAGCGACACATTCTGTCTGTGTTTCAAAAGGGAGGTTGAACATGAAATCTGTGATCCGAACTGCGTCCATCGCCGCCGCGGCCCTGGCGCTCGGCCTGTCGGCGAGCGCGATCGCGCGCGCCGACGACAAGCCGACGCTGGCCTTCGTCGTCAACGGCGCATCCGACTTCTGGAAGGCGGCGGAAGCCGGCGTGAAGAAGGCGCAAGGCGAGCTGCCGGACTACAATCTGGAGCTGAAATATCCGGAGCAGTCGTCCGTCGCCATCCAGCAGCGGCTGATGGATGACCTGGTGACGGCCGGCGTCAAGGGCATCATGGTCTCCGCCGTCGACCCCAAGACCTCGACCGACGGGCTGAACAAGATCGCGTCCCAGACGGCGCTGTTCACCACCGACTCGGACGCCCCGCAGACCAAGCGCGTCGCCTATATCGGCTCGTCCAACGTCGATGCCGGCAAGCAGGCGGCCGAGATCGCCAAGAAGGCGATGCCGGACGGCGGCAAGTGCCTCGGCTTCGTCGGCCTGCTCGGCGCCGACAACGCCAAGGAACGCATCCAGGGCATGAAGGACGGGCTCGCCGGCACAAAGATCGAACTGGTCGACGTGCGCGGCGACGACATCGACCAGGCACGCGCCAAGAAGAACGTCGAGGACGCGCTGGTCGCCAGCCCCGACATCACCTGCATGGTCGGCTTCTATTCCTACAACACGCCGCGCATCTATGAGGCGCTGCGCGACGCCGGCAAGCTCGGCCAGATCACCGTCGTCGGCTTCGATGACGATCCGATCACGCTGGGCGGCGTCAAGGAAGGCACCGTTGCCGCCACCGTGGTGCAGCAGCCGTTCGAGTGGGCCTATCAGGGCATGAAGCTGATGGCCGCCTATCTCAAGGGCGACAAGTCGGGCATCCCGGAGGGCGGCCTGATCATCGTGCCGACCAAGATCATCGGCAAGGACGATGTCGACGCCTACGCCGCGAACCTCAAGGCGATGGCCGGCAAGTAGGACGACGCCCGTTTCGCCGGCTCATGGATCTGCCTTGAGCCGGCGATCATATTGACGGGCCCGCGAAGGCCCGTCAGTCTGAGGCCAAACGCCCACCGGCTGCTGTCAGGCGTGATGAATTATTCCGACGTATCCATTGCTCAATCCGCGATCGCTCCGTTCCTGACCCTGGACGGCGTGCGCAAGACCTATCCCGGCGTGGTGGCGCTGGACGGCTTTTCCATGGAGGTGCGGCCAGGCGAGGTGATCGGCCTGGTCGGCGAAAACGGCGCCGGCAAATCGACGCTGATGAAGATCCTCGGCGGCGTGACGCGGCCGGATACCGGCACCATCACCGTCGATGGCGTCGCGCATGATGGGCTCACCGTCGAGGCCAGCATCGGTTCCGGCATTGCCTTCGTGCACCAGGAACTCAACCTGTTCGAGAACCTCGACGTCGCCGCCAACATCTTCTTCGGCCGCGAGCCGCTGAAGGCTGGGCCGCTGAAGCTCGTCGACCGCTCGAAGCTGCGCGAGATGGTGGCGCCGCTGCTGAAGCGCGTCGGCGCCAATTTCTCAGCCGACGCGCCGGTCGCCTCGCTGTCGCTCGCCCAGCAGCAGATGGTCGAGATCGCCAAGGCGCTGTCGATCAAGGCGCGGCTGGTGATCCTCGACGAGCCGACCTCCAGCCTGCCGATCGCCGAGACCGAGAAGCTGCTCGACGTCATCAAGGCGCTGAAGGCGGAAGCCATCAGCGTCATCTTCATCTCGCATCGACTGCACGAGGTCGAACGCGTCGCCGACCGCGTCGTCGTGCTGCGCGACGGCATGCTCGCCGGCACGCTGCCGAAAAACCAGATCAATCACGACCAGATGGTCAAGCTGATGATCGGCCGCATGCTGAAGGAACGCGAGCGGGTCTCGGATTCCGCGCATGCGCCGGGCGGCACGGCGCTCTCGGCCAGGGCCGTGCGCACCAGCGCCTATCCGGAACGCCCGGTCGATCTGGACGTCCGCCACGGCGAAATCCTCGGTTTTGCCGGGTTGGTCGGTTCCGGCCGCACCGAGCTGGCGCGGGTGCTGTTCGGCATCGACGAGCGCTTCGGCGGCAGCGTGACGCTGGATGGCAAGACGCTGAAGCTCGGTTCGGCCGCCGACGCTGTCGCGAGCGGCATCTTCCTGGTGCCGGAGGACCGCAAGCTGACCGGCATCCTGCTCGACCTCTCGATCGCCGAGAACATCTCGCTGCCCAACCTGCCGGCGCATGCGAAGCATCAGCTGGTCTCGACCAGCGCCGAGATCGCCACCGCCGAGAAGCAGAAGAGCAATCTCGGCATCAAGGCGCCGTCGGTCGCGACCCGCACCGGCACGCTGTCGGGCGGCAACCAGCAAAAGGTGGTGCTGGCCAAATGGCTGGCGATGAACCCCAAGGTGATGATCCTCGACGAGCCGACGCGCGGCATCGACATCGGCGCCAAGGCCGAGATCTACGGCCTGATGCGGGCGCTGGCCGACGCCGGCGTGGCGGTGCTGATGATCTCCAGCGACATGGAAGAAGTGATCGGGGTGTCGGACCGCATCGCGGTCATGCACGAGGGGCAGATATCCGGCATCCTCGAGAAGGACGACTTCAGCCAGGAGAACGTGCTTCGGCTGGCGGTGGGCAAGAAGCCGCTGCCGGCCCAGGCGGTGGGAGGAGCGCAATGAGCAAGAAAGATCTCGGCCTGCTGGTGCTGATCCTGGTGGTCGGCGCGGTGGTGACGGCCATCAACCCGCGCTTCCTGTTGCCGATCAATCTTGCCAACACCTCCAACCTGATCGGCCTGTTCGGCATCCTGTCGATCGGCCAGGCCTTCGTCATCATCACCGGCGGCATCGAGCTCTCGGTCGGCTCGGTGGTCGCGCTGCTCGGCACGCTGTTCATCGACTTCATCGCCGTGCGTGAGCTGGACTGGCCGCTGGCCTTCGTGCTGATCATCGCGCTCGGCGCGATCATCGGCCTGGTGCATGGCTGGCTGATCACGCGGCTGAAGCTGCAGCCTTTCGTGGTGACGCTGTGCGGCTTGCTCATCTACCGCGGCGTGGCGCGCTTCTACACCGCCGACGGCACGGCGGGCTTCGCCTTCGGCCAGAATTTCCCGGACCTCGAATTCCTCACCGCCGGACGCAGCTACGGCGTGCCGAACAGCTTCATCGCGCTGATCATCATCGCCATCGTCATGTGGGTGGTGCTGCACCGCTCGGTGTTCGGGCGCTATCTCTACGCCATCGGCAAGAACGAGGAAGCGGCGAAATATTCGGGCATCCGCACGGGCCGCATCGTCATGGCGGCCTACGTCATCTGCGGCGTGCTGACGGCGCTGTCGGCGATCTACTTCGCCATGTACACGCGCTCGATCTCGCCGGCGAGCCACGGCCAGTTCTACGAGCTCTATGCCATTGCCGCCGCCGTGCTCGGCGGCTTCTCGCTGCGCGGCGGCGAAGGCTCGCTGATCGGCGTCATCCTCGGCACGGTGCTGCTGCAGGAGCTGCAGAACCTCGTCAACCTGCTCGGCATCCCGTCCTCGCTGAACTTCGCCGTGATGGGCGGGGTGATCCTGATCGGCGTGCTCGTCGACCAGCAATGGGGCGTGTTCCGGGCGCGGCGGCAGATGATCGACGCGACGCGCAGGAACGTCGCCGGCGCACCGGCGGAGTAGCTTTCACTTCCCCTTCTCCCCTTGTGGGAGAAGGTGGATCGGCGCGCAGCGCCGAGACGGTTGAGGGGTGCGCGACGGATCACCGTCCTTGCCAAGCTGGAGCACCCCTCATCCGACCTCGCTTCGCGAGGCCACCTTCTCCCACAAGGGGAGAAGGCAAGGGGCTCAGATCATGCTGGACAAATCCGAAAACGCCATCGCCTTGCGCAGCACCTCGGCGAAGCGCTCACCGGCGATGTCCCTGGCGCCGCTGTTGTCGATCGAGGTGACGTCCGGCCCGGAGAGCGCGATGCTGGCGCTGCGCGCCAGGCGCGCCAGCACTTCGCCGCGCGATTCGCGGCCGCGCGCGGCCAGCCGCTCGGCGAGGATTTCCGGCGTCGCGGTGATCTCGACCACCGCCAGATTGGCGTAACGCTCGCGCAGCGCCGGAATAACAGACCGCGAGACGTTGGCGACTGCGACATGACCGTTGGCGACCGCCCAGTCGACATCGGCGGGCAGGCCGTAGCGCAGGCCGTGGGCGTCCCAGCACAAGGCGAAGGCGCCGTCGGCCTCGGCCTCGGCGAAGGCGGCATCGGCCAGCGTATCGTGGTCCTCGCTTGCCGCATCGCTCGGGCGGGTGATGACGCGGCGCACGAATTCGAGCCGCGTCTCGTCGGCGAAGCGGCCCTTTGCATAGCCGATCACCGTGTCCTTGCCGGCGCCGCTCGGACCGACCACGGCGACGAAGACGCCGTTGCGGATCGGGAATCTCTCGGCCGACAATTCGCGTTCGAGCAGGGCCGAGACCATCATGCGACCCGGCGCCCCTGGCGCCAGACGGTGCGCACGACCGGCACATGATCGTCGACGCGCACGCGCACCAGATCGGCGCGCCGGCCCTCCTCGATCACGCCGCGGTCACTGAGACCGACCGCCTCGGCCGGGTTCTTCGAGACCATCGCCACCGCCTGCGGCAGGGAAATGCCCTCGACCATATCGCCAAGGAAGAATGCCGACTGGATCAGGCTGAAGGGAATGTAGTCGGACGACAAGATGTCGAGCAGGCCGTCGCCGGCCAGCGTGCGGGCCGAGACGTTGCCGGAATGCGAGGCGCCGCGCATGACGTTGGGCGCACCCATCAGCACGCCGAGGCCGGCCGCCTTGGAGGCCCGCGCCGCTTCCTCGGTGGTCGGGAACTCGGCGACGCGCACGCCCTGCTCGATCGCTTCCTCGACATGGCCGGCGGTGGCGTCGTCATGGCTGGCCAGCACAATGCCGCGTTCGTGGCAGGCGGCGGAAATGAAGATGCGGTTCGGACCGGAATTCATCGCCGATTCCGCCATGCGCTTCTCGCAGAATTTCTGGAAGTCGCGATCGGAGAGCTTCAGCTTGCGTTGGTAGTAATAGGCATAGGTTTCGAGATTGACGAATTGGCGCTGTCCCGGAGCATGGTCCATCAGCGACGCCAGCTTCACCCGCTCGTCGGTCTCGAAATTGGCGAAGGCCTTCAGGCAGTCCGGCGCCGAGACCTCGCAGCGCAGATGGATGAAATGGTCGGCCCTGAGCCGCTCCTGCGCGACGCTGTCCTCAATGGCGTCGGCCAGCTTGCGGATGTCGGCGGAGGTGAGGTCGGCGTCCTCGTCCATGCCGACGCGCAAGGCATCGAGCACGGTGGTGATGCCGGCGGTTGCCACCTGCGCGTCATGGGCAAGCACGGCGGCAATCGGGTTCCAGCGGACCTTCGGGCGCGGCGCGTAGTGACCTTCGAGATGGTCGGTGTGCAGTTCCACCAGGCCGGGGATGATGTAGTCGCCGCCCATGTCCTCGCCGGCGCGGGCAGCGCCCGGGTCGATGACGGCGATCAAGCCGCCGCGCAGCACCAGCGAGCCCTCGACGATCTCGTCGGCAAGCACGATGCGGGCATTGGTGAGAACGGTCTCGGCGGTCATTTCAAATCGTCCTTGGTAATCAGGCAGTTTGGTCTCAAGCAGTTTGGTCTCAGGCAGTTTTCCGGGCCGGGCGGCGTCCTAGCGCGTGGTGGGACAGCACAATGAACGGGGCGCCCGGTTCGGTTTCGACGAACAGCGTCAGCGCATCGACCGGCACCGGCCGCAGCAGCACTTCCGTGAACAGGCTGTCGATTGCTGCGCGCAGACGAGGGCTTTCCTGTGACGCGACGCGGCCGGACAGCGTCATATGAAAGCGGAAGGTCTCGAAGACGTAAGGGTAGCCCCATTGGCAGAGGTTGCGGAACTCGTCCGGCTTCAGCGAATCGGGGCTGCGGCGCTCGATCTCGGCCTCGGTCAGCGGCGCGCGGAAACGGTCGAAGGCGAGCACGACATCGCCGGCGAAGCGGTTGAGCGCCGGCACCGGCGCTTGCGGCACCAGCGCGAAGAAGCCATCGATCTGACCGACGATCAGGCGCGGGATGGTAGCCGGCTGGGCCGCCTCGGCAAAGCTGTCGAGCGCCGCGCGCAGCGAGGCTTCCGTCTCGTTCTCAGCCAACCTGAAGGGCGCCTTCAGCGTCGCGTGAAAGCCGTAGCGGCGGGCCGAGGCGGTATGGAAGGCAACTTCAGCCGCCGACAGCTCACCCACGGCCTCGACCGGCCGGGTGGCGGCGCCGAACGGGTCGCGTCCCAGCCAATTGGCGGCGATCCGCGCCAGCGGCTCGTCCTGGCTTGGGGTGAAATAGATGGCGTAGCGCATAAGAAGTCCTCGTCAGACCGTTGCCATAGGTGATTTCCATGACGGATTGACGAAGCTTACGATGGTTTTCGATGGCAAATCGGCCAGGCAGGTCCTTAGCCGACGATTTTTCCGTGCTGGACCAATGGCTTCAGCGCAATGCAGGAGGCTCAGGCCTTCATCAGCCATTCGTGCTCGGGCGCGTTGTGGAACTTCCAGGTGCGCTTCGGCCCGGCCATGACGTTGAGATAGTAGAGATCGTAGCCATGGCAGGCGGCGCATGGGTGGTAGCCCTTCGGCACCAGCACCACATCGCCGTCCTCGATCGCCATCGCCTCGTCCAGCTCGCGCTCGCCATTCCTGCCGGCGTCGGTATAGACGCGCTGGAAGGCAAAGCCCTGCGGCGGGTTGAGGCGGTGGTAGTAGGTCTCCTCGAGATAGGACTCGGCGGGGAGATTGTCCCGGTCGTGCTTGTGCGGCGGATAGCTGGAGGTGTGACCGCCAGGCGTGATGACCTCGACCACCAGCAACGAGTCGGCCGGCTTGCCTTCGGGCAGGATGTTGGTGACGTAGCGCGTATTGGTGCCCTTGCCGCGCACCTCCTGGCCGAGGTCCCGCGGAGCGATGACGCGGGCCGGCAGGCCGCCGCCCAGGCCGGGCGCCGAGCAGACGGCGAGTTCCAGCTCGGTGTCGGCGGTCACCGACCAGTTGGACCCCTCAGGCACATAGACAGACCAGGGCTTGCCCTCGAACGGCGACATGCGCTCGCCGAGCAGGCCGAGATCCGTGCCGGCGGCGGACGCCTTGCCCTTGCCGGTGACGAAGACCAGGCAGACCTCGCGGTCGGCCGTTTCACCCGAAGCCGTCTCGCCCGCTTTCAGCCGATGAAGATCGAAGCCGACATAGGTCCAGCCGGCGCTTTGCGGCGTGACGTGGGCGACGCGGCCGTGGCCCTTGTCGGCCTTGACGAGCAGTTTGGACATTTTTGTCTCCTCGATCATTCCTTCGGTTCGGCCGGAGGCTTGGCCTCTTCGGCCGGCTTGTAGAGATAGAAGAACTGCCAGACGGCATAGCCGGCGAAGCCGAGCGCGATGACGCCCCAGAAAGGCGTTCCGGAGGCGAACTCGATCACCGACCAGGCCAGGCAGACAGCCACCACGGCGATGCGCCGCCACAGCGGCCGGAAGAACGGGTGCTCATAGTCTTTCATCGCGCGCCAATCCCGGATTTAGCCAAAGCGCATCAGATAGACCGAGCGCCCTGACTAATCCACCGTTCAGGCCGGAAAACCCTGCGTCTCCACCGTGTAGCCGGCGGCGCTCATCACCCGCATCAGCTCCTTGTAGCCGACCTGGGCCATCCTGAGCGGAGGGTTTGGCTTCGGATCCTGCTCGGCCTCGACGACGAACCAGCCTTCATAGCCATGGTCGGCGAACCGCTGCACAATGGCGCCGAAATCCAACGACCCGTCGCCAGGCACGGTGAAGGCGCCGAGCGCCACGGCATCGAGGAAGGACTGCCTGGTGCGGTCGAGTTTGTCGATCACTCCCATGCGAACGTCCTTCACGTGGACGTGGTTGATGCGCTTGTGGTGGTTGTCGATGGCGCGCAGCACATCGCCGCCGGCGAAGGCGAGATGGCCGGCGTCGAGCAGCAGCGGAATGCCTTCGCCGGAGTGGCGCATGAAGGCGTCGAGCTCCGTCTCGGTTTCGACGACCGCCGCCATGTGGTGGTGGTAGGACAGCGGCATGCCCTGCTCGGCGCACCATTCGCCGAATTCGGTCAGGCGCCTGCCATAGGCCTTCATCTCGTCGCCGGAGAGCTTCGGCTTGGTGGCGAGCGGCTTCGAACGGTCACCCTGGATGGAGCGGCCGACCTCGCCATAGACGATGCAGGGCGCGTTGACCGCCTTGAACAGGTCGATCATCGGCTGGATGCGGTCCTTGTTCCTGGCCATCTCCTCGTCGACCAGCGTGCCTGAGAACCAGCCGCCGCAGAGCGTGACGTCGGCCTCCTTGAGGATCGGGAGCATCACTTTGGGATCGTCGGGAAAGCGGCGGCCCTTTTCCATGCCGGTGAAGCCGGCCGAGCGCGACTGGCGCAGACACTCCTCCAGCGACACGTCATCGCTCAGTTCCACCAGATCGTCGTTCCACCACGCGATGGGGGACATGCCCAGTTTGGCTTTCAAGTCGTCACTCCAATTGTCAGTTCGTTGCGAGGCGGACGCGGGCTCAGCCCTGCCGGCTGCCGACGGCTTCCTCATATTTCTTGCGCGCGGCGTTGACTTCGCGTCGCGCGGAGACTTCCGGCACGGCGACATCCCACCAGTGGCCGCCGGCCTCGGTCGAGACCAGCGGATCGGTGTCGATGACCAGCACGGTGGTCTTGCTGTTGGCCTTGGCCCTGGCGAGCGCCGTCTCCAGCTCGGCGATCGAGGCCACCTTCTCGGCCGTCGCGCCGAGGCTTGCCGCATGGGCGGCGAAGTCGACATCGGGCATGACCTCGTGGCGGGAGTCCTTCAGGAGATTGTTGAAGTTGGCGCCGCCGGTCGCCATCTGCAGCCGGTTGATGCAGCCATAGCCGCGGTTGTCGAGCAGCACGATGGTGAGTTTCAGCCCCAGCATCACCGATGTGGCGATCTCGGAATTGAGCATCAGGTAGGAGCCATCGCCGACCATGACGACGACCTCCTGATCGGGCTTGGCCATCTTGACGCCGAGACCGCCGGCGATCTCGTAACCCATGGTCGAGAAGCCGTATTCGGCATGATAGGAGCCGGGCGCGCCGGCCTGCCAGAGCTTGTGCAATTCGCCGGGCAATCCGCCGGCGGCATGCAGCAAGGTGACGCCCGAGCCCATGGCGCGCTGCACGGCGCCGATCACCTGCGCGTCGGATGGATAGGCGGCATTGGTCGAGGCCGTGACCTTGGCGGCGGCAGCCTGCCACTCCGTCTTGCCCTTCAGCGCATTGTCGGTCCAGGCGAACGGCGCCTTCCAGCCCTTCAAGGCAGCGGACAGTTCCGCCAGCCCTTCGGCCGCGTCGGCGACCAGCGGCAGCGCCCAGTGCTTGCCGGCATCGAAACCTTGGGTGTTCAGCCCGATGATGGTGCGGCCGGCATTCTTGAACAGCGCCCATGAGCCGGTGGTGAAATCCTGCAGCCTGGTGCCGACGGCGAGCACGACATCGGCCTCCTCGGCCAGCCGGTTGGCGGCGGACGTGCCGGTGACGCCGACCGCAGCCATGTTGAGCGGATGGTCATCGGGGAGCGAAGACTTGCCGCCCTGCGTCTCGCAGACGGGAATGCCGGCGCCCTGCACCAGCTTGGCCAGTTCGCCCGAAGCCTGCGAATAGAGGACGCCGCCGCCGGCGATCACCAGCGGCCTTTTGGCGCCCTTCAGCGCCGCGACGGCGGCCGCCAGTTCGTTGCGGTCCGGACGAACCCGGCGCGGCATCCAGAGGCGCTCGGCAAACAGGCTTTCGGGATAGTCATAAGCCTCGGCCTGCACGTCCTGGCAGAGCGACAGTGTGACCGGGCCGCATTCGGCCGGATCGGTCAGCACCTGCATGGCGCGGTTGAGCGCCGGGATGATCTGCTCCGGCCGCGTGATGCGGTCGAAATAGCGCGACACGGCGCGGAAGCAGTCGTTGACGCTCGCCGTGCCGTCGGAAAAATCCTCGGCCTGCTGCAGCACCGGATCGGGCAAGCGGTTGGCGAACACATCGCCCGGCAAAAACAGGACAGGCAACCGGTTTACGTGTGCCAGGGCCGCCGCCGTCACCATGTTGAGCGCGCCGGGACCGATCGAGCTGGTCGCCGCCATGAAGCGGCGGCGGAAATTGGCCTTGGCATAGGCGATCGCTGCATGCGCCATCGCCTGCTCGTTATGGGCGCGGAAGGTCGGCAATTTGTCGCGCACCTGGTAGAGCGCCTCGCCGACGCCGGCGACATTGCCATGGCCGAAGATCGCCCAGACGCCGCCGAAGATCGGCACTCGTCTGCCGTCGATCTCAGTCATCTGGCGCGACAGGAAGCGGGTCACAGCCTGCGCCATGGTCAGGCGTACGGTCTTCGTCATGTCGTTTCCTCCGGCTTCCGTCTGTTATGCCGCCTTGCGGCCGCGCGCGGCAAGCCATGCCTCGGTCAGTTGCTCGAAGCGCGACGCCATGTCGGCGACCGCCCCTTCATCCGACATGCTGCCGGCCAGCCACTGTTCGGCGGCGTTGATGAAGATGGTGCGACCGACGGCGAAGCCCTTGACGATCGGCGCGTTGCTCGTTGCGGCAAAGGCCGCTTCCAGCTCGTCCTGCGGCGCCTCCAGCCCGAGCAGCACGACACCGCGGCACCATGGATCGTTCTTGACGATCACCGCCTCGATCTTGGCCCAGGCGCTGGCCGAGGCCTGCGGCTCGAGCTTCCACCAGTCGGGCTTGATGCCCAGCGCATAGAGTTCCTCCAGCGCGCGCGGGATGGTGGTGTCGTCGAGCTTGCCGTGCTTGCCGGCGATGATCTCGACGAGAAGCTCCCTGCCCACTTTCCGCGCGGCTTCGAACAGGGTCCTGAGCTTCTGCTGCTGCTCCAGCTTCAGCGCCTCGGGGTCGTCCGGGTGGTAGAAGCACAGGCATTTGATGCAGTGCTCGACCGGCCAGTCGACCAGTTGCGAGCCAATGTCCTGCGAGAATTCGAAGCGCAGCGGCCGCGAGCCCGGCAGTTCGACCGGACGGCCAAGCCAGGCGAAGGGATGGCGGGCGAATTCGAACATGGCGTCGCGGCCATATTTCTCGTCGAGCAGCATGCCGTAACCGGCGCGGCCGGCGGCGACTTTGGCCGCCGCCTTGACGGTCAGCACCTTGAAATCCTCGATGCGGGCGGCATCCGCACCGGTCTTGGCGGCGACGTCCTCGAGCTGGACGCGGTGGTCGCAGGCGAGCGCCATCAGCGAGGGGATGTCGCGCCGGCGCGTCGTCGCCCAATGGATGTGGTTGATCGCCTCGTCCTTGCGCAGCGCCAGGTGCTTGCTGCCGTGCTTGAGGAAATACTGCAATTCCTCGAAGGTCGGATATTCCGGCGCGCAGAGCAGGCGCGAGACGGCGAAGGCGCCGCAGGCATTGGCCCAGGTCGCCGCCGTGGCGAAGCTCTCGCCGCCGAGCCAGCCGCGCAGGAAGCCCGACATGAAGGCATCGCCGGCGCCAAGCACATTGTAGACCTCGATCGGAAAGCCCTTGCCGACAATGCCGTCCTCGAGGTCGTCGCTGATCGGCCCGTCATAAACGATGCAGCCCATGGCGCCGCGCTTGAGCACGATGGTGGCGGAGGACAGCGAGCGGATGGTCTTCAGCGCGCTCAGGCAATCATCGGCGCCCGAGGCGATCATGATCTCCTCTTCGGTGCCGACGATGAGGTCGCAATCGGGCAACACCGTCTTCAGCTGCGCCGAGACGCGGTCGGATTTGACATAGCGCTCGAAGCCCTCGGCATGGCCGGCAAGGCCCCAGAGGTTCGGGCGATAGTCGATGTCGAAGACCACCTTGCCGCCCTTGGCCTTCATGATGCGGATCGCCTTGCGCTGCGCGGCGTCGCTGTTGGGTCGCGAGAAGTGCGTGCCGGTGACGACGACGGCGCGAGCCGAGGCAATGAACGCCTCGTCGATATCCTCCTCGGCCAGCGCCATGTCGGCGCAGTCGGAGCGGTAGAAGATCATCGGCGAGACGCCTTCATCCTCGACCGAGAGCAGCACCAGCGCGGTCAGCCGCTCCTTGTCGGTCTTCAGGCCGTCGACCGAGACGCCTTCACGCTTGAGCTGCTCGCGGATGAAACGGCCCATCTGCTCGTCGCCGACGCGGGTGAGCAGCGCCGAACGCAGGCCAAGCCTTGCCGTGCCGACGGAGATGTTGGCCGGGCAGCCGCCGACCGATTTGGCGAAGGAGGTGATGTCCTCCAGCCGCGAGCCGATCTGCTGGCCGTAGAGGTCGACCGAGGCGCGGCCGATGGTGATGACGTCGAGCGGTTTCGCTTCCACGGCTTCGCCCATTCGAACCTCCCATCGGCCTTATTGTGTTGAGCAACCCCATTTTGGGGTACACGCGCGAGCGGCGGCGTGATGCCGGGATTATGAAATAATAATTCCAATCTGTAGTCAAGATGGAATGAGCATTCCCTAGCCGAAAAAGACTGCAGGCCGAGCCGTTCAGCCCTTGCGCTTGCGGCCCGTGTCGCGCCGCTTCTCGCCGACTGCGACGGTCAGCGCCATGGCCAGCGCCATCGTCGCCGACAGTGAGCGGAAGCCGGCGAAATCGGCCTCGGCGACCTCGAACCAGACCTTGGCGAACTGGGCGAGCGGCGAGAACGAGGAGTCGGTGATGGCGACGATCGGCACGCCCTGCTCGGAGATGGCGCGCGTTTCCTCGATGGTCGCCGGCGCATAGGGCGAAAACGAGATGGCGATGACGGCATCCCTCGGCGTGGCAAAGCCGACCATCTCGGCGTTGAGGCCGGCGGCCGACTCGATCAGCTGGTTGCGGATCTTGAGCTTGCCCAGCGCGTAGGCGATGTAGGAGGCGACCGGATAGGAGCGGCGCTTGGCGAGCACGTAGATGGTCTCGGCCTTGGCCAGCAGCGCGATCGCCTCCTCGAAATGCGGTTCGTTGAGCGTGCGCGAAATGTCGCTCAGCGAGGTGCTGGCGGCAGCGACGAAACCATCGAAGATCGCCCGATGGCCGGCGCCTTCCTCGGCCTTGGCGCGCAGCGCGGCCAAACGCTCGTCATAGGATGAATTGCGCTCGCGCAGGCGTTCCCGGAACACAAGCTGCAGGCTGGTGAAGCCGTCGAAGCCGAGCTGCTGGGCAAAGCGGATCAGCGTCGAGGGCTGGACGCCCGCCGAGGCGGCGATGCTGGCGGCGGTGCCGAAAGCGATGTCGTCGGGATTGTCGAGCGCATAGGCGGCTATCTGCGCGATGCGCTTGGGCAGGCTGTGGCGCCGCTCCAGGATCGTCGCGCGCAGCGTCTCGAAATCGCGGGGAACCCGTTCGTCCATCGTCGCTCCGCCCACGGCCATAATGGTAGTCCCCCTCTCCTGCCTCATCATAGCGGCTTCGCGCAAGAACACCATAAAAAATGATTTGGACGTTCCATTCCGAGCGGAAATGGATTAATTCATCCACACGCTGCAGTTCCCCTTCAATGGAGACATCCAAATGGTCGGAGTGGGCCTCATCGGCACGGGTTTCATGGGCAAGTGCCACGCCATTGCCTGGAGCGCGGTCGGCACCGTCTTCCCGGATGTAGCCAAGCCCAGGCTGGTGCATCTCGGCGAGGTCAATGACGAGCTTGCCAGGCGCAAGGCGGGTGAGTTCGGCTTCGCCAGGGGCTCCGGCGACTGGCGCGCCGTGGTCAACGATCCGGAGGTCGAGATCGTGTCGCTGACCACGCCCAACCAGTTCCATCCGGAAATGGCCATCGCCATCCTCGAAGCCGGCAAGCATCTCTGGTGCGAGAAACCGATGGCGCCGGGCTTCGCGGAAGCCGAGGCGATGGCGAAGGCGGCGAAGACATCCGGCAAGGTGGCGGCGCTCGGCTACAACTACATCCAGAACCCGGCCATCCGCCATATCGGCGCGCTGCTTGAGGAGAAGATCATCGGCGAGGTCAACCATCTGCGCATCGAGATGGACGAGGACTTCATGGCCGACCCCGAGGCGCCGTTCTTCTGGAAGCATGAGGCGGCATCGGGCTATGGCGCGCTCGACGATTTCGCCGTGCACCCGCTGTCGCTGATCAAGGTGCTGTTCGGCCGCGTCGGCCGCGTCATGTGCGACATGGCCAAGCCCTATGCCGACCGCAAGGTCGCGACCGGCGGTCGCCGCGCGGTCGAGACCTACGACATCGCCAGCGTGCTGATGCATCTCGAGAACGGCATTGCCGGCACGCTGCTGGTCAATCGCTCGGCCTGGGGCCGCAAGGGCCGCATCGCCATCCAGATCTTCGGTTCGAAAGGCTCGATCCTCTACGACCAGGAGCGGTTCAACGAGTTCCAGCTCTACCTGACGGCAGACAGGCCGACCGAGCAGGGCTACCGCACCATCCTGGTGGCGCCGCACCACAAGCCCTACGACGCCTTCGTCCCGGCGCCCGGCCACGGCCTCGGCTTCAACGACCTCAAGATCATCGAATGCCGCGAGCTCATGCTGCGGCTCGCCGGCAAGCCGGCGCGGATCATCGATTTCGACGAGGGGCTGGAGATCGAGCGCACCGTGCATGCGATGGCGCGCTCGTTCCAGGAACAGCGCTGGGTGGACGTGCGGTAACAGCCGCTTCCAACGCAAAGCCGGCAAAGCGTCAGGTGGCGGCAGCCGATGCGTTGATCTCCCAGCCGTCCACCCAGACCTGCCGCAGCCGGTCGCCTTCGCCCTTGAACCATAGGCCCGCCAGCCGGCAGTCCTCGATGCGGTCGCTGCGGAAATTGCGGATGGCCTGGCGCAGTTCGCACCAGGCGACGATGTTGGCGGTTTCGGCGTAATAGATGAGCGCGACCGGGCGGATGAGGCGCTTTGTGTCGCGGCCGGCCTCGTCGCGATAGGAAAGGTCGAGCTTCTCCTCGTCGCGGATGGCGCGGCGCACCAAGGCGAGATCGACCGCCGAGGCCGAGGGTGCAGCAAAACCCCAGGCATGCAGGGCATTGGCGTCGAGCGCCTGGCGCAAGGGCGGCGGCACGGCACCGGCGATCTTGGCGCCGACGCGTTTTGCGGCCTGCTTGAGCTCGTCGTCGCCGGTACGCTCGAGCAGCGCCAGCGACAGCACGATCGCCTCCATCTCCTCGATCGAGAACATCAGCGGCGGCAGGTCGAAGCCCGGGCGCAGGACGTAGCCGATGCCGCGCCCGCCCTCGATCGGCACGCGCATCGCCTGCAGTGCCGCGATGTCGCGATAGATCGAGCGCACCGTCACTTCCAGCTGTTCGGCAATCATGGCCGCCGTCACCGGCTGCCTGGCCAGCCGCAGGATCTGGATGATCTCGAACAGGCGCGACGCCTTGCGCATTTCCTCAACGGCTCCGAACGCAACTGACACACCCCCGTCAGTTGGGATGATCTATAGGACGGCCTATCCGCTTGAAAATCAACACATTGCTCTGCGGCATTTCGGGTGAAGGCAACAGACTACTGACATGGACTACGCGCAAAATCTCTGGCTCTTCTTCATCCTGCTGTTCGGCATCATCGTCGTGCCCGGCATGGACATGCTGTTCGTGCTGGCCAATGCGCTGACGGGCGGCAGCAACAGAGGTCTCGCCGCGACTGGCGGCATCATGCTGGGCGGCATTGTGCACACGCTGAACGGCGCGATCGGCGTCGGCCTGCTCATGCATTTCGTCCCGATCCTGTTCACGCCGCTGCTGATCGCCGGCGCCGCCTACATGGCCTATATCGGCATCACGCTGATGCGCAGCTCCATCACCATCGGCCAGGACGGGCCTTCCGGCAGCCGTTCCGCCTGGAAGGCGTTTCGCCAGGGGCTGATGACCTGCCTGATCAATCCGAAGGCCTACCTCTTCATCCTCGCCGTCTATCCGCAGTTCCTGAAGCCGGACTACGGCCCGATCTGGATGCAGGCGACCGTCATGGGGCTGATGACGATCGCCACGCAGGCCGCCATCTATGGCGGGCTCGCGGTTACCGCCGGCAGCAGCCGCCAACTGCTGGTCGCCAATCCGCGGGCGACCGTCCTTGCCGGTCGGGCGGCGGGGCTGCTGCTGTTCGCGGTCTCGGTGTTCACCGCCTGGGAAGGTTTGAGGGCGGCGTGAGCCTCAAGGGCCCACGCCGAGTTCCTTCCGGCACCCGTCTCGGCGCTGCGCGCCGATCCACCTTCTTCCGTAGGGGGGAAGGAAGTCAGGCCGCGCCCTGCCGGGTCGCCAGCATTTCGCGGCGTGCCGACCGCCGCCATTCGACCGCGCCGGCAAGGCCGTGCAGCACCGTCTCGGTGGTCGCCCAGTCGATGCAGCCATCGGTGATGCTCTGGCCGTAGGTGAGCGGCTTGCCGGCCACCACGTCCTGCCGGCCGGCGACGAGATTGCTCTCGATCATGACGCCGATGATGCGCTCGTCGCCCGCTGCCACCTGGCCCGCCACGTCGGCCGCCACCTTCGGCTGGTTCTCCGGCTTCTTGCTCGAGTTGGCGTGGCTGACGTCGATCATCAGCCGCGGCGCGACTCCGATGCGGCCGAGCTCCGCAGCGGACGCGGCGACGCTCGCCGCGTCGTAGTTGGGCTGGATGCCGCCGCGCAGGATGACGTGGCAATCCTCGTTGCCGGTGGTCGCCGCGATCGCGCTGCGGCCGCCCTTGGTCACCGCCATGAAATGGTGCGGCTGGGCGGCCGACTTCACCGCCTCGGCGGCGATGCGGAGATTGCCGTCGGTGCCGTTCTTGAAGCCGACCGGGCAGGACAGGCCCGAGGCCAGCTCGCGATGGATCTGGCTCTCGGTGGTGCGCGCGCCGATGGCGCCCCAGGCGACGAGGTCGGCGATGTATTGCGGCGTCGTCATGTCGAGGAACTCGGTCGCCGCCGGCAGGCCGAGATTGTTGACGGCCGACAGCACGTTGCGCGCCATGCGCAAGCCCTTGTCGATGTTGAAGCTGCCGTCGAGGTCGGGATCGTTGATCAGGCCCTTCCAGCCGACCGTGGTGCGCGGCTTCTCGAAATAGACACGCATGACGATCTCGAGCCGGTCGGCAAGGGCCTCGCGCAGCGCCGCCAGACGGCTGGCGTAGTCCATTGCGGCGACCGGATCGTGGATCGAACAGGGGCCGACGATGACCAAAAGCCGGTCGTCGGCGCCTGTCAGGATCGAATGGATGGCGTTGCGAGACGCGGCAACGGTGCGCGTCGCCGTCAGCGTGCGCGGTATCTCGCGCATCACCTCTTCCGGCGTGCTCAGTTCCTTGAGTTCGGTGACCCGAAGGTCGTCTGTGGTGGTCAACACGGCTTTCTGCTCCTGGTTAGGAGACCTGCCGGCTGAAACAAAAAAGCCGCCAGGTCTGGCGGCTTGTCGGATTTTGATGCTGCAATCTTCAGATCGAGCGCAATCCTCCCGCCGCCAGCGAGCTACCGTAGCTAAAGTACCAAAACGAGGCGGTCAGGTGGATCATGCGGCTCATATAGTCGATGCGAAGGCGCTTGTCACGTGTCGGTAGGGGCTCGGCTTGATATTTGTCTCGCCTGAACGTGGTTCAACAGTGAGACGACATACCGTTCCATCTCAAGCCTGCGAGCGATATTGAGAACGCTTGCCCATGTATCCTGCGGATCAGCACCGCGGGCGATCATGGCCGGCGCGTTGTGAAATGAGTCTGCAAGCATGCGTGCTGTAGGTAGGTCATCGGCCGCGCGAATTTCGATGAGGACGATGCCGAGAATCTTCAGGATATTTTCGTTCGTGATGGGTTGAGGATCACTCAATTGAGACGCCTTTCTTTCGGTACGGGCCTCGTCTCAGCTAGAAATTTGCTCGTGGCCTCGGGGAAACCAGATACGACGACGAAACCAGTTGCCCATGATTTTGATCGAAATCATCCATGTCCTGACCATCTCGATGCTGACGACCTTTTGCACGGATCCGAAGGTTGGCGAGAACAGTTGGAGAGCGTTGGCTTCTGACCGCGCGGTGACGCCAACCCCAAGATGGCCGCTTACCGTGATCTAATATGGATGCATCGAGACATTCTCTTGTGGCGAGGGCATAGGCTATCGAACCCGACATGCCCTGTTTATGCAGTCCAGGGATCGAAGAGTTCGATTCCAAAGCCTTCGAAATCCTTCGTGTTGCGCGTTGCCAAAGTGAGCTGCTGCGCAATCGATGTGGCAGCGATCAGTCCATCCATTGAGGACAGACCGCGGCCGCGGCGCTTGGCAAGGCCCATCAGGTCGCCCCAGGCCAAGGCAACGCCTTCGTCCACCGGCAAAACCCTCTGCTCAAAGCGCTGGGGCAAATCCCGAGCGAGCCATTCTGCAAGCGCTTCGCGTTTGCGTCCCTCATCCATGAGGGCAACGCCGCGGCGGATTTCGGCGATCGACACGACGCTGATGAATGAGCGGTCCTCGTCAAGCTCGTCCAACCAGCCCAACACGCGTGCGTCTGGCGCCGGCCTTGTCACTTCGGACAGGACATTCGTATCAAGCAGTATCTTCACAGCGGCAGATCACGCGGCTCGTCGCGTTGACGCTCAAGGTTCAAATCGGAGCCGCGCAACGGCGACTCCAGCAGGAACTCCGCCAGCGTGCCTTTCCGTGCGGTCTTGCGCCGCCATTCCTCTGCGGACACGACGACCACGCTTGGTTTGCCGTTTCGGGTGATCGTCTGCGGCGACGATTGTGCCCGATCTATGACCTCCGAGAGCCGGGCTTTTGCCCCAGCGACCGTCCAGCTCATATCTTCTTTGGGTCCAGGCAGCATTTCAATCTCATGACTATTCTGACCATCTTGACTATATGGGAATAGCGATGCTGCGGCAACAGGGACTTTCAGAGCCCGGGACGCTCGAGCCCAATCACTCGTGAACGCGCGGCCGATCTGCTTCTGGATGCGAGGCTGCTCGCCTGCCCTACTCGCCGACCACGCCAGCAATGTTCTGGTCGTAGTCGACCAGCGAGCCGGTCATCACGCCGGCCTGCGGGCTGAGCATATAGGTGATCAGCCGCGCAAGCTGGGCCGGCTTGACCAGCTGGCCCATCGGCTGCGAGGCCTCGGCCTTTTGCAGCCAGTCGTCCGGGGCGTCGTGCCACTTCTTCTGCACGATCGCCTCGCCCTCGGTGTCCATCCAGCCCGGCAGCACCGCGTTGCAGCGGATGCGGTTCCTCCGATAGGAGCTGGCGACATTCTTGGTCAGCGTCATCAGCGCGCCCTTGCTGGTCGAATAGGGCGTCAGGAAGGACTGGCCGGCATGCGCCGACATCGACAGCACGTTGACGATCGAGCCCGGCGCCTTGCGGGCCAGAAGATGCGCGACCAGGCCCTGCATCAGGAAGAAGGGGCCGCGCACATTGGTGTCGAAGATCTGGTCGAAGACGTCCTCTGTCGTTTCGATCAGCGAGCCGCGGGCCGAGGTGGCGGCTGCGTTGACCAGCGCGTTCAGCGTGCCGAAATGCGCGATCGCCGTGTCGACGGCGCGCTTGCAGTCGGCGACCTTGGCGACGTCGGCGCTGATGAAGATGGCGTCGACGCCGCCCTTCTTCAGCGCCGCGACCGCCTTGTCGCCCTTTTCCTGCGAGCGGCCGACCAGCGCCAGCGCGCGGCAGCCCTCGTCGGCCAGCGCCTCGGCGACGGCGAAGCCGATGCCTTGCGCGCCGCCGGTGACGAGGGCGCGCGTTTCCGAATTGCGACCGGCCAAACCGCTCATCGCTGTTCTCCTGTGTTCGAATTCAAAAAGCTCAGTCGACGCGGACAGCCTTGCCGGTCTTCGCCGATTTGAGCGCCGCGTCCGCAAGCTTCAGCGCCACAAGGCCGTCCGTTCCGCTTGGCGCCGCCTTCTTGCCCTTGGTTGCCGCGCCGATGAAGGCGGCGATCTCGTTGGCGTAGGCGTCGAGGTAGCGGGTCATGAAGAAGTCGTGCAGCGGCGGGCGCGTGTAGCCCTTGTCGTTGGCGAGCTCGATCGACACCGGCCGCTGGTTCTCGGCGGCGACCATGCCCTTCGAGCCGTGCACCTCGATGCGCTGGTCGTAGCCATAGGTGGCGCGGCGCGAGTTGGAGATGACAGCCTGCTTGCCGGACGCGGTCTCGAGGATGACGCTGACCGAGTCGAAATCGCCGGCCTCGCCGATTTTTTTGTCCACAAGCACCGAAGCGTGTGCGCTGACCGCCACCGGCTCCTCGCCGAGCAGGAAGCGCGCCATGTCGAAATCGTGGATGGTCATGTCGCGGAAGATGCCGCCGGAGCGGGCGATGTAGTCGAGCGGCGGCGCGCCGGGGTCGCGCGAGGTGATGGTGACCATCTCCACCGTGCCGATGGCGCCGTCGTCGATGGCCTTGCGCACGGCGGCGAAATGCGGGTCGAAGCGGCGGTTGAAGCCGACCATCAGCGTGGCGCCGGCCTTCTCGACCACGGCCAGGCACTTCTCGACGCGCTTGACGTCGAGATCGATCGGCTTCTCGCAGAAGATCGCCTTGCCGGCCTTGGCAAAGCGCTCGATGAGGTCGGCATGGGTGTCGGTCGGCGTGCAGATGATGACAGCGTCGATGTCCTTGGCCTTCTCGATGGCCTCGATGCTGCGCACTTCGGCACCATAGGCCGAGGCCAGGTCGCTCGCCGCCTTCTCGAAGGCGTCCGCCACGGCAACCAGTTTTGCATCGGGATTAGAGCCGACGGCGCGGGCGTGGACCTTGCCGATGCGGCCGGCGCCGAGAAGTGCGAAGCGGATAGTCATGAATTGTCCTTTGAGGGTGGTTCTAAAACATGTCCGCGCCTGTCTGGCGCGGACGATCTGGTTGATCCCGGCCGTCAGGCGGCCTGGAGCTCCGCCTGTCCGGTCTTGGCGCCGGTGATATAGGCGACAATGTCGTTGCCGTCAGTGTCCTGCTTGCGCAAATTGGCGACGATCTTGCCGCGCCGGAAGACGACGATACGGTCGACCAGATCGAACACCTGGCGCATGTTGTGGCTGATCAGGATCAGCGGCTCGCCATTTTCCTTCAGCGTGCGGATGATGTTTTCGACCTGTGCCGTCTCCTGCACGCCGAGCGCCGCCGTCGGCTCGTCCATGATGATCAGCTTGGAGGCGAAGGTCGCCGTGCGGGCGATCGCCACGCACTGGCGCTGGCCGCCCGACATGTGGCGAATGGTGCTGGAGAGGTTCGGGATCTTCACCGCGGTGCGGACCAGTGCGGCCTCGGTCGCCTTGCGCATGTACTTGCGATCCAGAATCGAGAACGGGCCGAGATTGAACAGCACCTTCTCGCGGCCTAGGAACAGGTTGGACGGCACGTCGAGATCGTCGGCAAGCGCGAGGTTCTGGAACACGGTTTCGATGCCCGCCTCGCGCGCCTCGATCGGCCCGGCGAAGCTCACCTCCTTGCCGTCGAACCAAACCTTGCCGTCGGTCCGCTGCTCGACGCCGGTGATCTGGCGCACGAAGGTCGACTTGCCGGCGCCGTTGTCGCCCATGATGGCGACATGCTCGCCCTTGCGCAGTTCGAAGTTGGCGCCTTCGAGAGCATGCACGCCGCCGTAGCGCTTGGTCAGGTTTTCGGTCTTGAGAACGATGTCCGACATGGTCAAGCTCCTATCGCGCGGCGACGCTGGCGCCATTGATCGAGAACCACCGCGCCGACGATGATCACGCCCTTGACCATCTCCTGGTAGTAGGCGTCGAGGCGCAGGAAGGTGAAGCCGGAGATGATGACGCCGAAGATCAGCGAGCCGATGACGGTGCCGATGATCGAGCCGCGGCCGCCCGACAGCGAGACACCCCCGATGACCGCCATGGCGATGGCGTCGAGCTCGTACATGACGCCCATGCCGGCCTGGGCGGTGAGGTTCTTGGAGCAGAGCACCACGGCGGCGAGCGAAGCGAGGATGCTGGCGATGACATAGACCAGCACCTTGTGGTTGGCGATCTTGATGCCCGACATGCGCGCGGCGTCCTCATTGGAGCCGATGGCGTAGCAGTGCTTGCCATACTTGGTGTAGGTCAGGATCAGCTGGAACAGGATCGCCAGCGAGATGAAGATGATGACCGGCATCAGGCCCTTGCCTATCGCCGCGAAGCTGTCGGTCGGAAACGAGATCGGCTGGCCCTTGGACCACCATTTGGCGATGCCGCGCGCGGTGACCATCATGCCGAGCGTGGCGATGAAGGGCGGGATGCGCGTGTAGGCGATCAGAAGCCCGTTGACCAGGCCGGCGATCAAGCCGCAGCCGATGGCGACCAGCACCGGCACGATCACCGGCAGGTCGGTCAAGCCATAATCGATGAACATCGCCTTGGGGTTGGGATTGCCGTTGACGGTCGCCACCTGGGCGAAGCTCATGGCGATCATCGCGGTGGCGCCGACGACCGAACCGGACGACAGGTCGATGCCGCCGCAAATGATCACCTGCGTCACGCCGATGGCGATGATGCCGACGATCGACACTTGCAGGATGATGATCTGCAGGCGCTGCTCGTTGAAGATGGCGTCGACATTGTCGCGGGTGTTGAACAGGAAGCTGTCACCGAGAAAGACCCGGCCGATCAGCTCGAAAGCGCCGACGAGGATGACGAGCGCCAGGAAAACGTTGAACTCGGCAGGCCATGCACGCTTCTTCGCATCGTAGGTCAGCCCGCCGACGCCATGGGATGTCTGTGCCACGTCTCTTTCCTCCGTCGGCCGCATTCGCCCTCCCGCCCGCACGGGCGGGAGGAACGAGGAGCGGCGCCGTTGTTCTGATCTGATGCGCCGCCCTATTTCTCTGTCGCAATTCCGCGCGGAAAACCGTTTCACGCTTTCCCTGGAACTGCGCTAGTGAACGGCCTGCCTCAGTTCTTCTTCAGGAACTTGTCGATGTTGGCCGGCGTGACGAGCTGGAACGGCACGTAGACCTTGTGCTCGACCTTCTCGCCCTTGGACAGCTTGAGCGCGGCATCGAGCGCGCCGGCGCCCTGGCCGGCGGCGTCCTGGAACACCGTCACGTCGAGATCGCCGGCCTGCATCGCGGCGAGCGCGTCCTGGGTGGCATCGACGCCGCCGACGACGACCGTCTTCATGTCGATGTTGGCGGCCTTCATTGCCTGGATGGCGCCGATGGCGCTTTCGTCGTTGTTGGCGATGACGCCGTCGAACGGCTTGCCGGTCGACAGCCAGTTGGTCATCAGGTTCTGCGCCTGGTCACGGTCCCAGTTCGAGGTCTGCTTGTCGATGATCTTGATGAAGCTGCACTCCGGGGTGGCGATCACTTCCTCGATATCTTTGGTGCGCTGCACCGCGGCCTGGTTGGAAAGCTCGCCCATGATCACATAGACGTTGGCCTCCTTCTTGCCGGCTTCGGTGAACAGGCGGCAGGCTTCCTTGGTTTCGAGCGTGCCGGAATCGGCTTCGTTCGAGGCGACGAAGGCCTGGTTTTCGGGCAGCGAGTCGACGTTGACCGGTTCGCGGTTGACGTAGACGAGCGGGATCTTGGCGGCGGCCGCCGCGTCGGACATCGCCTGCGTGGCCGAGGTGTCGACCGGGTTGACGATGATGGCGTCGACGCCCGAGGCGGCGAAGTTCTTGATCTGGTCGAGCTGCTTGGCGACGTCGTTCTGCGCGTCTTCGACCTGCAGCTCGACACCGTCCATGCCCTTGGCCTGCTCGATCATGCCGTTGCGCAGCACGGTGAGGAAGTTGTCGTCGAACTTGGCCATCGACACGCCAACCTTGGCGGCAAAGGCGGACGAACTCATCAGCGCCGCGAAAGCGACGCCCAAAAGCAGTTTCTTCATTGTATTTCTCCTCCACATGGTGTCCGGCTGCACCGATTTTTGCCCGGAATCCCCGATCTCCCGAGGAATCTCTCCCGCTTGCCATCTCGATTCCGGAGGGCGCCTCCCGCGTGATGGAACGCCAAGTCCTGTGTTTGAAACAGATGTTCCGGAACGAAAGAACCAAAATGCCTAGTTCATGAAATATTTATTCCATTTCGGGCGAAGGCGTCAAGGGCGAATCGAAAGCCGAGCGCCGGATTTTCGGTCCCGTCTGATAGATTCTATCATTTGCCGCGGTTGCCGCGCCGGCGGGCGGATAGCCGGCCCCGGCTAGATGTTTTCTGGCAAATAGATGTCGAAGGGCAGGAAGGTCTGGCCCGGCGCGTTGGCGGCGCCGGCCTCGATGGCATGCGCCATCAGGTCGACAAGCTCGCGGCAGAGCGCGGCGAGCGGAGTGGAGATCACCATAGTCAATATGTTGTCGGCAAGCGCGGCGCGCGACACGGGCGTGATCTCGTTGCAGACGACCGCCGGCATCTGCATCGGCCGCGCTTCCCGCAAGCCCGAGACCGCACCTTCCATGCCGCCGCCGGCGACATAGCAGCCGGCGAGATCGGGATGACGCGCCAGCAGGTCGATCATCGCGTCGTGAGTGACCTGGTTTGCCTCAAGATTGACCAGCGTCTCCAGCACGGCGAACTCCGGCGCATGCTCGCGGAAGAAGGAGCGGAAGCCGATCTCGCGCAGCTCATGACCGTGGAAACGGTGGCTGCCGACGAAGAGGGCGACCTTGCCGGGCTTCCTCGCCGCCTTGGCGATCATCCAGGCGGCGGTGCGGCCGACCTTGCGGTTGTCGAGCCCGACATAGCCCTCGCGGATGCCGGAGGCAAAATCGGAGAGCAGCGAAAAGACCGGCAGGCCTCGCGCCTTCAGCGCCTCGACAGCGGCGGTCAATGTCGGGTGGTCGGGCCCGACCAGGGCGACGGCCCGCGATCTGGTCGCCAGCCTGCGCATCTCCGCGGCGATCTCGTCCGGCACCAGCGAACTGGTGAAGTCTACCGCCGCGGTGCCGCGAAAACGCTGCGACTGCGCGACCGCCAGTTCGAGTTCGCGGGCGAACTCGCCGTAGAAAAAGTCCTCGCGCCTGAGCAACAGGAAGCCAAGGCGATATTCCGGCAATTCCTGGCGCATGCGCTTCCGGATCAGCCCTGCGGCGTGGTAGCCGATATCGGTCGCCGCTTCGTAGACGCGGCGCGCGGTCTCCTCGCGAACCGGCAAGCGGTTGTTGAGCACGCGGTCGACGGTGGCGACGCTGACACCGGAAATTCGCGCCAGATCGGTGATGGTCGGCCGTTTCGCCATGATGGTCCTCCGATAGCCTCCCTTCCTACACCAGCCTGATGGAAAATGATAGAAACTATCTTCATGATGTTGATCCTATCATTTGTTGCCGCTATTTTGAATTTCGACGCCTGCGATCCCAGGCTCGGCATTGGCCGGCAGGAGATCCGTGAGGCGTGGTGGAGGACCCCGGAATGGCGGAAGCATTGTCCGCGACGCCGTCGCGACGCGATTACAGCCTGGTGGGCCGCGACACGCAGCTGGCAGTCGACAACGGGCTGGCGGCGGCCGAGTGGTACCACACCGAAGTTCCCCGCAAGCAGATGAAGGAGCTAATGCAGCGTTCCGACGGACCGGCGCTGCGCGATACCATCATCTGGCTCGGCGCCCTGGTCGTCAGCGGCGCCGGCGGCGCCTGGTTCTGGGGCACGTGGTGGTGCGTGCCGTTCTTCTTCGTCTACGGCACGCTCTACGGCTCCTCGACCGACTCGCGCTGGCACGAATGCGGCCATGGCACCGCTTTCCGCACCCAGTGGATGAACGACGCGGTCTATCAGCTCGCCTGCTTCATGATCATGCGCAATCCGGTGACCTGGCGCTGGAGCCATACGCGCCACCACACCGACACCATCATCGTCGGCCGCGACCCGGAAATCGCCATCATGCGGCCGCCGGACCTCATCCGCGTCGTCCTCGCCTTCGTCGGCGTCCTCGACGGCTGGCATGCGATGAAGGACATGGTCCGTCATTCAGCCGGCATCATCAACGCCGAGGAAAGGACCTATGTTCCCGAGCAGGAGGTGCCAAGGGCGATCCTGATCGCGCGCATCTGGCTGGCGATCTACGCGGCGACGATCGCGCTGGCGCTCTACACGGGCTCGTTCCTGCCGCTGATGCTGGTCGGCCTGCCCCGTCTCTATGGCGCCTGGCACCATGTGCTGACCGGCATCCTGCAGCATGGCGGGCTGGCCGACAACGTCATCGACTACCGGCTGAATAGCCGCACCGTCTACATGAACCCGATCAGCCGGTTCATCTACTGGAACATGAACTACCATGTGGAGCACCACATGTTCCCGATGGTGCCCTATCACGCGCTGCCCAGGCTGCACGAGCTGATCAAGCACGACCTGCCGGCGCCGACGCCGTCGATCCTGGCCGGCTACCGCGAAGTGATCCCGGCCTTCCTGCGCCAGCTGCGCAACGAGGACTATTTCCTCAAGCGCGAGCTGCCGCCGACCGCCCGGCCCTATCGCGAGGAATTGCACAACGACAAGGCCGCCGCCGCGGCCGAGTGAGATCGCCCTAAAGCGCCAAGCCGCAGACAAGTGGGCGCCATGCAATGGCGGGCGCCAGGCAGACTATCGGAGAGATCGATGAGCGACTGGATCGAGGCCTGCAAGGCCGATGACATCGACGAGGAAGACGTGAAGCGGTTCGACCATGGCGGCCGCACCTTCGCCATCTACCGCAGCCCCGACGACGAGTATTTCGCCACCGATGGGCTCTGCTCGCATGAGAAGGTGCACCTGGCCGACGGCCTGGTCATGGACGACATCATCGAATGCCCGAAGCACAATGGCCGCTTCAACTACAAGACCGGGGCGGCCAAGGGCGCGCCGGTCTGCGTCAACCTCAGGACCTATCCGGTCAAGGTCGACGCCGGCAAAGTCCTCATTCAGATCGGGTGAGGGAAATGCACGCGGGAATGGTGATCATCGGCGCCGGCGAATGCGGCGGACGGGCGGCGCTGACGCTGCGCGACCTGGGTTACGAGGGCCCGGTGACGCTGGTCGGCGACGAACCGCACCTGCCCTATGAGCGGCCGCCGCTGTCGAAAGAGGCGATGACCGGCGCGGCGCCGGCGATCAAATCGATCGCCAGCGACGCGGTGCTGGCCGAACGCTCGATCCGGCATATCCATTCAGTCCGCGCCGTGGCGATCGACCGCGCACAGCATCTCGTGCGTCTGTCGGACGGTTCCTCGCTGCGCTACGACAAGCTTTTGCTGGCGACCGGCTCGCTGCCGCGCAAGCTGCCGATGCCGGGGCTGGGCGAACGCTGCGTCTATTTGAGGACCTTCAACGATGCGCTCGCCATTCGCGCGCATCTCAATCCGAAGAACCGCGTCGCCATCATCGGCGGCGGTTTCATCGGCCTCGAACTCGCCGCCTCGTCGCGCAAGCTCGGCGCCACCGTCACCGTCATCGAGGCGCAGCCGCGCATTCTGATGCGCGGCGTGCCGGCCGAGATCGCCGCGGTGATCCACAAGGCGCATGAGGCCGAAGGCGTGACCATCCTCGCCGGCCAGGGCATCGAGGCGATCGCCGATGACGGCAAAGAGGTGCGCATCAGCCTTACCGGCGGACAGCAAATCGTCGCCGACCTGGCGGTGATCGGCATCGGCGCCGTGCCGGTGACGGGCCTTGCCGCGGAAGCCGGGCTGGCGGTCGACAATGGCATCGCTGTCGACGCTGAGCTTCGGACCGCCGACCCCGACATCTTCGCCGCCGGCGACTGCTGCTCGTTCCCGCTTGCCGTCTATGGCGGCCGCCGCGTGCGGCTGGAAGCCTGGCGCAACGCGCAGGAGCAGGGCGCGCTGGCGGCGAAAAACATGCTCGGCGCCAGCGAGGCGCATGCGGCGGTGCCGTGGTTCTGGTCGGATCAGTATGGACTGACGCTGCAGATCGCCGGGCTTTCCGACGAGGGCAAGAGCATGGTGCGGCGCGATCTCGACGACGGCGCGTTCATCCTGTTCCACCTGGCCGAGGACGGACGGCTGGTCGCCGCCAGCGGCATCGGTCCGGGCAATGCGGTGGCGCGCGACATCCGCCTGGCGGAGATGCTGATCGCCAAGCGCGCGGCGCCGGGATCCGAGGCGCTCGGCTCGCAAACGGTCAAGCTGAAATCGCTGCTGGCGGCGTGAGACTTTGGGAAGCTTGCAAGCATCTTGCCGGCATGAGGGAGACCTAAAAGATGGCACGCAGCAGACCGACGGTCGCCGACCTGCAAGCGCTGAAGGGCAAGCGGCAGCTCTCCAAGCTGCGCGTCTTCTCGCTGGACGAGGCGGAAGCCGCCGAACGCGCCGGCATCGACATGATCTCGGTCACCTATGAGCTGATCTTCGATCCGCGCTTTCGCGACGCCGCGCCGACCTGCTTTGCCATTCCTGGCGACGAGCAGGCGAAGATGGGCGCCACCACCGACGAGATCCTGCGCATGGCTGTGAAGCTGCGCGCCGCAAGCGCCGACGCCATGTACTGCTCGGCCAGCCTGCAGACGATCCGCCGCCTGCGCGACGAGCACATCCCGGTCTGCGGCCATGTCGGCCTGATCCCGGCGCACGCGACCTGGACCGGCGGCTTCAAGGCGGTCGGCAAGACCGCCGAAAGCGCCGCCTTCGTCTGGAAACAGGTCAAGGACCTCGAGGCGGCCGGCGCCTTCGCCGCCGAAATCGAGGTGGTGCCGGCCGAGGTCGCCAGCGCGATCTCGCGGCGCACGCCGCTGATCATGATCTCGATGGGCGCCGGCGCCGGCTGCGATGCCCAGTATCTGTTCTCGGAAGACGTGCTCGGCACCAATCGCGGCCGCTATCCGCGCCACGCCAAGCGCTACCGCGACCTCGCGGCGGAGTTCGACCGCATCCAGAACGAGCGCATCGCCGCCTTTAGCGAATATGCCGCCGACATCCGGTCGGGCGCATATCCGGAACCGCGCCACATGGTCGAGGCGGACGCCGGGGAATTGCGCAAATTCGAGGCGTTTCTCGACGCGGAAGGCTAAAGGGGCGCTAGAACAGCGCCTTCAGCTCGTCCAGTTTGTCGTTGACCAGCCAGCCGTAGTAGTTTTCCTCGGGCAGCTTTTCCGGCTCGCCGGCGGCGCGGCGCTTGTCGTTCTCGGCCTTCAAGGCAGAGGCGCGCTGCTCGGGATTGCCTACATTGTAGAGCGTTGCGGTGAGCCCGGGATTGTCGGAGATGTCGAAGCCGGCAATGTTCTTATAGGCATCGATCGACGTCCTGATCGTCGCCGCGACATAGGCCAGCGTCAGGTCCGGATCCATGATGGTCTTGTAGACCGTGTTCGGATCGCCGACGTCGAGCTTCGGCAGTCCGGAAACCTTGTGCACGAGATCGCTCATCTGCAGCGCGGTCAGCGGATTGAGCTGGCCGAGGCCGAAGGTCTGGCCGGCATAGTAGGGCTGGAAGAAGGTGGCGCCGAACCGGTCGTTGGGAAAGCTTGTCCCGCCAACGCTCTTGCCGCGGAAAGAATGGTTCCAGACCTGCTCGCGGCACTCCCACAGATCGTAGCTGTCGGTCATGCCGGCGCATTTCTTGAATTCGGGGCGCTGGACGAAATCGCTGATATCCTCGCCGTCATAGGCGAAGGAGAGCTTGCTCGACAGGTAGGAGATCGCCTTGACGTAATAGGTCTGCAGCCGGTCGTAGGCGTCGACATTGTAGGTATGCTCGCCGACGATGGCGCCGACGATGTGCATCGGGTCGATGCCGTAGGCGGCGGCCTCCTTGCTGATCTTGGCGCGCAGATCGGCGTCGCTCTTCAGCAGCGCGTAGACCTTGCGGTACTTGGCCTGGAAAGTGGTGTTGGTGGCTTGCGTGCGCCGGCTGGAGGCGCCCGGTATGTCGGGCTGGACGGCGTTGCGGTTTCCCGGCGGCACCAGGGTCTGTGCGTCGGCAACAGAAACAGCCGCCGCCATAGCCAGGCCGAGAAGGAGAAGAAGCCGTTTTTTCATACGCCGCCGCCCGTCAAGGCGCACGGCCAGAGCGATCCGGCAACGCGCCTTAAGTGTTGTCTTCCATGCTTGTCCCAAAACCGCTCGCCAGTCTGGGGCACGCCCGAGTCGCCGGGCAAACTAGGTAAAGCAGGACGGAGAGTCGAGAGAAGCCCACCCGCCGCCGGGGCGAAAGAGGGCCGGATGCTTCCATTTGGCCACACCCGCCCGCCGCGCCGGGCAAGCCTTGCCGGCCCGCCCGAAGCCGGAACCCTGCCCGGCATCGGGTTCCCTGCTGATGCATATCGTTGTCCCAAAACCGCTGCGCACTTTTGGGCGACATGCATTTACAGGATGAATCTGGACAAATCCGTGTTCCTCGAGAGGTCGCCGACATGCTTTTGCACATAGGCGGCGTCGATGGTGACGGCGGTTCCGTTGCGGTCCGGCGCGTCGTAGGAGATCTCGTCGAGCACCCGCTCCATCACCGTCTGCAGGCGGCGTGCGCCGATATTCTCGACGCTGGCGTTGAGATCGACGGCAATGCCGGCCAGCGAATCTATGGCATCGTCGGTGAAGGTCAGCTCGACCCCTTCCGTCTTCATCAGCGCGACATACTGCTTGATCAGGCTCGCCTCGGTCTCGGTGAGGATGCGGACGAAGTCCTCCTTCTCCAGCGCGCGCAGCTCGACGCGGATCGGCAGGCGGCCCTGCAGTTCCGGCAAAAGATCGGACGGCTTCGACACATGGAAGGCGCCGGAGGCGATGAACAGGATATGGTCGGTCTTCACCGGGCCGTACTTCGTCGCGACCGTCGTGCCTTCGACCAGCGGCAGCAGGTCGCGCTGCACGCCTTCGCGCGACGGGCCGCCCGAAATGTCTGACCTGGCGGCGATCTTGTCGATCTCGTCGAGGAAGACGATGCCGTCATTTTCCGTCGCGTCGAGCGCGCGGCGGATCACCTCGTCCTGGTCGAGCAGCTTGTCGGACTCGTCGTTGACCAGCAGCGCGTAGGAATCGCGCACCGTGGTCTTGCGGCTCTTGGTCTTGCGGCCGCCCATCGCTTTCGACAGCATATCGTTGATGTTGAGCACGCCGATATTGCCGCCCGGCATGCCGGGGATCTCGAAGCCAGGCATGCCGCCGGTGCCGGTGTCGGCGACTTCGATCTCGATCTCCTTGTCGTCGAGCTCGCCCTCGCGCAGCTTCTTGCGGAAGCTATCGCGCGTGGCCGGGCTCGCCGTCTTGCCGACCAGGGCCTCGAGCACGCGTTCCTCGGCATTGATCTGGGCGCGCGCCGCGACGTCCTCGCGCATCTTCTCGCGCGCCAGGCCGATGGCGACCTCGACCAGGTCGCGCACGATCTGCTCGACGTCGCGGCCGACATAGCCGACCTCGGTGAACTTGGTCGCCTCGACCTTGACGAAGGGCGCGCCGGCGAGGCGGGCCAGGCGGCGCGAGATCTCGGTCTTGCCGACGCCGGTCGGGCCGATCATCAGGATGTTCTTCGGCATCACCTCCTCGCGCATCTGGCCTTGCAGCTGCTGGCGGCGCCAGCGGTTGCGCAGCGCAATGGCCACGGCGCGCTTGGCGTCCTTCTGGCCGATGATGAAGCGGTCGAGTTCCGAAACGATTTCACGGGGGGAGAAGGTGCTCATGTCACTAAATTCCACTTTGCCACTGCTTGATGGACTCGAACGGATGCAGCAGCATGATCACGTTGAGCGTCAGATTGTCCCGGATGATGTAGCCTGTGCCGAGTTCGAAGATGAGGGCGAGGGCGACGACCACCCATATAGGAAGCTTTCGCGCCATCACAAATCCCAGCACCATGGCCAGCGTGTCGGACACCGAATTGATGATCGAGTCGCCGTAATAATCGAGCGAGATCGTGCCGGCGCGGTAGCGCTCGATGATGAAAGGGCTGTTCTCGAGCAGTTCCCAGCCGCCTTCGATGAGGACGGCGAAGGCGAGCCTGAGCCCGATCGGCGAGCGCGGAAAAAGAAAGCGCGCCAGCGCGTAGAACACGAAGCCATGAATGATGTGCGAGGGCGTGTACCAGTCGGAAATGTGCTGCGAGTTTTCCGAGCTCAGCACCACGCCGTGCCAGAGTTTCACGTAGCCGCAGGTGCAGATCGGAGGATGGCCCATGCCGTAAAGCGCGCCGGCCTGGAAGATGAGCAAAGCCAGCACGAGCAGCAGCCCCATGCGCCAGCTGTCCTCATAGGCCGAATAGCTGTTGTCGTCGCCCGTCGCGTTCATTTGGTCAGTCCCCCTCTTCCGTGCCGGCCGCGTCGACGGCCATCAGCACGACGTCCCCATATTGCGATTGCCTGCGGCCGATGGCCCTGAAGCCGGCCTTCTCATAGGCGCGAATGGCGCGGCCATTGTCCGGATGCGGATCGATGATGACGCGCGGCGCCCCTTCCTCGAAAAGCTGCTCGACGAACTGCCGCACGATGGCCGAGCCGTGGCCGACGCCGACCAGCTCGGCCCGACCGATCGACAGGTCGATGCCCAGCGTGCCGAACGGCTGGTCGGCATAGGGATGATCGTCCTCCAGATGCGGATCGTAGCTCTGCAGATAGGCGATCGGCCTGCCGTCGAGCTCGACGATCAGCGGCTCGACCGAAACCGAATCGATGTGCTCGCGGATCTCGACGATCTCTTTTTGCGGATCGTCCCACCATTCGGCGACATGCGGCTCGGCCAGCCAGCCGGCGATCATCGGCAGGTCTTTTTCAGTCACCGGCCGAAAATCGTAAACGTGCTCTTGTTGGACCATGATCTTATCCGAAAACCGGGTCCCACTTTTCGGGATCAT
Organism: Mesorhizobium abyssinicae; assembly: GCF_049887195.1. Lineage (NCBI taxonomy): Bacteria > Pseudomonadati > Pseudomonadota > Alphaproteobacteria > Hyphomicrobiales > Phyllobacteriaceae > Mesorhizobium > Mesorhizobium abyssinicae. Next base: position 159,904 of record NZ_JARAKC010000008.1, read on the forward strand.
GGTCGATTGCCTCAGGCGGCATCGAGCGTTTCGACGACAAAATTGCTGTTGGTGTAGACGCAGATGTCGGCCGCGATCTGCATCGCCTTGCGGGCGATCTCCTCGGCGTCCTTGTCGGTGTCCATCAGCGCGCGGGCGGCGGCCAGCGCGTAGTTGCCGCCGGAGCCGATGGCCATGACGCCATGTTCGGGCTCGAGCACGTCGCCGGTGCCGGTCAACGCCAGCGAGACCGACTTGTCGGCGACCAGCATCATCGCTTCCAGCCGGCGCAGGTAGCGGTCGGTGCGCCAGTCCTTGGCGAGTTCGACGCAGGCGCGCGTCAACTGATCGGGATATTGCTCGAGCTTGGCTTCGAGCCGCTCCAGAAGGGTGAAGGCATCGGCGGTGGCGCCGGCGAAGCCGGCAATGACATTGCCGCCCTTGCCAATGCGGCGCACCTTCTTGGCATTGCCCTTCATGATGGTCTGGCCGAGGCTGACCTGGCCGTCGCCGGCGATCACGACCTTGCTGCCCTTGCGCACGGTGACGATGGTCGTGGCGTGCATGGTCAGTTCATTCGACATTTTCTGCTCCGATTCGCGCGATCCCAATGAGGCGATTGGCGCGGTACGAGGGACTTTGATCGGCCATATGTATGCATGGGGTGGGCGATTGCAAACGACATGCCGGCCAGCCCGATACCCTATGGGAATGGCAACTGGCAATCGCCGGATCATGCTGCTAGAAGGCTCTCGATTTCAAGCATATGGGCGTTTGCGGCCTGTGCGCTCCCGCACGCCATGAACCTCCCGGACAAGGATAGATCATGCCGACGCGTTCCGCCGAAGCCAGCCGCAAGACCAAGGAAACCGACATCTCGGTGTCGGTCCATGTCGACGGCACCGGCAAGTCCGACATTGCGACGGGCGTCGGCTTCTTCGACCATATGCTCGACCAGCTGTCGCGTCATTCGCTGATCGACATGACGGTGAAGGCAAAGGGCGACCTGCACATAGACGACCACCACACGGTCGAGGACACCGGCATCGCGCTCGGCCAGGCGCTGGCCAAGGCGCTCGGCGAGCGGCGCGGCATCATGCGCTATGCCTCGATCGACCTCGCCATGGACGAGACGCTGACCAGAGCGGCAATCGATGTCTCCGGCCGGCCGTTCCTGGTCTGGAACGTCTCCTTCTCGTCGCCCAAGATCGGCACGTTCGACACCGAGCTGGTGCGCGAGTTCTTCCAGGCGCTGGCGCAGAACGCCGGCATCACGCTGCATGTGACCAATCACTACGGCGCCAACAACCACCACATCGCCGAGACCTGCTTCAAGGCGGTGGCGCGAGCGCTGCGTTCCGCGCTCGAGCGCGATCCGCGCCAGCCGGACGCGGTGCCGTCCACCAAGGGATCTTTGAAGGGATAGGCGATGGCCATCTATGTCGTGATGGAGCCGCCGGGCCGCGGTGAACGATCCGATGGAACGGTCTTTGTCCGCGACGGTTTCGCCTGGCTGGGCTTCCTCGTGCCGCCGCTGTGGCTCGCCTGGAACCGGCTGTGGATCGAGGCGGCGCTGACCTTCGTCGTCATGGCCATCTTGTCGATGCTTGGTGAAAAGCTTGGACTTGCCTGGGCCGGCTCGGCCCTGTCGCTGCTGGTCTCGCTCTATGTCGGGCTGGAAGGGCAAGGGCTGCGCATCGCGGCGCTGCGCCGCCGCGGCTGGCACGAATGGGGCGTCGTCGAGGCCGACAGGCTGGACGGCGCCGAGACGCGTCATGCGCTGGAGACCGACATGCCAGACGAGCAGCCGCCCGTGCCGCGCATCGTGCCCGACGCCAATCTGGCACGGCCGGCGCAGACCGGCATGGCTCTGGGGCTCACCCACACGCCGGGAAGGCCCTGACATGCGGGTTGCGATCATCGATTACGGGTCGGGCAATCTGCGCTCGGCCACCAAGGCCTTCGAGCGCGCCGCGCGCGAGGCGGGCATTGCCGCGACGATCGAGCTCACCGCCGATGCCGAGCGGGTCCGCACCGCCGATCGCATCGTGCTGCCCGGCGTCGGCGCCTATGCCGACTGCGCGGCCGGCCTCAAGGCCGTCAGCGGCATGTGGGACGCGGTGGAAGAGGTGGCGATCGACAAGGGGCGGCCGTTCCTCGGCATCTGCGTCGGCATGCAGCTGATGTCGGAACGCGGGCTGGAAAAGACCGTCACCAGGGGCTTCGGCTGGATCGCCGGCGATATCAAGGAGATCACGCCCGCCGATGCGGCGCTGAAGATCCCGCAGATCGGCTGGAACACGATCGAGCTCACGCGCAAGCATCCGGTATTCTCGGGCATCGAGACCGGGCCGAAGGGACTGCACGCCTATTTCGTCCATTCCTATCATCTGGAGGCCACGAAGCCGGACGAGGTGCTGGCGGTCGCCGACTATGGCGGGCCGGTGACGGCGGCTGTCGCGCGCGACAACCTGGTCGGCACGCAGTTCCATCCCGAGAAGAGCCAGGCCCTCGGCCTTGCCCTGATCACCAATTTCCTGCGCTGGAGGCCTTGATGAGCAAGAAGGGCTACTGGATCGCGCTGATCGACGTCCGCGATCCCGAGATCTACAAGCAATATATCGAGGCCAACGCTGTGGCATTCGACAAATACGGTGCGAAATTCCCCGTGCGGGCCGGACGCTACACCAACCCGGAAGGGCCGACGGGCAATCGCCATGTCGTGGTCGAGTTCGAGTCCTACGAAACGGCGATCGCCTGCTACGAATCGCCGGAATACCAAGCGGCCTCGAAATATAGGCTTACCGCCTCGACCGGCCACTTTGTCATCGTCGAGGGCGCCTGACCGTGATCCTGTTTCCCGCGATCGATCTCAAGGACGGCAAATGCGTGCGCCTGAAGCACGGCGACATGGCGACGGCCACCATCTACAACGATGACCCGGCGGCCCAGGCCAAGGCCTTCGAGGAACAGGGTTTCGAGTGGCTGCACGTGGTCGACCTCAACGGCGCCTTCAAGGGCCAGAGCGTCAACAGCGCGGCTGTCGGCGCCATCCTCAAGGCAACCAGGAGCCCGGTGCAGCTCGGCGGCGGCATCCGCACGCTGGAGCAGATCGAGGACTGGCTCGACCGTGGCCTGGCGCGCGTCATCCTCGGCACCGTGGCGGTGCGCGACCCCGACCTCGTCAAGCAGGCCTGCAAGGCCTTTCCGGGCAAGATCGCCGTCGGTATCGACGCCAAGGGCGGCAAGGTCGCGGTCGAGGGCTGGGCCGAAGCGTCCAGCCTCGGCGTCGTCGAGCTGGCGCAGAAATTCGAAGGCGCCGGCGTCGCCGCCATCATCTACACCGATATCGACCGCGACGGCGTGCTGACCGGGATCAACTGGGATTCGACGATCGACCTCGCCGAGGCGGTGTCGATTCCGGTGATCGCCTCGGGCGGCCTGGCCTCGATCGCCGACATCGTGCGCATGACCATGCCTGACGCGCAGAGGCTCGAAGGCGCCATTTCCGGCCGCGCGCTCTATGACGGGCGCATCGACCCAGCCGAGGCGCTGGCGATCCTGCGCGGCGAGGGCATGGAGGCAAGACCGTGAAGGTCTCGATCATCCTGGCGTCCTACGACAGCGGCCACTATCACGGCGGCTGCGGCCAGGGTCCGGACGCGCTGATGGCCGGCGGCCTGGCCGACGCGCTCAAGCTTGCCGGCCACGACATCGACGTCCACGACATCGGCAGGGTGAGCGACGACGAGCAGGCGCGCGAGATCGCGACCGGCTTCGCCGTCTGCAACGCCGTCTCGGGCGAGGTGCGCATCGCCCTCGACAATGGGCGGTTTCCCGTCGTGCTCGCCGGCAACTGCCTGAGCAGCGCAGGCGCCGTGGCCGGCGAAGGCGCCGACGCCATCATCTGGGCCGACCAGCATGGCGACATCAACACGCCGGACACTTCCACATCCGGATTTCTCGACGGCATGGCGCTGGCGACGGTACTGGGCCTCTGCTGGCGGCCGATGACGGCGCAGATCCCCGGCTTCAAGCCGATCGATCCCGCCCGTGCGGTGCTCGTCAATGCGCGCGACCTCGACCCGGCGGAAAAAGACCGTCTGGAAAAGCTCCCCGTCATCCGGGCGGAATGTCAGGGCTGGGCCGGAGCGGCCGAAAAGCTGAAGGCCGCCGGCGCAAGCCGTGTCCACATGCATATCGACCTCGACGTGCACGATCCCGAAGAGATGCAGGCGAACCGCTTCGCGACGCCCGGCGGTCCCGCTCCGGAGCAGGTGCGTCGCGCCATGTGCGGCATGGCCGGGCTGCTGCCCGTCGCCGGCCTCACCATCTCCGCCTATGATCCGGCCTTCGATGCCAAGGGCGAGGTGCCGCCGCTGGTCGGTGAACTGCTGGTCGACCTGCTGGCGACATTGGAGAAGAGCTGATGCTGAAGGCACGCGTCATTCCTTGCCTCGACGTCAAGAACGGCCGCGTCGTCAAGGGCGTCAACTTCGTCGACCTCATCGATGCCGGCGATCCGGTCGAGGCGGCCAAGGCCTATGACGCGGCCGGCGCCGACGAGCTCTGCTTCCTCGACATCACCGCCTCGTCGGACAACCGCGAGACCATCTTCGACGTCGTCGCCCGCACCGCCGAGCAATGCTTCATGCCGCTCACCGTCGGCGGCGGCGTGCGCCAGGTGGCCGACATAAGAAGGCTGCTTCTGGCCGGCGCCGACAAGGTGTCGATCAACACGGCAGCGGTGAAGAACCCCGATTTCGTCGCGGAAGCGGCCGACAAGTTCGGCAACCAGTGCATCGTGGTGGCCATCGACGCCAAGAAGGTCTCGGGCGCCGGCGAGGCCGACCGCTGGGAGATCTTCACCCATGGCGGGCGCGAGAAGACCGGCATCGACGCCGTCGACTTCGCCAGGCGGATGGTCGATCGCGGCGCCGGCGAGATCCTTTTGACGTCGATGGACCGCGACGGCACCAAGGCCGGCTACGACATCGCGCTGACGCGCGCGATCGCGGACGCGGTGCGCGCGCCGGTCATCGCCTCCGGCGGCGTCGGCACGCTCGACCATCTGGTGGAAGGCATCCGCGACGGCCATGCCGGTGCGGTGCTTGCCGCCTCGATCTTCCATTTCGGCACCTACACCATCGCCGAGGCCAAGGCGCATATGGCCGCTGCCGGGCTGCCGATGCGGCTGGACTCGCCGGTTCAACGGGCTTAAACGGCGAAAATGACTGAGTTTTCGCTGTCCGATCTGGAAAAGACCATCCGGGAACGCGCCCGCTCCGGCGATCCGGACTCGTGGACGGCAAAGCTGTTCGCCAAGGGCATCGACAAGGCGGCGCAGAAGCTCGGCGAGGAAGCCGTCGAGACGGTGATCGCCGCCGTGCGCGGCGACAGGCAGGGCCTCGTTTCGGAAAGTGCCGATCTTATGTATCATTGGCTGGTCGTCCTCGGCATCGCCGGCGTGCCGCTGGACGAGGTGCTGAAGGAGCTCGAGGGCCGCACCGGCCGCTCGGGGGTTGCCGAAAAAGCGTCGCGGCCCAAGGGCTGACGGTAGAGACGGATTGAGCATGATGTCGCCCGAAAACCGCTTCACACTTTTCGACATCATGCTCTAGGAGGGCAGGAAACTCGATGGATCAGCTTGCTCCTACCGAGAAATACTCCCCCTATCGTTTCTTCTCGGCCGAGCAATGGTCACAGTTCCGCGCCGACACGCCGCTGACGCTGACCGAGGACGAGATCGACCGCTTGCGGTCGTTGAACGACCCGGTCGACCTCGAGGAGGTCAAGCGCATCTATCTGTCGCTGTCGCGGCTGCTCTCGGCGCATGTCGAGGCAAGCCAGCTCCTGTTCCGGCAGCGCCAGGCCTTCTTCAACGCCCAGGATGTGGTCAAGACGCCCTTCATCATCGGCATCGCCGGCTCGGTCGCGGTCGGCAAATCGACCACGGCGCGCGTGCTCAAGGAGCTTCTGGCGCGCTGGCCGTCGAGCCCCAAGGTCGATCTGATCACCACCGACGGCTTCCTGCTGCCAAACGAGATCCTGCGCCGCGACAATCTGATGGAGCGCAAGGGCTTTCCCGACAGCTATGATGTCGGCGCGCTGCTCAGGTTCCTGTCCGGCATCAAGTCGGCGCAACGCAATGTCCGCGCGCCGGTCTATTCGCACCTGACCTACGATGTCATTCCCGGCGAGTTCGTCACCATCGATCGGCCGGACATTTTGATCTTCGAGGGCATCAACGTGCTGCAGCCGGGCAAATTGCCGAGGGACGGCAAGATCGTGCCCTTCCTGTCGGACTTCTTCGACTTCGCCATCTACATCGATGCCGACGAGAAACTGATCCACCAGTGGTACATCCAGCGCTTCATGCGGCTGCGCGAAACCGCCTTCCGCAACCCGGACTCCTTCTTCCACCGCTATTCGCAGCTTTCGGAAGACGCCGCACGCGCCATCGCCGAGGGGCTGTGGACCAACATCAACCTGAAGAACCTGCGCGAGAACATCCTGCCGACGCGGGCGCGCGCCGACCTCATCCTGCGCAAGGGCGCCAATCACCTGGTCGAGGAGGTGGCGCTGAGGAAGCTTTGAAGCGCCGAGGCATTCCTTAAAGTCATCTTAACCGAGCTTTCCTATTGTCGGGCCCGATCCGCGGGCTGGGCAAGCAATGAACGCGCCATTCCTCCACATCGATCGACCGGCGTCGAGCGGCATCGCGCACCCGCGAACCGGCACGGCGACGGTCGCGCTGATCGTGCCGGTGCACAATGAGGAAAGCGCGATCTGGCCGTTTCTGGCGGCCGTGCGCGAACACACCGACCCGCTGAAGCAGGCCGGCGTCGCCTTCGATTTCATCTTCGTCAATGACGGCAGCAGCGACGCGACGCTCGATCGGCTGATCGAGGCGCAGCAAGCCGATCCGCGCATCCGGGTGATCGACCTGTCGCGCAATTTCGGCAAGGAAGCCGCCTTGACCGCCGGGCTCGACTGCTGCGATGCGGATGCCGCGATCCCGATGGATGCCGATCTCCAGGATCCGCCGCATGTCATTCCGCTGCTTGTCGAGAAATGGCGCGAGGGGTTCGAAGTCGTCCTCGCCAAGCGGACCAGCCGCGCCACCGACAGTTTCCTCAAGCAGCGCTCCGCGTCGATGTTCTACCGCGTTCACAACTGGATCGCGCAACAGAAGATCCCGCAGGATGTCGGCGATTTCCGGCTCATCGACCGCCAGGTGATCGAGGCGCTGCGTTCGCTTCCCGAGCGACGCAGGTTCATGAAAGGGTTGTTCGCCTGGGTGGGCTTCCGCTCCGCCACCGTCGAATACAGCCGCGACCAGCGCAGCGCCGGACAATCGAAGTTCTCTGGCTGGCGGCTGTGGAACTTCGCGCTGGAAGGCATCACCAGCTTCTCGAGCGCGCCGCTGGAGGTCTGGACCTATGTCGGCGCGACGATCTCGGCCTTCGCCTTCCTCTACGGCCTCCTGATCATCGCCAAGACGCTGGTTTTCGGCATCGACGTGCCCGGCTATGCCTCGCTGCTGGTCAGCGTGCTGTTCCTCGGCGGCATCCAGCTGCTCGGCATCGGCATCATCGGCCAGTATCTCGGCCGCGTCTATGCCGAGATCAAACAGCGCCCGATCTACATCGTGCGCCGCAAATACGACGGGACGCCCTGATGGAGCTCGATGCCTATCGGCGGATGGCGGCCACCGAGGACGAGCATTGGTGGTTCTGCGGGCGGCGCGCCATCGCCGAGGCGGTCATCCGCGGCCTCGGCCTGCCGCGCGAGGCCGACATCCTCGAGATCGGCGCCGGCACGGGCGGCAACATCAGGATGCTGGAGCAGTTCGGCACCGTCACGGCGGTGGAGATGAACGAGCTGGCGCGCCGGATCGCCCGCGAGAAGACGGGCCGCGACTTCCTTGCCGGCCATCTTCCCGATGGCATGCCCGTGACGCCGGCGAGCTTCGACCTCGTCTGCCTGTTCGACGTGCTGGAGCATGTCGCGGAAGACGAAGCCTCGCTGGAGACGATCAGGCGGATGCTGAAGCCGGGCGGCAAGGTTGTGCTCACGGTTCCGGCGCACCAATGGCTGTGGAGCAAGCATGATGTCGGGCTGCACCACATGCGGCGCTATTCGCGCAATCTGTTGAAGACGCGCATCGAACAGGCCGGTTATCGCATCGAGAAGCTGAGCTACACCAATGCGGCGCTGTTTCCGGTGGCGGCGCTCGCCCGCCTTGCCGACCGCCTGCGGCGCTCGAACACCGCTTCCGGGCAGGCGATGCCGCCAAAGCCGATCAACAGCGCGATGAAGGCGCTGTTTTCGGCCGAAAGCCGGATCCTGCCGAACGCCGGGCTGCCGTTCGGCGTCTCGCTGCTTGCCGTGTTCGGCACGGACGCGGCCTTCGACAGGGCGCGACTGGACAGCCGGCTGGCGGCCTGACTCCGACCATGCTGAACATTCTGCGCTCCCACCGGATTTCGCGCTTCGCAGTGATCGGCGGCGCTTCGACGCTGGTCTATGCCGTTTGCGCCCTGGCGCTGTCGCACGGCGGCACTGGCGCCGCGATGCTCCCGGCAACGGCGGCGTCCGTGGTCGCCTATGCCATTGCGGGCCTGTTCTCCTATGCCGGGCACAAGTACTTCACCTTCATGTCGGCAGGCGCGCACGCCTTCGAACTGCCGCGCTTTGCTCTGCTCAACGCGATGGGCCTGGCGACAGCCATCGCCTTGCCGGTCGTCCTCACCGAGCGGCTGGGCATGCCCGCGGCCATCCCGATCGTCCTGACCTGCATCGTCGTGCCGCTGGTGAACTACATCGTGCTCAGGCGTTGGGTGTTCCGCGATGTCTAGAGCCGAGCCCTACGACAAGCCTTTGGCCGGATTTGCTCCCACGTCGCGACCCGTCTGGCGGATCGCGACGCCGCTTTTCCTGACGTTCTTGGCTGCCGCCTATGCGGCGTGGCTGGCGATCGCTGTGGTGCCGACCAATGTCGATGTGTCGTGGCTGCTGGTGGTCTGCGAGCGGCTGTTGAACGGCGAACGGCTGAACACCGATATGCTAGAGACCAATCCGCCCTTCTCGATCTGGCTGTATATGCCGTTCGTGCTGCTGGAGAGGCTGACCGGCATAGCGGCCGAGTTCTGGCTGGCGCTCGGGGTTGTCTGTCTCGGTCTGGCCAGCCTGGTGGTTTGCGCCCGGATCCTGACGCGCGCCGACCCGATCTACCGGCAGGCCGGCGCCTTCTGGCTTCTGGCGGCGGCGGCCTTCATGGTTCTGTGTTTCCTGCCGGATCAGTTCGGCCAGCGCGAGCAGTTCGCGCTGATCGGCATCCTGCCCTGGCTGGCATTGCAGTGCGCGCGCCAGCGGCAGCCGGACTTCGTTGCCGGGTCGCTTGCCGAACGCATCGTGGCCGGCCTCGGCGCCGGCGTCATGGTGATGGTCAAGCCACCCCACTTCGCCCTGGCCTTCGTCGTGCCGTCGCTGTGCCTCGCCTGGCAACGGCGTTCGCCAAGGCCGATCCTCGTTACGGAAAACCTTATCGGCGCCGCGATGGCCGTCCTCTACGTGGCCAGCATCGCAATCTTCGACCGCGGCTACCTGACGCAAGTCCTGCCGCTCGTCAGGGAAGTCTACCTGCCGCTTCGCGCGCCGCTGCTCGACAATCTGGAGAACTGGCCGAAGATCGTGCTGCTGCTGTCGGCCGCGATCGTTGTCGGGACGGGAGGGTTGAGGCATGTGCATTGGGACACAAGGATCGCGCTGGCAAGCGCGCTCGGCCTGGTCCCCGCCTTCCTGCTGATGGGCAAGGGATGGCCGAACCACGCCCTGCCGATGGTCGCGATCACGGCAATCGCGTTCGGCCTGCAGCTTCTGCGGTTCGGCGATTTCCCCAAGGCAGGGATGGTTCGCAAAGCCGCGCTGATGTTCGGTTGCGTGCTGCTGCTGCAAGCGACGACCAGGGCGCAGTATGACGCGCTGACCAGGGACAGCGGACCGATCGAGCGATCCGTCGCGGCGATCCGCGGCAGCTTCGACCATCCGACGATCGTATCGATTGCCTCCCAGATGCAGGCCGCCTTCCCCCTGACCCGGTTGGTCGGCGGCAGGTTCGTGTCGCGCAACCCCGGCGCCTGGATGGTCTCCAGCGCCCAGAAACTGGTGGACAGGACCGATGACCCCGAACAGAAGCTGAGACTGGAGACAATCCGCGATCGGGCGATCGGCGACTTTGCCGCCGAGATAGCGGCAAAGCAGCCCGACATCGTGCTGGCAGGCCCGGCAGGCAATCCGTCCTGGGATGCGCTCATGCACGGCGACAAGCGGATCGCTTCTGCCTTGCGCAATTACCGTGTGCTGCATGCGGAGCCGGCAATCACCGTCTACCGGCGCATCCAAAGATGAAGGATACGGCGCTCAGAACGCCGCGATGGCCGCCTCGGGGCGATTGACGGTCGCTGTCTGCATGGCCGCCACCGGCCGGGAATCGGCCGGGATCAGCTTGCGAGCCACGACATAGACGATGAGGGTGACGATGGCGCTGACATAGCCGTCGATCGCATAATGCCAGGCGAGGTAAACCGAGCTGGCCGCGACGAAGGCGACATAGACGAACGCCAGCGCACCCAGATAGCGGTTGAACTCGCGCAGGAACAGCGCGTTCAGCATCGCCAACCCGACATGCACGCTCGGGAACGCCGAAATGCCCGAGCCAAAGCCGGTCTGCCTGGCCTCGTGCAGCGTCCACAGATACTGCTGATAGGAAACGGCGGAGTTGCGCGACGCGGCGCCATGGGCCAGGAACGCAAGCTGTTCGCCAAACCGGGCCACGTCTCCCGTGACCGAGCCATAGAACGCCGGGCCCGCCGACAGGAACAGCGCCGCCAGCACGTTGCCGACGACGATCCAGACGGCCATGAAGCAGGCCAGGTAGCGCGTGCGAACCGATGCCACCATGGGCGACGTCGCGACAAAGAACAGGGCGCCGAAATTGAGCAGGAACCAGAACACGTTGTAGTTCCACTCGATTGCCGCGCGGACCGAATCGTTTTCGGCCACGGCGTAAAGCCAGCGCCACGGATCGGTGCCAAAATGCAGGAAGGCGTCGATGTTGGCTTGCGCCACGTCGAACGGAAAACCGTCCTGCCAGACCGGCATGCCGTTCTTCACCGAGGTGAACGTGCCTTGGAAGATCATCAGCGCCATAAGCAGGCTCAGCCCGGAGAACGCGTAGGCCAACCGCGTCGTGGAAAAGATCCGTTTCGCGGCAAGACGGCGCCGGGGGCCGAAGCGGCGGACAATCAGGATGAGGTCGATAAGGATGGCAAAAGCCGGCAATATCAGACAGTTAAGCAGTGTCCATCTGCCGAAATAGATCGAATAGGCGGTGCGGTCGTCAGCGCCTATCGCATGCAGGAAGACCAGTCCCGCCAACGTATAGATGACGATGCTCAGATAAAGGCCCGAATCCCTGCGAACGAGCTGAATCGCCCCGCAGACGATCGTCCACAGGTGACGGATAACCAAACCGCTCTCATTCATTGCCCGACCCCACATCGCAGCGCCTTGGCGTATTTATGAAAAAAGTCTGTAGATTCGGTTAGCGGGCGTGCATCGTCACCCGCCGCAACGTCAGATTGATACGGCCGCCATTCTTCAGCAGAGCCGAGGTCGACGGGTAGATGCGGTCGACGCCGTGGAAGCAAAGGCGGCCCTCGCCGCCGAGCACGACGACGTCGCCGCTTTTCAGCCGGAACGATTTTGTCCCGCCTTCGCGCGTGGTCTGGCCGACCCTGAACAGGCAATCGTCGCCGAGCGACACGGAGACGACGGGCGCGGCGAAATCTTCCTCGTCGCGGTCCTGGTGCAGGCCCATCCTGGCGTCGCTCGAATAGAAATTGACGAGGCAGGCCTCAGGCGGATGCGGATAGGCAGCAACCTCCTGCCATACTTTCAGCAAGGCCTCCGGGATCGGCGGCCAGGGCTGTCCTGAGACCGGATGCGTCGGCTGATAGCGGTAGCCACGCTCCTTGTCGGTGACCCAGCCGAGCGGGCCGCAATTGGTCATGCGCACGCTCATTTCCTTGCCGGTGCGCGGCATGGCCGGCACGAACAAGGGCGCGGCCTGCACCACCGCCCTGATCTCTTCGACCAGCGCTTCCTGCGCCGGGCGCGGCAGGTAGCCGGGCATGTGGCGGACACCCTTGGGCAAAACGAGCATGGGATTTCCGTTCGATCCGGTTAACGCGCCCGAGCATGCCACCGATGGGGAAAGTCGGCGACCCGAAAGCGGCCAGCGCGGTCTCCGCCGGCCGGTCTCAGTCGTTCTCGACCCGGCCGCGCAGCTTCTTCACCGTGGAGCGCCCGGCCTTGGTCTTGAGGCGGCGCTCGACGGCGCCTTTCGACGGCCTGGTCTTCTTGCGCGGCGGCGGCGGCGGCTCGGCCGCCTTGGCGACCAGCGCGGTCAGCCTCGCCCGCGCATCGGCCCGGTTCTGCTCCTGGGTGCGGAAGCGTCCGGCCTCGATGACGACGACGCCGTCCTTGGTGGCGCGCTGGCCGGCAAGCTTGATGGTGCGCTCGCGCACCCGCTCCGGCAGGCCCTCGGCGTTGGCGGCATCGAAGCGCAGTTGCACGGCGGTGGCCACCTTGTTGACGTTCTGGCCGCCGGGACCCGAGGAACGGATGAAATCCTCGTGCAGATCGCCGGGATGGATCACCACATTGTCGGCAATGATGATTTTTTCGTCTGAAGCCATGCCGCAGTCATGACGCGGCGGCGTGAAAAAGAAAAGACCCGGCGGAAAGCCGGGTCTTGGACAGAAACACCATAGCCGCAACGACTATTCGGCCGCTTCCTGCAGGCGCGGCGCGGCACCCATGATGGTCGCGTCGACATGCGGCTCAAACTTTTCGAAGTTGGCGGCGAACATGCCGACCAGCCTCGCCGCCTGGCGGTCGTAGGCCGGCTTGTCGGCCCAGGTGGAGCGCGGATCGAGGAGGGCGCGCTCGACGTCGGCGACCGCCACCGGCACCGCGAAGCCGAAATTGGCGTCGGTGCGGAAATCGGCGGTCTTCAGCGACCCGTCGAGCGCGGCGGAGAGCAGCGCCCGCGTCACCTTGATCGGCATGCGGCGGCCGGTGCCGTAAGCGCCGCCGGTCCAACCGGTGTTGACCAGCCAGCAATCGGCGCCATGGCGGGCGATCAGCTCGCGCAGCAGATTGCCGTATTCCGACGGGTGGCGCGGCATGAACGGCGCGCCGAAACAGGTCGAGAAGGTCGCTTCCGGCTCGGTGACGCCCTTTTCGGTGCCGGCGACCTTGGCCGTATAGCCGGAGAGGAAATGATACATCGCCTGCGCCGGGGTCAGTTTCGCGATCGGCGGCATCACGCCGAAGGCGTCGGCGGTCAGCATGATGATGTTTTTGGGATGTCTGGCGCGGCCGGTCTTCGAGGCATTGGGGATGTAGTCGAGCGGATAGGCGCAGCGCGTGTTTTCGGTCAGGCTGCCGTCGTCGAAATCCGGCACGCGGTCGGCGCCGAGCACGACATTTTCCAGCACGGTGCCGAAACGTTGCGTGGTGGCGAAGATCTCCGGCTCGGCCTCGGCCGAGAGCCTGATCGTCTTGGCGTAGCAGCCGCCCTCGAAGTTGAAGATGCCGTGCGGGCCCCAGCCGTGCTCGTCATCGCCGATCAGCGTGCGCGACGGATCGGCCGACAGCGTCGTCTTGCCGGTTCCGGAGAGGCCGAAGAACACCGCCGCGTCGCCCGCCGGGCCTTCATTGGCCGAGCAGTGCATCGGCATCACGCCCTTGGCCGGCAGCAGATAGTTGAGGGCGGTGAACACCGACTTCTTCATCTCGCCGGCATAGGAGGTGCCGCCGATCAGCACGATCATGCGCGTCAGATCGACGGCGATCACCGTTTCGGTGCGGGTGCCGTGGCGGGCCGGGTCGGCGCGGAACGAGGGCAGGTCGATGATCGTCATCGCCGGCACGAAATGCGCGAGCTCCGACGCCTCGGGGCGGATCAGGAGATTGCGGATGAACAGCGAATGCCAGGCGAATTCGGTGACGACCCGGGTCGGCAGCTTCAGATCCGAATCGGCGCCGCCGACCAGATCCTGAACATAGAGGTCCTTGTTCGCCGCATGGGCGTGGAAATCTGCCAGCAGCGCATCGAACTGCGCCGGCGAGATCGCCTTGTTGTTGTCCCACCAGACATGCGGTTCGGTGGCGCCGTCGCGCACGACGAATTTGTCCTTGGGCGAGCGTCCCGTATGCTGGCCGGTCTCGGCGACAAGGGCGCCATGGGCGGTGAGCCTGGCCTCGCCGCGGCGGATCGCTTCCTCGTACAGCGCGGCGGCGCCGAAGTTATAGCGTACCGTGCCCGTGGTCTTCAGATCGAGGGGGCATGCGGGATTGCGTTTGCCGGCTTCCGACATCAAGGGTTCCTTCTTCGTTTGCCGCATCTGGCTTCGTTTTGCCGCGTCTGGCCGGCGGATGACCGGCGCCCCGATGCCGGGGCTGAGAGGGTCAGAACCAGAAAACCCGAATGATATCAAATCTTTAATCGATTTAAAAAATTTGAAAGTTGTTTAAATCGTTTATATGTGCAAAAAATCACAGTGGTTGCCCAAAGGATTGGCAAACCTTGTTCGTCCAATCCGCGTAGGGGTGCGAATGCGGCCGCCGGCACGCTGTGCGTGACACTGCGCGGAGCCTATGCCACATTTTGTACCTAATTTGTCCTGCAAAAGCCCCTTCTCGACGAAAGAAGGGACAGCTCATGAGGGAGCCGCTTGAAATGGCAACAATCGCGCTTGTCGACGACGACCGCAATATCCTGACGTCGGTGTCGATCGCCCTCGAATCCGAGGGCTATCGCGTCGAAACCTACACGGATGGTGCGTCGGCGCTGGAAGGCCTGGCGGCGCGGCCGCCGAATCTCGCCATCCTCGACATCAAGATGCCGCGCATGGACGGCATGGAACTCTTGCGCCGGATGCGTCAGAAATCCGACCTGCCGGTGATCTTCCTGACCTCCAAGGACGACGAGATCGACGAGCTCTTCGGCCTCAAGATGGGCGCCGACGACTTCATCCGCAAACCGTTCTCGCAGCGTCTGCTGGTCGAGCGGGTGCGCGCGGTCCTGCGCCGCACCAGCGCCCGCGAGGCCGCCGCCAAGCAGCCCAGCCAGCAGGCCCGCTCGCTGGAGCGCGGCCAGCTGGTGATGGATCAGGAGCGGCATACCTGCACCTGGAAGGGCGAGCCGGTGACGCTGACGGTCACCGAATTCCTCATCCTGCATTCGCTGGCGCAGCGTCCCGGCGTGGTAAAAAGCCGTGATGCGCTGATGGATTCGGCCTATGATGAACAGGTCTATGTCGACGATCGCACCATCGACAGCCACATCAAGCGGCTGCGCAAGAAGTTCAAGGCCGTCGACGACGACTTCGAAATGATCGAAACCCTTTACGGAGTCGGATACCGGTTCCGCGAAGCGTAAGTTGATGCATGCCGCTCGACGGTGTACGGCGGTTTGGGTCAACGACATGCGTAGGAACAGGCCGGGAGCTGCTATTCGATGGCAGTGGACGTAGAGCGGAACAGAAGGGCGGGCGCCGTCAGGCGGCCGTCCCGGATGCTGCCCGCATTCCTGTCGAAGATCACCGTGCCGATGCGCCGTTTCCTCGGCCATCACATCTTCTCCAGCCTGACCCGCCGCATCCTGTTCCTCAACCTTGCCGGCCTGGCGGTGCTGGTCACCGGCATCCTCTATCTCAACACCTTCCGCGACGGGCTGATCGATGCCCGCGTCGAAAGCCTGATGACGCAGGGCGAGATCATCGCCGGCGCGATCGCGGCGTCGGCGACGGTGGAGACTGATTCGATCAGCATCGATCCGGAAAAGCTGCTCGAGCTGCAGGCGGGCGAGAGCCTGGGCCCCGGTTCCGACCAGCTCGACAATCTCGACTTCCCGATCAACCCTGAGCGGGTCGCGCCGGTGCTGCGGCGGCTGATCTCGCCGACGCGCACGCGCGCCCGCATCTACGACCGCGACGCCAACCTGCTGCTCGATTCGCGCCATCTCTATTCGCGCGGCCAGATCCTGCGCTACGACCTGCCGCCGGTCGACGACGAGCAGCCGGGCATCGTCGAGCGTGTCGAAAAGTTCGTCTTCGACTTCTTCCGCAACAAGGACCTGCCGGTCTACCACGAGCAGCCCGGCGGCAACGGCGCGGCGTTTCCTGAAGTGGTCAAGGCGCTGACCGGCAGCCCCTCGACCATCGTGCGCATCAGCGAGCAGGGCGAGCAGATCGTCTCCGTCGCCGTCCCGATCCAGCGCTTCCGTGCCGTGCTCGGCGTGCTGATGCTGTCGACCGAAGGCGGCGACATCGACAAGATCGTCTCCGCCGAGCGCAAGGCGATCCTGCGTGTCTTCGGCATCGCGGCACTTGTCACCGCCATCCTGTCGATGCTCCTCGCCTCGACCATCGCCAACCCGTTGCGCCGGCTTTCCGCCGCCGCCGTCAGGGTGCGGCGCGGCGTCAAGAACCGCGAGGAAATCCCCGACTTCTCCGACCGCCAGGACGAGATCGGCAATTTGTCGATCGCGGTCCGCGACATGACCAACGCGCTCTATGCCCGCATCGAGGCGATCGAGAGCTTCGCCGCCGACGTCTCGCACGAACTGAAGAACCCGCTGACGTCGCTGCGCAGCGCCGTGGAGACGCTGCCCCTGGCGAAGAACGAGAATTCGCGCGGGCGGCTGATGGAGATCATCCAGCACGACGTGCGGCGGCTCGACCGGCTGATCACCGACATTTCCGACGCGTCGCGCCTCGACGCCGAGCTGGCGCGCGAGGATGCGGGAACGGTCGACCTCAAGACCTTCATCACCGACCTCGTCGCCGTCTCGCGCGAGACGACGCGCAACAAGAAGGCGGTCGAGATCGAGCTCAAGGTGGCCAAGCTGCCGCAAGGCGTCAAAGGCTATGTCGTCACCGGCCACGACCTGCGGATCGGCCAGGTGATCACCAATCTGATCGAGAATGCCCGCTCCTTCGTTCCCGAGGAGCATGGCCATATCACCATCTCGCTGGCGCGCGCCGGCAAGCTCAACATCGTCACCGTCGACGACAACGGGCCGGGCATCAGGGCCGACAACATCGACCGCATCTTCGAGCGTTTCTACACCGACCGTCCGGCCGGCGAGGCCTTCGGCCAGAATTCCGGCCTTGGCCTGTCGATCAGCCGGCAGATCGTCGAGGCGCATGGCGGCACGCTGACGGCGGAAAACATCCCCGGCACCAAGCCCGGCGAGATCAAGGGCGCGCGCTTCGTGGTGACGCTGCCGGCCGAAGCTTGACTTCCGACGCCATCATGTCCGATCCCGCCGCGAAGCCCGAAAACATCCACGGAACCGCTATCCTGATCGGCGAGCGCGGCGTCCTCATCACCGGAGCGTCCGGCGCCGGCAAGACGACGCTGGCGCTGACGCTGATCGACCATTGCCGCGCGCGCGGCCTGTTTTCGCGGCTGGTCGGCGACGACAGGCTGCTGGCCATGGCGCATGGCGGGCGGCTGGTCTGCCGCGTGCCGGCGACCATCGCCGGCCTCGCCGAGGTGCCCGGCTTTATTCCGCGGCCGCTGCCATTCGAGCCGGGCGCGGTGATCGACCTCAATGTGCGGCTGGTGCCACAGGCGGAAATGGCGCGTTTCCAGGAAGAAATCCGCGAACCGGTCGCCGGCTGCCCGGTGCCGCGCGTCGACCTTGCCGAGCGCAATGCGGCGACCGCCCTGCCGGCCGTGATGGCGCGGCTCTCCATCGCGCCTTTTCTGTGATCCGTTTCGGCTTTTTTGCTGCAATGCGTCAAAATGGCCCCGGCCGGCGCAATTTTGGGCTTGTCAACGCGCCGCGTGTCGACAAGATAGCGCTCCCGCCGCCTGGAATGGCTGGCGAGCATAAAATACGCCTGTGAAGCGGCGATGACGGGAGCCACCAAAGAATGATCGGACTCGTGCTCGTGACGCACGGTCAGCTGGCCACGGAGTTCCGACATGCCGTGGAACATGTCGTCGGGCCGCAGGACAATTTCGAAACCGTGGCGATCGGCGCCGAGGACGATATGGAGCAGCGCCGCCGCGACATCGTCGACGCCGTGGCGCGCGTCGACACCGGCGCCGGCGTCATCGTCTTGACCGACATGTTCGGCGGCACGCCCTCGAACCTTGCCATCTCGGTGATGGAATCCGGCCGCATCGAGGTCATCGCCGGCATGAACCTGCCGATGCTGATCAAGCTTTCCTCGATCCGCAAGGGCGACAACATGGCCGCCGCGCTCGACGAGGCGCAGGCCGCGGGGCGCAAATACATCAACGTCGCCAGCCAGCTCCTGAGCAGCAAATGAACGCGCTGTCGCCGGAACAAGACCAGCTCGTGCGTGATTTTCCGATCATCAACCAGCGCGGCCTGCATGCGCGCGCCTCGGCGAAATTCGTCCAGGTCGCCAGCAGCTTCGATGCCGCCATCCATGTCGAGAAGGACGGCGTCACGGTCGGCGGAACCTCGATCATGGGCCTGATGATGCTGGCGGCAAGCCCGGGCTATTCGATCCGCGTCACCGCCAGCGGCCCGCAAGCGCTGCAGGCCATTGACGCGCTGGAGCAGCTGGTCGCCGGGCGCTTCGGCGAGGAATGCTGACGACGAGCTTTTTGTCTTCATGCATGTCGTTACCCCAAAACCGCTGCACACTTTTGGGCGACATGCATCGGTGCAAAGACATGCACGAATAAAGATTTCTTTATATCCCATTGTCGTTTGGATGCCGATCTGCTAGTCAGGCCGGCAATCCGCGCCCTTCCACGCGCCGTCAGGCGCCGGCGCGTGTCACAGACAAATCACACCGGAGCACTGCCATGACGGGTAGCAAGGACTATGTGGTCGCCGACATTTCGCTTGCCGGCTGGGGCCGCAAGGAGATCGAGATCGCCGAAACCGAAATGCCGGGCCTGATGGCCTGCCGCGAGGAGTTCGGCGACAAGAAGCCGCTCAAGGGCGCGCGCATCACCGGCTCGCTGCACATGACGATCCAGACGGCGGTTCTGATCGAGACGCTGAAGGCGCTGGGCGCCGACATCCGCTGGGCCTCGTGCAACATCTTCTCGACCCAGGACCATGCCGCGGCGGCGATCGCCGAAGCCGGCATTCCGGTGTTCGCCATCAAGGGCGAGACGCTCGAGGACTATTGGGAATACACCGACAAGATCTTCCAGTGGGCCGATGGCGGCACCTCCAACATGATCCTCGACGATGGCGGGGACGCCACCATGTACATCCTGATCGGCGCCCGCGCCGAGGCCGGCGAGGATGTGCTGTCCAATCCGGGCAGCGAAGAGGAAGAGATCCTGTTCGCCCAGATCAAGAAGCGCCTGAAGGCCTCGCCCGGCTTCTTCACCAAGCAGAAGGAAGCGATCCGCGGCGTCACCGAGGAGACGACCACCGGCGTCAACCGGCTCTACCAGCTGCAGAAGAAGGGCCTGCTGCCGTTCCCGGCGATCAACGTCAACGATTCCGTCACCAAGTCGAAGTTCGACAACAAATACGGCTGCAAGGAATCGCTGGTCGACGGGATCCGCCGCGGCACCGACACGATGATGGCCGGCAAGGTCGCGGTCGTCTGCGGCTATGGCGATGTCGGCAAGGGCTCGTCGGCCTCGCTGAAGGGCGCCGGCGCCCGCGTCAAGGTCACCGAGGTCGATCCGATTTGCGCGCTGCAGGCGGCGATGGACGGTTTCGAGGTGGTCACGCTCGAGGACGCGGCGCCGACCGCGGACATCGTCATCACCACCACCGGCAACAAGGATGTCGTCACCCTCGACCACATGCGGTCGATGAAGGACATGGTGATCGTCGGCAACATCGGCCACTTCGACAACGAGATACAGGTGGCGTCGCTGCGCAACCTGAAATGGACCAATGTCAAGCCGCAGGTCGACATGATCACCTTCCCGGACGGCAAGCGCATGATCCTGTTGTCCGAAGGCCGGCTGCTCAATCTCGGCAACGCCACGGGCCATCCGAGCTTCGTCATGTCGGCGTCCTTCACCAACCAGGTGCTGGCGCAGATCGAGCTCTACTCGAAGCACGGCCAGTACCAGAACCAGGTCTATGTGCTGCCGAAACATCTCGACGAGAAGGTCGCGCGCCTGCATCTCGGCAAGCTCGGCGCCCGGCTGACCGAACTGTCAGGCGAGCAGGCCGCCTATATCGGCGTGACGCCGCAAGGTCCGTTCAAGCCGGAACACTACCGCTATTAACCAAAACGAAAATTACCACTAGATATTGAAGCCGGGCGATTGACTTTCGCCCGGCTTTATTTTTGCGCCGAATGATTCTTCACGCCGATTCCAGCAGGCGTTATTGTTGTGATTCGCGGTCCGGGGGACGAGGGCCGGGATACGCAATCTGGGCGGTCTTGCATTCAGGCGGCGAAGAGGACCAAGACATGCCGGGGGAAAACCCGCCTCGTGCGGGACAGGCCGTTTCCGGCGGCCAAAGCGATTCGGTGAGATCGGGCTCCGCCGTCAGGGGCGGGCGTTTGCTGCGGCGTGCCGGTGTCCGCATGGCGGCGCTGCTTGCCGGCTCGGCGCTTTGCAGCCCGTTACTTGGCCTTGCGGCGCATGCCGAAGGCGGCGTCGCGCAATCGGCCGGACTATCGGTCAGCACGGTCGAGGTCATGCAGCTCGCCATGTTCGCCGGGGTCATGGGGGCCGCCCTTGTCTCGGCCATCTTCCTGATCCGCGAAAGAGCCCGCACGTCGGCGCAGAACGCCGAGCTCAGGACCCGCATCGCCGACGTCAACGCGGCGCTGCAGCGCTCCGAGGCGCTGCTCAATCTGCGCGACCAGCGCGTCGTGGTGTGGGCTTCCGAGAACAAGAAGCCGGAACTCATCGGCACATTGCCGCTGGAGAGCGGCGCGCCCGAGGACCGCGCCGCCTTCCTCGCCTTCGGCCGCTGGCTGATGCCGCGTTCGGCCGCCGCGCTCGAGCATGCCGTGGCGGCGTTGCGGGAAAAGGCAAGGACCTTCGATCTCGTCATCGAGACGCAGGCCGGGGTGCCGCTCGAGGTGCAGGGCCGCAAGAGCGCGGCGCATGTGCTGGTGCGCTTCGTCTCGC
Source organism: Mesorhizobium abyssinicae (assembly GCF_049887195.1). Classification (NCBI taxonomy): domain Bacteria; kingdom Pseudomonadati; phylum Pseudomonadota; class Alphaproteobacteria; order Hyphomicrobiales; family Phyllobacteriaceae; genus Mesorhizobium; species Mesorhizobium abyssinicae. The sequence goes on from NZ_JARAKC010000008.1 coordinate 181,069, forward strand.
TATCGGAAACGCTGCGCGGCCAGGCAAGGCTGAAGATCGAGAACCAGCGACTCAGCGCCGACTACGACACCATGCTTGGCCTGCTCGACGCGCTGAAGATGCCGACATGGCTGCGCGCCGCCGACGGGCGGCTGAAATGGGTCAACCGCGCCTATGCCGAAGCGGTCGAGGCGCCAAATGCCGAAGCCGCGGTGCGCGAGGCCAAGGAGTTCCTCGGCGGCCAGGCGCGCGAACAGATCGCCGAGCAGCACAAGGCGCGGCCGGTGTTCGAGCAAACGCTGTCGACGGTGATCGAAGGCGATCGCCGCATGTTCTCGGTGACCGATTTCGCCGGTGCCGACGGCTCGGCCGGGCTTGCCTGCGACACCAGCGCCACCGAGACCATCCGCGGCGAATATGAGCGGACGGTGCGCAGCCACGCGGACACGCTCGACCAGCTCAACACAGCGGTCGCCATCTTCGACGCCAACGAGAAGCTGCGTTTCTTCAACCAGGCGTTCCAGAAACTGTGGAACCTTGACAGCGGCTTCCTGCACAGCGCACCGGACAATGCCCTGCTGCTCGACCGGCTGCGCAGCGAGGGCAAGATCGCCGAACAGCCGGAGTGGCGGCGCTGGAAGGAAGGCCTGCTCGGCGCCTATCGCGCGGTCGAATCGCAAGAGCACTGGTGGCACCTGCCGGACGGCAAGACCATTCGCGTGGTGGCCAATCCGCAGCCCAAGGGCGGCGTCACCTGGGTGTTCGAGAACCTGACCGAGAAGATGGATCTCGAAAGCCGCTACCAGACGGCGGTGCGCGTCCAGGGCGAAACGCTGGACAATCTCGCCGAAGGTGTCGCGGTGTTCGGTCCGGACGGTCGGCTGCGGCTGTCGAACCCGGCATTCGTGGCGCTGTGGGGGCTGGACCAGGACGTGGTCAAGCCCAATGTCCATGTCTCGGCGATCCGCGACCTCTGCGACCGGCGGGCCAAGGACAGCCCGTGGGGCGGCTTCGTCGCCGCCATCACCGGTTTCGACGACGAACGCCGCGACCGCCATGGCCAGAGCGAACTCGTCAACGGCACGGTGCTCAGCTACGCCGTCATCCATCTGCCCAACGGGCAAGTGATGATGACCTTCGTCGACGTCACCGACAGCGTCAATGTAGAGCGGGCGCTGAAGGACAAGAACGAGGCGCTGGAGCGGTCCGACCAGCTGAAGAACGAGTTCGTGCAGCACGTTTCCTACGAACTGCGCTCGCCGCTGACCAACATCATCGGCTTCACCGAGCTGCTGTCGTTGCCCACGACAGGGCCGCTGACGCCGAAGCAGCGCGAATATGTCGAGCATGTCGGCTCGTCCTCCTCGGTGCTGCTCACCATCGTCAACGACATACTGGATCTCGCCACCGTCGATGCCGGCATCATGCAACTCGACATCTCCGAGGTCAGCGTCGACCGGACGATCGCCGCCGCCGCCGAGCTGGTCGCCGACCGGCTGGAGGAGCACTCGATCACGCTCAAGGTCGACGCCGCGGCGGCGCCGAAGAGCTTCCATGGCGACGAGACCCGCATCCGCCAGATCCTCTACAATCTCCTGAGCAACGCCGCGAACTACGCGCCGGAAGCAAGCACGGTCACCCTCGCCTGCCGCCAGCTCGCCGAGGGCGTGGAATTCTCCGTCCACGATGACGGACCCGGCATGCCGCCGGATGTGCTGGATTCGGTGTTCCGCCGCTTCGAGCCGCGGACCAATGGCGGACGCCGGCGCGGCGCCGGCCTCGGCCTGTCGATCGTCAAGAGCTTTGTCGAATTGCATGGCGGCAGCGTCCGCATCGAGACCGGCAAGGACCAGGGCACCACCGTCATCTGCACCTTCCCCGCCGCGCCTTCGGGCATTCGCGCCGCAGCCGAGTAGCGGGCCTCATGGCAGGGCTGGAGCGTTTTCTCGCCGACGAAGCCGCCACGGCAAGGCTGGGTGAAGACCTGGCGATGGCGCTGCGCCCGGGCGACGTGCTGGCGCTCAAGGGCGATCTCGGCGCCGGCAAGTCGACGCTGGCGCGGGCGCTGATCCGGGCGCTGGCCGACGATGCCGGCCTCGACGTGCCGAGCCCGACCTTCACGCTGGTGCAGAGCTACGAGACGCGCCTTCCCGTGCATCATTTCGATCTCTACCGCCTGTCTTCGGCGAGCGAGCTCGACGAACTCGGCTTCGACGACGCGCTGGCGCAAGGGGGGGCGGCCCTGGTCGAATGGCCGGAACGCGCCGAGGCCGCTTTGCCCGATGGCACGGTCTGGATCGAGCTCGTCCACCAGGGCGACGGCCGCCTGGCGAAGCTGTCGGGACAGGGCGCTGCCTTCGATCGCGCGGCGCGCTCGCTGGCGATGCGCGATTTCCTGGCCACGGCCGGCTGGGGCGAAGCCGGCCGGCGCTTCTTCGTCGGCGACGCTTCCGCCCGCTCCTATGAGATCGTTTCGCTCGCCGGCATCGCGCCGCGCGTGCTGATGAACTCGCCGCGGCTGGTGCTCGGCCCGCCAGTGCGCGACGGCAAGCCCTATGCGGTCATCGCCCACACCGCGCAGTCCGTCACCGCCTTCGTCGCCATCGACAAGGCGCTGCACGCCGCCAAGGTCAGCGTGCCGGAGATCCATGCCGAGGACCTGGAGCAAGGCTTCCTGCTGCTCGAGCATCTCGGCGCGGAAGGGTTCCTGGGCCAGAACGGCGAGCCGATCGCCGAGCGCTATGCTGCGGCGGCCGAGTTGCTGGCGATGATGCACGGCAAGGCCTGGCCCGACAGGATGGAGGCCGCGCCCGGCGTCTTCCACGACGTGCCGCCCTTCGATCGCGAGGCGATGCTGATCGAAGCCGATCTCCTGGTCGATTGGTATGTGCCGATGCTGACCGGCAAGCCGGCGGGCAATGCCTTGCTGGCCGGCTACCACAACGAATGGAACAAGGTGCTCGACCGGCTCGAAGGCAGCCAATACACGCTGATGCTGCGCGATTTCCATTCGCCCAATATTATCTGGCGCGGCGACCGCACCGGTCATGACCGGCTCGGCGTCGTCGATGTCCAGGACGCGCTGATCGGCCCCGCCGCCTATGACGTTGCCTCGCTCGCCATGGACGCCCGCGTCACCATCTCGCCTGAGATCGAAAAGCGGACGCTCGATGCCTATGTCGCGGCGCGCCACGCCGCCGGCGCCTTCGACGAGGCGGCGTTCCGGGAGGCCTACGCGATCATGGCGGCGCAGCGCAATTCGAAGATCCTCGGCATTTTCGTGCGGCTCGAAAAGCGCGACGGCAAGCCCTTCTACCTCAAGCACCTGCCGCGCATCCGCGACTATCTCAGAAGAGCGCTGGCGCACCCGGCACTCTCCGGGCTACACGACTTCTACGCCGCCCATGGCCTGCTGGAAGAACGACCGCTGTGACCGCAACCCCCAGGAACGCAATGGTGCTCGCCGCCGGGCTTGGAAAGCGCATGCGGCCGATCACCGACACGATGCCGAAGCCGCTGGTGGAAATCGCCGGCAAGACGCTGCTCGACTGGGGGCTGGACAGCCTGGCGAGCGCCGGTGTCGATAGGGCGATCGTCAACGTTCATTATCTTCCGGACCAGATCATCGCCCATGTCGCCGGCCGCAAAGCGCCGAGGATCGTCATTTCCGACGAGCGCGAGATGCTGCTGGACTCGGCGGGCGGCATCGTCAGGGCGCTGCCCGCGCTGGGACAAGAGCCCTTCTACATCATCAACGCCGACACGTTCTGGATCGACAGCGGCCAGCCCAGCCTCCAGCGCCTTTCCCTTGCATGGGACGCTGCCAGAATGGATATTCTGCTGATGCTCACCGATCTCGATTCCGCCACCGGACATTGCGTCGGCACCGATTTCCTGGTGGCGGCGGACGGCGCCCTGCAGCGCTCGAAAGGCGATCCGGCCGGCCTGATCTATGCCGGGGCTGCGATTGTCCACCCGCGCATCTTCAAGGACGCGCCGACGGGCCCGCATTCACTCAACGCCTATTTCGACACGGCGATCGCCGCCGGACGGCTGTTCGGAATGGCGATGCAGGGCCGCTGGATCACCGTCGGCACGCCCGACGCCATTCCGCTCGCCGAGGCGGCGGTCGCCGGCGCCCTCGCGAAAGCGATATGAGCGGCTCGCGCCGCGTTTTCTCGATCCCGCCCGGAGCGCCGTTTCTGCCGACGCTGGCTGAAGCCTTGCTGGCCGGCCGGCTTGTCCCCGGCTTCCGCTTCGAGGGCGACCCGCTGGCGCTCGCCGACGTCACGCTCTATGTGCCGACGCGGCGCGCGGCGCGGGCATTGCGCGGCGCCTTCGTCGACATGCTGGGAGGTCGCTCGGCCATTCTGCCGACGGTGCGGCCGCTCGGCGAGTTCGACGAGGACGAGGCCGCCTTCGACACCGAGGCAACGCCAGCAATCGATCTGGCGCCGCCGATCGCGGCGCAGGAACGCTTGCTGTTGCTGGCGCCGCTGGTGCGGGCGTGGAAGGAGAGCCTGCCGGCGCATGTCGCGGCGCGCTTCAATGAGGAATTCGTGGTGCCGACCTCGGCGGCCGACGCCATCTGGCTGGCGCGCGACCTTGCCCGGCTGATGGACGAAATCGAGACCGAAGGTACGGATTGGGCGAAGCTCGCCGGGCTGGTCAGCGGCAACCTCGCCGGCTGGTGGCAGGTGACACTCGATTTCCTCGGCATCGTCACCGACCACTGGCCAAGGCTGCTGGAGGAGCGCAGGCTCTCCAATCCGGCCGCGCACCGCAGCGCGCTGATCAGGCTGGAGGCGGCGCGGCTGAAGCGCAATCCGCCGGCCGGACCGGTGATCGCCGCAGGCTCGACCGGCTCCATTCCGGCGACAGCCGAACTGCTCGGGGTGATCGCCGGCCTGCCTAACGGCGCGGTCGTGCTGCCCGGCCTCGACAAAGGGCTGGATGAGGCATCCTTCGCCGCGATTTCGGCACCCGGCGCGCGGCCGGCGACGCTCGGCCACCCGCAATACGGCCTGGCAAAGCTGATCGGCGGCATCGGCGTGCTGCGCACCGATGTCGAGGAGATCGTCGCCGCCGACCGGGCGCTTTCGGTGCGCGCGGCGCTTGTCGGCGAAGCACTGCGACCGGCCGAAACCACCGAATTGTGGACCGCGACCCGCCCCGGTTTCGCAGGCGAGGCCATAGGCGAGGCTCTGGCCGGCGTGACGCTGGTGGAAGCCGCGAGCGAGCGCGACGAGGCAGTGGCGATCGCGATCGCGCTGAAGCGCGCCGTCGAGCAGCCGGCCCGGCGCGCAGCACTTGTCACCGGCGACCGCGCGCTGGCGCGGCGCGTCTCTGTCGAGCTCAAGCGCTTCGGCGTCGTCGCCGACGATTCCGGCGGCACGCCGCTCGCCAACACGCCGGCGGCGAGCCTGCTGAGGCTGGCGCTGCAGGCCGCATTCCGGCCTGGCGATCCGGTCGGCCTGTTGTCGCTGCTGAAGCACCCGCTGCTTGGCCTCGGCCGCGACCGGGCACGCGTGCGCCATGCGGCGGAGATCGTCGAACTGGTGGCATTGCGCGGCGGCACCGGGCGGCCGGACGCGGCCTCGCTGGCGTTGCTTTTCGAGGCCCGCCTTTCGGGTCTCGGCGGCAGCCGCCCGCCCTTCTGGCTCTCGCGGCTGTCGGCGCGCGGCATCGACGAGGCGCGGGACATGCTTGCCCGCCTGGCCGAGGCGCTTGCGCCGCTCACCGCCTTTCGCGGCGAACAGGATGCCGACCTCGCCGCCTTGACTCATGCAAGCGTTGTTGCGCTGGAGAACCTCGGCCGGGCAGCCGATGGCGGCCTGACGCAACTCTATGCCGGCGACGCCGGCGAGAAGCTCGCCGAACTCATGCGCGGCCTCGTCGCCGCTTCGGTGCCGTTCGCCTTCGCGGCAGCCGAATGGCCGGACGTGATGGACGCGCTGATCGCGCCCGAAATGGTCAAGCCGGCGCAAGGCACCGACCGCAACATCGCCATCTGGGGCGCGCTGGAGGCGCGGCTGCAAAGCGTCGACACGCTCGTCATCGGCGGGCTCAACGAAGGCGTGTGGCCACGCAAGCCGGAGAGCGACCGCTTCATGTCGCGGCTGATGAAGACCGGCATCGATCTCGAGCCGCCGGAACGGCGCATCGGCCTTGCCGCGCACGACTTCCAGATGGCGATGGGCGCGAAAAAGGTGGTGCTGACGCGCTCGGCCCGCTCCGGCGACGCGCCGGCGGTGCCGTCGCGCTGGCTGCAGCGCATGCTGACCTTCATCGGCAAGGAGCATGCGGCAGCGCCCTTGCGGCGCGGCGAGGCGCTGCTCGCCTGGGCGCGCGCGCTCGATGCCGGCGAGCGGCAGGATTTCGCGCCACGGCCGCAGCCGAGGCCGCCGCTCGGCGTGCGGCCGCAGCATTTCTCGATCACCGAGATCGAGACGCTGCGCCGCGACCCCTATGCCGTCTATGCCAGGCGGATCCTCGGCCTGATGCCGCTCGATCCCGTCATCCGCGATCCCGGAGCGGCCGAGCGCGGCACGCTGTTCCACGCCATCCTGCATCTGTTCTCAGCCAGGATCGCCGATCCGCGCCAGCCGGACGCGCTGGCAGGTCTTCTCGAAGCCGGCCGGGCCTGCTTTGCGGAAGCCGCACTGCCACCTGACATTGAGGCGGTGTGGTGGCCGCGCTTCGAAAAACTCGCCGCCAACATCATCGAATGGGAGCATGGCCGCGCCGACGCCGTCACCCAACGCTATGCCGAGGAACGAGCCGAGAAGACCGTGGTCGGCCGCACCGGGGTGACGCTGTCCGGCTATGCCGATCGCGTCGACCTGCTGGCCGGGGGCATGGCCGACATACTCGACTACAAGACCGGGTCCTCGCCATCGAAGGCGCAGGCGCACACGCTGCTTTCGCCGCAGCTGGCGCTGGAAGGCGCGCTGCTCAGGCGCGGCGCCTTCAAGGCGCTCGGCACAGCTGAGCCCTCGCAGCTCGCCTTCGTGCGGCTGAAGCCCAATGGCGACGTGTTCGAGGAATCGATCCTCGAATACAACCGCAAGCCCAGGACCGCCAATGAGCTCGCCGAGGAGGCCTGGGCACGGCTGGAGAAGCTGCTCTTCCACTATGCCGACCCGACAACCGGCTATCTGTCGCGCGCGCTGCCGTTCCGCGAGGGCGAGGCCGATGGCGACTACGACCATCTCGCGCGCGTGCTCGAATGGTCGGCCGGCGGCGATAGCGAGGACGAGGCGGGGGAGGCATGAAGAAGGCCTACCCGATCCCCAGCGACACCGCTGCCAGCCAGGCGCGCGCTTCCGACCCGCTGAATTCGGCCTGGGTGTCAGCCAATGCCGGCTCGGGCAAGACGCATGTGCTGGCGCAGCGCGTCATCCGGCTTTTGCTCAACGGCACCGATCCGTCGAAAATCCTCTGCCTGACCTATACGCGCGCCGCCGCCGCCAACATGTCGAACCGGGTGTTTTCGACGCTGTCGGAATGGACCTCGCTCGGTGACGCCGAGCTCGCCGCGCGGATCGCGACGCTGGATGGCCGCCGCGCCGCGGCCGACACGATGCGCCGCGCGCGGCGGCTGTTCGCCGAAGCACTGGAGACGCCAGGCGGGCTGAAGATCCAGACGATCCACGCCTTCTGCGAATCGGTGCTGCACCAGTTCCCGCTGGAAGCCAACATTCCCGCGCATTTCGAGATGCTCGATCCGCAGATGGAAGCGTCGCTGTTCGCCGATGCCCGCCGCGACATGATCTCTGGCGCCGGCGCCGGCGCCGAAGGACTGGCCGAGGCCTTCGCCACGGTGCTGGAGCGCGGCGGCGAGGCCGGCCTCGACGCGCTGCTGGCCGAGATCGTGGCGAAGCGCGATGGGCTGCGCGCCTTCCTGTCGGGGCTGGGCGAGGACTTCCGGCCGCTGTTCGCCGAATTCCGCTTCAGGCCAGGCCTGACGGCCGAGGACATCGCCGCCTCGCTCTGGCCATTGCCCGGCTTCCTGCCAGACTATTTCGCCGGCTTCGCGCGCACCGCGGAAACGGCCGATGCGCGCATCGTGCTGAACAACATCCTGCCCTATGCCAGGCTGGCCTTCGCCGAAGCCGACCCGATCCGCAGGCTGCAGCTGCTCGGCAAGGCCTTCCTCAAAGCCGATGGCGACGCTTACGAGCCGGCAAAGACCTTCAAGAGGGCGCTGCTCGACCGGCTGCCCGACCTGCCGGAGCGCTATCTAGCGGCGGCCAAGGCGATCCTCGAGGTTTCGGACCGGCTGGCGCTGTTTCGGATGCTCGAAGGCACGGCGGCGGCGCTGACCATCGCCCGCTGGCTGATCGCCCGCTACGAGCAGCTGAAGCGAAGCCGCGGCTTCCTCGACTTCAACGATCTGATCACCCGCACCGTCGCCCTTTTGTCGCGGCCCGATGCCGGCCCCTGGGTGCAGTTCAAACTCGACCAGGGCATCGACCACATCCTGCTCGACGAGGCGCAGGACACCAGCCCCGATCAGTGGGAGGTGGTGAAGAAGCTGACAGAGGAATTCTTCGCCGGCCTCGGCCAGCGCGAGACGGTGCGGCGCACGATGTTCGCCGTCGGCGACGAAAAGCAGTCGATCTATTCCTTCCAGGGCGCCGCACCCGATTCCTTTGCCGAGAGCAGGCTTTTGTTTGCCGGTCGCGTGCGCGACGCAGAAGCCTCTTTCGCCGATCTCAAGCTGACCTGGTCGTTCCGCTCCAGTGACGATGTGCTGGCCGCCGTCGACCGTGTCTTTGCCGACCCGGGCGTCAGGCGGGGCATCAGCCACGACCCCGATCCGCTCAGCCACAAGGCGATCCGCACCGACGCGCCGGGCTATGTCGAGGTGTGGCCGTCGATCGGCGCCGACGCGGTCGAGGAACCGGACGACTGGACCTTGCCGGTCAACCATGCCAGCGCGCCGGCGGTGCGGGTGGCCGAGCATGTGGCTGCGACGATCCAGGCCTGGCTCCGGGACGGCGAGGTCCTCGAGGGCAAGGGCCGCAGGCTGACGGCCGGCGACATCCTTGTCCTGGTGCGCAAGCGCGACCGCTTCGTGCATGCATTGTCGCGCAGCCTGAAGAACCGGCAGATTCCCGTCGCCGGCGCCGACCGGCTGAGCCTGCCCGGCCACATCGCGGTGAAGGACCTGATCGCGCTCGGCCATTTCCTCATCCAGCCCGAGGATGACCTTTCTCTCGCCGCCGTGCTGCGCAGCCCGATCTTCGACGTGTCCGAGGAGCGGCTCTTTTCGCTGGCTAACGGACGGCCGACGGGTCTTTCGCTATTCGCTTCGCTCCGCAAGCAGGGTGGCGAGGATGCCGTGCTGGCCGGCATTGTCGCGCGGCTCGACGCCTGGACGGACGAGGCAGCCTTCAAGCCGGTGTTCGAATTCTACGCCGCGGCCCTTGCGCGCGACGGCCTGCGCAAGAAGATGATCGCGCGCCTCGGGCCGGAAGCCGGCGACATAATCGACGAATTCCTGAGCTTCTGCCTTGCTGAGGAGCACACAGGCCTGCCCGGGCTGGAGGCTTTCCTGGCAACGCTGGAAAGCAGCGGGCCAGAGATCAAGCGCGAGATGGACCAGACCCGCGACGAGGTGCGCGTCATGACCGTGCACGCAGCCAAGGGCCTGGAGGCGCCTGTCGTCTTCCTGGTCGATGGCGGTTCGGCGCCGTTCAGCGACCAGCATCTGCCGCGCCTGATGCCGTTCGAGGGTTCGGGCGAGCATCTTGGGGGCAAGGGCTATCTCTGGCGCTCGGCGAGCGACGTTGCCAATAGCTTTTCGAAAGCCGCGGCCGCGCATGCAAGGGAGCTTGCCGACGACGAATACCGCCGTCTGCTCTATGTCGGCATGACACGGGCCGAGGACCGGCTGGTCGTCTGCGGCTATCACGGCAAGCGCGCGCCGAGCACCGGCACCTGGCATGCGATCGTCAGCCGGGCGCTGATCGGCGCGCCGGAAAGCGGGGAGCGCCGGCACCCGGCGACGGACGAGGTCGCCGTGCACCGCTTCCATATGACCAAGCTGCCGCCGGTGGCGTTGGTGGCGGCCGGATCGGCAAGCCCGGTGCAGCATGTCGCGCCGCTGCCGGAAAACCTGTTCCGCCCGTTGCCGCCCTATGAGGAGCTGCCGCGGCCTCTGTCGCCCTCCGGCGCCTCGGCGCTGATCGACGAAGCCAAGCAGACGGTGACCGACACGCGCTCGCCGGTGCTGGATGCCGAGGCAGAGCCCGGTTTCGCCGTCCTGCGCGGGCTGGCGCTGCACAAATTGCTGCAAATGCTGCCCTCGGTCGCTGAAGGCGAGCGTCAGGACGCCGCTGAACGCTATCTGGCGCGCGCCGGCGCCGGCTGGCCAGAAGCAGAGCGCGGCAAAGCGCTGGCAGCCGTGATGGCGATCCTCGCCGATCCCCGCTTCACCGCATTGTTCGCGCCCGCATCGCGCGCCGAAGTCGCGGTCATGGGCAGCCTCGAGGTGAAGGGAAAGTTGCGCTCGATCTCCGGCAAGATCGACCGCCTGGCGGTCTCCGGGCACAGCGTGTCGATCGTCGACTACAAGACCAACCGGCCGGCGCCGGCGACGCTGGAGGAGGTGCCGCCTGCCTATGTGCTGCAGCTGGCGCTCTATCGGGCACTGCTTCAGCCGCTCTATCCCGGCCGCGCGGTCCGGGCCGTGCTTTTGTTCACCGAGGCGCCAAGGCTGATCGAGCTGCCGGCGCGGGCTCTTGACGATGCCCTTGCCCGACTCACGGGAGCGTGACACAAGAACTGCTTGAATTAGGCCGCTGCCACCACCACATTTGGTGTAACCCGAGTTCTCGAAAGGATTTCCGCATGACCACCGTCAAGGTCGACAAGAGCAATTTCCAGGCCGATGTGCTCAACGCCAAGGAGCCGGTCGTGGTGGATTTCTGGGCCGAATGGTGCGGCCCCTGCAAGATGATCGCCCCGGCACTGGAAGACATCGCCAAGGAGCTTGGCTCGAAGGTGAAGATCGCCAAGCTCAACATCGACGAGAATCCGGAGCTTGCCGCCCAGTTCGGCGTGCGCTCGATCCCGACGCTGATGATCTTCAAGGGCGGCGAAGTCGCCGACATGAAGGTCGGCGCGGCGCCGAAGACCGCGCTGTCGCACTGGATCAACGGCAGCCTCGCCTGAGCCAATCGAAAAGCTTCAAAGGAAAAGCCCGGCCGTCGCGCCGGGCTTTTTCTTTGGCGCCATGTCTCGGCGCCTTCTGGCCCTCGTGTGCTATGCCTGCATGTCGTCTGCTTGGGACGGACAGGAGAACACCATGACCGGAACAGCCAAGGCCACCGTCTTCATCGACAACGAGCGCGTCATCGTCACCGAATACCGCTTCCAGCCCGGCGACAACACCGGCTGGCACCGCCATGGCCATGACTATGTCATCGTGCCGCTGATGGACGGCAAGGTGAAGCTGCTGACCAAGGACGGCGAATCCTTCGCCGAGATGAAGAAGGGGGCGCCCTATTTCCGCAAGGAGGGCGTCGAGCACGACGTCATCAGCGCCAATGACAGCGAATACGCCTTCATCGAGATCGAGCTGAAATAGTCCATAGACGGCGCGCGGAAGTCACCAGTCGGCGATGCGATCGCCGCCGGTAAATTGCGCGCTTTTTGCGGTGTATTCGAACAGCTCGATCTTCACGCCGTTCGGATCGCGGATCCAGGCCTGGAACGTGTCGTCGCAGGCGTGCTTCTTCGATGTGACCTCGACGCCCTTCGACCTGATATGGGCGATCGCCGCGTCGATGTTTTCCACTTCCAGGCAGAAATGGTTGATCTGGTTGCGATCGCTGTAGCTGGCCTCGTCGTTCTGGAACACCTCGACATGGCTGCGGCCGCCGCAATCGAGGTAGAAGCCGAAAACCTTGCCGTCGCGCAGGAAATTGAACCTTGTGTCCATGCCGAGCACGTCGCGGTAGAAGCTTCGCGTCGCTTCCAGGTCATGCGCGAAGATGCAGACATGGGCGAGTTGCTTGACCTTGATCACGACGGGCTCCTTGCGGTCAGAACAGGTCGGAACCCTGCCCTCAGGTCGGCGGCGTGCCGTTTTCGGCCAGCACCGCGCCGGCCAGGTAAAGCGAGCCGCCGATCAGGATGCGCGGCGGCGGACCGTCCCAGGTGTCGCGCAGCAGCATCAGCGCGCTGGCGACGGAGCTGACGGGTTCCGCCGACAGGCCGGCCTCGGCGGCACGCAGCGCCAGTTCGTCATTCGGCACGCCGGCGTCGCTGAGGCTCACCGGCACCGTATAGACATGCCGGGCGAGCCCCTTGAAGGCGCGGAAATAGCCGCTCTGGTCCTTGGTGTTGATCATGCCGGAGATCAGGAACAGCGGCCGCGGGTGCTTCTCTTCCTGCTCGGCGAGCGCCTCGGCGATGACGACGCCGGCGCCCGGATTGTGACCGCCGTCGAGCCAGATGTCGGCGCCCTTCGGCGCCAATTCGGCCAGCTTGCCTTGCGCCAGCTTCTGCATGCGGCCGGGCCAGGCGACGCTGGCCATCGCCTTTTCGGCGGCGCGATGGCTGATCTCGAAGCCGGCGGCCTTGATCGCGGCGATCGCCGCGGCCGCATTGGCGAACTGGTGGCGCCCCGGCAGGCGCGGCGGCGGCAGGTCCATCAGCCCGTCCTCGTCCTGGTAGACCATGCGGCCGTTTTCCTCGAAAGCGAGGAAATCCTGGCCGTAGACGAAGGTCGGGCAGTCGAGCCGTTCGGCGGTCTCGATCAGCACCTGCAGCGCCGTCTCGCTTTCCTGCGCGCCGATGACAACCGGGCAGCCAGGCTTGATGATGCCGGCCTTTTCTGCGGCGATCAGTTCGACGCGGTCGCCGAGATAGGCCTCATGGTCCATCGACACCGGCATGATCACCGACACTGCCGGCCGGGCGATGACATTGGTGGCGTCGAAGCGGCCGCCAAGGCCGACCTCGATGATGGCCGCTTCGGCCGGATGCTCCGCGAACAAGAGGAAGGTGACGGCGGTGAGGATCTCGAAGACGGTGATCTTCTGGCCTTGATTGGCCGCCGCGACGCGGGCGATGGCATCGGCGAAGACCTGGTCGTCGACCAGCTTGCCGCCGCCCTCGGCGGCGAGGCGGTAGCGCTCGTGCCAGTTCACCAGGTGCGGCGAGGTGTGCACATGGACGAGGTGACCGGCCGCTTCGAGCAGCGCGCGAGAGAAGGCGGCGCAGGAGCCCTTGCCGTTGGTGCCGGCGATGTGGATCGCCGGCGGGATCAGCTCCTGCGGATTGCCGAGACGTTCGAGCAGCCGCGTGATGCGGTCGAGCGAAAGGTCGAAGCCCTTCGGGTGAAGCGCCATCAGGCTTTCGATTTCGCGGTCGGCGGCAAGCGTTGTCATGGACGAATCCTAGCGCATGACCCCGAAACCGGAAATCGGTTTCGGAAAGGATCATGCGCAAATCAAAAAGCTACAGCACCGGACGGTGCGCGCAATCGCGCCTCGCGGCGTTCAGTGTCGCGTCAGGCCTGCGGCCGCGCTTCCTGGTGGGCGAGCGCCGGCGGTAGGATCTCGGGCTCGAGCGGCTTTTCTTCCTGCGGCAGCTTGAGCAGCATCTTCAGAAGCCGCGCGATGGTCTGGCGCATCTCCAGCCTCGACACCACCATGTCGACCATGCCGTGCTCCATCAGATATTCGGAGCGCTGGAAGCCGTCGGGCAGCTTTTCGCGGATGGTCTGCTCGATGACGCGCGGCCCGGCAAAGCCGATCAGCGCGCCGGGCTCAGCGATGTGGACGTCGCCAAGCATGGCATAGGAGGCGGTGACGCCGCCGGTGGTCGGATTGGTCAGCACGACGATATAGGGCAGGCCGGCTTCCTTCAGCCGGTCGACGCCGACCGTGGTGCGCGGCAACTGCATCAGCGAGAGTATGCCTTCCTGCATGCGGGCGCCGCCGGAGGCAGCGAACAGGATCAGCGGCCGCTTGCGCTGCAGGGCGACCTCGAACGCATGGACGATGGCGTCGCCGGCAGCCATGCCGAGCGAGCCGCCCATGAAGGCGAAATCCTGCACGGTGACCACCACAGGCAGTCCGTCGATGCTGCCCAGCGCATTGACGATCGCGTCCTCCAGGCCGGTCTTGGCCTTGGCGTCCTTCAGCCGGTCGGTGTAGCGCTTCTCGTCGCGGAACTTCAGCGGATCCTGCACGACCTTGGGATTTTCGAGCGTCTCGTATTTGCCGTCGTCGAAGAAATATTTCAGCCGCTCCTTGGCCGAGATCTTCATGTGATGGCCGGACGACGGGATTACGAACTGGTTGGATTCGAGGTCCTTGTGGAACACCATCTCGCCGGTCTCGGGATCCTTGATCCAGAGATTCTCGGGCATGTCGGTGCGCCGGCCGAGCATCGAATTGATCTTCGGGCGGACGTAATTGGTGATCCAGTTCATCGCTTCGGCTCCCGTCCTGACTAGGAAGAGGTAGGAAAACTATTCGGCGGCAGCAAGGCGGGCGGAGCGGACGCCCTGGGCAAGGCCGCTGACCAAAGTAGCCACCGCCTCGGCCGGATCGGCGGTCTTTTCGCCCTTCGGCCCCAGCACATTGGCGACAGCGTTGACGATCGCGGTGCCGACGACGACGCCGTCGGCCGAGGCGCCGATGGTGCGCGCCTGCTCGGCGGTCTTGACGCCGAAGCCGACGCAGACCGGCAGCGCGGTGTGGCCCTTGATGCGCTTGACGGCCGCCGCCACCTTGGCGGTGTCGGCCAATGCCGAGCCGGTGATGCCGGTCATCGAGACGTAGTAGACGAAGCCGGAGGTGTTCTCCAAAACCTTGGGCAGGCGCCTGTCGTCGGTGGTCGGCGTCGCCAGGCGGATGAAGTTGATGCCGGCCTTCAGCGCCGGAATGCAGAGCTCCTCGTCCATTTCCGGCGGCAGGTCGACGACGATCAGCCCGTCGATGCCGCTGGCCTTGGCATCGGCAAGGAAACGCTCGACGCCGTAGATGTAGATCGGGTTGTAGTAGCCCATCAGCACGATCGGCGTCTCGTTGTCGGCGGTGCGGAATTCCGAAGCCATCTTCAGCGTCTTGACCAGCGTCTGGCCGCCTTTCAGCGCCCTGAGGCCCGCCGCCTGGATGGCCGGGCCGTCGGCCATCGGATCGGAAAACGGCATGCCGAGCTCGATGACGTCGCTGCCGGCTCCGGGCAGCGCCTTCATGATGGCTAAAGAGGTGTCGTAATCGGGATCGCCGCCCATGAAATAGGTGACGAGCGCCGGGCGGCCCTCGGCTTTCAGCTTGGCCATGCGGCGGTCGATGCGGGTCGTCATGATCAGATCTCCATGCCCAGCATCGAGGCCACCGTGTGCACGTCCTTGTCGCCGCGGCCGGACAGGTTGACGATGACGATCTGGTCCTTGTCCATGGCCGGAACGATCTTGACCGCATGCGCGATGGCATGGGCCGATTCCAGCGCCGGGATGATGCCTTCGACGCGCGTCGTCAGCTGGAAGGCCTCCAGCGCCTCGTCGTCGAGGATCGGCACATATTCGACGCGGCCAGAGTCGCGCAGCCAGGAATGCTCGGGGCCGACGCCGGGATAGTCGAGGCCAGCCGAGATCGAATGGCCGTCGAGGATCTGGCCGTCGGCATTCTGCAGCAGATAGGTGCGGTTGCCGTGCAGCACGCCCGGCGCGCCGGCATTCATCGACGCGCAATGCTCGACACCATCGAGGCCGCGGCCGCCGGCTTCGATGCCGATGATGCGGACGTCCTTGTCGTCGAGGAAGGGATGGAACAGGCCGATGGCGTTGGAGCCGCCGCCAACGGCGGCGATGATGGTGTCGGGCAGGCGGCCTTCCTGTTCGAGGATCTGCGCGCGGGCTTCGGCGCCGATCACCGACTGGAAGTCGCGCACCAGCTCCGGATAAGGATGCGGGCCGGCGGCGGTGCCGATCAGGTAATAGGTGTCCTCGACATTGGTC
This sequence comes from Mesorhizobium abyssinicae, assembly GCF_049887195.1. Lineage (NCBI taxonomy): Bacteria > Pseudomonadati > Pseudomonadota > Alphaproteobacteria > Hyphomicrobiales > Phyllobacteriaceae > Mesorhizobium > Mesorhizobium abyssinicae. The sequence goes on from NZ_JARAKC010000008.1 coordinate 197,033, forward strand.
ACCCAATCACGAAGCGCCTCGTTCATGGCGTCCTTCAGCGTGCCGTGGCCGGCGGTGACCGGCCGCACCTCGGCGCCGAGCAGCTTCATGCGGAAGACGTTGGGGCTTTGCCGGGCGACGTCGGTGGCGCCCATGTAGACGACGCAGGGATAGCCGAAGCGGGCCGCGACGGTGGCCGAGGCGACGCCATGCTGGCCGGCGCCGGTCTCGGCGATGATGCGCTTCTTGCCCATGCGCTTGGCAAGCAGGATCTGGCCCAGGCAATTGTTGATCTTGTGCGAGCCGGTGTGGTTCAAATCCTCGCGCTTGAAATAGACTTTCGCGCCGCCGAGATGCCTCGTCAGGCCTTCGGCGAAATAGAGCTTTGAGGGCCGCCCGGCGTAGTGGGTCGACAGGTTCTGCAGCTCGGCCTTGAACTCCGGATCGTTCTTGGCCTCGTTCCAGTGCCGTTCGAGGTCGAGGATCAGCGGCATCAGCGTCTCGGCGACGAAGCGGCCGCCGAAGATGCCGAACATGCCCTGCTCGTCGGGCCCGGTGCGGAAGGAATTGGGCATAGCCGGCTTGTTCATCGCCGATCTCCTGGTTCAAGAATTGCTCAGGCGGCGCGGTCGTCGCGCGCGGCCCTGACGGCCCGGAAAAACTGCTCGATCAGCGCCGGATCCTTGACGCCCGGGGCGCTTTCCACGCCCGACGAAATGTCGATGCCGGGCGGATTGGCTGATCTCAGGGCGTCGCCGACGTTGACGGCGTTGAGCCCACCGGAAAGCATGTAATCGACGCCGGCGTCAAGGCCGGCAAGGATATGCCAGTCGAAGGCGACGCCATTGCCGCCCGGCAATTCAGATCCTTTCGGCGGCTTGGCATCGAAGAGGAAGCGGTCGGCGATGCCGACGAACGGTTTTATCCGCTCCAGATCGGCCGTCTCACTGATCGACAATGCTTTCATCACCGGCAGGCCGTAGCGCACTTTCACCTCGGCTACCCGCCCGGGCGTTTCGGAACCGTGCAACTGCAACATGTCAGGCTGCATCCTGGCGACGATCTCATCCAGAAACGCATCGCTGGCATCGACTGTGACGGCAACCGCCAACGCCTTGCCGCGCGCCGCCTCGCGCAACCTGCCAGCGTCGGCGGGCTCGATGTAGCGCGGGCTCTTGGCGAAAAAGATGAAGCCGACATGGCTGGCGCCGCCGGCCAGCGCCGCGGCCATTGCCGCGTCGGTCTTCAACCCGCAGATCTTGATGTCGAGCGCCATGGCGCGGGGATTGGCACGAAAAGCCGCAAGAGTCGAGAAAAAGCATGCTGTTGCCGCCACGGCGGAAAGCACTACCTTTCAAACAGGGGACATTGGCGGGAGCAGACAATCATGACCGACCGAACCGTTGCCGAACTCAGGCAAAAGATCGCGCAGGCGCGCGACGTGATCGCGCATCTGATGGACAAGGCCGCCTTCAACGGGGCCGAGGCGCACCGGGCGCTGGACTATTTCGGCGGTGACGCTTTCGACCGGAATTTCCTGCCGTGGCCGCAACATGGCGCCGAGGGGTTGCGACCGGAGGAACTGAACGCGGCGAATGATGACTGAGCGGCCGGCCCAAGGCCGCCGGACGCGTCAATCGAACACGATCGCCTGCAGGGCGCCGCCGTTGCGCTTCAGCCAGTCCTTGCAGCGGTCGGTGTCGGGGCAGAGCTTTTCGCACAGTTTCCAGAATTTCGGGCCGTGGTTCATCTCTTTCAGATGCGCCACCTCATGCGCGACGAGGTAGTTTATCACCGGCGCCGGCGCCATCATGATGCGCCAGGAGAAGGACAGATTGCCTTCCGAGGTGCATGAGCCCCAGCGGCTGGAGGTGTCCTTGAAGCGGATCGCCTTGGCGCGCTTGCCGAGCGCTTCGGTGTGTTTGGCCACCAGCTTCTCGATCTCGCGCTTGGCCTCGCGCTTCAGATAGTCGGCGATGCGGCGCGGCAGATGCACGCGCTCGCCATGCACGATCAGCAGCGGGCCACGCTCGTCGCGCGAGATGGTGACGGTGCCGCGCTTGGACGGGTCATGGACGATCCGATGCGCCACGCCGCGCACCGGAATCTTGATGCCCGGCCGCACCTGCGGCCGTGTCGGCACCTTGGCCAGCCGCTGCTCCAGCCAGTCCTGGTGACGGTCGAGGAATTTCTCCACCTCGCCGCGGCGCAGGCCCGGCGGCACGGTGATGCGCAGGCCCTGGCCGCCGGAATCGATGCGCAGCGTCAGCCGCCGCGCCCTGTGGCTCTCGACGATCTTGAGCGGCAGGGTACGGCCGGCGACGCTGTGCTCACGCTCGACGACTGGCGCCGGCTTGGGTTTGGTCAGGCTGCGGAAAAAGCCGATGGTCATGGCCGGACGATACGCGATTCGAGGAAAACGACCAGTGGAGTGAACTTAAAAAGAGAACAAAAACGAAACGGCGCCGCTTGCGCGACGCCGTTTGTCATAGCGAGGCCGGTCGCGCAACCTCAGTCGTCAAGCAGGTTCGAGCCCTTGCGCTTGGGGGTCGACGGGCTTGCCGGCTTGGTCGTCCCGGTCGTGGTTGGCGCGGTCGACTTGTTGCGGTTGGCCATGAAACGATCGAACTCGTCCTGGTCCTTGGCGCGGCGCAGCTCGCGGGCATAGTCGTCGAACTCGGTCAGCATCTCGTCGAGCTTGCGGCGTTCCTCGGCCAGGCGGTCGAACTCCTTTTCGCGCCAGTCGTCGAAAGCGACGTTGCCGGTGCGGGCCGAGCCGTGGCCCCAGCGCGCGGCCTTGTCGGAACCGCGGCGGCAGCCGGCGAAGATGCCATCGGTGGCGCGGTTCACGTCACGCTTGAAGCCGTCGAGCCGGTCGCCCCAGATGATGTAGGCGAGCATGGCGAAGCCGAGCGGCCAGAACACCATGAAGCCGATCACCATCAGCGCGATGGTCGCCGGCGTCCAAGCCGGACGGATCAATGCAGTTGTGTTCATTTTCTCCCAGTCCTTCCGTTGGGCACAGCCAATCCTGGCTGCGTGGAATCGAGATGGGATGGGCAAAACGGCGATTCAAGACGATCGCATCCAAAACCGGACAAAGGGCTGAAATGATTGTCTCATTTTGAGTTCTTCGAGGAAAACCACGACCATTCCGGCAACCAGACCCCAGAAGGCCGCGCCGACGCCGAACAGCGTCAGCCCCGAGGCGGTGACGGCGAAGGTGACGATGGCGGCCATGCGGTGGCCTTCGTCCTTGAGCGCGATCGACAGCGCGTTGGTCAGCGGCGCCATCAGCGCAAGACCCGCCACCAGCACGATGAGGGCCTGCGGCAGCACGGCGAAGATCGCCACCAGCGAGGCGCCGAACATGGCGAAGACGAGGTAGGCGAGCGTGTAGAACGGGCCTGTCTTCCAGCGCTCGGCGGTATCGGGATGGACATCCGGCCCGGTGCAGATCGCCGCTGAAATCGCCGCCAGATTGGTGGTCGGCCCGCCGAACGGCGCCGACAGCAGCGAGAAGAAGCCGGTGACGCCGATCAACGGACCGGGCTCGGGGTGGTAGCCGGCGGCCTTCAGCACGGCGAGGCCGGACAGGTTCTGCGAGGCCATGGTGACAAGGTAGAGCGGCAGCGCGAGCCCGATGACGGCGCCGGCCGTGAACTGCGGCGCAATCAGCGTCAGCGTCGACAGTTCCGGCGCCGGCAGGCCGCCGACACGGCCGGTGAGGAAGGCGGCCAGGCCACCGCCGATCAGCACCGCCAGCACCGATAGCGCCGGATTGAACAGACGGATGACGAAGAAGGCCACGATCAGCGGCAGGATCAGCCGGATCGGAAGGGATGGTCTTGAAGGCATTGGTGGCGAAGCCGACGAGGATGCCGGCCAGCATGCCGGAAGCGACGGAGGGTGGAATCCGGGCGATGAATTGGGTCAGCGGCTTGAACAGGCCGGTGGCGATCAAAAGCACCGCGGTGACGATGAAGGCGCCGACCGCCTCGTTCACCGAAAAGCCGCTCGATGCCGCGAGCAGCGCCAAGCCGGGCGTCGACCAGGCGGTGATGACAGGCATTTTGGTGCGCCAGGACAGCCACAGGCACTCGACCGCCATCGCCAGGCAGATCGCCGTCACCCCGCTCGCCGTCTCGACCTGCGTCGCGCCGACCGCCTTGGCGGCGGCGATGACGACGGCGAGCGTGCCGCCGAAGCCGACGATCGCGGCGACGAAGGCGGATATCGGAATGGAGATGCGCATGCTCACATGCCTCGCTGCACCATGTCGCCCACCGCCCGCAGCAGCAGGTCGAGATCCTGTGGCCGCGACAGGCGGTGGTCGCCGTCCGGAATGAGCGAAAGCGTCACGTCGTCGGCCGGCAGCAATGCGGCAAGCTTGAGCGCGTGGCTGGACGGCACATCCGCATCGGCGAGGCCCTGCAGGATGTGCACCGGGCAGTGGGTGTCGATCGGCCCGCCCATCACCAGGTTCTTGCGGCCGTCCTCGATGAGCGCGCGCGTATAGATGTAAGGCTCGGCCGAATAGTCCGACGGTTCGGCGAAGAAACCCTTTTCGAGCAAATCCTGCTTCTGCGCCTCGGTCAGCGCCGGCTCGACCAGTTCGGCGGTGAAATCCGGCGCCGGCGCCAGGAGCACCAGGCCGGTGACGCTGGCGTCGCCCGCCTTGCGCAGTTCCTGCACCATGCGCAGCGCGATCCAGGCGCCCATCGAGGAGCCGACCAGGATCTGTTTGCCTTGGGTGAAACGGCGAAAGACGGCCAGGCTCTCGGCCAGCCATTTCGAGATGGTGCCGTCGGCGAAGGCGCCGCCGGACTCGCCATGGCCGGAATAGTCGTGGCGCAGGAAGGCTCTGGGCTCCTTTGCCGCCCACCCGGCCAGCGTCTCGGCCTTGGTGCCCAGCATGTCGGACTTGTAGCCGCCGAGCCAGACCACGCCGGGCGCGGCGCCTTGCGACGGCCTGACGGCCGCGCCTTGCGACTGCCTGACGGCGATGCTGGTTCCCTCGACATCCAGAAACATGGGAGCGGTTGCGGTCATGGCTGGCGTCTGGTCCTGTTCCTTGTGCCGGTCTTTTGGCACGGCGGAGCGTTCGACGAAAAGTGCTCTGCAACTTTCTTTGCTTGGTGCAGACGCGGGATCAGGTGATTTCTTGCGAAGGCTGTGCTATTGACTTGCGCCGCGCGCTCACCACATTGGCGCGTCCCGACCATCCGAACTCTACGAACCCCGAACGAAACGGCCAAGGAGACCACGACCATTCGCAGACCTTTCAAAGCAGCGGCGCCCACCAAGGATGGGCCGCGCTCCAACCGCGACATCCGGGTGCCCCGGGTCCAGCTCATCGACGCAGAAGGCCACAATCGTGGCGATGTTTCCATCAACGACGCATTGCTGCTGGCCGAAGAGGCCGGGCTCGATCTCGTCGAGATCTCGCCCAACGCGCAGCCGCCCGTCGTCAAGATCCTCGATCTCGGCAAGCTGAAATACGCCAACCAGAAGAAGGCGGCCGAAGCGCGCAAGAACCAGAAGGTCATCGAGATCAAGGAGATCAAGATGCGCCCGAACATCGACAGCCATGACTACGAGACCAAGATGAAGGCGGTGCGCCGCTTCTTCGAGGACGGCGACAAGGTCAAGCTTACGCTGCGCTTCCGTGGCCGCGAAATGGCGCATATGGAGCTCGGCATGCAGCTCCTGAACAAGGTTCGCGAGGAAGTGGCGCCGATCGCCAAGGTCGAAGCCGAACCGAAGCTCGAAGGCCGCCAGATGATGATGGTGCTGGCGCCCCGCTGACAGGCGGGCCGCCGACCAACCCAGGCGTTGGCGTCGATCACGGCTTCGAGAAGCCGAATTGACTACTTCCCATGGCAGCGTGCTCTAAAATCCGCCTGAATTGCGGAGCACGGCGTCCCGACGATCGGCGGGGCGCCTGTTTTCAATCCGATCGCCGGCAAACCTCGACGATCGGATTGCATCATGGTCGATGACGTCAAATACCCTGACACCAACCCCGTGAAATACGGGCTGGGCAACTACCAGCAGATGCGCAGACTGGTGCTGGCGGTGCTGATCGCGGTGCTGTTCGCCGCGCTGCTGTTCGGCCAGTCGACCTTTCCGCCCGACACGTGGCTGCATGAGTCGATCGAGATGTTCGGCGTGCTGCTGATCTTCCTCGGCATCGTCGGCCGGCTGTGGGCGACGCTCTACATCGGCGGACGCAAATCCTCCGAAGTGGTCACCGGCGGCCCCTATTCGATCACCCGCAACCCACTCTATGTCTTCTCGACTGTCGCCGCCGCCGGTGTCGGGGCGCAAATCGGCTCGTTCACCGGCATCATCCTGTTCGCGGCCCTGTGCGCCGGGGCGTTCCACATCGTCATCCTGCGCGAGGAGAAATTCCTCAAGGAGGCGCTCGGCGCCCCTTACCGGGCCTATCTGGCGAAAGTGCCGCGCTTCTTCCCCGACCTCTCGCTGTACGACGAAGGCGACACCGGCAGCTTCAAGCCGCGCCTGCTTTTGAACACGCTGCTCGACGGGCTGGTGTTCCTGGTCGCGCTGCCGGCCTTCGAGCTGATCGACGGCGCACAGCTGTCGGGCGTGCTGCCCGTGCTCTTCAGGCTCCCCTGATCGCGGACAGAGCGTCGCATGGCTTGAGGTGTTGCGCGCCGGCCGTGTTTGATCTATAGGACCGCCGTCCCGCGTATCGGCCCGAAATCGTCTTTCGGAAAGCATAAGCAGGAACAAAAACGAAAACCGCCCGGCAGGGCATGCCGTGGCGGTTTCATTTGCTTTTCGGGCTTTGGTCGGCCCGGAGCGAACAAGAAGCGCGATGGTGCGCCCACAATACGGAGTAGCAAAATGCCCAAGATGAAGACCAAATCGGCCGCCAAGAAGCGGTTCAAGATTACTGCCACCGGCAAGGTGCTGTCGGCTGCCGCCGGCAAGCGCCACGGCATGATCAAGCGTTCCAACAAGTTCATTCGCGATGCCCGCGGCACGATGGTTCTGGCTGAACCGGACGGCAAGAAGGTCATCAAGAATTTTCTGCCGAACGGCCTCTGAGCATTCGGCCTGGACACGCAACTGGTTTGACGCAATTCCGAACGGAAAACCGCTAAACACTTTTCCTGGAATTGCTTTTAAGGAGATCATGACATGGCACGCGTAAAGAGAGGCGTCACCGCTCACGCCAAGCACAAGAAGGTCCTGAAAGCCGCCAAGGGTTTCTACGGCCGCCGCAAGAACACCATCCGCATCGCCAAGCAGGCGGTGGAGAAGTCGCTGCAGTACGCCTATCGCGACCGCAAGAACCGCAAGCGCTCGTTCCGCGCGCTGTGGATCCAGCGTATCAACGCCGCGACCCACGAGCACGGCCTGACCTATGGCCGCTTCATCGACGGCCTCAACAAGGCCGGTATCGAGATCGATCGCAAGGTCCTGTCCGACATGGCCATCCACGAGCCGCAGGCTTTCGCCGCGCTGGTGGCCAAGGCCAAGGTCGCGCTCGAATACCTGAAGAACACCACGCCGAACGCTTTTGAAAGCGCTGTCGCCTAAGCCAGCGCTTCCCAAGCATTCGCAATTCTGATTTGGGGAACCCGCGCTGGCACGGCTGGCGCGGGTTTTTCTTATGCCTGATGCAACCAAAATGGTGACGCACCGGACACTGGTGGTTGCCCGATCGAGAGAGTTTCACCGTGAACGCCAGTGCTGGAAATCTTGAAGTCCTGGAAGGCTCGCTGCTTGCCGACATAGCGGCAGCCGCTGACGAGGCTGCGATCGAGGCGGTGCGCGTCGCGGCGCTGGGCAAGAAGGGCTCGGTCTCCGAAATGCTGAAGACGCTCGGCGCGATGACCGCCGAGGAACGCCAGGTGAAGGGCCCAGCGATCAACGGGCTGAAGAACCGCGTCACCGAGGCGCTGACCGCGCGCAAGGCGGAACTGAAGGACGTGGCGATCGCCGCCCGGCTCGCCGCCGAGACGGTCGACGTGACGCTGCCGGTGCGCCAGTCGCCGGCCGAGCGCGGCCGCATCCACCCGATCAGCCAGGTCATCGACGAGATCGCGGCGATCTTCGGCGATCTCGGCTTCGCCATCGCCGAGGGTCCCGATGTCGAGACCGACTATTACAATTTCACCGCGCTGAACTTCCCGGAAGGCCACCCGGCGCGCGAGATGCATGACACCTTCTTCTTCCAGCCGGACGAGAAGGGCGAGCGCAAGCTTTTGCGCACCCACACCTCGCCGGTGCAGATCCGCACCATGGAGCGGCAGAAACCGCCGATCCGCATCGTCATCCCCGGCAAGACCTACCGGCAGGATTCGGATGCCACGCACTCGCCGATGTTCCATCAGGTCGAGGGGCTGGTGATCGACAGATCAGCCAACGTCGCCAACATGAAGTGGGTGCTGGAGGAGTTCTGCAAGGCCTTCTTCGAGGTGCCGAGCGTCAAGATGCGCTTCCGCCCGTCCTTCTTCCCGTTCACCGAGCCGAGCCTCGAGGTCGACATCCAGTGCGACCGCTCGCGGCCGGGCGAGGTGCGGTTCGGCGAGGGCTCGGACTGGATGGAGATTCTTGGCTGCGGCATGGTGCACCCCAATGTGCTGCGCCATGGCGGGCTCGATCCCGACGAGTACCAGGGCTTTGCCTGGGGCATGGGCATCGACCGCATCGCCATGCTGAAATACGGCATGCCGGACCTGCGCGCCTTCTTCGATGCCGACGTGCGCTGGCTGTCGCATTACGGCTTCAGGCCGCTCGACCTGCCGACGCTGTTCGGAGGCCTCTCGGCATGACGGCGCCGCACACCGGCGGCTGCCGCTGTGGCGCCGTGCGGTTCGAGGCGTCAGTCGAGCCGCACCACATCAGCTACTGCCATTGCGGCGATTGTCGGCGGGCGAGCGGCGCGCCGGTGTCGGCGTTCGTCGGCTTCATGACCGACCAGATCGCGCTCGACGGCAAGGCACTGAAGCGGTTCGAGAACGGCCCAGTAACGCGCACCTTCTGCGGCGTCTGCGGCTCGCCGATCGCCTATACGGATGAGCGGCTCGCCGGCCACATCTATTTCACCCTCGGTTCGATGGACATGCCGGCCTATTTCAAGCCGACGCACCATGCCCATGTGCGCGAGCAGCTCCCCTTCCTGCATATGCCCGACGACCTGCCGCGCCATCTCAGGACCAGCGTGACCAGGCCCGAAAATCAACGACCCGACGGGCAAAGACCAGACGGAACACAGTCATGAAATTCACCCTCTCCTGGCTCAAGGACCACCTCGAGACCGACGCCTCGCTCACCGAGATCGTCGAGCGGCTGACCGCAATCGGCCTCGAGGTCGAGCATGTCGACGATAAGGCGGGGCTAAGACCCTTCGTCATCGCCAAGGTGCTGTCGGCGGTGCAGCATCCCGACGCCGACCGGCTGCGCGTGCTGACGGTCGACACCGGCGACGGCAGACCGCCGGTACAGGTCGTTTGCGGCGCGCCGAACGCCCGCGCCGGCCTGATCGGCGCCTTCGCCGCGCCCGGCACCTACGTTCCCGGCATCGACGTTACGCTCGCGGTCGGCAAGATCCGCGGCGTCGAGAGCCACGGCATGATGTGCTCGGAGCGCGAGTTGGAAATCTCCGACGAGCACAACGGCATCATCGACCTGCCGCAGGACGCGCCTGTCGGCACCAGCTTTGCCGCCTACGCCCATCTCGACGATCCGGTGATCGAGATCAACCTGACGCCGAACCGGCCGGATGCGACCAGCGTCTACGGCATCGCGCGCGATCTTGCCGCGAGCGGGCTCGGGCGCCTCGTCGGCGGCGGGATCATGCCGCATGCCGGCGATGGCCTCTGCCCGGTCAAGGTCACGATCGAGGCGCCGGAACTCTGCCCCGGCTTCGCGCTCACGCTGATCAGGGGTGTGAAGAACGGCCCGTCGCCGAAATGGCTGCAGCAGCGGCTGCTCGCCATCGGGCTCAGGCCGATCAGCACCCTGGTCGACATCACCAACTACGTCACCTTCGACCGCGGCCGGCCGCTGCATGTGTTCGACGCCAAGAAAGTGACCGGCAACCTCACCGTGCGCCGGGCAAAGGATGGCGAAAAGATGCTGGCGCTCGACGGCCGCGAATACACGCTGACGCCGGAAATGTGCGTCATCGCCGACGAGGACGGCGTCGAATCGATCGCCGGCATCATGGGCGGCGAGCATTCTGGCTGCGACGAGAACACCACCGACGTGCTGGTCGAATCCGCGCTCTGGGACCCGATCACCACGGCCCGCACCGGCCGCGCGCTCGGCATCATCACCGATGCGCGCTACCGCTTCGAGCGCGGCGTCGACCCTGAATTCATGGTGCCCGGCATCGAGCTGGCGACCAAGCTGGTGCTCGATTTCTGCGGCGGCACGCCGACCGAGATCGAGGTGGCGGGCTATGCCGGCCACAAGCGGAAAACCGTCTCCTTCCCGCTGTCGGAAGTGAAGCGGCTGACCGGCATCGAGGTGCCTAAGGCGGAAAGCCTCGACATCCTGACCCGCCTCGGCTTCGAGCCGCAGGGCTCGGGCGACGTCGTCAAGGTGAAGGTGCCGTCGTGGCGGCCGGATGTCGACGGCAAGGCCGACCTGGTCGAGGAGGTGATGCGCATCCACGGCGTCGACAATATCGCGCCGCAGCCGCTGACCTCGCATGACGCGGTCAACGGCAAGATCCTGACGGTGCTGCAGATCCGCACCCGCGCGGCCAAGCGCGCGCTTGCCGTGCGCGGCATGATGGAGGCCGTCACCTGGTCGTTCATTCCGGCCAAGCACGCCGAACTGTTCGGCGGCGGCCAGACGGCGCTGAAGCTCGCCAACCCGATCGCCGCCGACATGTCGGACATGCGGCCCTCGCTGCTGCCCGGCCTGATCTCTGCCGCCCAGCGCAATGCCGACAGGGGCATTGGCGATGTGGCGCTGTTCGAGGTCTCCGGCACCTATGAGGGCGACCTGCCCGACCAGCAGCGGCGCGTCGCCGCCGGCGTGCGGCGCGGCACGGCCAAGCTCGACGGCTCCGGCCGCCACTGGGCCGGCAATGCCGGGCCGGTCGGCGTGTTCGACGCCAAGGCCGATGCGATCGCGGCGCTCGAAGCCTGCGGCGCGCCGGTCGACCGGCTGCAGATCGAGCCCGGCGGCCCGGCCTGGTACCATCCCGGCCGTTCCGGCACGATCAAGCTCGGTCCGAAGACGGTGCTCGGCACGTTCGGCGAATTCCATCCGAAGACGCTTGAGGCGCTCGACGTTTCCGGACCGATCTGCGGCTTCGAGGTTTTTGTGGACGCAGTGCCGGAGCCGAAGGCCAAGCCGACCCGCACCAAGCCGAAGCTGGAGCTGTCGCCCTTCCAGGCGGTGAAGCGCGACTTCGCCTTTGTCGTCGACAGGACGGTCGAGGCCGGCACGCTGGTGCGCGCAGCCCTTGCCGCCGACAAGAAGCTGGTCACAGGTGTCTCGGTGTTCGACGTCTTCGAGGGCGCGTCGCTGGGCGCGGCCAAGAAGTCGATCGCCATCGAGGTGTCGATCCAGCCGGTCGAGAAGACGCTGACCGACGAGGATTTCGAGGCGCTGGCCAAGCGTATCGTCGAGAACGTCAACAAGCAGACGGGCGGCGTGCTGCGCGCTTAAGCAGGAGGTTGCCGGAAGGTGGCGAATCGTCCTCCAAAGGGCGATGGACCATCTCCGTCATTCCGGCCTTCCTTTTGAAGAACAGCGCCTGGCGTTCCTCGGCATCATCGCGACCGACCCACTCATTGGCGAAACACTGGCGCGGGTGCGTGATCTCGCGCTGCCGGACTGGCTGGTGGTTTCCGGCGCGCTCTACAACAGCGTCTGGAACCACCTGACCGGCAAGCCGCCGGGCTACGGCATCAAGGATGTCGACCTGTTCTATTTTGAGGATGCCGACCTTTCCTACGAGGCCGAGGACGCGGTCATCCGCCGGGCGGCCAGACATTTCGACGGGCTGACGCTGCCGGTCGAGGTGCGCAACCAGGCGCGGGTGCATTTGTGGTATCCGGAGAAGTTCGGGCAGGAATGCCCGCGCTATACGAGCGCCAGCGAGTCCGTCAGCTATTTTGCTTCGAAGACGCATGCGGTTGGAGTGCGGTACGGCCGGGACGGAGCGCTGGAGCTGGTGGCGCCGTTCGGGCTGGACGATGTGTTTTCGTTCCGGATTACACCGAACCGGGTGATGGACAACCAGCGGACGCATGAGGCGAAGGGGAAAAGGGCGCAGGAGTGCTGGCCGGAGATTGAGGTGGTGCCGTGGTAGGATATGTAAGCGCGAGGCGCCCCCCTCTGCCCTGCCGGGCATCTCCCCCACAAGGGGGGAGATCAGCAGCTTTGGCGCCGCGCCTTTCCTTCAAACGGTCGTAATTGGCGAAAGCGGCGGTGACAGCCAATCTCCCCCCAAGTGGGGGAGATGTCCGGCAGGACAGAGGGGGGCGCTGTCCCGCCGGCGTCTCAAAGCAAGCTGAACCGTCTAACCATTCACCAGCGCCATCAGCTCCTCGGTATAGCGCTTGCCGACCACCTTGTCGGGCGACAGCGCGTCGCCAATCGCGGCAACCTCCGCAGCACTCAAATCGACCTCGGCCGCTGCCGTGTTCTGCTCCAGATGGCGGATTTTCCGCGCGCCGGGGATCGGCACGATGAAATCGCCCTGGTGCAGCACCCAGGCGAGCGCCAGTTGAGCCGATGTCACGCCCTTCTCCGCCGCCATCTTTTCCAGCGTGGCAACAACCTTGGCGTTGGCTGCCATGGCTTCGGCCTGGAAGCGCGGCTGGCCGAGGCGCCAGTCGCCGGCGTCGAGGACGTCCGGCCTGGCGATCGTGCCGGTGAGCAGGCCGCGGCCGAGCGGGCTGTAGGGTACAAAGCCGATGCCGAGCTCGCGGCAGACGGCGAGGACCTCGTCCTCGGGATCGCGGGTCCATAGCGAATATTCGCTCTGCACGGCCGATATCGGGTGCACCGCATGCGCCCGGCGGATGGTCGCGGCACTCGCCTCCGAGAGGCCGAGGGCGCGGACCTTGCCCTCGCGCACCAGCTCGGCCATGGCGCCGACCGTGTCCTCGATCGGCACGTTGGGGTCGACACGGTGCTGGTAATAGAGGTCGATGACATCAGTGCCCAGCCGCTTCAGCGAGGCCTCGGCCACCGCCTTGACGTGCTCGGGGCGGCTGTCGACGCCGGCCATGCGGTCGGTGCCCGTCCCCTCTTCCAGGATCTTGAAGCCGAATTTGGTGGCGATCGTCACCTTGCCGCGCACCGGCTTCAGCGCCTTGCCGAGCAGGATCTCGTTCTCGTAGGGGCCATAGACTTCGGCGGTGTCGAAGAAGGTCACGCCGATCTCGACGGCGCGGCGCAGCGTGGCGATCGCTTCGGCTTCTGGCTGGCCGCCATAGACGAAGCTCATGCCCATGCAGCCGAGGCCGACGGGGAAGACTTCGAGTTCAGTTCCAAGTTTGCGGGTTTGCATCACGCATCTCCTTGTTGTGATGCGGAACAAGTAGCCACTTGGCTTTCGTTCGATAACCGTGTCGCTTTTGCACGGCTTGTTCTATAAAATAGATCAATGAACCGAGCGAACCTCTCTCAGCTGGCAGTGCTTGCCACCGTTGCCCAATGCGCCAGTTTTCGCGGTGCGGCCCGCGAGCTCGGCATCGCGCCGTCCGCGGTGAGCCACGCGGTGGCGAGCCTTGAAGCTCGGCTCGGCGTGCGACTGCTGGCGCGCAGCACGCGCAGCGTGGCGCCGACCGTGGAAGGGGCGCAGTTGCTCGAACGGCTGCGGCCGGCGCTTTCCGAAATAGACCACGCGCTGGAGACGGCGGTGGAGGCGCGCGACCGGCCGGCCGGCAATCTGCGGCTGACCGTGCCGCGCACGGCAGCGCACCTGACGCTGACGCCACGGCTCGGCGCCTTTGCCGCCGCCTATCCCGACATCGTGCTGGAGATCGTCATCGAGGACCGCTTCACCGATGTGGTCGAGGGCGGCTTCGATGCCGGTGTGCGGCTCGGCGAAAGCCTGCAGCGCGACATGATCGCGGTGCGCATCGGGCCCGACCTTCGCGGCGCCGTCGTCGCCGCGCCGTCCTATTTTGCCACGATGCCCAGACCGCGCCACCCGCGCGAGCTCGCCGACCACCGCTGCATCCGCTTCCGTTTCTCCAGCGGCATCCTCTATCGCTGGGAATTCGAGAAGGACGGCGAGGAGATCGAGATCGCTGCGCAAGGGCCGCTGATCCTCGACGAGGACCATCTGATCGCGCAAGCGGCGGTAGACGGCGTCGGGCTCGCCTTCGTCTTCGAGCCCTATGTCAGGGCGCCGCTCGCCGACGGCAGGCTGATCCGCGTTCTGGAAGACTGGTGCCCGACCTTCGACGGCTTCTTCGTCTATTATCCCAGCCGCCGGCAGATGCGGCCGGCGCTGCGGGCTTTCGTGGACTTCTTCAGGGTGGGCGGGTAGGGGCGCTGCAGGCCCGCGGCGAAACCATCGCTCCAAGGTTGGTCGCCAACCCTATTGGCCGCCGGCGCCCGGAATTGTGTGGGGAGTGGGGCATAGGGTAGCCTGGAAGAAAGCTGACCTCAGCGGCGTTTTTCGACCATGGAATCGTCAATCACCAACACCTCAACCCGCTATGGCTGGGCGATGATCGTCCTGCATTGGCTGATCGGGATCATCTTCATCGGCCAGTTCGTGCTCGGCTTCGTGATGATGCGGATCGAAAGCCAGCGTACCTCCTTCGAGCTGATCCAGTTGCACAAGTCCTTCGGCTTCCTGCTGCTCGGCTTGATCATCCTGCGCATCGCCTGGCGATCCGGCAATGCGCCGCCGCCCTTGCCGTCATCCGTCGGCAGCCTGGAGCAGCGCACGGCACCGTTGGCGCATTTCGCGCTCTATCTCTTACAGATCGCCCTGCCGCTCTCCGGTTGGGCGCTGGTGTCGGTGTCGACGCTGGAGATCCCGAGCATGCCATTCAATCTGTTCGTGATGCCCAACCTGCCACTGGCCGTATCCGACGCGGCGGAGAGTTTTTGGACGGCAGCGCACTGGTATCTCGCCTATGCCGGCATCGCGCTCGTCGTCCTGCATATCCTGGCCGCGTTGCGCCATCATTTCTGGCTGCGCGACGGCGTGCTTGCGCGCATGATCACGCCTTCGTCAGGCAGGGAATAGAAGACCGCCGTCGTTCGTTGGTGAGGCGAGAAGACAGCAATGCGCTGCCTCAGAAAAAGGACCTTCCCCATGCATGCGCGCATCCTTGGATTGGCGGCCCTTGCCGCTTGCCTTGCCGTGCCCGCCATCGCGGCGGTGGCGCTCAGCGACGCCGCCGGCAGCTACACGATCAGCCCGGCCGCATCGAACATCCGCTTCACCATCGGCAAGGCGGGCGGCGGCGGCTTCGACGGCGCCTTCGCCCGCTTCAAGGGCAGCATCCGCATCGACAACGGCAATGTCGAACGCTCGCAGGTCAACCTCACCATCTTTCCCGAGAGCGTCGGCACCGGCCAGAACCGCATCGATGCCTTCCTGCGTTCCGACGCGGTGTTCGACAGCGCCAACAGCCCGGAAATCCAGTTCCGCTCGACCAATGTGACCCGTACCGGCGACACGACGGCCTTGGTCACCGGCCGGCTGACGGCGCGTGGCAAGACGTTTCCGGAAAAATTCACCGCCGAGCTCAGCAGCCTCAAGGCCGGCACGATCAAATTCCACGTCACCGGCAAGGTGTTGAGGTCGCGCTACGGCATGGATGTCGGCACGCCGATCTATTCCAACGTCGTCAACTTCGACATGACGCTGACGGGCAAGAGGGGCTGAGGCGCATTTCCTCGCCCCCGCAACGCGGGCCACGCTATGCACACATCTTCTGTGATTGGCGTGACTGATCAGGCCGTAGCTTGATGGCCACGTGGTTCCCCCAATCCGTCGCTGCTTCGCAGCGCCACCTTTCCCCCCTCCGGAGGGAAAGGAAGGGAGCCTTGCTTGGCGAGCGTTGACTGCAAAAAAGCTAGGCGCCTTTCCTCTACCCCGTCGATCGGGGGAGAGGTGGCTCGGCGAAGCCGAGACGGAGTGGGGGTCGACCAGCGCTACATTGGACAATGCAGGCGCCAAGCCACGGAGCGTCTGCGATTGGCTTTTCCCCTGAATTGGGGCACACCTCCATGATGTAAATCGACATGGAGAAGCGTGATGTTCCGATGGGGTGTTCTGTCGACGGCCAAGATCGGCCGCGAGCAGCTGTTGCCGGCAATCGTCGAGGCGGAGAACGGCGTCCTGTCGGCGATCGCCAGCCGCGATCTGGCGAAAGCCCGGGCGCTCGCCGACCGTTTCGGCGCGCCGCATGCTTTCGGCTCCTATGAGGAACTGCTCGCCTCGAAGGACATCGACGGCGTCTACATCCCGCTGCCCACCTCGCAGCATATCGAGTGGACGGCCAAGGCGATCGAGGCCGGCAAGCATGTGCTGGTCGAGAAGCCGCTGGCGCTCGACGCCGAGGACATCGCGCCGCTGATCAAGCTGCGCAACGAGAAGAAGGTGCTGGTCTGCGAAGCCTTCATGGTCATCTACCACCCGCAATGGATCAAGGTGCGCGACCTGATCGCCAGCGGCGCCATCGGCCGGCTGCGCCACGTGCAGGGCGCGTTCTCCTATTACAATGTCGACCCCAAGAACATGCGCAACCAGCTCGACCTCGGCGGCGGCGCATTGCCCGACATCGGCGTCTACCCGACGGTGTCGACGCGCTTTTCGACCGGCAAGGAACCGCAGCGCGTGCAGGCGACGATCGAGCGCGACAAGACCTTCGGCACCGACATCTATTCCTCGATCCGCGCCGATTTCGGCGACTTCGAACTGTCCTTCTACCTGTCGACGCAGATGGCGGCGCGGCAGGTGATGGTGTTCCACGGCGAGAAGGGTTTCATCGAGGTGTTCTCGCCGTTCAATGCCGGGCTCTACGACCACCATCGCATCGAGCTGCACAACCAGAACCACACCGAGGCGCAGGTGTTCCGCTTCCCCGGCACGCAGCAGTACCGGCTGGAGGTCGAGACCTTCGCCAGGGCGGCGCAGGGCGCCAAGGAGCGCGTCTTCACGCTGGAGGAATCGGTGCTCAACCAGAAGGTCATCGATGCCATCTTCCGCGCCGGCGGCAAGGACGGCTGGGAACCGGTCTGACAGTTCGCTTTGGGGGGAGCAAAAATGGCTGACGATGCGGACGTCGTCATTGTCGGCGCGGGGCTGGCCGGCCTCGTCGCCGCGGCCGAGCTGGCCGAGGCCGGCAAGAAGATCATCATCGTCGACCAGGAACCGGAGCAGTCGCTGGGCGGCCAGGCCTTCTGGTCGTTCGGCGGTTTGTTCCTGGTCGACTCGCCGGAGCAGCGACGCATGCGCATCCGCGATTCGCACGATCTCGCGCTGGAAGACTGGATGGGCACCGCGGCTTTCGACCGCCCGGAAGATTTCTGGCCGCGCAAATGGGCCGAGGCCTATGTCGGCTTTGCCGCCGGCGAAAAGCGTTCCTGGCTGATCGAACGCGGGCTGAAATTCTTTCCCGTCGTCGGCTGGGCGGAACGCGGCGGCGGCAACGCCATCGGCCACGGCAATTCGGTGCCGCGCTTCCACGTCACCTGGGGCACCGGCCCCGGCGTGCTCGAACCTTTTGTCCTGCGTGTGCGGGAAGCGGAAAAGCGGGGGCTTATCCAGTTCAAATTCCGCCATCGTGTCAATGAGCTGACGCGAACAGGCACGACCGTCGATGGCGTGCGCGGCGACATCCTCGAGCCAAGCAGCGTCGAGCGCGGCCGCAAGAGCGCGCGCGACATCGCCGGCGATTTCGAACTTCACGCGCAAGCGGTGATCGTCGCCTCCGGCGGCATCGGCGCCAATCACGAGCTGGTGCGCAAGAACTGGCCCGAGCGCCTGGGCAAGGCCCCATCGCGGATGATCACCGGCGTGCCCGACCATGTCGATGGCCGTATGCTGGCCATCACCGAAGCGGCCGGCGGCAGGGTCATCAACCGCGACCGCATGTGGCACTATGTCGAGGGCATCAGGAACTGGGCGCCGATCTGGACCGACCACGCGATCCGCATCCTGCCCGGCCCGTCGTCGCTGTGGCTCGACGCGCGCGGCAAGCGCCTGCCGGTGCCGCTCTATCCGGGCTTCGACACGCTCGGCACGCTCAGCCACATCATGAGCACCGGCTTCGACTATTCCTGGTTCATCCTGACCAGGAGGATCATCCAGAAGGAGTTCGCGCTGTCGGGCTCCGAGCAGAACCCGGACCTGACCGGCAAGAGCTGGCGCCAGGTGCTGGGCCGCGCCACGTCGGGCATTCCCGGCCCGGTGAAAGCCTTCATGGAGAAGGGCGAGGACTTCATCGTCGAGGCCGACCTTTCGAAGCTGGTTGCTCGCATGAACGCACTGGCCGGCGGCGAGCCGCTATTGGAGGCGGCCCAGGTCGAGCGCGAGATCCGCGCCCGCGACCGGCAGCTCGACAATCCATTCTCGAAAGACATGCAGGTGACGGCGCTGCGCGGCGCGCGCGCCTATCTCGGCGACAAGCTGATCCGCACCGCAAAGCCGCACAAATTGCTCGATCCGGCGAACGGCCCGCTGATCGCGGTGCGCCTCAACATCCTCACCCGCAAGACGCTCGGCGGCCTGCAGACCGATCTCGACAGCCGCGTTCTCGATGCCGGGGGCCAACCGGTGCCGGGTCTCTACGCGGTCGGCGAAGCTGCCGGCTTCGGCGGCGGCGGCGTGCACGGCTACGCGGCGCTGGAAGGCACGTTTCTGGGCGGCTGCATCTTCTCCGGGCGCAGTGCAGGACGGGCGGCGGGCGGCGCGGTGGTCTGAAGGATCGACGGCGTTCCCGCAGGCTCGTGCCGTCGGGGGCGCCTCGTTTGCCGCATCATTTCGCAAGCAAGACCATCTCTTGTGTGGGTACCCCTGCGCATTAACAGATGCTAACATTCTTCGTTCCTCGGGAACGTCGCAATGTCCAAGATTTGCTTATTGTGCGCGTGCCTTCTTTTTCTGGCTGGCTTGTCGACACCTGCGTCCTCTGAGGCCGAAATCAGTCAGCGCAGTCACAGATATGCACTTGTCATCGGCAACTCCGCCTACCGCTATGCGCCATCGCTCCCCAACGGGGTGAATGACGCGAATGCGATCGCTCGAATTTTGGAAGAGACGGGGTTTAAGGTCACGCTTGGCCTGGATGCCGACGCCTCAACGTTCAGGGAACTCATCGGAAAATTCAGGCGAAACTTGCAGCCGGGTGATGTCTCGCTTTTTTACTACGCCGGACACGGGCTCCAAGCGAACGGAGAAAACTACCTATTGCCTGTTGATGCCGCCCTTCACCGTCCGGCCGACTTGGCTCTGGAGGCTGAGCGCTTGCAAGACATTATCGCAGCCATGACGGCCGAGGAAAATACCGCCATCGTCCTTCTCGATGCCTGTCGGGACAATCCTTTCGTCAAGCAACTAAGTGGACAGAGTCAGAGTCGCGGCTTTGCGATAGAAAAGGGGCTGGGAGCCCTGGATGCCGGCAGGGGGGTCTTCATCGGCTTTGCAACACAGCCCGGCAATGTCGCTCTCGATGGAGCCGTCAATCATAGCCCGTTTGCAGACTCTCTTGTGAAGCGCATAAAGACTCCCTCGATCGACATTGAAATTCTCATGCGTCGCGTCCGCTTGGACGTCATGAACGCGACGTCTGGAAGGCAGGTTCCCTGGAGCAATTCGTCCTTGGTGGAGCCGGGGTTCTCATTCAACCCAGATCCCACATTCAATAATCAGTCTCCGTCAGAGCTTCCTCAGCCAGACATCAATACGGCGAAAGACCTCGAGTTTTGGAAATCGATCAAGGATACATCCGATGTCTCCATGTATCGTGCCTATCTGGCGGCATTTCCGAATGGTGCGTTCATCGAAATCGCGAAGAGCCGAATTGCCAAGTTCCAAGCACCTTCGCCGCCACGCAAGAAAATCCTAACAAGGAAAGTCAGTCGCAAGCCGCAAGCCTCGCTGCCGATCAACGAGCCTTCCGCCAATCGTTCGGCGGAAACGACCGCACCTGCCAAGCAGGAATCCGTTGGACGATGCAGGGATGGCAACAAAGAGAGATGTCGCGAGAGATGCCGTGAAGGCGTAAGGCGTGCCTGTCGCAAGCTGCAACAGCTTGGGGGTTAGACGACCGGATTATCGCCTTGCGTAGCAAATTCGGGTGCGGCGGGCGTGTTCGCTTGATCCCACAATCCGACATTGCACGTGAGGGCATGCGTCCAGATTACCGGCTGGCCAGCACCATGCGGTTGCCCTCGCTGTCGCGGAACTCGGCGACGGTGCGGCCAGGCTGCCATGGAGCTTCCTGAGGCTCGGTGATGATTTCGACGCCGCGCGCCTTCAACGCGGCGATTGTCGTTTCGACATCGCCATCGACCAGCACCAGCACGGGGTCGACCCCCGGCGCCTCGTCGGCGCGTCTGACAAAATGCAGGTTGGTGACGGCGTCGGGAAACGCCAGCTCGATCCAGCGCCAGCCGCCCTCGCCCATCGGCTGGTCGGCTATCACCTGGCAGGCAAGGTGATCGGTATAGAACGCCTTGGCGCGGTCCTGGTCGAACACCGGAAGTTCGGCAAACTGGATATGCATGATGTCTCTCCTCATCGCGGAGGCCGCCGCGCGGCCTCGACGGATGAAAGACGACGCAGACGCGCAGAAAGATTCGGGCCACCTTGAGAATCTTTTCGATGCTGCGGAACGTCTTTTGTGGGCAAACCCAGAAAAGGAGGATGACAATGGGCTACAATCTCATCCGCTACGGCGTGAAGGATGAAAGCATCGCCGAAAACCGCACCCTCGTTGCAAAGGTGTTCGAGGCGCTCGACGAAACGAAGCCGCTATCCGTGCGCTACCTCGTTCTGGAGCTGGAGAATGGCGAGTTCGTGCATCTTGTCGGGTATGACAAGGACAGCGCCGCCCTGACCGGGCTCGACGCCTTCAAGGCTTTCAGCGCCGACCACGCCGAGCGGCGGTCTGGCCCTCTCGCCAGATCGGCGGCAAAAATCGTCGGCAACTATCGTATGCTGGACAATGCCGTTGAGGCCATGCCGGCCTGACCTCAGTGCCGGCGGCCTTGGCGCGGTGCTGCAGCCTGCTCGGGAATGAACGCAATGATGTCATCGAAATTCGACCGGGCGGCGCTGGACGCGATGCTGGCCGGCCTGCGTCCGAAGTTGCACCGCTACGCAGCCCGCATGGCCGGCTCCGTCATCGACGGCGAGGACATCGTGCAGGAGACGGTGCTGAAGGCGCTGCAGGCGATCGACGGCAACGCCGCAGTCGACCGTCCGGAGCAATGGCTGTTTCGCATCGCCCACAATACGGCGCAGGACCATCTGCGCCGCCGCCAGCGGGAGCGTTCCCGCCTAAGCGAGGCCGATATGACCGGAGTGGAAGACCCCTCCGCCAGCGCAGAGGCGAGGCTTGCGGCTGCCACCAGCCTGCGCACTTTCATGCAGCTCACGCTGCCGCAGCGCAGCGCCGTTATCCTGGTCGACGTGCTCGGCCTCAGCCTTTCCGAAACCTGCGAAGCGACGGGCGCGACGCTGGCCGCCACCAAGGCGGCGCTGCATCGCGGGCGGGCCGAGTTGAGGGCGTTGGCAGCAGCGCCGGAAGAAGCGGTCATGCCGGCGCTCGATGCCGACGACGAGCGGCGACTGCGCCACTACGTCGACCTGTTCAACGCGCGCGACTTCGACGCCGTCAGGGCGCTGATCGCCGAGGATATCCAGCTCGAAGTCGTCAACCGCACGCGTCTCAGAGGCAAGAAGCAAGCCTCGACCTATTTCGGCAATTACGACCGCGTCAGCGATTGGGCATTGTCGCTCGGTTTTGTCGACGGCCGGCCGGCGATCCTGATCCGCGATCCGAAGGTTCCGGACGGCGCGGCGCGCGGTTTCATGCTGGTCGAGTGGCGCGGCGAAGAGGTCGCGGGTATCCGCGATTTCCGCTACGCGCCCTACTGCCTGGCGGATGCGGATATCCGTCCGATCGACTGAACGGAAGCAAGGCGCCATCACTGCCCGAACAGGTCGGTGGGCATGCCGGATCGGGCCACTCGGCCGTACCGGCAAGGCAACGCAGGCGGGGCGGCCCCCAGGCCGTCCCGTCGAACTTGCTGGCTTCGACGCGGCGGCATCCACCTCGCGCCAGCATGCTGTTGGTCACTGATCGACGACCAGCCGCAACGCCCGCGATGCCGGCTGCAGCTGGACCTGCCTGCCCCAGTCGAAGGCGATGAAATCCTGCTCGATGCCGTCGGCGAAGATCACGCCGCCCTCGTTCATCCGCGATGTGATGAGGAGCGGGCTTTCGGTGATCTTGCCGGCGCGCAAATTCGTGGCGGTGGCGACGCTCGGAAACGGCTCGCGCACCCAGAAGCCCACCGCGTGCTCTTCGCGCCCGAGCGACAGGTCGAGATGCGTCGCTTCCATGATCGAGCGCGCCCAGCCCGTCGCGCCGGTGCCGGAGGCGACGATGAGGCCGCTGGAGGAATGGTTTTCCGCCTCGCCCTCCGCCTCGATCCGGTAACGGGCCGACTGGTGGCTGCGGTGGCCGACGAAGATCTCGTTGAGCGCGAGGAGCGTTTCGCCGCCATCGAGCTCGGCCTGAACCATGGTTCGCGATTCGATGCCGACATTGCCGGCTATGCTGGCGGCGAGCAGCTTGCCCAGCCGGCCGACGCCGATGCGGACCAGCACACCGTCATAGAGATCCGGCGCCGGATTGACGCCGAGCACCGGCTGGCCGTCGAGGTACTTGGCGACATTGGCGACCAGCCCATCCTGTCCCACCGGCACGACAACGTCGTCGGCCGCGAACAGGAAGCGGTCGAGGTCGGCGCGCTTGACCAGGGTCTGGCGCCAATCCGCCGGCACCGAGGCCCGTGCCGCGCCCAGCACGGCATGGAACTTGTCGTGCCGGACCTCGACATCCTCGAGCCGCTGGCCGCGCGTCTGCAGGAAGAAGCGTGCCTGGTCGCGCGTCGCGTGGCGCGCGACCAGCAGCTCGTAGTCGGTCTCGCGCGTCACGAAGACCGCGCGGGGTCGGTTCGCCGCCATGCTTCGCCCCCCTCAGCGGGCCTCGATCACCTCCGGGCTCTTGCGGAATTCGCCGAGCACGGTGGCGAGCAGGTCCGGCGTCACGTTGACGTGCTCGATCTTCTCCAGCTTGCCGGCGAGCTGCTGGGCGGCGAGGCCGAGCAGGATCGCGGGCGGCAGGTCGCGGTAGATGGCGATGCGCTGCCGTTCGGCCTCGGCCCTGGCGCCCTCGACGGTGCGGATGCGCTCCGCCTCGGCGGCCGCCTCGACCTGCTGCGCCTCCGCCGCGCCGGTGGCGCGGTTGCGGGCGTTTTCGGCCTCCTCGGCAATCAACAGCTTCTCGCGCCGCGCCAGTTCGGTCCTGGTCGCCATTTCATTTTCGGCGATGGCGCGCTCCTTTTCGACGGCGAGCGCCCGACGCTCGAAGGTCGCTTCGTCGGCCTTCTGCTGCAGCGCCTCGAAGGTCGGTGTCTGCAAGGCCCGCTCGAGCTCGCTCGTCGGGGTGAGGTTGGTGAGCCGCACGGTGACCGCGGCGACGCCGATGTCGATCAGCGCCGGGTCGGCGGCGACTACCGCCTGCAGCCGCTCGCGCAACGGGGCGGGGCCGGCGTCAAGAAGCGCGCGCACCGGCGCCTGTCCGAGATATTGTTGCACCGCCTGGTTGGCGATGCCGGCGATGCGCGCCTGTATCTTCTCGATCGGCTCGCCCTGCGGCTTGCCGGTCCTCAGATTGATGCTGAAATCGACGCGCTCCGCCAGCCGCTCGGGATCGACGACATGCCAGCCGACCGTGCCCTGCACGGCCACGGTCTGGAAATCCTGGCTGCGGCCCTTGACGAACAGCGTCATCTCGCGGTCGTCCATCGGCACTTCGGCAATGCTGGCGGTTTCCGGCGCGAACCAGAACACCAGGCCGCGGCCGCTCTGCTTCACGCGACCATCGCGATAGCGGATGACGTGGCTGCTTGCCTCGCTGCGGAGCTGGGCGATGAAGCCGAAGTTGCGGATGGTGGCCATGGTAGTCTCTCCCTCAATCGGTTACGGACGCTGGAAACGGTAAAGTTCTGCCGGTCGGTAGGCGGTGCCCGCCTCATAGGCGCCGGTCGCCGCCAGCCAGCCCTTATCGAGCAGCCGCCGGCGAAAGGCCGGCTTGTTGAGCGATGTGCCGAGAATCGCCTCGTGCACATCCTGGAGCTGCCGCAGCGTGAACAGTTCCGGCAGCAGCGCGAAGGCGACGTCGGAATAATCGAGCTTGCCGCGCAGCCTGAGCATCGCCATCGCCAGGATGTCGGCGTGGTCGAAGGCGAGCGTGAGCTTTTCGTTGTCCGGCGACAGCACGTTGACCGGACCGCCGGCCTCGCCGGCCCAGGGCACATGGATCGCGGCGGGCAGCAAAGCCGGCATCGCCCGCGCGGCCGCGTCGAAGGCCGTCTCGGTCAGCAGAACGAGATAGGCAACGCTGACGATGCGCATGCGCGGGTCACGATCGACCGCGCCGAAGGTGTAGAGCTGCTCGAGGCGAGCACCCTCAATAGCGGCCTTCTCGCGCAGCACCCGCGCGGCAGCGGCATCGAGGGACTCGTCGATGCCGACAAAGCCGCCCGGCAACGCCCAGCGGCCTGCGTGCGGATGCTGGTCGCGCCTGAGCAGCAGGACCGTGGGGCGCCCGTCGCACAGCCCCAGCAGGACGAGGTCGACCGCCACCGAGGGACGCTGGAATGCGCTGGGGTCGTAATCCTTGAGGAAATCGGTCTCGCTCATTGACGTGTCTCGTATCTATTACGCAAGTTACATATATCTATCTTGAATATATGTCAACTGACACGCAGGAGTTCGAGAGACGGTCAAGAAGGTGAGCGTGGATCGTCCGTATAACTGTCCTGCGCGCTGATCGCCGTCAACTCGATGTCAGGCTGTTCCGGGCGCTGTTGGAACGCCACGCTGATCCGCGCGTTTGCAGGTGACGCTGTGCGGTCAAGACGGAGCTCGCGCAATGGCCTCCATCCGCTACATCGTGACGGACGTCGATAGGTCGGTCGAATTCTATCGCGACAGACTCGAGTTCTCTGTGAACATGCACAATCCCGGCAAGTTCGCAGCGCTCGTTCGTGATGATCTGACGCTCTACTTGAGCGCCCCCGGAGCGGGTAGTGGAGGAACAGCCGGCGGCACTCCGGAGCCCGGCGGCTGGAACCGGTTCATGATCATCACGAAGGACCTGGATGGGCTCATCAGCCGGTTGAACACCCAAGGGGCCGAATTCAGGGGCGAAATCAGCGAAGCGGGGGCCGGTCGAACCAGGCTTCTGAAAGACCCATCGGGCAACCTGATCGAATTGTTTGAGTTCAAGTAATTGAAGCTCCTGACGCCTGCCGCGAACTGGGGCAACCCAGGGGCCATCAAGCTGTTTGAGGAGGTGTCGGATTGCGGGTAGGTGACGACCTGCTCGTTGCCCTAGCGGAGGAGTTCAACTCATCGATGGTGAAATGGCGCGCCCGAAGAGATTCGAACTCCTGACCCCCAGATTCGTAGTCTGGTGCTCTATCCAGCTGAGCTACGGGCGCGCAACAGGCCATGCTTTGCATAGCCCCGCGATCCGATCGTGACGACCGGCCGCGACGAGACGTGTTCCCTAACGACTGAATTTCCGAAAAGCAAGCCGATCCGGCAAAAGTTTTGTCGCAGGTGCTTTTTGTCCGGACTAGGCCGGTCGGCGCAAACTTCCGCGGGCCTGGTCGAGGCGGACCGGCTGGTCGGGGATGGTGACGGCGAAGGTGGTGCGCCCGCCGATCGATTCGACCAGCTCGACCGTGCCGCCATGGGCGCGGATCAGCTCGTAGGCGATGGCCAGCCCCAGCCCGGTGCCGCCGCTGCGCGCCGAGCCGCGGAAAGCGGCGAACAGGTTCTCGCGCGCTTTCGGCGGCAGGCCGGGCCCGGTGTCGGTGACGACGATGCGGCTGACGCTGCCCAGGCGCTCGGCCGAGACCGCCAGCCGGCGCACGACCGCGCTTTCGGTGTCGGCCGCCATCGCCTGCACCGAGTTGCGGCAGAGATTGGTGAGCACGCGGAACAGCTGGTCGGAATCGGCATCGACCTCGAAGGCATGCTCGACGCCGTTGACGAAATCGATGCCCTCATCGATGTCGAGCAGGCCGTGCACGTCCTCGACCAGCTGGTGCAGCCGGACGCGGCGGCGCGACGGCGGCGGCTCCTGCGTGCGGCCATAGGCGAGCACGCCTTCCGAATAGGACACGGCCCGGTCGAGCGCGCGCAGCAGCTTCGGCGCGAAGGACTGCACGGTCGGGTCCTTGACCAGCCGCAGGCGGTCAGACATCAGCTGCGCGGAGGCCAGGATGTTGCGCATGTCGTGGTTGATCTTCGACACGGCGAGCCCGAGATCGGCGAGGTGCTTCTGCTCGGAAAGCATCTTCTGCAGCCGTTCCTGCATCTGCGACAGCTCGCGTTCGGCGACGCCGATCTCGTCGGCGCGGGCGGCGGGACGGATGATGCGGCCGGGGTCGTCGGGCGCCTCGGAGAAGGACAGCATCGAGCGCGTCATGGTGCGGATCGGGCCGATCATGATCAGGTCGATCGCGGCATAGACCAGCATGGCGGTGAACAGCGAGATCAGCAGCGAGACGAAGGCGACATTGCGCGAATAGACCAGCATGGCACTGCGCAAGGCGTAGTCGGGCATGATCAGCTCGAATTCCTTGTCGCTCTCGCCGACCGGGCCGAAGACGCGCAGCATGCGCTTGCCGCCGAAGAACAGCGTGTCGAGCGCCCCGGTCATGCCGTCGATCATGCCGACCTTGGAAATGTCGATGTGCTCGTCGACCTGCGGCGGCATCTCGGACACCACCAAAAGCCGCGAGACGCCGCCGTCGCGCACGGCGATCGCCTTGGCGCCGATCGCCATCAAAACGTCGTTCTGGGCCGTGCGCGAGAGCGAGTTGGGCTCGCCCTGCACCAGCACGATCGACACCGCGGCCGCCGTGCCCAACCGCTCCTTCAGCCAGCTCACCCGGTAGCTGGCGATCCAGGGCAGGAAAATCAGGATTTCGGCCAAGAGCACGAAGACGATGGTGAGCAGAAGAAGCTTGGTCGACAGGCCGCGCGACAGGGGCACCGTGCGGGCGGCGGTGCTCGCCGCGCCGGCCCTGTCGTCCGTGGCTTGGGCTTCAGTCATGCTTCAGGGTCTTCACAAACACTTGATAGCGAAGATTAGGCGATTGCGGCTTTTTTGCCAATTTCATCCGTGCCGGATAAAAAACATCCACCGCGCGATCGCGACAAAGGGCGCAGCGGCGCCGGATTGACTTCCAAAACCCTTCTTTCTATAAGCCCGCTCACGCTCGGGCCATTCGTCCCGGCGCGGTTTCGATCGCGCCTAAACTGGCCCGGCAAAGCTCCTGTTACAGAGTGACAGAATCAAGAAGGGCCGCACCCCGCGGTATTAAAACAAATGAAGCGTACCTACCAACCGTCCAAACTCGTCCGCAAGCGCCGGCATGGTTTCCGTGCTCGCATGGCCACCAAGGGTGGTCGCGGCGTCGTCGCAGCCCGCCGCAATCGCGGCCGCAAGCGGCTCAGCGCCTGAACGGAAGACGAGATCGTTGCCCGCAACCGGCAAGCCAGTGGGAGCACATCCCAAGCGGCTTCTGAAGCGCGCGGATTTCCTGGCTGTCCGCGGCGGCGAGAAGCGCCGCGGGCGGCTTTTCCTCGTCGAGGTTCTCGACCGTGGCGACGGATTGTCGCCGCGCGTCGGCTACACCGTCACCAAGAAGGTCGGCAATGCGGTCGTGCGCAACCGCGTCCGGCGCCGGCTGAGAGAAGCCGTGCGCACGCACGCGGCCGATGACATGGCGCCCGGCAATGACTATGTCATCGTCGGGCGTGAAGACGTGCTCGCCATTCCGTTCGGCCAGTTGAAGGCCGAGCTTTCCCGCCGACTGTGCGGAACACGATAGGCCAAGGGCTTCGATGGAAAACAACCGCAATTTCTTCATCACCATCGCGCTGTCGGTGCTGATCCTGACGCTGTGGCAGGTGTTCTACATGAACCCGCGCGTCGAGCAGCAGCGCGAGGCGGCCCGCATCGAGGAACAGCGGCAGGCCGAGCAGAAGAAGGCGGCCGAAGCGGCCAATCCGGGTACTGCCGTCACGCCGGCCCCCGCGCCCGGCGCCATTCCGAGCGCTCCCGGCGGCGAGGCCGTGACGGCGGCCGGCCGCGCGCAGGCGCTGGCCGCGACCAGCCGCGTCAAGATCGACACGCCGAGCCTCGAAGGCTCGATCAACCTCACCGGCGCGCGCCTCGACGACCTCAAGCTCAAGCATTACACCGAGACCGTCGACAAGAACTCGCCCGAGATCGAACTGCTCAATCCGTCGGCACTGCCCAACGGCTATTTCGCCGAGATCGGCTTTGTCGGCAACGACAAGACCGGCGCGGTGCCGGGCGCCGATACGGTGTGGACGGTCGACGGCAACGCCACGCTGACGCCGTCGACGCCGGTGACGCTGACCTATACGAACGACAAGGGCCTGACCTTCAAGCGCACCGTCTCGGTCGACAACGACTATATGTTCACGGTCTCCGACACCGTGCAGAACTCGGGTACGGCGCCCGTCTCGCTGTTCAATTACGGCCGCGTCACCCGCTTCGACAAGCCCGCCGTCGCCAGCACCTATGTGCTGCATGAGGGTCTGATCGGCTATACCGGCACGGAAGGCCTGCAGGAGCACAAATACGCCTCGATCGAGAAAGACAAGCAGGCCCAGCCCGGCAAGTCGACCGACGGCTGGCTCGGCATCACCGACAAATACTGGGCGGTGACGCTGGTGCCGACCGAGAAGCAGCCGTTCCAGCCGCGCTACGCCTATTTCGAGGACGGCCGCCACCGCTACCAGTCCGACTTCCTGACCGACGCGATCAATGTCGATGCCGGCCAGTCGGCAACGGTCGAGACCGAGGTCTTCGCCGGCGCCAAGGAAGTCGCCAAGATCAACGCCTACGCCGAGGACCGCCACATCAAGCGGTTCGACCTCTTGATCGACTGGGGCTGGTTCCACTTCATCACCAAGCCGATGTTCTGGCTGATCGACACGCTCTACAAATTCTTCGGCAATTTCGGCCTGGCCATCCTCGCCACCACCGTCATCGTCAAGGCCATCTTCTTCCCGCTCGCCAACAAGTCCTACGCGTCGATGGCGAACATGAAGAAGGTGCAGCCGAAGATGCTCGAGATCCGCGAGAAATACGCGGACGACAAGATGAAGCAGCAGCAGGCGATGATGGAGCTCTACAAGACCGAGAAGATCAATCCGCTGGCCGGCTGCTGGCCGGTGGCGCTGCAGATCCCGGTGTTCTTCTCGCTCTACAAGGTGCTCTACATCACTATCGAGATGCGGCACGCGCCGTTCTTCGGCTGGATCCAGGACCTTGCCGCGCCCGATCCGACCTCGATCTTCAACCTGTTCGGCCTGATCCCGATGACGCTGCCGCACATGCTGATGATCGGCGTCTGGCCGCTGCTGATGGGCGTCACCATGTTCCTGCAGATGCGCATGAACCCGACGCCGCCGGATCCGACGCAGGCCGCGATCTTCACCTGGATGCCGATCATCTTCACCTTCATGATGGCGGGCTTCCCCGCCGGCCTGGTCATCTACTGGGCCTGGAACAATCTGCTGTCGATCCTGCAGCAGGGCGTGATCATGAAGCGGCAGGGGGCCAAGATCGAATTGTGGGACAATCTGGCGGCGCTGTTCCGCAAGAAACCCTCGCCGGCGGAATAGCCGGCAGCCCGATCAATTGTCTTCGAAAAACCCGGCTCGTCCGGGTTTTTTGTTGGCGCCCGGAAACTCGGGCTCGGCATAGTCCGTAGCTTTCTCAGTCCTCCCCAAGAGGCCGCGACGGCTTCCGGCGCAGCGACGCCGGTGTTTGGGAGGTCGTCCGGCAGGCCGGGGTCACCGCGCTGCTTCGCGGGACCCCGGCTTCAACAGCGCGGGTAGACCCGGTCGCCGCCCGTCCCTAAGCTCCGTATGCTGCAAGTGTGGACGGAGCCAGCCGATGACCGGACCCAATCCCAACATCAAGCACCCGATCCCGATGCATCCGCGCGTCGGCTTCCTGAAAGGACTGGTCAGCGCGCCCAACATCGAGGTCGGCGACTTCACCTACTATGATGATCCGGACGGGCCGGACAAATTCGCCGAGCGCTGCGTGCTGCACCATTATCCGTTCATCGGCGACAAGCTGATCATCGGCAAGTTCTGCGCCATCGCCGAAGGCGCGCGCTTCATCATGAACGGCGCCAACCACGCAATGTCGGGCTTCTCGACCTATCCGTTCAACATCTTCGGCCATGGCTGGGAGGAAGGCTTCGACCCGAAGACATGGGCGAAGGAGATCCGCGGCGACACGGTGGTCGGCAACGATGTGTGGATCGGCATGGATGCGGTGATCATGCCCGGGGTGACAATCGGCCACGGCGCCATCGTCGCGGCGAAATCGGTTGTCACGCACGACGTGCCGGCCTATGCGATCGTTGCCGGCAACGCGGCCAAGGTGGTGAAGATGCGCTTCGACGACAAGACGATCCGGCGGTTGCTGATGGCATGCTGGTGGAACTGGCCGGTGGACAAGATCGGCCGCAACCTCGACGCCATCAGGGGCGCCGACATTGCCCGCCTGGAGGCAGCCGTCTGATGGACAAGACCGTGATCGGCACCGACCTGTTCACCCGCGGCTGGGTCTTCATCCGCGGCGTGCCGGCGATGAAGTTCCTGCCGCCGGAAGGGCCGCCGGAGATCGCCTTCGCCGGCCGCTCGAATGTCGGCAAGTCGTCGCTGATCAACGCGCTGGTCGGCCAGAAGGGGCTGGCGCGGACCTCGAACACGCCGGGGCGCACGCAGGAACTCAACTATTTCGTGCCGGACGGCTTTTCCGGCGAAGGCGCCGACCTGCCGCCGATGGCGCTGGTCGACATGCCGGGCTACGGCTATGCCAGCGCGCCGAAGGAAAAGGTCGACGACTGGACGAAG
The DNA here is from genome assembly GCF_049887195.1 of Mesorhizobium abyssinicae. Taxonomy (NCBI): domain Bacteria; kingdom Pseudomonadati; phylum Pseudomonadota; class Alphaproteobacteria; order Hyphomicrobiales; family Phyllobacteriaceae; genus Mesorhizobium; species Mesorhizobium abyssinicae. The sequence continues at coordinate 228,213 of NZ_JARAKC010000008.1, forward strand.
CTGATCTTCGACTATCTCAAGGGCCGCGTCACGCTGAAGCGCGTCTATGTGCTGATCGACGCCCGCCACGGCATCAAGGCCAAGGACGACGAGGTGCTGTCGCTGCTCGACAAGGCGGCAGTCTCCTACCAGATCGTGCTGACCAAGACCGACAAGATCAAGGCGGCCGGCGTGCCGCGGCTGATCGAGGAGACGCTGGCGAAGATCAAGAAGCGGCCGGCCGCCTTCCCGTTCGTCCTGGCGACGTCGTCGGAAAAGAGCGACGGGCTGGAGGAACTGCGCGCCGCGATCGTGCTGGCCGCCAACGGCGGCTGACGCACCCGCCGCGAAAGCGCGTCCGGTTAAGCAAGACCGGCGCCCGGCCGCATCCCCGATCCAGATCAATCCGTCTCATCGCGCTCCGGCGCGTGGTCCCGCCGGCCGGCCAGGATTTCACGCTTGCCGACGTGGTTGGGCGTGCCGACCAGGCCCTCCTTCTCCATGCGTTCGACCAGCGATGCGGCGCGATTGTAGCCGATGCCGAGGCGGCGCTGGATGTAGGAGGTCGAGCATTTCTTGTCGCGCTTGACCACTTTGATGGCTTCCTCATAGAGGGCGTCGCCATCCTCCTCGGCTATCGCGCCCTTGTCGAAGACGGCACCCGCGTCGGCCGCCTCTTCTTCCGCCTCCTCGTCGGCGGTGACCGTTTCGAGATATTCCGGACGTCCCTGCGCCTTCAGATGCGCCACGACATGCTCGACCTCCAGGTCGGAGACGAAGGGGCCATGGACGCGGACAATGCGACCGCCGCCGGCCATGTGCAGCATGTCGCCCTGGCCCAGCAACTGCTCGGCGCCCTGCTCGCCCAGGATGGTGCGGCTGTCGATCTTCGACGTCACCTGGAAGGAGATGCGAGTGGGGAAATTGGCCTTGATGGTGCCGGTGATGACGTCGACCGAGGGGCGCTGCGTGGCCATGATCAAGTGGATGCCGGCGGCGCGCGCCATCTGCGCCAGCCGCTGGATCGCGCCCTCGATCTCCTTGCCGGCCACCATCATCAGGTCGGCCATCTCGTCGACGATGATGACGATGTGGGGCATCGGCGCCAGGTCGATTTCCCGTTCCTCGAACAGCGGCTCGCCGGTGCCCTTCTCGAAGCCGACCTGCGCCTGCATGACAACGACCTCGCCGTTGTCGCGGGCGGTGGCGGCGCGCTGGTTGTAGCCGTCGATGTTGCGCACGCCGAGGCGCGCCATCTTGCGGTAGCGGTCCTCCATCTCGCGCACTGCCCATTTCAGCGCCGTGACGGCCTTCTTGGAATCGGTGACGACGGGCGTGAGCAGATGCGGGATGCCGTCATAGACGGACAGTTCCAGCATTTTTGGGTCGACCATGATGAGGCGGCATTCCTCCGGCTTCATCCGGTAGAGCAGCGACAGGATCATGGTGTTGATGGCGACCGATTTGCCGGAGCCGGTGGTGCCAGCGACCAGCAGATGGGGCATCTTGGCCAGGTCGGCGATGACCGGCTCGCCGCCGATCGTCTTGCCGAGGCCCAGCGCCAGCTTGCACGACGTGTTGCGGAAGCCGGCCGATGCGATCAGCTCGCGGAAATAGACCGTCTCGCGCGTCTCGTTGGGCAGTTCGATGCCGATGACGTTGCGGCCGGGCACGACGGCGACGCGCGCCGAGATGGCCGACATGGAGCGGGCGATGTCGTCGGCCAGGCCGATGACGCGGCTGGATTTCACGCCAGGCGCCGGCTCAAACTCGTAGAGCGTGACGACCGGACCAGGCCGGACATGGATGATCTCGCCCTTGACGCCGAAATCCTCCAGCACGCTTTCGAGCAGGTCGGCGTTCTGTTCCATCCGCTCCTGCGACATGTAGAAGCCCTGGCCCTCCGGCGGCATTTGCAGCAGGTCCTCGGACGGAAGCTCGTAGCCGGACGGGGCGGCCGACGGCACCACCTTGCCGGCGGCGGGCAGAGACGGCGCGCGCTTCGCGGTCCTGGCACTCTTTGGAACGGAAATTGGCGCGGCGGGCTCCGCTGCGGGCGCGCGAGGTTCAATCTCCACCGAAGCAGGCCGTGCGGCAGGCGTGCCGGCCTGTGCAGGGCTTGCGGCCGGACCGTTCGAACGCCATTCGATGATGCGGTAGGACGAAATTGCCTCGCCCGGGGAGGCGGATCCGGACCGGATCGGTCGCGCCGGAGGATGCACCGGCGCGGAGGCGGGGGATGGCGACGATTCGTTCAGGCGAGCCCGCGCCAGGCGCTCGGCGAGCAAGGGCATGCTGAATTCGAAAAACGCATCATCGGAAAGATAGGACCAGCGGAATTTCGGCGGCTGCGCCTTTTGCGCCGGCGTGGCGACCGCCCGCGGCGGAGCGGCGATGGCCTGCGGCGGCTTGACGATGGCCTGCGGCGGCTTGGTCGAAGCAGTAGAGGGCGCAGCAAGGATTTCCCGGGCCGGCGCGACCGGCCGGGGGGCCGACGGCGCGGGGCGGACGGAATCGCCGCGGGAAGGCGTCGCCTTGGCCGGTGGTTCATCATCCGGCTGCGCCGTGGGCCGCTTGTCGGACTCCGGCGTGCGGGTGAAACGCACATTGGGCGCGAGGAAGAAATATTGCTGCCAGGTCGGGCGGCCGAACTCGCCGCCTTCAGTCGAATCCAACGAGGCGGCGGCGTCCGAATCGCCTTCATCGGCGGCTCGCAGCGTGACGACCTGCCCGGTTTGCCGCTGCGGCGGCGCGGCCGCGCCATGGTGCCGGGCATCTTCCGGATGACTGCCATCGTTGTCGCCGTAGGGGGAAGCGCCGGAAGGATTGGCACGGGTAAAACGCATGGATGTCACACTCGAGATTCGTCGAACAAACGTGTCCCGAGACATAGGAACCGATGGTTAACAAGCTCTTCCGGAGAGCTCCGATCGACAGCCGATTTAGGCTGGGGCACGGACGTGCCCAGCGGACATCGAGGCCGGTTACGGCGCTGTCTGCCTCGCGTCGTCAAGGCACGTCGCTATCCTTCGCACCGCTCCGCGCGCTTCAGTTTTTCATGCCAACTGCGCCCGCTCCTCGGCCGCGAGCCTCTCGGTGCCGTAGGCCTTCAGGAACATGCCGACGCCCGACCTGACGACATGGTCGATCTCCTCCTGGCTGGGGGCCTTGGTGCGGTAGGAGAAGATGCACTGCCGGAAAATACCGGCCAGGCAGAGTTCGGTGAACTGATAGGCGGCAAGATCGACATCGTCGATCTTGAGCAGGCCGCGCTCGATGGCGGCATTGAGGAAGGCCATGACCTTGTCATGGCCGCGTTTCGGGCCGCGCTCGTAAAACCGGGCGCCCATGTCGGGTATCCTGTCCGCCGCGCCGATCACCGTACGCTGCGCCTGGATGACCTTGGCCGAGGTGATCTTGAGCGACAGCACCTTGCCGAACTTAACCAGCGTCTCGCGCAGATCGCCGGCGCGATCGAGCATCTCGTACATGTTCTTGAAGATGGTGCCGCGCTCTTCCTCGATCAGCGCCTCGAACAACTCTTCTTTGTTGGCGAAGTAGACATAGATGGTGCCCTTGGAGACACCGGCCTCGCGGGTGATGTCGTTCATCGACGCGGCCTCGAAGCCCTTGTCGATGAAGACACGGCGCGCGCCCTCGATGATCTGGCTGCGCTTGACCGGATCCTGCCCGGCCGCCGGGCGGCCGCGACGCAGGCTGTCCAGCACGTCGCACTGGTCGTTGCCGGGGTCCGACACTGTTTCGCCCATAAAAGTCACACCTCGCAAAATAATTCGAACCAACCGGTTCGATTGCCTCTTGATATGGGCCTGTTTTAGCGCTAAGTCAATCTCCAGATCGAACCGAACGGTTCAGTATAACAGAATTTCCTCATATAAACCTGCTGAGAGATATCATGTCCTCGAACGCGCCCGCCACCGCCGAAGTTCGCACGTTTCCCAACGCCAAGGTCCAACCATCGACCGAAGCGCCGGAAGCGCTTCCGCAGCCCGCCACCGTGACCCCTGCCGAGGCGCCCGCCAAGAAGAAGCGTTCGGTGCGCTCCCTGCTTCTGCCCATCATCGGGCTTGGGCTGCTCGGCGCCGCCGGCTGGTACGGCTACGACTACTGGACCGACGGCCGCTTCATGATCTCAACCGACGACGCCTATGTCCAGGCCGACATGTCGTTCGTGTCGCCGAAGATTTCCGGCTATGTCGATAAGGTCCTGGTGAGCGAGAACCAGCAGGTGAAGGCCGGCGACCCGCTGCTGACCATCGATGACGGCGACTACAAGATAGCCGTTGCCCAGGCCGAGGCGCAGATCGCCACGTTGGCGAAGACGCTCGACCGCATCGACGCGCAGACCAAGGCTGCCCAAGCGTCGCTGCAGCAGGCGCAGGCGTCGAAGGTGGCCGACCAGGCCGCGGCCGACAATGCGGCGCGCGCCCAGGACCGCGCGGCGCAGTTGCTCAAGACCCATGTCGGCACGCAGGCGCAGCTCGACGACGCGCAGACCGCGCTCGACCAGGCCAAGGCGGCGCTTGTCGGCGCCGACGCGCAGATCGCCGCCGCGCAGGCCAACATCGGTGTGCTCGAAGCGCAGCGCGCGGAGTCCGCAAGCACGCTGGCCTCGCTGCAGCTCGGCCGCGACAAGGCGGCGCGCGATCTGTCCTTCACCGTCCTCAAGGCGCCCTATGACGGCGTCGTCGGCAACCGCTCGGTCGAGCAGGGCGACCTCGTCAGCCCCGGCCAGAAGCTCGCCGTCGTCGTGCCGATGGACAAGCTCTACATCGTCGGCAACTTCAAGGAGACGCAGCTTGGCCGGCTGGTGGCCGGCGAGAAGGTCCGCATCACGGTCGATGCGATCGACGGCCAGAGCTTCGAAGGCACGGTGTCGTCGCTGGCGCCGGCTTCGGGTGCGGTGTTCTCGCTGCTGCCGCCGGAAAACGCCACCGGCAACTTCACCAAGGTGGTGCAGCGCGTTCCGGTCCGCATCGACGTGCCGGCCGACGTGTTGACGACCGGCAAGCTGCGCGCCGGCCTCAGCGTCATCGTCGCCGCAGACAGCCGCACCGCGCCGGCCGCGACTGCCAACTAGGCACTTTTGGGGGGCGGCCCGGCGGCTTGTCGAGCGCCGGGCCGCCCAGCCAGCCCAGGTATTTGTTTCGACGCAATTCCGGACGGAAAGCCGCTGCGCGCCTTTCCTGGAATTGCCGCAGGGAGGCCATGACATGGCAACCGCAACCGTCACCGCAGGATCGATACCGGCACGGCCGGCGGCACCCGCCCTGCCGGCCGACCATATGCCGGTTCGCCGCGTCATCGCCTTCCTGGCGATGGTGTTCGGCATGTTCATGGCGATCCTGGACATCCAGATCGTCTCGGCCTCGCTGGCCGAGATCCAGGCGGGCTTGAGCGCCAGCTCGGACGAGATCCCGTGGGTGCAGACCGCCTATCTGATCGCCGAGGTGGTGATGATCCCGCTGTCCGGCTTCCTCAGCCGAATGCTGTCGACGCGGGTCCTGTTCACAATCGCTGCCGCCGGCTTCACTGCGGCCAGCGCGCTGGCCGCGACCGCCACCAACATCGACCAGATGATCGTCTACCGCGCCATCCAGGGCTTCATCGGCGGCGGCATGATCCCCAGCGTCTTCGCTGCCGCCTTCACCATCTTCCCGCCGTCGCGCCGCGCCGTCGTCTCGCCGATGATCGGCCTGGTGGCGACGCTGGCGCCGACCATCGGCCCGACGGTGGGCGGCTATATCAGCCACGCCATGTCCTGGCACTGGCTGTTCCTGATCAATGTCGTGCCCGGCATTTTGGTGGCGACGGCGGCCTGGACGCTGATCGATTTCGACAAGCCCAACCTCAAGCTGTTCTCGAAGTTCGACTGGTGGGGCCTCGCCGGCATGGCCGCCTTCCTCGGCTGCATGGAATATGTGCTGGAGGAAGGCCCGAACAACGACTGGCTGCAGGACCAGGCGGTGTTCCTCTGCGCCGCCGTCATGACCATCGGCGCAGTGCTGTTCTTCTGGCGCGCCTTCACCGCCGAGGAGCCGATCGTCGACCTGCGCGCCTTCACCAACGTCAACTTCGCCTTCGGCTCGCTGTTCTCCTTCGTCGTCGGCATCGGCCTCTATGGGCTGACCTATCTCTATCCGGTGTTCCTCGGCCGTATCCGCGGCTACGATTCGATGATGATCGGCGAAGCGCTGTTCGTCAGCGGCCTGGCGATGTTCTTCACAGCGCCCGTTGCCGGCATCCTGTCGAACAAGATCGATCTCAGGCTGATGATGATGATCGGCTTCTTCGGCTTCGCCACCGGCACCTGGTGGATGACGCATCTCACCGCCGACTGGGACTTTTACGAGCTGCTCATCCCGCAGATCCTGCGCGGCTGCTCGATGATGCTGTGCATGGTGCCGATCAACAACATCGCGCTCGGCACGCTTCCGCCGGAGCGGCTGAAGAATGCGTCTGGCCTGTTCAACCTGACCCGCAACCTCGGCGGCGCCGTCGGCCTTGCCGTCATCAACACGGTGCTGATCGACCGCAACGCCTTCCACTATGCCAGGCTCGCCGAGCATGTGCAGTGGGGCAGCGCCGAAGCGCAGCAGAAGCTGCAGAACATGACCATGAACTTCGAGCAGACCGCCGGCCTCGACGCCACCAAGGCGGCGATCTCCAAGCTGTCCGGCATGGTCCAGCAGCAGGCATCGCTGCTGTCCTTCATGGACGTGTTCTACATGCTGACGGTGCTGTTCGCCACGCTCGGCCTGTTCGTCCTGTTCATCCGCAAGCCGGCCGACCAGGCCGGCGGCGGTGGTGGAGGCCATTGAGGCGCGCCGGAACCCCCGCCTGGCGCCCCTCGTGCATGACCCCGGAAATCGGCGACGATTCCGGGGTCATGCTTTAAGTCCACCCGTTTGGCGGCGAGGCGTCGGTGGCGATCGCGCCTTGGATGAGAGCCACCTGACCTGGTTTCGGCTGAAGTGGTTTCAGCTAGAGTTCCGGCATGAACATCCTGATTCTCGGTGCGACCGGCTTCATCGGGTCCGCCGTCACAAGAAGACTTGCGGAGGAAGGCCACCAGGTCACGGGGCTTGGACGCGAGCCGGCGCGCGCGGCGCTGAAGATGCCGCAGGTGCGCTGGCTGAAGGCCGACCTCGCCGGCATGACGCGGAGCGTGGACTGGCAGACCGCACTGGATGGCCAGCAGGCGGTCGTCAATTGCGCCGGCGCCCTGCAGGACGGGCTCGCCGATGACCTGACGGCCACCCAGGAAAAGGCGATGCTCGCTCTCTATGAGGCTGCGCGCGACCGGGAATTGCTGATCGTCCAGATCTCGGCGGACACAGGGGGAACCGGCCGCGACCTGCCCTTTCTCGACACCAAGAGGCGGGCCGACGGGGCGCTCGCGGCAAGCGGCGTGCGCCATGTCATCCTGCGGCCGGCGCTGGTGCTCGGCCGCAATGCGCATGGCGGCTCCGCCTTGTTGAGGGCGCTGGCGGCCTTCCCGCTGGCGATCCCTCTGGCTTACGCCGACAGCCCGGTCACGACGGTCGCGCTCGACGATGTCGCCGGCGCGGCCAGCGCCGCGATCGGCGGCGCGTTGCCCTCCGGCTCGGACCTCTCGCTCGGCGGCGATGAAGGCCTGACGCTGAAGGACCTAGTCCTTTTGCATCGCAACTGGCTCGGCCTGCCCCCGGCCCCTGTGATTGCCGTTCCGCCGATGGCCGCACGGCCGGTGACGTGGCTGGCCGATCTCGCCGGCTGGCTCGGCTGGCGCTCGCCGCTCCGCTCGACGGCACTGGCGGTGATGGCGGGCGGTGTCGAGGTGCGGCGGCAGCCAGGCACAGACCAGCGCCTTTCCTCGGCGGCCGAGACGCTCGCCGCCGCCCCTTCGGGCGTGCAGGATCTATGGTTCGCCCGCCTCTATCTGTTGAAGGCGCCGATCATCGTCACGCTGGCGCTGTTCTGGCTGGTATCCGGCCTCGCGCCGTTCCTGGCATTCGAGGCGGCGCGCAGCCATTTCGCAAACTTCCTGCCTGGCCGCGCTGCGGGCGCGATGGTGGCGGCGACATGTCTTGCCGATGTCGCGCTGGGGCTTGCGGTGCTCTTCCGGCCCTGGGCGCGGCGCGCTCTGATCGGCATGCTGGTGCTGACGCTCGCCTACCTGCTTGCCGCTACATTCGCGGAGCCGGCGCTCTGGCTCGATCCGCTCGGCCCGCTGGTCAAAGTGGTGCCGTCGATCCTGCTGGCGCTCACGGCCCTTGCCATTCTGGACGAACGCTGATGGCGCTGGAAGACGTGCTGCGACTTGTCCATGTGCTCGGCGCGACGGTGCTGTTCGGAACCGGCATCGGCATCGCCTTCTTCATGGCGATGGCCGTCAGGACCCGCGACCCCCGCATCGTCGCCCATGTCGCCGGCATCGTGGTGGTCGCCGATACCATCTTCACGGCGACTGCCGTGGTGCTGCAGCCGCTGACCGGGTACGGGCTGGCGCGCGTCGTCGGATGGCCGCTCAACGAAGGCTGGATCCTGCTGTCACTGGCGCTTTATGTGATCATCGGCCTGTTCTGGGTGCCGGTGGTCTGGATCCAGATCCGCTTGCGCGACATGGCCAGGCACGCAGCTGCGGAAGCGACCGCCCTGCCATCAGGCTTCGACCGCCTCTACCGCGTCTGGTTCGCGTTCGGCTTTCCGGCCTTCTTCGCCGTCGTCGCCATCTTCTGGCTGATGCTGACCAAGCCCAGCATCACGCTTCTCGGCCTGAACTAAAGTGCCATTCAGGCGGCGGCCGGCTTGAAGCTCAGCGCCACGCCGTTGATGCAATGGCGCAGGCCCGTCGGCGCCGGGCCGTCGTCGAAGACATGGCCGAGATGGCCGCCGCAGCGGCGGCAATGCACCTCGGTGCGGGTCATGCCGAGCGAGCGGTCCGCGGTCGTGCCGATGGCCTTGGGAATTTCCTGCCAGAAGCTCGGCCAACCGGTACCGGAATCGAATTTGGTCTCCGAGGGATAGACCGGCAGGTCGCAGCCGGCGCAGGCGAAGATGCCCTTGCGGTGCTCGTTGAGCAGCGGGCTGGTGCCCGGATATTCGGTGCCTTCCTTGCGCAGCACATTATACGCCGCGTCGGACAGGATGGCGCGCCATTCGGCGTCGGTCTTGGTCACTTCGAAGGTCTCGGCGGCGCGGGCGTCTGGCGCGCCACCAATGCGCAGCAAGGCAGCCGTGCCGGCCAGCACCGCGGCGGCCGCGGCGCCGCTCAGGAGAAGATCGCGACGGTTCATGGGACAATTCCTCCAATGCCGGTTTGCCAGATTTTCGCGCCAAGCGAAAATCAAAAGCGGTTGACGCCTCCCAACGAAAACTCCGCGCCGGCTCCACTTCACGTGGACGGCGCGGAGCAAGCTGTCAGTCGCACGGCCTACAGCAGAGGAGCCGCGCAACCGGGGAAGGCCTTTGCCATGTCTTCGCTGGCAGCGGCGTCTTTGTTACATCTTCGGCAGCAGCACCTTGTCGATGACGTGGATGACACCATTCGACTGCCGGACGTCGGCGATCGTGACATTGGCGACATTGCCGTTCTCGTCGGTCACGGTGACCTTGCCCTTGTCGGCCTTGAGCGTCAGTTCGCAGCCGCCGGCGGTCTTGACCGTGTGCGCGCCGCCATCGGCCTTGGCCATCTTGGCGACGTCAGCGGCCATCGCCTTGGCGGCGATGACGTGGCAGGTCAGGATCTTGGTGAGCTTGTCCTTGTTCTCGGGCTTGAGCAGCGTCTCGACCGTGCCGGCGGGCAGCGCGGCGAAGGCCTCGTTGGTCGGCGCGAAGACGGTGAACGGGCCGGCGCCCTGCAGCGTGTCGACCAGGCCGGCAGCCTTGACGGCAGCGACCAGCGTGGTGTGGTCCTTCGAATTGACGGCATTCTCGATGATGTTCTTCTTTGCATACATCGGCGCGCCGCCGACCATCGGATTGGCGGCATAGGCGGCGGCACCGAGGGCGGAAAGACCAATAGTACCGGCGAGCAAAAGGGTGGCGAATTTACGCATGATTTCTATCTCCTCTGGATATCGTTGCCCGTCTTTGGGAACACCAGGAGATACGGGGTAGACTTTTAGGAGTTTCGTCGGGCTCTCAAAAAAACTTTATCTGACCTTGCGCGCGACGAAATTACGTTGACGAGCGCGCAGTCGGAAAGAAACTTTTCTCGCTTCAACCTGACGCAGGATAGATTTCGATTATTCTTTCAGGCAGAGCGCTCGGCCCTCGAAGAGACTAGATGCCCTTCAGGTCGCCCGCGGCGACAACCGGCCCGGTCGGCTGGCCGGTCGGCGAGCCCCCGACAGGCTCCACGCTGACCGCGAGCACGGCGCCTTGCGCGAGCTTCTGCTCGACGGCCGGGGTGACCGCCATATGCGTGGTCTGGCCGGCGGGGATGACGCCCATCGAGACCGGCGCGTTCTTGCCCTCGATCATCCACAGCTCGAAATCCTTGCCGGCGGCGCGCTCGCCGGAGACAAGAGAGAGGCCGACATCGCGCCGCGCCGCGTCGTAGACGACGAGATATTTGACGTCGCTGCCGTCGGCGGCCAGCGAGGCGACCAGCCGCGCCTGCGGCTCGACCACCGGCGGATTGACGTAGGGCAAGGCAATGGCGATCGCCAGCGCAGCCACCGCCGCGGCGGCGAGGCCGCGCCAAAAGGCGAGGCTCGACCAGAGACCGGGGCGCGATTCTTGCGCGAACAGCCGGCGATCGATCGCCTCCTTGACCCTGATCGGAGGCTCGGTCTCCGGAAAGGCTGCGGCCATCGGCGAAAGGTGAACCTCCCAGCGGTCGACAAGACGCGCGAAAGCGGCGTCTGCCTCGATGCGGCGGGACGCGATCTGGCGTTCGTCCGCGGCCAGGACGCCAAGAACGTATTCGGCGGCGAACAGGTCGTCGCCTCCACGTTCCGGTCCGTTTTCCTCTGCCAGCGTCATCTTTCCAGGCATTCCCTGAGTTTCAACAGGCTGCGCCGCAGCCAGGTCCGCATCGTGTTCAGCAGCACGCCATGGCGCTCCGCCAGCTCGGCATAGCTTTCGCCGTTCAGATAGGCGGCCCGGACGGCCGCCGCCCGGTCTTTCTCCAACTCATCGAGGCAATGGTAGATGCGCACGGATTCACCGCCCGCCACGGCCATGGCCTCCGGTCCCGGCGCCGGATCGGCCACGTCGAGCGCGGCATCGATATAGGCGGCTGGCTCTCGCCGCGCCCGGATGCGATCGATCGCATGATTGCGCGCAATGGCCACCAGCCAGGAAATCGGGCTTAGATCGGAGACCGCGAAACGATCCGCCTTCGTCCAGATCTTGACGAAGACCTCCTGAAGCGCTTCTTCCGCATCTCCCCTGTCCTTCAATACACGAAGGCAGACGCCGAAAAGTTTCGCGCTGGTCTGCCGGTAGAGCAGATCAAACGCTGCCCGGTCCTTCATTGAAGTCCGGACGATCAGCTGGCTGATATCCTGCGGCGCCATGGCGGCAAATTAGAGGATTGCCATACATTTGCAACGGCGCAGGCAATACTGTCCCGCTCAAAGCTTGCGATGATCTTTGCCGACGATGGGTTAGCGCGCCGTTGCCAAGCAAATCGGCTGCCGCTAGCCTCCGGGCCGGCGGAGGACAGCGGCGATGTCGGTCGAGCGGGTGCTGTGGGAAGAGGATGCGACCGGCCTGGCCGGCCTTGTCCAGAAGGGTGAGCTCTCGCCGCAGGAGCTTGTCGACGCGGCAATCGCGCGCGCCGAGGCGACGCGCCCCGACATCAATGCCATCGCCGAGCCGCTTTATGATGCGGCGCGGGCACGCGCCAGGACGGTCGACCGCACGCTGCCGCTCGCCGGCGTGCCCTTCGCGCTGAAGGACCTCGGCATCGGCCTGAAGGGCGTGCCGATCCATGGCGGCAGCCGCATCCCGGCTTTCACGGCCGACTACAATTCGGTGATGGTCGAGCGCCATCTCGCCGCCGGCCTGATCCCGATCGCCACCAGCACCTCGCCCGAGCATGGGCTGAGGCTGATGACGGAATCGGCGGCTTTCGGCATCACCCGCAATCCGTGGAATACCGGCCACACCACCGGCGGCTCGTCGGGGGGCGCGGCGGCACTGGTGGCTGCCGGCGTGGTTCCGGCGGCGCATGCCTCCGATGGCGGCGGCTCGATCCGGGTGCCTTCGGCCTGCAGCGGGCTGGTGGGCCTGAAGACCTCGCGCGGCCGCGTGCCGCTGACGCCGCTCACCAGCGAAAGCTGGTTCGGCATGGTCGTCGATCACGCGGTCGCCCGCTCGGTCAGGGATTCGGCGCGGCTGCTCGACCTGACGCATGGGCCGGATCCGCTGTCGCCCTATGGCGCGCCGGCGCCGAAAGGCAGCTTCGCCGCGGCCGCGGCGCGCGATCCCGGCAAGCTCAGGCTCGCCGTCTACCGCAAGTCGCCGCTCGGCCTGCCGATTTCGGCCGAGACGCTGAAGGCGCTGGACACGGCGATCGCGCTGGCGCGCGAGGGCGGCCATACGGTCGAAGAGATCGACCTGCCCTATGTCGGGCGCGATTTCATGGCCGATTTCTGCAAGACGGTGACCTCGGCGGTGGCCGGCACGATACGCGCCGAGGCGCTGCGCGTCGGCCGCAGCGTTCTCGGCGACGTCGAGCGGGCCACGCGCGTGCTTGCCCGCTTCGGCGATATCATCCCGGCCGGCGAACTCTATGAGATCCTGCAGCGGCTCAATGCCACGTCGCGCCGGCTGATCGCCGAGACGGCGCCGTACGACGCCGTGCTGATGCCGATCATCGCGCACCCGCCGCTGGCCTGCGGCGCCATGGACCCGAAGGGCGCCGACGAGTTGATCGAGAACCTGCTGGACAAGCTGCATTTGACCAGGCTGCTCAGGATCAAATCGTTCCTCGGGCAGCTGATGGACAAAAGCCTCTGGTTCACCCACTGGCCGGCGATCCAGAATGTCACCGGCCAGCCGTCGATCGCGCTGCCGGTCCATGTCACCGAGGCCGGCCTGCCGCTCGGCATCCAGGCGGTGGGGCGCCCGGGCGACGAGGAGACGCTTCTGTCCTTCGCCGCGCAGATGGAGAAGATCTCGGGCTGGCAGAAGCGGCGGGCGCCGCTGAAGGTGCCCAGCTAATTTCATAAATTGTGACAGCAAAGCCGTTTGCGACCCGAACCAATTCCCGCTAAGACGCGCGCCATCCTTGCCACTTTGGGAACAAGACCGATGACGGACATCGCCGCCACCGCCGAAATGCAGGCCGCGCTGCTTTCGCGGGCGCTGCCCTATATGCAGCGCTACGAGAACAAGACCGTCGTGGTGAAATATGGCGGCCACGCCATGGGCGACAGCGAGCTCGGCAAGGCCTTCGCTCGCGACATCGCGCTGTTGAAACAATCCGGCGTCAATCCGATCGTGGTGCATGGCGGCGGACCGCAGATCGGCGCCATGCTCAACAAGATGGGCATCGAATCCAAATTCGAAGGCGGCCTGCGCGTCACCGATCAGAAGACGGTGGAGATCGTCGAGATGGTGCTGGCCGGCTCGATCAACAAGGAGATCGTGGCGCTGATCAACGCCGAGGGCGAATGGGCGATCGGGCTGTGCGGCAAGGACGGCAACATGGTGTTCGCCGAAAAGGCGCGCAAGACCATGATCGACCCGGACTCCAACATCGAGCGGGTGCTCGATCTCGGCTTCGTCGGCGAGCCGGTCGAGGTCGACCGCACGCTGCTCGACCTGCTCGCGCGCTCCGAAATGATCCCGGTGCTGGCGCCGGTGGCGCCCGGCCGCGACGGCCACACCTACAACATCAATGCCGATACTTTCGCCGGCGCGATCGCCGGCGCCTGCAAGGCCTCGCGCCTCTTGTTCCTAACCGACGTGCCCGGCGTGCTCGACAGGAACAAGACGCTGATCGACGAGCTGACGGTTTCCGAGGCCAAGGCGCTGATCAGGGACGGCACGGTGTCGGGCGGCATGATCCCGAAGGTCGAGACCTGCATCGAGGCGATCGAGCGCGGCGTCGAAGGCGTCGTCATCCTCAACGGCAAGACGCCGCATTCGGTGCTGCTTGAGCTGTTCACCGAGCACGGCGCCGGCACGCTGATTGTGCCGTGAAGCGGCCTGCCGATCAGCCTGGCTGTTCTGTCAGGCGGGTTGAGGCAGGCGGGCGATGACCTTTATTTCGAAATCAAAGCCGGCCAGCCAATTGACGCCGACCGCAGTCCAGTTGGTGTAAGGCGGTTCGCCAAACACTTTCAACCGAACGGCATCGATCGCCGCCCACTGCGCTGCAGGATCGGTGTGGAAGGTGGTGACGTCGACAATATCGTCGAACGTGCCGCCGGCGGCTTTCAGCACAGCTGCGAGGTTGTCGAAGGCCAGCTGGACCTGCTTCTCGAAGACCGGCTCGGGCGAGCCGTCCTCACGGCTGCCGACCTGGCCCGAGACGAACAGAAAGTCGCCCGAGCGGATCGCCGCCGAATAGCGATTGATCTCATAGAGTGCCTGCCTTTCGGCAGGAAAGATTGCGTCACGTTTGCTCATTGTCATTCCATTCAGATGTGGCAGACCCAATCTGCTGGCGATCCGGGCCTGCGTTCCATGGTCCGGGACAATTCACATACGCCCCGTATGCCTGAGATGGGTGCATACGTTGCGTATGTCAATACGCATACGTTACGTATGTCTGTAAATGGCAGCGAACCCCTCAGGCGCCGGGTGAGATTGCAACGGTCGCTTCGGCCGGCTTGCGCGGCGGCCGCATGACCACCATCGATTCTTCCTCGGCGTCCTGCGGCGCGCCCCAGAATTCGGCGAGCGTCGGCCCGTCCGTCACGCGGCGGTCGCGGGCCAGAAAACCCCAGACTTCGCGAAACCAGACGCGGCGGCCCATCTTCGTGTACCAGCGCATCGAATGGCGCTGCTCGGGATCGCGGTGGAAGAGGATTCGCGCCAGCGCCTTCGGCCGCGACTGCACGGCGAGCTCGATCAGCTTGACGCTGAAGAACAGCATCCAGGGTTTTAGCCGCGTCATCCTCAGCACCTGGTGCTTGTAGTCCCACAGCCGGACATCGCTCTGGATCACCGTCCGATCCTTGGCGATGCGGAAGAAAGGCGTCCAGCGGTGCGGCGTGACATAGAGCGCCTGGATCTGGTCGGGATCGTAGGCGATCAACTGGCGGAAGCCGCGCCAGAGGTCGCGAAAGCCCTCGTCCTCGAAGCCGGCCACCCAGGTCGCCATTGACAATATGCCATGCTGACGGAGCAGGCGGATCGCTTCGCGGTCTGAAGCCGTGCTGCCGCCCTTGCGGATCAATGACAGCGTCTCCTCGTCGGTGTTCTCCATGCCGAGCAGCCAGCGGATGACGCCGGCCTTGCGGTAGAGATGCAGCATATCGGCATCGCGCACGATGTCGTCGGCGCGGGTCGAGCCGACGATCAGCACCGGCACGTCTTCAGCGATCATGGCGTCGAGAAAGGCGCGCCAGGCTTTCTTCGACGAGGTCGGGTTCTCGTCGGCGAGATTGATCAGATCGACGCCGTGCTCGCGGTGCAGCCAGGCGATCTCACGCGCGAAGTTCTTGGGGTCGCGATGGCGCCAGCGGGTCCAGAAGCCGCGCTGGCCGCAATAGTTGCATAGATGCGGACAGCCTCGGGAGAACTGCATGACCACGGCGCGCTTGCCGCCCCAGTAGCTGTAGCGGCGGTGGTCGATCAACTCCCAGCCGACGCGATAATCATCGAGAGTGGCGATGGTGCCTGCCGAACGGGTGGCGAAGGGACGGCCGAGATCGTCGCGATAGGCGATGCCGGCCACATCGGCGAGCGGCCGCCGCCGGTCCAGCGCCTCGATCAGCGACACGATGGTCGCCTCGCCCTCGCCGCGCACGATGACGTCGAAGGCTTCCGTTCCCGCCAGTATGTCGCGCCAGTGATAGGTCGGGAAGACGCCGCCATAGATCACCAGCGTCGCCGGCGCGCGGCCCTTGACCATGCGCGCGATTTGCAGCGCGGTCGGATGCGCCGAGGTGGAGCCGGAATGGCCGATCAGGATGCAGTCGGGACCGTCGCCCAGGGCATCCTCGACGAGCGCGGGAAGCGGCATCGGCCCGAACTCGGCATCGACGAGGCGGACCTCATGGCCGGCATCGAGCAGCGGGCCGCCGAGCGCCAGCAGACCGAGCGGCGGCAGATGGTCGTCCGGCACGCGGCTGCCGATGGCGGTGTGCGGCGGGTTGATCAGCACGATCTTCATGGCGGACCTTCTTGTTCGATGGTCCGCCTGACCTAGCCTGCGATCTGGATGCCGACTTGGCCCTGTTCAGCAGTTTCGGTGCAGCTTTTCCGCAATAATGGCGCGTGGCTACTTCCTGAGATGCCCGAGCGGCACGTGGCCGGGCCCCTTGATGTTCTGCAGCACGAGTTGGGTGTGGACGTCGCGCACGCCGTCGAGCCGCATCAGCCGGTGCATGACGAAGGCGTTGAGCTCGTCGACCGAAGGCACCATGACATGCAGCAGGAAATCGTGGTCGCCGGTCATCGTCCAGCACGACGACACCTCGTCCATGCGCTGCACGGCGGCGATGAAGCTCTCGGGCGAGCCGTCGCTGTGGCTGACCAGCCGCACCTGGATGAACACCTCGACCGTCAGGCCGACGGCGCGGCGGCTGATGACGGCGCCAAAACCCTTGATGATGCCGGTGTCCTGAAGCGCCTCGAAACGCCGCGCGCAAGGCGTGGTCGAGAGGCCGATCTGCTGCGCCAGCTCCGACACAGGCTTGCGTCCGTCGCGCTGCAGGATGTCGAGCATCTTGATCTCGAAATCGTCAAACTGAGGCATTTTCACTCTCCAGCAGCTTTTCGATAGCTTCTTTTACCTCAAATAGCGCGAGCGGACCATTAGGAAAGCGGAATTGCCTCGCCGCCTCCGGCTAAATTGGCAACACGATTGCCACTCATGAATCCGCCAGGAGAACAGCCATGACGATCAGCGTTGCCGATTACGCCCGCGAATGCGAGGCGCAGGGCCTGCGCGGCGACTATTCGGTCTGCCGTGCCGATTTCACCGTGGCGCAGGGCTACGGCTACAGCGCCGACGAGCAGGCGGTGTGGCGCACGTTGTGCGACCGCCAGACCAAGCTGACACAAAAGCTCGCTCACCGCTCCTATCTCGACGGCGTCGCCGCACTCGGCCTGCTCGACCGGATCCCGGATTTCGACACGATCAGCGAGAAGCTGCGCAAGCTGACCGGCTGGGAGATCGTCGCCGTGCCGGGCCTCATCCCCGCGGCCCCCTTCTTCGACCACCTCGCCAACCGCCGCTTCCCGGTCACCAACTGGCTGCGGACGAAGGAAGAGCTCGACTACATCGTCGAGCCGGACATGTTCCACGACTTCTTCGGCCATGTGCCGATCCTGACGCAGCCGGTGTTCGCCGACTTCATGCAGATGTACGGCGAGAAGGCGGAGGACGTGATCGCGCTCGGCGGCGACGAGATGATCACCCGTCTCTATTGGTATAGCGCCGAATATGGGCTGATCCGGGAAGCCGGCCAGCCGCTGAAGGCTTTCGGCGCCGGGCTTATGTCGTCGTTCACCGAATTGCAGTTCGCCGTCGAGGGCAATGACGCGCACCACGTGCCCTTCGACCTCGAGACGGTGATGCGCACCGGCTACGAGATCGACAAGTTCCAGCGCGCCTATTTCGTGCTGCCGTCCTTCGACGTCTTGCGCGATGCCTTCGGCAGCGCCGATCTCGCCGGCATCGTCGCCCGCCACAAGGGCAAGCCGGCGCTTGACCCGGCGACGGTCTAACGCTCTCAAAGAGCGCGCAGCGGTCTTGAGAGCCATGCATCAAACAAGGTCTTGAAGCGCGGCGGCTCTGCGCGTCGCGCCTCGAGGTCGGCGTCGCCCCGCCGGCGTTCAGAGCGGTTCAGTTGCTGATTGGCGGCTGAACCGCTCCGAATATTTGCGGACAAGCGCCGCTCGGACAGCTCCGGCGCTTCGGGGTCAGCCGGCTTGCGGCGCCTCCGCCTTCAGCCGGGCAAGCTGCTCGCGCTGCAGGTCGAGCGCGGCGGCGATAAAGCGCTGGACGGCGGCGAGTTCGGCATCGCTGAAGCTGGCGATCAGCCTTTCGCCATCCCGCGCGATGGCGCCATAATAGCGCGCCGAAAGCTCGCGGGTCAGTTCGGTCGCCTCGATCACCACCTTGCGCCTGTCCTCCAGGCTGCGCGTGCGCGTCAGCAGGCCGCGCGCCTCCAGCCGGTCGATCAGCGCGGTGACCGCGGCCGGGGTCAGCCCGGTCGCGACCGCGATCGCGCCCGCCGATTGGGCGCCGCCATGGAGCAGCCCGAGGCACTGGCGCTCCGCCGCGTTCAGCCCGAGCCTCGCCCCCACCGCCTCGTCATAGGCCTGCGTCGCATCCTGCCAGCGCATGATGGCGTGACTGATGGCTGCCGTCATATCGGCGCGATTCGTGCTTGACGATTTTGTTTCGATCATCTAACTATCAATCTGTCTAACATTAAGACGACAGTAGCAATATGCGGCCGCAGCCTGCGCAAGGCAAGGTCCCGGTCGCTGACAAGGAGCGAAAAATGAGCTTGATTCAGCAGCGGACTCCCCTCTCGCACGAGGAGGAGTTCAAATACGCCAAGCTGGCGATGGAATGGTATGGCTGGGGTTCGCCGATCGGCCTCGGCATCCTGCTGGTGGCGCTGGCGGCGGCAGCCGTGCTGGTGCGCATCGCCGTCTACGGCCTTTAAGCCGGCGGCAGACGATTCTCCCCAAAGGCGCGGCAAGGGCGACGCCGGCGGCCTATCCGGCTGCCGGCGTCGCTTGCCTTTGGGATGATCTTTTCGCAATTCCGGACGGAAAACCGCGACGCGCCGTTGCTGGAATTGCTCAGACGGTGATGACCTTGCTCAGATGATCGCCCAGCCGGCAGGCCAGCGCGGTGATCGTCGTCGTCGGATTGCATTCGCCCGAGGTGCAGAACACCGAGGAGCCGCCGACATAGAGATTATCCATGCCGTGCACCTTCGAATTGGCATCGACCACGCTCTTGGTCACATCCGTGCCCATGCGCGTGCCGCCCATATGATGGTGTCCGGCCAGCTCCTCATTCGTCGGATAGTCCTCGCCATTGGTCAGCCAGTCGGCGATGCGCACCCGGCCGAGGTTCTTCTCGGCCAGCGTCTTGCCGAACAGCCGGAGGCCTTCGAGAATCGTGCGGTGCTCCAGCGGCGATTTCCTCCAGTGCAGTTCGATGCGCGGCACGCCGGCGTGGTCGACATCGGTCTTCGACAGCTCGATCTGGTTGGAAGCCACCGGCGCCTGTTCCCAGGCGACATAGAGCTGGGCGGCGCAACGCAGGCGCTGGCTGAGCTTGGCTGACATCCATTCGGCCATGTCGGGCGCCGTGCAGGCGAGGTCGGCGATCAACCGCTTGACGCTCGGATAGGGCGTCTCGATCAGCCGGATGCCGAAATTCATGATCTGCAGCCGTTCCATGGCGGGCAGTGTCGGCGAGAAGAAAGCCTCGTTGACGGCGTCGACCTCGAACTCGCCATAGTCGGCGAGGATGGCATTGCCGCCCTCGAAGGTCGGGTGCTCCATCCAGTAGCGGCCGAGCGCCGCGGCGTTCGGCACGACGCCGCCGTTCGAGCGCTGGTTCGACCACAGAAGCAGCCGCGAATTCTCCAGCCCGCCGGTGCAGACGATGAAGTAGTCGGCGGTGAAGGTTCCGGCATCCTGCCCGTTCGACCACAGCCTGGCGCCGGTCACGCGCTTGCCGTCGCCGGAAAGTTCGGTCGCATAGGTGTTGAGCACGACGGCGATGTTCTTGCTCTTGTCCAGCTCTTCGGCGAATTTCTCGCCGAAGCGCACGGCCGGGCTCTTGATCAGCTGCACCCAGCGGATGTCGTCCGAGATTGGCACATCGGGCCGGAAGTCGGGAAGCTCGAGGATGTCGTGGACTTCTCCCAGATAGGGCTCGATGTCGGCGCGGCTGATCGGCCAGCCGGTGTCCGGCGCCCAGGCCTTGGGCTCGAAGTCCTGGCTGTCGAGCACCCGGCACCAGCCCGCCCAGTGGTTGGACGAACCGCCCATGAAGCGCAGCCGCGTGATGTCGAGATCGAAATAGGGATCGCCGACCGTGGCGCCGCGATAGAAGTCCTGCGATTCGTCGCTGAATTCGCGCGATCCGGCCTCCAGCACGACGACGGGAATGCCGGCGGCGCCCAGCTTTCTGGCGATCGTGGTGCCGGCCGGGCCGGATCCGAGGATGCAGGCCCTGGCGGCGAAATTCGCCGCGCGGAAGGCCTCGTAGCTGTCGAAGATCATGCGAGATCGCTCCGCTTCAGGATCCAGCCATTGACCTCGACGATCTCATTTGGGTCGGCGTTGGGGGGATCGACGACGGGCTGGTTGCGGAACAATGACAGGGCCGGCAGCGCGACCAGCGCCTGCACGATGGCGCGGCGCGACATTTTCTTGATGAAGAAGCTCATGACACGTCTTTCGATGGGGGCCTCGATCCACGCATGGCGTTCCTGAACGGCACACGCCCGCCAGCAAAAGCCAGTTTCGTGCCAATGCTAGCGCAGGCTTCCCTCACAACCGGATAAGCGTCCCGGTTGAATGCGAACATGGTTAGGATTTCGCGAGCCTGCCGGCGGGTGCGCACTCTTCGCGGGTGGATCTCAGGCGGCTTCCGAGACATCGCGGTCGAGGATCGACAGGTTGCGGCCACGATGCTTGGCCTCGTAGAGCCGCCGGTCGGCGGCGCGCATCAGCTCGGACACGTTGACGCCCTCGCCGCATATGGTGCCGCCGATGGAGACGGTGAGCGGCACGGTGCGTTCGTCGACCGGGCGGAAGCGGATCAGCTCGACCTCGCGGCGGACGCGCTCGGCGACGCGCTTGGCCTCCTGCGTGGTGGCGCCGACCAGGAAGGCGGCGAATTCCTCGCCGCCGATGCGACCGAGCACGTCGCCGCTGCGCACGCCGCGCTCGATGGCGCTGGCGATCAGCAGAAGAGCGTCGTCGCCGGTCAGATGGCCGTAGCTGTCATTGATCATCTTGAAGTGATCGGCGTCGATGATCAGCAGCGCGCCGCGATCGGATTTGCGCCGCGAGCCGTCGAGGGCGGCAAAGAAGCTTTCGCGGTTGAGCATGCCGGTCATGTCGTCGCGACTCGCCTTTTCCGACAGACGCCGGTGCGCGGTGGCAAGCTGGGCATGCGCCCGGGCGAGTTCGCGATGCGCGCTTTTCAACCTGTCGGTTTGCCAGAAGGTGGTGGCGCTGGCGATCCAGGCCAGGATCAGCGGGAACACGGTGGAGGTCAGCCAGATCGCGCGGCTGAGCGGGACGCCCAGTGCCGGCATGATGATCAGCGTCAACAAAAGCGAGATGGCTACCGAGGCGCACGCGACCGCGGCGGACTTCAGAAATAGGCGATTCATCGCTGACTCCCACAGAACCGCTTCTGTGCCAGCAAGCGCTGAAGGCGACCTTTCGGCGATGGCTAAAATTTGAAACGACACGCGATTTTCGCCGCGAGCGGCGCGCATAAGTTGTGGATAAATCCCCTGCCGAAGATTCTATTTCGTGCCATAAGGAGCCCATGACCACGCTGCCAGACCCCGCCCGCTTCGCCCATGTCACGGACTGGGTGTTCGATCTCGACAACACGCTTTACCCGCACCATTCGAACCTGTTCGCGCAGATCGACGTGAAGATGACGGCCTATGTCGGCGAGCTGTTGACGCTGCCCCGCGATGAGGCGCGCAAGCTGCAGAAGGAACTCTACCTG
The DNA here is from genome assembly GCF_049887195.1 of Mesorhizobium abyssinicae. NCBI lineage: Bacteria > Pseudomonadati > Pseudomonadota > Alphaproteobacteria > Hyphomicrobiales > Phyllobacteriaceae > Mesorhizobium > Mesorhizobium abyssinicae. The sequence goes on from NZ_JARAKC010000008.1 coordinate 250,054, forward strand.
GAGTATGGCACCACGCTGAACGGGCTGATGACGCGCCACGGCATCGACCCGGACGACTTCCTCGAAAAGGTGCATGACATCGACTATTCCTGGCTGGTGCCCGACCCCGTGCTCGGGGCAGCGATCCGCCAGCTTCCCGGGCGCAAGTTCATCTTCACCAATGGCGACCGCAGGCATGCCGAGCGCACCGCGCGACAGCTCGGCATCCTCGAGCATTTCGACGACATCTTCGATATCGTCGCGGCCGGGCTCAACCCCAAGCCGGCGCGCCAGACCTATGAGCGGTTCGCCGAGCTGCATTCCGTCACCGGCCACAATGCGGTGATGTTCGAGGACCTTGCCCGCAATCTCTCGGTGCCGAAAGCGCTGGGCATGACGACGGTGCTGGTGGTGCCGCGCAATTTCGAGCCGACCTTCGCGGAGATCTGGGAGCGCGACCCGGCCAATGAGGACGACGTCGATTTCGTCACCGACGACCTCGCCAGCTTCCTGACGGCGATCGTCGAAGTCACGGCGTGACCGGATCGCCGGCGCATGCAGCCCGTGCGCAGCGGCGCAGGCGGCATGCTGAACGTTGGGCATCGGCTATTTCAGCGTGAAGTCCGGGATCGTGCCGGGCGGCAGTCCCAGCCGGCCATTCAGGTCCTTCAGGAACCGGCACCAGTCTGGAGTGCCGCCAGTTCCTCGGCCGTTGCCATTGCCGTCCGACGCGTTGCCGTTGCCGAAGCCGTTGCCGCAATTGGCGTTACCGTTGAAGTTGCCACTATTGAAGTTGCCGCTGAAGCTCCCGGCATTACCGTTGCCATTGAAATTGCCGTGATTGCCATTGCCGTTGAAGTTGCCGGAGTTTCCGTTGCCGTTGAAGTTGCCGGTGTTGCCAAGGCCGTTGGCAACACCGATCGGAAGGTCGGCAATCCTGACCAGGGCCGAGGCGTCGGCGGCAAGCATCGCGGCAAGCAGCGTGCCGAGTGCGAGGCTGTTTCCCTCAAGCAGCCTCGCCGCCAATTGGCGCTTGCGAGGCGAAGCGGACCTCGGCGATCTCGGACCGGTCATCGGTTGTTTCCCCGGCCGTTGAAATTGCCGTTGAAGGCCCCGACATTGCCATTGCCATTGTAGGAGCCGCCGTTGAAGTTGCCGTTCCCGGCGCCGATATTGCCGTTGCCGTCATATTCGCCGGTGTTGCCGTTGCCGTTGAAGGCACCGACATTCTGATTTCCGCTCGTCGACGATGTGTTGTCGTTGCCGTTGAAGGCGCCGACATTGCCGGTGCCGCTGTTGAAGGCGCCGACGTTGCCGCTGCCGCTGTTCTTGTAACCGACATTGCCGCCCGAGAAACCGAGCGGATTCATGCCGCGGACATCCGAACCGATGGACTGGCCGTACCGGCCGACGCTTTGCTGGACGCGTGACATGCTGAAGGCCTGGGTGCCTGTCGTGCCGTCGGCTTTCGCGGCGGTGGCGCTGATCAGGCCCAGGCACAGCGCCATTGGGACGCGCGATTTCATGTGCGAATTCCTTCCATAACTTCGCATTGAAAAAAACTGGGACCGCCGGCGACACGTCGCGAAAGCCTTGCGCGGGGGGACGGGCGCTGGCTCGGCGATCCCAGAAGCGTCAGCGTCTTTCGACGCTACTGGTTGGCATTGCCGTTGCCGTTGCCGTTACCCATGCCCCAGTTGCCATTGCCGTTGGCATTGCCGTTGCCGAGGCCGAAATTGGCATTGCCGTTCAGGTTGCCGTTGCCGAGGCCGAAATTGCCGTTGCCGTTGCCGTTGCCGTTCGCGGCGCCGGCGTTGAGGTTGCCGTTGTAGTTGCCGTTGAAGGCGCCGGCATTCGCGTTGCCGTTGCCATTGCCGTTGCCGAAGCCGAAATTGCCGTTGCCGTTGAAGTTGCCGTTGAAGGCGCCGGTATTGGCGTTGCCGTTGCCATTGCCGTTGCCGACGCCGACGTTGCCGTTGCCGTTGCCGTTGCCGCTGCCGATCGAAACAGCGGACGCCGTACCGGTCAGAGCCGACAGGACAGCCGCGGCCAGAATGATCTTCCTCATGACGTTCTCCTTGGTTTGCGTTGAACTTCCCGGCCGCAACAAAGATGGCCGAGACGACGCAAGAAGAATGCGCGCAGAAAAGGCGACCGGACATTCGGGCTGATCGGCATGTCCTGTCAGTTTTTCAGCTGATGTCCTTGTCGGGAAAAGCCGACGGGACCGGGAAAAAACTGACAGGCATAAGGGCGTATGTGGGTGTATATTGCACAGAGAGACAGAAATTCGGGGCCTTTTCTCACAAATCCGTGAACGGCAAGTCCTGTAGAGCAATTCCAGGAAAAGCGTGGAACGGTTTTCCGCCTGGAGTTGCTTCAAACAAGGGGACTTAGCGGCAAGAGAACAGAAGGGGCGATGCGGGCTGGTATCGACACGCGCGAGAGCGACACTTCAAAGTCCCGGCGCCGGAGACTGGCGCGACGCTTGATCGCCGTGCAGGAAGAACGGTGCCGGCGCCTGTCGCGCGAGCTCCACGACGATCTCGGCCAGATGCTGGCCAGTGTCGCGCTCGAACTGCACGGCATCCGCGCAGCGTCCCCGGAACAGGGTGAGCGCCTCACGCGGGCTGCCATGCTCGTCGATCAGTTGAGCGCCAGGGTACACGCCGCCGCCTGGAATTTGCGGCCCGCCGACCTGGATCACCTGGGGCTTCGCGCCTGCGTCGAGGACCTCGCCGCCATGCTGTGCGCTCAGCTCGATATCCCTTGCGACATGGACCTGGAAGCGCTTTCGCGGTCACTCGCCCCCGAGATTGCCCTGACCCTGTACCGTGTCGCGCAAGAGGCGCTTACCAACATCGGCAAGCATGCTCAGCCGCGCCGCGCGAGCGTGACGGCCCATATCTGCGATGGCCGGCTGCGCCTTACGATCGAGGACGATGGCCGCGGGTTCGATGCCGACGCCACGCTCGGCTCCCGCGCCCTGGGGCTTGCGGGAATGAGAGAGCGCCTCGCGCTGATCGGAGGCGAACTGTCGATTGAAACGGCCAGGGACAGGGGGACCACCCTCTATGCCGATGTGCCCCTCTTTGCCGATATGCCTTGACGGACTGAGGGCCCCGCCTGGGCCGCGAGCCGGCACGATCGTCGACGGCAATGTGATCCGCTCCAGGCATTTGTTCTCACACGGTCTTGAACGAAACCACGACAGCGCTCCAGCTTCGCGACGGGCTACGTGAAGCGCGCCACATCCGAGACCACTGGCTGCGGCTTACAATCAGCGCGAGGGTTCGACGAGATGTCCGACCCACTGCTCCCGCTCAGGGTTTGCAGGGATAGACGCGCTCCTCCCGTCGTTCGGGACGAGCTGTCATGAACCATCAAGGGCAAGGGGATCTCTCCACGTGATGGACCTTTGACAGGCTGATGGAGGTTAAGGGTGTCGCGTAGAAGGATATTCGTGGTTGATGACCACCCGATCGTCCTGTCCGGCATCGGCGCGATGATCGATGGCCAGGTGGACATGACGATCGTCGGACTTGCGGCGAATGCGGACGAGGCCCTCGAAACCATCGGCAAGGCCCTGCCTGACGTCGCGGTGATCGATATCTCGCTTCCTGGCGTCAATGGGGTCATGCTCATCGAGCGGCTTCTCGAAAGGTACCCCAGCCTCAAGTGCATCGCGCTGACGGCTCATGAGGATCCCGGCTGCCTGCGTCAGGTGCTGGCCGCGGGCGGCAGGGGGTTTGTGGTCAAGCGGTCGACGACCACGGATCTGCTGCAAGCCATCCGCTGCGTGCTGGCCGGCGACAACTACGTCGACCCGGCACTGGCCGCGCGCATCCTCAGCCCACGCAGCAGCGTGCAAGGCGATGCCGGCAATTTGAGCGAACGGGAGCGATCGGTCATCCAGCTGGTGGCCTTCGGCTACAGCAACAAGGAGATCTCCTCGCGGCTCAATCTCAGCATAAAGACCATCGAGACCTACAGGACCAGGGCAACCGACAAGCTCGAACTCCACTCCCGGGCGGCCATCGTGCGCTTCGCGCAATCGGTCGGATGGCTGGCCGAGCTGCAATAGCGGACAGCGTCGGCCCAGGGGCGAGTTGCCGGGCCGGTCAGAGATTGTAGAAGCGGCTGATGATGGCCCAGGCCTCGTCGGCGGTGTCGACGAAATCGATGATGTCCTGGTCGCCGGGCGTGATGGTGCCTTGCTCGGCGAGGAAATCGAGATCGATCGCGCGCTGCCAGAAGGCCTTGCCGAACAGGATCACCGGCACGCGCTCCATGCGGCCGGTCTGGATCAACGTCAGGGTCTCGAAGAATTCGTCCATCGTGCCGAACCCGCCCGGGAACACCGCGACGGCCTTGGCGCGCATGACGAAATGCATCTTGCGGATGGCGAAATAGTGGAAGTTGAAGCAGAGCTCGGGCGTCACATAGGCGTTCGGCGCCTGCTCGTGCGGCAGCACGATGTTGAGGCCGATGGACGGCGCGCCGACATCGTCGGCGCCGCGGTTTCCCGCCTCCATGACGCCAGGCCCGCCGCCGGTGACGACGACGAATTCGCGATAGTAGGAGCCCGCCGAATGCTGCGAGCAGAGACGGGCGAATTTACGCGCCTCTTCGTAATAGCGGCTGTTCAGCTCGAGGTTCTTCTTCTGCGTCTCGTTCTTCGCCGCCCAGGCGTCGCCGCCGGGCTCCGGAATGCGGGCGCCGCCGAACAGGATGACGGTCGACTGGATGCCGCGCTCGGCGAGAATCATCTCCGGCTTCAGCAGCTCGAGCTGCAGCCTGACGGCGCGCAATTCGCGACGCGTCATGAAGTCGGGATCGTTCCAGGCCAGCCTGTAGGTGTCGGCGCGTGTCTGCGGCGTATCCGGCACGCTCTTTGCCCGCTCCAGATCCTCATCCGAATGTGGCAGCGGCGTCCATCCCGCCTTTTCCATGGGAGTCATCAAATCCACCCGTCCATTTTCTCCACTTGCGCCGTCCCGTGACGCAGTCGCGATTGACCCCTATCAGACCTTCACATAGGGTCCGCGCGACTTTGAAACAGGTTAAGGCGCTGCCCCTTAACAGCTTGGTAACGGAGCAAATTGATGTCGAAGCCCGATCTGGCGAGTCTCGAAAAGACCATCGAGAAGGCTTTTGACGAGCGCGACACGATTTCGACCGCGACGCGGGGCGAAACGCGCGACGCCATCGAGGCCGCGCTCGAGCTGCTCGACCGCGGCGCCGCCCGTGTCGCCGAGCGCCAGGCCGACGGCAAGTGGCACGTCAACCAGTGGCTGAAGAAAGCAGTGCTGCTCTCGTTCCGGCTGAACCCGATGGAGATCATCAAGGGCGGTCCCGGCCAGGCGGCCTGGTGGGACAAGGTGCCGTCGAAGTTCGAGGGCTGGGGCGCGGTGGATTTCGAGAAGGCCGGTTTCCGCGCCGTGCCGTCGTCGATCGTGCGCCGCTCGGCCTACATCGCGCCGGGTGCCGTGCTGATGCCGTCCTTCGTCAATGTCGGCGCCTATGTCGATTCGGGCACCATGGTCGACACCTGGGTCGGGGTCGGCTCCTGCGCCCAGATCGGCAAGAACGTGCATCTTTCGGGCGGCGTCGGCATCGGCGGCGTGCTGGAACCGATGCAGGCCGGCCCGACCATCATCGAGGACAATTGCTTCATCGGCGCGCGCTCGGAAGTGGTCGAGGGCTGCATCGTGCGCGAGGGCTCGGTGCTGGGCATGGGCGTGTTCATCGGCCAGTCGACAAAGATCGTCGATCGCGCCACCGGCGAGGTGTTCTATGGCGAAGTGCCGGCCAATTCGGTGGTCGTCGCCGGCTCGATGCCGGGCAAGCCGCTGCCCAATGGCGAACCCGGCCCCAGCCTCTACTGCGCCGTCATCGTCAAGCGGGTCGACGCCAAGACCCGCTCCAAGACGTCGATCAACGAGCTGCTTCGCGATTGATCTTTTCCGCGAACAGACGCACCTTCCGCCGGCGCGACATTCCGTCGCGCGGGTTCAACACGGAGGGGCGTCATGGACTGGAAGTATCTTCTGACCAGCTTCGAGGGCCGCATCAACCGCGCCAAGTTCTGGGCCGGCATCGGCATATTCATTGCCATCGGCATCGTTGCCTTCATCCTCGATTCGATCCTCGGCACTCGTTTCACCACGGCCAGCGGCGGCCAGGTCGGCATCATCGGCATCGTCGTCACGCTGGCATCGATCTATTTCGCGTTTGCTCTTTACGCCAAACGCTGGCACGACCGTAACAAGTCGGGCTGGTGGACGCTGATCGGCCTCATACCCATCATCGGCGGCATCTGGTTGCTTGTGGAACTCGGCATCCTTGAGGGCACCAGGGGCGCCAATCAGTATGGACCGGATCCGCTTGCCTGAAAAATCCGACCTTACCTGGCTTTTCTTCAAAACCTCGGGCCGCGTCAGCCGCGCGGCCTATTTTCTCGGCGGATTGCTGGTCGCCATCGTCCAGGCGTTTCCACTCTATCGCTTCACGCTGGTGCCGGAGGGTTCGCCCGAGAGCAACATGTGGTCGTTCATCTTCCTGATCGCCTTTGTCGGCTCGCTCTGGTCGAACATCGTTCTGGCGGTGAAGCGGCTGCACGATCTCGACAAGCCGGGCATCGCGGCGCTGGTGCTGTTCGTGCCGGTCGTCTCGATCGTCGCCTTCCTCGTGCTGTGCCTGTTTCCGGGGCAGCCCGGGCCCAACCGCTATGGCAGGCGCACCAACGCGCCGGCCGATTCCTGAGCGACCATCTTTCGCCATGCGCTACCGCACGCTCGATCCGAAACTGATCATCGAGACCGCCGAACGGCTGGAGGAGCGCGTCGCCGAGCGTTTTCCCGACGCCGGCCTTCGCGGCGTCGCCGCCGAACTGGTGTCGCTGTCGCGCGACCTGGCAAAGGGCGCCAAGGCGCTGGAGGCGCCGCTCTGGTGGCTGCGCGGCCTGATCGCCGCCGCCGTCGTCGCCGGCGCGCTGGTGTTCGTCTTCGTCGGCACCATCCTGCCGCTCGACCGGCTTTCGCGGACCAGCGACGCCGTCCAGTCGGTGCAAGGCATCGAAGCCTCGCTCAACATGTTCATCCTCGCCATCGTCGGCTTCCTGGCCCTCATCCGCACCGAGGAGCGCATCAAGCGCAAGCAGGTGTTCCGCCAGCTGCACGGCCTGCGCTCGCTGATCCACGTCATCGACATGCACCAGCTGACCAAGGACCCGGCGACGCTGTCGGCCAATTTCAAGCCGACCTCGCATTCGCCGGCCCGCATCACCAATGCCGCCGACCTCGCCCGCTACCTCGACTATTGTTCGGAGATGCTGTCGATCACCGGCAAGATCGCGGCGCTGTTCGCGCAGTCGGTCAATGACGACGTGGTCATCGACGGCGTCAACGACGTCGAGAACCTGGCCTCCAACCTGTCGCGCAAGATCTGGCAGAAGATCACCCTGATCGACGATCAGGTCTGACCGCTTCCGGCGCCAACCCCGGCGGACCGCGCCGTGCCGCCTCGGCCTCGCGTACCAGGGCGGCGACGCGTTCCGTCATCGGCGCCGGCACGCCGGAGCGTTCGGCGAGCGCGAGCACCGCGCCCTGCAATTCGCCGATCTCCGTCGGCCGGCCGCGCCGCAGGTCGTCCCACATGGACGAACGCGCCTCGGGGTCGATGGCCAGCATGCGGCGCGCCAGCCGCCGGAACAGCCAGTCGGGCAGGCCGAGCACCTTGGGCAGCAGCGCGGGACGCAGGCCGGCAATGCGCGCCGGCCGGATGCCCGACGCCCGCATCGCCGCCAGCGCCTCGTCGATCTGGGCTGCCAGGATCAGCCGCCAGCGGCGGTCGGCCAGTTCGGTTGCCAGCGGCAGGCCGGACAGCGCCACCAGCGCGTTGTTGAGGTTCATCAGGAGCTTGCCCCACAGTACCGCCTTCATGTCGGCATGGGTTTCGACGCCAAGCCCTTCGACATCGAGCAGGCCGGCAAGGCCGGCCACGCCGTCCTCGATCATCACCTTGCCCTCGCTGGCGCGATGCACATGAAACGGCGCCTCGCCCTCCGGTGTCTGCACGACATTGAACGGCACCATGCCGGCAAGCACGTGTCGCCCGGCAAGCCTTGCCCGCAGTTTCTCGGCATTGCCGACGCCGTTCTGCAGGCTGACCACCACCGCTTCCGGGCTGGCATGCGCCGCAATGAGCGCGGCCATCTCCTCGGTGGCGCCGCTCTTGACCGTCACCAGGACGATATTGGCGCCGGCCAGGGCCTCAGCCGGATCGGCGGTGACGGAAAGCGCCGCGGGCGCGATGCAGCGGTCGCGGCCATCGAGGTCGCTGAGCCGCAAGCCATCCTTGCGCAACGCCGCCTCGACGCGCGGGCGCGCCAGCAAAGCCACCTTGCGTCCGGCGAGCGCAAGGCAGCCGCCGACATAGCAGCCGATACTGCCGGCACCGGCAATGGCGATGGTCTTTTCTTCCCTGGCCATGCGATAGTCTCACCTTGGTCTGCGACTATACGACATGAAAACCATAATGTCGGCGCCATGGCCGGCCATGACGTCTGGTCGTGACAGGCCTTTCGCTTTCGATTATCGCTTTGCCCATGAAATTGCCCACCGACCCTGCCGCAAACCTTGCCGCCCTGATCCGCTGCCCCTCGGTGACGCCCGCCGAAGGCGGCGCGCTCGCCTCGCTGGAGACGATGCTGAAGCCGCTCGGCTTCGCCGTCGAGCGTCCGGTGTTCTCTGAAGACGGCACGCCGGACATCGAGAACCTTTATGCAAGGCGCTCCGGCAACGGACCGCATCTGATGTTCGCCGGCCATACCGATGTGGTGCCGGTCGGCGACGAGACGGCCTGGACGCACCCGCCCTTCGCCGCCGAGATCGCCAATGGCGAAATGTATGGCCGCGGCGCCGTCGACATGAAGGGCGGCATCGCCTGCTTCATCGCGGCGGTGGCGCGCCATGTCGAGAAGGCGGGCGGGCCGAAAGGCTCGGTCTCGCTGCTGATCACCGGCGACGAAGAGGGGCCGGCGATCAACGGCACGGTGAAGCTGCTCGAGTGGGCGGCGGGCAAGGGCGAGAAATGGGACGCCGCGATCGTCGGTGAGCCGACCAATCCGGACACGCTCGGCGACATGATCAAGATCGGCAGGCGCGGCTCGATCTCCGGCAGCGTGACCGTCAACGGGCGTCAGGGCCACGCCGCCTATCCGCAGCTTGCCGACAATCCGGTACGCGGGCTGGTCAGCCTGGTCGACGCCCTGCTCCATCCGGTGTTCGACAAGGGGACAAAGGATTTCCAGCCGACCAATCTGGAGGTCACCTCGATCGACGTCGGCAATCCGGCCACCAACGTCATCCCGGCCAAGGCGACGGCCACCTTCAACATCCGCTTCAACGACACCTGGACGGCCGAGACCATCCAGGCCGAGATCCACAACCGCCTCGACCAGGCGGCCGGGCGCAAGAAGTACCGGCCAGGCAAGAAGACCCCGGTCGACTACGAGCTCGTCTGGCGCGACCGGCCGAGCCACGTCTTCCTGACCCGCGACGAGCGGCTGATCGAGACGCTGAGCGGTTCGGTCAAGGCGACGGTCGGCAGGAAGCCGGCGCTTTCCACCTCCGGCGGCACATCGGACGCCCGCTTCATCAAGGACTATTGCCCGGTGGTCGAGTTCGGACTGGTCGGCCAGACCATGCATATGGTCGACGAACGCGTCGCGCTTGCCGATCTGGAAACGCTGACCGGGATCTATCAGCGCTTCATCGAAGACTGGTTCGGGCAGGACCATGCTGTCGGCTGATGAAACCTACGCCTCGCTGGCCGGCGCCTGGCGGCTGATGCTCGGCAAGGTCGACGGGTTGCGCCTGCTCGACCTGTCGGCGGACGGTTTCTGGAATTCCTTCTTCGCCATCGTCGTGGCCGCGCCGGCGCTGATCGTCGGCTGGGTCGGCATCGCCAATGAGATCGGCGACCCGAACGCCTTCGCCGGGCGCTTCAGCATGCTTCTGCGGCTGGCGACCGTCGATATCGGCTCCTGGGTGCTGCCGCTGGTCGGCCTGGCGCTGATCGCGCCGCGCGTCGGCATTGGCGGCCGTTTCGTCCATTATGTCGTGGCCAGCAACTGGGCGTCGGCGATCATCGCCTGGCTGATGCTGCCGTCGGCGCTGATCCGGCTTTTCCTGCCGTCGACCGACGAGGTCCCCGGGCTGGTGTCGCTGCTTCTGTTCGCGGTCTCGATGATACTGACCTGGCGCATGACCAATGCCGTCATCGGCAGGGGCGCCGCCGTCGGCACCGCGGTCTTCGCCGGCATGTTCGTGGCCTCGCTGGCCGTGCTGTTCGGGCTGCAGGCGCTGCTCGGCATCACCATCCCGACCGGCGTCGAGGGCTAGGATCCTTCCGGATAATCGACGCCGACGAGGAACAGCCCGTCGGGCGGCGCCACCTGGCCGCAGGCGGCGCGGACCTGGGCGTCGAGCGCAGCCTTGAGATCGGCGGCGGTCCAGGAGCCGTCGCCGACGCGCCTCAGCGAACCGACCATCGAGCGCACCTGATTGTGCAGGAAGGAGCGCGCCGAGCTCCGCACCTCGATCATGTCGCCCGAACGGCTGACGTCCAGCCGGTCGAGCGTGCGAACCGGGCTTTCGGCCTGGCACTGGGTCGAGCGGAAAGTCGTGAAATCATGGCGGCCGAGCAGCACTTTGGCCGCCTCGTGCATGGCCTCGGCGTCGAGCCGCTTCGGCACCCACCAGACCTTGCCCTTCTCCAGCGCCGCCGGCGCGCGCCGGTTGAGGATGCGGTAGAGGTAGTGGCGGCCGGTGGCGGAAAAGCGGGCGTCGAAGCCGTCGGCGACGACAGCGGCCTTGAGAATGGCGATGCGAGCGCCGGCGGCCTGCAGATGCGCGTTGACGGCGTCCCGCACCTTGTCGCCCGGCCAGGCTTTGACCAGGTCGACATGCGCCACTTGGGCGGTGGCGTGCACGCCGGCATCGGTGCGGCCTGCGGCGCGGAGCCTTACCGCCTCGCCGCAGAACTTTTCGATCGCCTGCTCGATCGCCTGCTGCACCGAAGGCTGATCCGCCTGGTGCTGCCAGCCGGCAAAAAGGCTGCCGTCATATTCGATGTCGAGGCGAAAACGCGGCATAGAGGGCCGTAGCTTGCCGCCTAGGCGGCAAGCGCGGTGAAGGCCGAAGCGTAGACCAGCTTGCCGGCCTCGGGAGCATCGCCCCAGGCCAGCGCCTGCAGCGCCTCGCCCTGATACTCGCTCTCGAATTTCTCGGCGCGCGCATGGGTGTAGCCGAAGCGGCCGTAATAGGACGGATCGCCGAGCACCACGGCAAGCCGCTCGCCGGCTTCCTTGAGGCGGACATGCGCCTCGCGGATCAGGGCGCCGCCGATGCCGGTGCCGTGGAAGGACGGCTCGACTGCCAGCGGCGCCAGCGCCACGGCCGCGAACTGCTTGGCGCCCTTCTGGACGAAAAGCCTGGAGAACAGGATATGGCCGACCACCTGGCCGTCCTCTTCCGCCACAAGCTCGACGACGGCATCGCCGCCGGTGACCAGCGCGTCGACCAGTCCGGCCTCCGCCTGCTGGCCGAAGGCATGCTCTTCGACGAGGCGGATCGCCTCGCGATCCCGCGGCGTCGCCGCGCGTATCGACATCATGCTCATGAGAGTTTCGTTCCTTTTTCGATCTTGGCCCCGCGCAAGAACTCCTGCGCGGCGGCGGGCTTTCCGCCCGCCCGTTGAACTTCGACCAGCCGGACCGCGCCTGACCCGCAGGCGACCGTCAGCCGGTCATCGAGAACTCCTCCCGACTCGCCGACGCCATCCGAGAGCGTCGAGCGAAGCAGTTTCAGCCGCTCCATGCGGCCGCCAATGTCGACCTCGCACCACGCGCCCGGAAAGGGCGAGAGGCCGCGAATGTGATTGTGGACTTCGCCGGCAGGCCGCGTCCAGTCTACGCGTGTCTCCGACTTATCGATCTTTCGGGCGTAGGTCACCCCCACAGTCGCCTGTTGGGCAAATGTCAGACAATTTATCCCCAACTGCGCGAGCGCTTCCACCATCAGCGAAGCGCCTTGAGCCATCAGACGGTCATGCAGTTCGCCGGCGGTCATATCGGGTTCGATGGCGCATTTTTCAACCAATGCCACCGGACCGGTGTCCAAACCTTCCTCCATGCGCATCACCATCATGCCGGTCTCGGCATCGCCGGCCATGATGGCGCGCTGGATGGGAGCAGCACCGCGCCAACGCGGCAAAAGTGAGGCGTGACCGTTCAGGCAACCGAGCCTGGCCGCCTCGAGAACGGCCTTTGGCAGCAAAAGCCCATAGGCGACGACCACGGCGACATCGGCACGCTGCGCGGCGAATGCCTGCTGCTCGGCCTCGCCCTTGAGCGATGTCGGGGTGCGGACCTCGACGCCCAGCCGCTCCGCCTCGCGCTGCACGGGCGACGGCGTCAGCTCCAGCCCGCGCCGGCCGGCGGCACGCGGCGGCTGCGTGTAGACGGCGACGATTTCATGGCCGGCTTCGGCAATCGCGCGCAGCGTCGGCACGGAAAACTCCGGCGTGCCCATGAAGATGACGCGAAGGGGCATGACCCCTAGCCCACCAGCTTGCCCGGCGCCTTGTCCTTGGCGAGCTTCTTGAACTTCTTCACCACCATGTCGCGCTTCAGCTTGGAGATGTGGTCGATGAACAGCACGCCGTTGAGATGGTCGATCTCGTGCTGCAGGCAGGTCGCCATCAGCCCTTCGGCCTGCATCTCCTGCAGCTTGCCGTCGCGGTCGAGATACTTGACCCGCACCGCGGCGGGACGCTCGACCTCGGCGTAATAGTCCGGGATCGACAGGCAGCCTTCCTCATAGACCGAGCGCTGGTCCGAGCTTTCGAGGATTTCCGGATTGATGAAGACATGCGGCGCCGGCGTCTCGTCATCCTTGGCGAGGTCGATGACCAGCATGCGCAGCGGCTCGCCGATCTGGATCGCCGCCAGGCCGATGCCGGGGGCGTCATACATGGTGTCCAGCATGTCGCCGGCCAGTTTGCGCAAGGGCGCATCGACGCGCTCGACCGGTTTGGACAGCTGGCGCAGGACGGGATCGGGAAGGATGATGAGCGGCTTGATCGACATGGCGTCTCACCTAAGACGTCATGCGAAAAGCGTCAACCGGGGCGCTTTCGACCTGTTCACGTTTTGATCTGTGCCGGAGAGCCGAATCATCTATGCTGCCCGCATGAACGACCTGAGCTCCATCCTTTCCGAACCCGTGGCGCGGCTCGGCGCCAGCACGATCACGCTCGGCCATATGCTGGCCTTCGGCGCTGTCCTATTTCTCGGCCTCTTCCTTGCGCTGGTCATCGCGCTGTGGCGCTCGGCCAGGGCGCGGACGATAGCAGCCGCGGAAGCCGCCGACCATGCCCGCGACGCCGAGGCGCGGATGGCCGGCATCCTGCAGGCGCAGGCCGAGATGCAGGGCCGCATGGGCGCGATTGCCGAAGTGTTCGGGGCGCGGCAGGCCGAGCTCACCCAGTCGATCGGCCAGCGTCTCGACGCCATGACCGGCCGCATCGGCCAGACCATGACCGAGCAAACCAAATCGACGCATGAGAGCCTGGCCAAACTGCAGGAACGACTGGCGGTGATCGACACGGCGCAAGGCAACATCCAGTCGCTGGCCGGCCAGGTCGTGCAGCTGCAGGCGATCCTCTCCAACAAGCAGACGCGCGGCGCCTTCGGCCAGTCGCGCATGGAGGCGATCGTCGCCGACGGCCTGCCCCATGGCGCCTACGAATTCCAGGCGACCCTGTCGAACGGCAGCCGGCCCGACTGCCTGGTACGGATGCCGAACGGCGCGCCCTCGCTCGCCGTCGATGCCAAGTTCCCGCTCGAAGCCTGGAACGCCATCCGCGCCGCCGAAGGCGCGGAGATGCAGAAGGCCGCGGCGCAGGCCTTCCGGCGCGATATCGAGGTGCATATCCGCGATATCGCCGACAAATACCTGCTCCAGGGCGAGACGCAGGACACCGCCTTCATGTTCGTACCGTCGGAATCGGTGTTCGCAGAGATCCACGAGAATTTCGAGGCGGTGGTGCAGAAGGCGCACCGGGCCCGCGTCGTCATCGTCTCGCCGTCGCTGTTGATGCTGTCGATCCAGGTCATCCAGGCGATCCTGAAGGATGCCCGCATGCGCGAGCAGGCGCATCTGATCCAGGGCGAGGTGATCCGGCTGATGGAGGATGTCGGGCGTGTCGACGAGCGGGTACGCCGGCTGCAGACGCATTTTACCCAGTCGGCGAAAGACATCGACGACATCCTGGTCTCGACGTCGAAAGTGACCAAGCGCGGCCAGAAGATCGAGGCGCTGGAGTTCGGCGAAGGCGAAGCCGAGGCGCCGCGCAAGGCTGAAGCGGGGACGCGGGTGGCCGATTCCAAGACCGGCCAGCTCAGGCTGCGGGTTGTCGAGGACGGCGACTGAGGCGGGCGCTACTGTTCCTCGATGGTCGCCATGCTCTGGAATTCCGGCAACCATTGCAATGCGGAGCGGTGCCAAACCTGCTTTTTCGGAACCAGTTCCTTGCGCTGACGCGACGTACCGACCCTGATGCCATAAATCTTCGGCCCATCGCCGACCGAGGTCGCGTAGAGATGGGAGCCGCAGTCGCCGCAAAAGCCCTGCGCGCGCTTGGCGCCGGAGGATCCGGTCTTGATGTAGACCTTCGGCGAGCCGCTGGTGATCCGGTAGTTGATTTCCGGGGCTGGAACCGTCACGCGGAAGGCTGTGCCGGTCAATTGCTGGCAGTCCGTGCAGTGGCAGATCGAGGTCTTTTCCGGGTCGACCTCGGCCTCATAGGTGATGGCGCCGCAATGGCACCCGCCGTCAATCCTCATCGGTACCTCCTCCAGAATTCGCGACGATCTTAGCGGGACAAGGCCGCGAGGCAACAGCGCAGCGCTAGTCCAAAGCCGGATCGGAGGCAGCGTCGATCAGCTTGCGGCGGCGCTCCCAGGTGCCGGTGGTTTGCGGCTTGACGAACAGCCGGGTGATCTCCGGCATCTCGGTTTTCAGCAGCGCTTCCAGCCGCTCGACGCAGGCCTCGATCTCGGGCGCCGTCAGATGGTCTTCGAACTCGACGCTCAGACCGGCGACGATCTCTTGCGGTCCCATGTGGACGGTGAGAACGCCGTTCGCCCGCTGCACCGCCGGATCCCGCTGCACGATGGCAAGCACCTTCTTCTGCACCTCCGGCGATGCCGGCTCGCCGATGAGCAGGCCCTTGCTTTCGCGCGCCAGGAAGATCGCGGTCGAACCGAGGATCAGCGCGATGCCGATCGAGGCGGCGCCGTCGAGCTCGGGCATGGCAAAGACTTCCGCCGCCAATATGCCGGCAAAGGCGACGATCAGGCCAAGCAGTGCCGCGCTGTCCTCGAACAGCACCGTATAGACGCTCGGATCCTTGCTGAGCCGCACCGCCTCGAACCAGCCCAGTCCGCCCTTCTCGCGGCGGAATGCGGTCAGCGCCACATACCAGGAACTGCCCTCGAACAGGAAGGAGAGGCCGAGCACGACATAATTCACCCTGACATTGGCGACCGGCTCCGGCGCCATGATGTGCACCACGCCTTCGTAGAACGACACGCCGGCGCCAAGCGCGAAGACGAGGAGGGCGACGATGAAGCTCCAGAAATAGAGCTCACGGCCATGGCCGAGCGGATGGCTGCGGTCGGGCGGGCGGCCGGCGCGATGCATGCCGTAGAGCAGCAGGCCGCCATTGCCGGTGTCGACCAGCGAATGCACGCCCTCCGAAAGCATCGCCGAACTGCCGGTGAAGGCCGCGGCGGCGAATTTGGTCAACGCGATCGCCAGATTGCCGGCAAGCGCCGCGTAGATGACCTTTTTCGATCCGCCATGCCCTGCCATGCCGCTAAGTCCCGGTTGACGCCTGGAGCTTAATGCATGTCGTCCAAAATCGCGCCGCGGTTTTGGGGAACGCATCAAGACAAAGACTTAAAGCGCGACGCCCGAATCCGTTTCGTCATGACGCGCAATAACGATCGGGCCGTCGGAGCTCCTCAGGCGATTCGCCGGCGAAAACCGGTTGACAGCGGCCAGGCCGCTGCGCGCGTCCGACAATGTCCTCTTGCAGTCCGGCTTTTCTCTTGTTTCACTTCGTTGCCCACAATCGGAGGAACGAATCATGGCTAAAGGTGCGATGAAGGCGGGCAAGGAAGCCCGTAAGCCGAAGAAGGACGCGAAGAAGCCCGCCGCGGCCCCGGCCCTCAAGGCGCCGCCGGTCAAGGCGACGCGGCTCAAGGACAAATAGGCCTCGGCTGATCCGTCCCGGCGCGGATTTTCAACCGGCGGCATGGAGCCATGCTGCCGGTGTTTTGTTGATTGGGGCCGAGGACCGCCTATATCCGCGTGGCGAGGACGACCTCGCTCCTCCCAAAACCCGGCCGGGACGACCCGTGCTTGAATGTGCTGCTCCACGCGCCGGTTTCGCAAGATCGTGCGCCGTGAGGGCACGCAGCGAATGGAGCATTGCCGATGTCGTGGATCTATCTGTTTTTCGCCGGCCTGTTCGAGATCGGCTGGGCGATCGGCCTGAAATACACTGACGGCTTCTCGAAGCTGGTGCCGACGGTGCTGACCGTCGCCTCAATGATCGTCAGCCTCGGCATGCTCGGCCTGGCGCTGAAGGAGCTGCCCGTCGGCACGGCCTATGCGGTGTGGACCGGCATCGGCACCGTCGGCACCGCGCTGCTCGGCATCTGGCTGCTCGGCGAGCCGGCGACCGTGGTTCGGCTTGCCTGCATCGGCCTCATCGTCTGCGGCATCGTCGGCCTGAAGCTGGTGGCCTGATGTTAGCCGCGAGGCAAACGCGTTCGGGGCCGCCCCTGGCGACCCTGAACCTGTTCTTCGAACGAAACCGCTGTTAGCGGGCCGAGAAACCCGGAGGCGTCCGGCCGACACGCGCCTTGCGCGCGGCATAGCGTGCATCGCGCTTGGCCTTGCGTTCGGCCTCGTCGGCGAGCACGCGCGAAATGCGATCGTTCTCTTCGGCTTCGCGGATCTTTGCCTCCGCCGCAGCCGCCTCTTCGGCGGCAATGCGAGCCGCTTCGGCAGCTGCCTCGCGCTCGGCCTTCTCAGCCGCTTCGCGGGCCAGCTTTTCCTGCTTCAGCCTGGCCTTTTCGGCTTCGCGTATCGCGCGCGCCTCGAGGATCGCCTTGCGTTCGGCCTGTCGCGCCAGCACCGCGGGATCGTCCGCGGCCGGCTTTGACTTGAAGCGCTCCAGGAGCGCCTTCTTTGCCTCGTTCGCGGCATTGCGCCGCTCGAAAATGTCTTTTTCCCTGTAGATAGCCAAGTCCACTTCCCTGAAGTCAATTCGCGACGCTTACATACGCGCGAAAACCGATAGTTCAAGCGCCAAAACGGTATGCCAGCCATGAAATTCTGGGCTGTTGCAACTGGGAGACGTCACAGTCCCGCGCGAAAACCGACATGCAGTGTTCACAGTCCGCGCCTCTGGCGGCGCGGCGGGCGGATCGCTATCTCCAGCGCGACGCACAAACATCGAAACAAGGCATCAGGATGGCACGGCATGGAACTCGGTCTCTACACTTTCGCTGACGTCAGCCCCGAGCCCGGGCCGGGCGCCATCGGCCCGCATGAGCGGCTGCGCAATCTGATCGAGGAGATCGAGCTGGCCGACCAGGTCGGCCTCGACGTGTTCGGGCTGGGCGAGCATCACCGCCCCGACTATGCCGCCTCCGCGCCGGTCGTGGCGCTGGCCGCGGCGGCCGAGCGCACCAGGCGCATCAAGCTGACCAGCGCGGTCACCGTGCTCTCCTCCGACGATCCGGTGCGCGTCTTCCAGCAGTTCGCGACGCTCGACCTGCTTTCCGGCGGCCGCGCCGAGATCATGGCCGGGCGCGGCTCCTTCATCGAATCCTTCCCGCTGTTCGGCTTCAATCTGGAAGACTATGACGAGCTGTTCGCCGAGAAGCTCGACCTGCTGCTTGCCATCCGCGATCAGGTCAAGGTGACGTGGCAAGGACGCCTGCGCGCGCCGATCAACGGCCGTGGCGTCTATCCGCGCCCGTTCCAGGAGAAACTGCCGGTCTGGATCGCCATTGGCGGGACGCCGCAGTCCGCGGCCCGCGCCGGCGCGCTCGGCCTGCCGCTGGCGCTCGCCATCATCGGCGGCGAGCCGGCGCGCTTCGCGCCGCTGTTCGAGGTCTATCGCCAGGCCGCCAGACGGGCCGGCAACGATCCGGCAAGCCTCGCCACCAGCCTCAACGTGCACGGCTTCATCGCCGAGACCACCGAGAAGGCGGCGGACGATTTCTACACGCCGCAGGCCGAGGTGATGAACCGCATCGGCCGCGAGCGCGGCTGGGGGCCGACCTCGCGGGCGCATTTCGACCAGTCGCGCGGCCCGAACGGCGCCTTGTTCGTCGGCAATCCCGAACAGGTGGCGGAGAAGATTGTCGCCCAGCACAGGATCTTCGGCAATGACCGCTTCCTGCTGCAGATGGCGATCGGCACCATGCCGCACGCAAAGGTCATGAAGGCGATCGAGCTCTACGGCACCAGGGTGGCGCCGATCGTGCGCAAGGAAACGGCGAAGGCAGCACCAGCCGAACCCGTCGCCTGACCGCCGGCCGGACGCGTTCCAACGCCGAAGCCGCGGCTTCATCTTCGCCGTCGGCGCATTTCCTCTCCGGCCGAAGTCATTGCCGGCTAACGGAACTTTGCCGTCGGAAGCACGTTTTCGCGAGGAAGCCGCATCATCATATGCGGCGTGCCCGAGGGAAACGATGAAGGCCGAACCGACCGCTTCGGGCACCGGCGCCACCGGGACGCCTGATCCGCGCGAAGACATACGCGCGGATACGCATTTGATACGATCGCTGCTCATCGGCATCTTCATCCTGATGGCGGTCTATGCGCTCTACTTCGGCCGCGCCTTCTTCATGCCGGTGATCCTAGCCTTCCTGCTGGCGCTGACGCTGACGCCGATCGTGCGCTTCCTGCGCCAGCACGGCGTGCCCGACGCGCTGTCGGCGACGCTCCTGGTGCTGCTGTCGCTGATCTTCGTCGCCGGCGCCGGCTATCTGCTCAGCGGCCCGGTCATCGAGCTCATCAACAACGCGTCCACGATCGGCATGCAGCTCACCGAGCGCCTGGCCCAACTCAGGCAGCCGTTCGAGAAGATCATGCAGATCTCGCACCAGCTGGAAGGCCTGACCCAGACGTCACAGGAGCCCGACGTGCAGAAGGTCGCGGTGGCGCAGTCCGGCATGTTGTCTTCCGCCGCCGGCAACATCCTGTCGGCGGGCACCGGCATCACCATCGTCTTCGTGCTGTCGCTGTTCCTGCTCGCCTCCGGCACGATGTTCTACGAGAAGATCATCCAGTCCTTCGCCAGCCTCAGCGAGAAGAAGCGGGCGCTGCGCGTCGTCTACGACGTCGAGCGCGAGATTTCGCATTACCTGCTCACCGTCACCATCATCAATGCAGGCCTCGGCACGGTGATTGGCCTTGGCCTGTGGGGGCTCGGAATGCCCAACCCAATGGTCTGGGGCGCGGCCGCCGCCTTGCTCAATTTCCTGCCCTATGTCGGGGCGTTGATGACGATCATACTTGTCACCGTCATCGCGCTGATCAGCTTCGACTCGATCTCCTTTGCGCTGCTGGCGCCGGCCTTCGTGCTGCTGTGCGACATCGTCGAGGGCCAGTTCGTGACGCCGCTGGTGGTCGGCAGGCGGCTGGAGATCAACGCGGTGGCGATCTTCATCGCCATTGCCTTCTGGTCGTGGCTGTGGGGTTTTGTCGGCGCGCTGATGGCGGTGCCGCTACTGGTCGTCGTCAAGGTCTTCTGCGACCATTTCGAAGGGCTGAGCCATGTCGGCAATTTCCTGGCGGCACAGCATAGCCTCGTCGTCGAAGACGATACGGCCGAGGAGAACGGCAAGGTCCGGACCTGACCCGGCCCGCCAATTGTTGCCGCTCCTGTTTGTCGGACCCGGAGCGAGTGCCTATATCGAGCCGGTCAAAGCCGGACCTCCTTCATGACCGACGCCTCCTTCGACCTCGATGCCTATTTCGCCCGCATCTTCTATCGCGGCCCGACCGAGGCCTCGCTGGCGACGCTGAAGGCGCTGCACCGGCAGCATCCGCAAGCGATCGCGTTCGAGAATCTCGATCCGTTCCTCGGCCATCCGCCCAAGCTCGACCTCGCCTCGCTGCAGGACAAGATCTTCACGCGTGGCCGCGGCGGCTATTGCTACGAGCACAATCTGCTCTTCATGCATGCGCTGACGGCGCTCGGCTTCGAGGTAAGCGGCCTCGCCGCGCGGGTGCTGTGGGGCCAGCCGGACGACGCCATCACCGCGCGCAGCCACATGCTGCTCAGGGTGGAATTCGACGGCAATACCTATCTCGCCGATGTCGGTTTCGGCGGATTGACGCTGACGGCGCCGCTGCTGCTCGAAGCCGGACCTGAGCAGCAGACACCGCATGAACCCTTCCGCCTCGTCGAGACGGAGGATCATTTCCGCCTGCAGGCGCAGATCGGCGGCGACTGGCGCAGCATCTATCGCTTCGACACGCAGCCGGCCTACGCGGTCGACTATGCGGTCGGCAACCACTTCCTGTCGACGCATCCGAGCTCGCATTTCCTGTCCTCGGTGATCGCGGCGCGCGCCCTGCCCGACCGGCGCTACGCGCTGCGCAACAACCGGCTGTCGACGCATCATCTCGGCGGCCGCACCGAGCAGCGGGAGATCTCGACAGCGGCGGAGCTCGCAGGTGTGCTGGAAGGCCAGCTCGGCATCGTCATCCCCGACCGGCCCGCCTTCGCCGCCAAGGTGCGGGAAAAGAACATCGTGGAGCGCTGAGAAATGACAGCCCTGTCCGTCCTCGACCTGTCGCCGATCGCCGAAGGCAGCGATGCCTCGCGCTCGCTGGCGAACTCGCTCGACCTCGCCCGCCATGCCGAGCGCCTCGGCTACAGGCGTTACTGGCTGGCCGAGCATCATAACATGCCGGGCATCGCCAGTGCCGCGACTTCGGTGGTCATCGCCCATGTCGCCGGCGGCACCAGGACGATCCGCGTCGGCGCCGGCGGCATCATGCTGCCCAACCATGCGCCGCTGGTCATCGCCGAACAGTTCGGCACGCTGGCGGCGCTATTTCCCGGCCGCATCGACCTCGGACTCGGCCGCGCGCCCGGCACCGACATGGCGACGGCGCGGGCGCTGCGCCGCAATCTGGAAGCCAGCGATAATTTCCCGCAGGATGTCGTCGAGCTGATGGGCTATTTCCAGCCGGCCGAGGAAGGCCAGCGCATCCGCGCCGTGCCCGGCGAAGGCCAGAAGGTGCCGGTCTGGATCCTCGGCTCCAGCCTTTACGGCGCGCAGCTCGCCGCGCTGCTCGGCCTTCCTTACGCCTTCGCCTCGCATTTCGCGCCGGCCGAGCTCGACCATGCGCTGGAAGTCTACCGCTCGCGCTTCCAGCCGTCGGCTGAGCTCGACAGGCCCTATGTCATGCTCGGCCTCAACGTCTTTGCCGCGCCGACCGATGCCGAAGCGCGGCTTTTGTTCACCTCGCTGCAGCAGGCCTTCGTCAATCTGCGCACCGGCCGGCCCGGCCGGCTGCCGCCGCCAGTCGAGGGCTACGAGCAGACGCTGGACCCGATGGCGAAGACCATGCTCGGCCAGGCGCTGTCCTGCGCCGTGGTCGGGTCGCCGGAAACGGTGCGGCAAGGCATCGACGCCTTCGTGCGGCGCACCGGCGCCGACGAGCTGATGGTGACGGCGCAAATCTTCGACCATGCGGCCAGGGTGCGCTCGTTCGAGATCCTTGCCGACGTCCACAAATCGCTGTCGCAAGCGGCCTGAGACCGACAAGGCGCTTTTGCTGCTGTTGCCGGGCAACGGCTTTTGCTATGGCGGACCACCCATCCCGACCGCGAGCACGCCTGTGACAAATGACCTCGACGCGCGAACGCTCTTTGCCATCGACCTCGCGCGACGGGCCGGCGAGCTCGGGCTCAAGTATTTCCGCGACCTGGAAAACCTGACCGTCGAGAGCAAGGGTCATCAGGACCTGGTCTCGGACGGCGACCGCGAGGTCGAGCTGTTCATCCGCGCGGCGATCGCCGACGCCTATCCGCAGGACGGCATCGTCGGCGAGGAACATGCCGCGGTCGCGGGCACGACAGGCCATGTCTGGGTGATCGACCCGATCGACGGCACCGCCAATTTCGTGCGCGGCATTCCGGCCTGGTGCGTGGTGATCGCCTGCGCCAGTAACGGAGAGACGGTCGTCGGCGTCATCCACGAGCCCTCGACCGGCGAGACCTTCCACGGCCATCGCGGCGGCGGCGCCTTCGTCAACGGCAGGCCGATCACGGCGAGCAAGGCCGCGAGCCTCACGGAAGGTTCGGTCGGAACCGGGCTGTCGAACCGGGCCAACACCGAGCATGTCGCCGTGCTCATCCGCCAGATCATGGCCGAAGGCGGCGTCTTCTACCGCAACGCCTCAGGCGCGCTGATGCTCGCCTATGCCGCCTCCGGCCGGCTGCTCGGCTATGTCGAGGAGCACATGAACGCCTGGGACTGCCTGGCCGGCATGCTGCTGGTCGAGGAAGCCGGCGGCACGGTGCTCACGCCTGATCCGGCAACCGTCATCCGCCAGGGGACGAAGGTAATCGCCGGTGGAAAGGCGATCTTCCCGAAGCTGCAGGCACTCTGCGCCGAGGCATTCGGGCGCTGATTGCGGCGGCTGCGACGTTATTGCCCGCCTCGGATTCGGCGAGTTTGGCCATGTCCGGCGGCAAATCGGCTGCGGTACGCGTGATTTAGGCCTTTTCCCTGCCGTGGACCGCGATAGTGGACGCCTTGCGCAGAATGCTTGCGCGCCGTCCGGCCTGTTCTTATATACGCGCCAAGCCGTTCGGCGCCGGAAAGCCGGTTGCCGGAACGGGATTTCTTGTGAACAGGGGCTTTCGTCGGAACGCCTTCACGGGTCCTGAGAGCCTGCTTAGCGGAGAGACTAGAACAATGGCAAAAGTAATCGGTATCGATCTGGGAACGACCAACTCCTGTATCGCCATCATGGATGGCAAGGAGCCGAAGGTCATCGAGAATGCGGAAGGCGCGCGCACGACCCCTTCCATTGTCGCCATCAGCGGCGACGGCGAGCGCCTCGTAGGCCAGCCGGCCAAGCGCCAGGCGGTCACCAATCCTGAAAACACCATCTTCGCGGTCAAGCGCCTGATCGGCCGCCGCTATGACGATCCGGTGACGGAGAAGGACAAGAAGCTTGTCCCCTACAAGATCGTCAAGGGCGACAATGGCGATGCCTGGGTCGAGGCCGGCGGCAAGAAGCAGTCGCCCTCGCAGATCTCGGCCATGATCCTGCAGAAGATGAAGGAGACGGCGGAAGCCTATCTCGGCGAGAAGGTCGAGAAGGCGGTCATCACCGTTCCGGCCTATTTCAACGACGCCCAGCGCCAGGCGACCAAGGACGCCGGCAAGATCGCCGGCCTCGAGGTGCTGCGCATCATCAACGAGCCGACCGCGGCAGCCCTTGCCTACGGCCTCGACAAGAAGGACGGCAAGACCATCGCCGTCTATGACCTTGGCGGCGGCACCTTCGACATTTCCGTGCTCGAGATCGGCGACGGCGTCTTCGAGGTGAAGTCGACCAATGGCGACACCTTCCTCGGCGGCGAGGATTTCGACATGCGCCTGGTCGAGTATCTGGCGGCCGAGTTCAAGAAGGAACAGGGCATCGACCTGAAGGCCGACAAGCTTGCCTTGCAGCGCCTGAAGGAGGCGGCCGAGAAGGCCAAGATCGAGCTGTCGTCGACGACGCAGACCGAGATCAACCTGCCCTTCATCACCGCCGACGCCACCGGGCCGAAGCATCTGACGCTGAAGCTGACCCGGGCGAAGTTCGAGAGCCTGGTCGAGGATCTCGTCCAGCGCACGATCGATCCCTGCAAGGCGGCGCTCAAGGACGCCGGCCTGAAGGCCGGCGAGATCGACGAGGTCGTCCTGGTCGGCGGCATGACCCGCATGCCCAAGATCCAGGAGATCGTGAAGCAGTTCTTCGGCAAGGAGCCGCACAAGGGCGTCAACCCCGATGAGGTCGTGGCGCTCGGCGCCGCCATCCAGGCCGGCGTGCTGCAGGGCGACGTCAAGGACGTGCTGCTGCTCGACGTGACGCCGCTGTCGCTCGGCATCGAGACGCTGGGCGGCGTGTTCACCCGCTTGATCGAGCGCAACACGACGATCCCGACCAAGAAGAGCCAGGTGTTCTCGACCGCCGAGGATAGTCAGTCGGCGGTGACCATCCGCGTCTTCCAGGGCGAGCGCGAGATGGCGGCCGACAACAAGATGCTCGGCCAGTTCGACCTGGTCGGCATCCCGCCGGCGCCGCGCGGCGTGCCGCAGATCGAGGTCACCTTCGACATCGACGCCAACGGCATCGTCAACGTCTCTGCCAAGGACAAGGGCACCGGCAAGGAGCACCAGATCCGCATCCAGGCGTCCGGCGGTCTTTCGGACACCGACATCGAGAAGATGGTCAAGGATGCCGAGGCCAATGCCGAGGCCGACAAGAAGCGCCGCGCCGTGGTCGAGGCCCGCAACCAGGCCGAGGCGCTTGTGCATTCGTCGGAGAAGTCGCTGAAGGAATATGGCGACAAGGTCTCCGAGACCGAGCGCACGGCGATTTCCGATGCGATCGCGGCGCTGAAGACCGCCACCGAGGGTGACGACGCGGCCGAGATCGAGGCCAAGACGCAGGCGCTCGCCGAAGCTTCGATGAAGCTTGGCCAGGCCATGTACGAAGCCTCGCAGAAGGAAGCGGCCGAGGCCGACGCCAAGGCGGACGCCGCCAAGGACTCGGACGTGGTCGATGCCGACTTCGAGGAAATCGACGAGGATGACGACAAGAAGAAGTCGGCCTGAACCGTCTGACGCTAGATAAAGCGAAAAGCCCGGCGCAAAGCCGGGCTTTTTTGCAACCCTGGCTGAAAAAGTGCTAGGCGCGGCCGAAAAAACACGGGCAAACCCGCGTCAAGGCTGGCATCCGGCCACCATCGCACCTAAATCGAAACGACGTGCCGGCAAACGACGCAACAGTGCATCAAGACGTTGAGCATCCGGACTGCGGGAAAAAATGAAAGCTGATTTCTACGAGACGCTGGGCGTGCAAAAGGGCGCCGACGAGAAGGAGCTCAAAAGCGCTTTCCGCAAGCTCGCCATGCAGTTCCATCCCGACCGCAATCCCGGCGACCACGCCTGCGAGCATAAGTTCAAGGAAATCAACGAGGCCTACGAGACGCTGAAGGACCCGCAGAAGCGCGCGGCCTATGACCGTTTCGGCCACGCCGCCTTCGAACATGGCGGCATGAATGGCGGCGCGCAGGGCTTCGGCGCCGGCGGCTTCGCCGACATCTTCGAGGATATTTTCGGCGACATGATGGGCGGCCGCCAGCGGCGCTCGTCGGGCGGTCGCGAGCGCGGCGCGGACCTGCGCTACAACATGGAAATCTCGCTGGAGGAGGCGTTCTCCGGCAAGACCGCGCAAATCCGCGTGCCGGCCTCGATCTCCTGCTCGGAATGCTCGGGCAGCGGCGCCAAGCCGGGCACCCAGCCGGCGACCTGCTCGATGTGCAACGGCCACGGCAAGGTGCGCGCAACGCAGGGCTTCTTCTCGATCGAGCGCACCTGTCCGCAGTGCCAGGGCCGCGGCCAGACGATCAAGGACCCGTGCCCGAAATGCGCCGGCCAGGGCCGCGTCACCGAGGAGCGCTCGCTGTCGGTCAACATCCCGGCCGGCATCGAGGACGGCACCCGCATCCGGCTTGCCAATGAGGGCGAG
The DNA here is from genome assembly GCF_049887195.1 of Mesorhizobium abyssinicae. Lineage (NCBI taxonomy): Bacteria > Pseudomonadati > Pseudomonadota > Alphaproteobacteria > Hyphomicrobiales > Phyllobacteriaceae > Mesorhizobium > Mesorhizobium abyssinicae. The sequence goes on from NZ_JARAKC010000008.1 coordinate 275,955, forward strand.
GCCGGCTTGCGCGGCGGTCCGTCTGGCGACCTCTACATCTTCCTCGCGGTCAAGCCGCACGAATTCTTCCAGCGCGACGGCGCCGATCTCTATTGCAAGGTGCCGATCTCGATGACGACGGCTGCCCTTGGCGGTTCGTTCGAGGTGACGACGCTGGACGGCACGCAGACCAAGGTGAAGGTGCCGGAGGGCACGCAGAACGGCCGCCAGTTCCGGCTGAAGGGAAAAGGCATGCCGGTGCTGCGCCAGCCCAATGTCGGCGACCTCTACATCCAGACCGCGGTCGAGACGCCGCAGAACCTGTCGCGCCGCCAGCGCGAGCTGCTGGAAGAATTCGAGCAGTTGTCCTCGCAGGACAATTCGCCCCAGTCGAGCGGCTTCTTCGCCCGCATGAAGGACTTTTTTGAGTCGTTCGGCGATCGGTGACAGTTTGAAACGGCATGCATCCGGGATGCTTCCCGAGCGTCATCAACACCTTATGCCAGGTTGACGCCTTGCCTTGTCCCACCTAGCTGCTAATTAGCGGGTCGGGGAGCGTTGAGGAGAGCTCGCATGGCACGTGGTCCCGGATTGCGCAAGTCGCTGGCGGAGAAGTTCGACGACGAGCTGAAGTTCTTCAGGGGCTGGATCGACAAGCCGAAGACGGTCGGCTCGATCGTTCCCACGAGTTCCATCACAGCCCGCAAGATGGCCTCGATCGTCAACCCGAGATCCGGCCTGCCGGTGCTCGAGGTCGGACCCGGCACGGGCGTCATCACGCGTGCCATCCTGGCCCAGGGCGTGAAGCCGGAAAATCTCTACGCCGTCGAATACTCGACCGATTTCGTGCGCCATCTGCGTCAGCTCTATCCCGGCGTCAACGTCATCGAGGGCGACGCCTTCAATCTCAACGCGACGCTCGGCGACAAGCGAGACATGGTGTTCGATTCGGTCGTCTCCGGCGTGCCCCTGCTCAACTTCCCTGTCGCCCAGCGCATCGCCTATATCGAAAGCCTGCTCGACCGCATCCCCGCCGGCCGGCCGATCGTGCAGCTGACCTACGGTCCGCTGTCGCCGATCCCGCCCGGCCGTGGCGACTACACGGTCAAGCATTTCGATTTCATCATCCGCAACATTCCGCCGACGCAGCTTTGGATCTACCGGCGCGAGGCGCATTAGATGAGAAGGGAATAGGGGAGTACGGCAGTAGGGGAGTAGGGAAATCGAGCCGTACATTCCCCCTGTTGCCCCACTCCCTTACTCCCTTACTCCCTTACTCCCCTACTCCCGGTTCCTCATCCAACCGTTGATTTGAACGCCCCCTTTCTGTACCTGTCCGGGAACAAGGGTGGGCAATGCCAGTAATCCCGAAAATCCTCGTCTTCGCCGGATCGGTCCGGTCCGGCGCCTTCAGCGGCAGGACCGCCGACGTGGCGCAGCGAGAGCTTGCCATGCAGGGCGCCGAGGTGACGCGCATCTCGCTCGGCGACTATCCGCTGCCGATCATGGACGAGGACCTGGAAAAGGAAGAAGGCATTCCGCAGAATGCCATGCGGCTCGGCCGGCTGATCGCCGGCCATGACGGGCTGTTGATCGCAACGCCGGAATATAACGGCTCGATCCCGCCGCTGCTCAAGAACAGCGTCGACTGGGTGAGCCGGATACGCCGCGACGGCAGCCGCTCGTTCAGGCCGTTTCCGGGCAAGCCGGCAGGCCTTTGCTCCTCCTCCGACGGCAAGTTCGCCGGCATACGCTGCATCAATCATCTGCGTGCCGTGCTGGTGCGCTGCCAGGTCGAGGTGGTCACGCCGGAATGCTCGGTCTCGGGCGCCAGCGACGCCTTCGACCAGGATGGACATTTCCGCGACGACAGACTACGCCAATCGATGGAGCGCCTATGCCGCACACTGATCGAAACCTCGCGCATGCTGTCCAGCCGGATCGAGGCATGATTCCCGAACATGCCGACACCATGCGCGACAGGCTGATCGTCGGCCTCGACGTGCCGACGCTGAAAGAGGCCGAGAAGGCGGTGCGCGAGCTTGACGGCACTGTGTCCTTCTACAAGATCGGCTATCAGCTCGCCTTCGCCGGCGGGCTCGACTTCGCCCGCGAGCTTGCCAGCGGCGGCACCAAGATCTTCCTCGACATGAAGCTGCTCGACATCGACAACACGGTGGCCAAGGGGGTCGAGAACATCGTCAGGATGGGCATGTCGATGCTGACCATCCACTCCTATCCGAAGGCGATGCGGGCAGCGGTGGAAGTGGCCAGGGGCAGCGATCTTTGCCTGCTCGCGGTCAGCGTGCTGACCTCGATGGACGAGCAGGACATGATCGACGCCGGCTACGAATACGATCCGCACACGCTGGTGCTGCGGCGCGCCGAACAGGCGCTGCATGCCGGCATGGGCGGCGTCGTCTGTTCCGCGGAAGAAGCGGAAGCCGTGCGCCGGATCGTCGGGCCGAACATGGCCGTGGTCACGCCGGGAATACGGCCCAAGGGCAGCGACCACGGCGACCAGAAACGGGTGGTGACGCCGGCCCAGGCGATCCGCAACGGCTCCAGCCATCTCGTGGTCGGCCGGCCGATCGTCGCCGCCGACGACAGGCGCGCGGCGGCCGCAGCGATACTTGACGAGATGCGCTCGGCGTAACGCCGCAACCGGGAGAAGAAGCATGCCAAAGGGATACTGGGTCGCCCGCGTCGATGTGCGCGACGCCGAGGGCTACAAGGACTATGTCGCCGCCGCGAAGCCGGCGTTCGAGCGGTTCGGCGCGCAGTTCCTGGCGCGCGGCGGCGAGCATGAGAAGGCCGAGGGGGCGGGCCGCGCGCGCAATGTCATCATCGAGTTTCCGTCGCTCGCCGCGGCGCATGACTGCTACCACTCGCCGGAATACCAGCGCGCCGTCGCCATCCGCCAGAAAGTGGCCGATGGCGAGATCGTTCTGGTCGAGGGCGTCTAGCCTAGCCGGGTCCTCGCGGTTTCAGCCATCGCATCGGCGAGGCCCAGCCCCCATTGCGAGGCGCAATAGGCGCGAAAATCGAAGCAGGGCAGGCCGGGGCAGACCTCGAACTCGATGAGATGGACGGTGTCGTCGGCCTCGAGCCTGAGATCGATCGAGAAGACGTCCTTCAGGCCAAGCCCGCCAATCAGCTTTTGCGCCATGGCGCGGATCGCCCGATCGGCCGCCGGCTGGCTGGCGGCGACAGGCTGGAGCTCAGGCTCGGCATAGGTTCCAGCCGCCTTCGCGGCCACGCCGGTATCGCCATAGAGCGCCAGGCTGTCGGCCATGGTCTGGAAATCGCCACCGGACTCGACAAAGGCGATGCCGAGCGCCTCGACGCCGGTGTCCGGCTTCAGGCCGAGGAAGCTGGCGCGCACATTGCGGCCGGCGACGTAGGGCTGGACGACGACATCGTCGCGATAGTGGGCAAAGACACGCCGGCTAAGCTCCAGCGCATGGCCAAGATCATCGACGCGCGAATCCGGCCAGATGCCTATCTTGGCGCCGAGCCGGTTCGGCTTGACGAACCAGCCGGCTTGCGAGGCCGGCGGCGCGACCAGCCAGTTGCCGTCCCGCGCCAAGCCGGCCCGCGGCACCGGCAGCCCGAGTGCTCCGAGCACGGCGCCGGAGCGGAACTTGTCCTGGCAGAGCGCGAACACGGAATCATCGGCGCCGATCGTGCGCAGCCCGTTCAACCTGGCCAGCGCGGGCGCGGCGCCGCCACGGAAATAGGCGACGCCGTCGGTCAACGTCCAGACCAGGGTGGCCTCCCGATCAGCGCCGGCGAGCACGCCGGCGGCTTCATCCAACTCGACCGGCGCGAAGGCGAGGCCGCGTTTGTCGCAAGCCGCGGCCAGCGCGTCGAACTCCGTCGCAAGATCGGTCGACTGCGCCAGATAGGACGAGATTTCGGCGGCACGCTCCGGCGCATGGCCGTCAGCGGCAAGCCGTTCGAAACAGGCTTTTTCCGGCTCGTGGACGAGGATCAGTCTCGGCTGGTTGCGCGGCATCGAATGGCAAGGCTCCCGGCGGTCATGCCGCTACCATCGCACGACTGCTGCGATCGGCTTTCGCGAAACCGACCGGGGCGGGCGGTTGCGTGACAGAACCAGGTCCCAGTCCACAAAGCGGGCCGGTGGTCCGCATCAGGCGATGAGCACGCGCGGCTCGAAGCGGCCCCTGACCGGGATATCCAGCAGGAAGGTCATGCCAGCTTGGGGATCCAGCTTGCGCTGCTTGTCGTCCTTGCCCTTCCACGCCGAGGTCACCGCCAGCCTGTCGGCCTTGGCGCCGACAAAGGCCGGGCAGGAAGGCTGCGTCACCGGCATCGGGATTTCGCGCAGCAACGCGCCGTCGGGCGCATAGGCCTTGACCACCTTGCCGCCCCAGACGGCGTTCCAAAGCACGCCGTCGCGGTCGACGACGGAGCCGTCGACATAGCCCATCGATTTGCGATGGTCGACGAACACTTTTGGTTCACCTATGGGCAGGCCGGTTGACGCATCGCAGGCGACGCGCATCAACAGCCCGGTCGAGGTGTCGGTGTAGTAGGCGATCTTTCCGTCCTCGGAGAAGCAGATCGAGTTCGACACGGTGATGTCGGAAAACAGCCGGCGCAACTCGCCCTTGAAGAACCAGTAGATCGCGCCGGCGCCCTTGCCCTCGTCCTTGCCCATGGTGCCGACCCAGAAGGCGCCGCAAGGATGGACGCGCGAATCGTTGGAGCGGGTCAGCGGATTGTCGGCCTCGATCGCGGTGTGCAGCGTCAGCCTGCCGGTCGCGACATCGCGGACATGCAGGCCGGTCTCGGTGGCGATCAGCTGGCGGGCGTCGTCGATGATGGCGAGCGCGCTGGCCATCAGGCCGAGTTCATGCACCTTCAGCGCGCCGGAGCCAACGCCCTGCTCCAAAAGCAGGCCGTTGACGATGTCGAACCAGAACAGCGCATCGCTGCCGGGGTCGTAGCTCGGCCCCTCGCCAAGCTGGCAGATATGGTCCGAGAAAACCGAAACGCCGTTGTCCATCATGCCTCTCCCCCGAATGCCGCGTCCCAGGCGGTTACGGCGGCGCGGGCGCGGGCCGCCACCTCCTCGACGCTCATGCCAGGCTTGAACAGGCTGGAGCCGAGGCCGAAGGCGCTGACGCCGGCCGATTTATAGCCGGCGAAATCCTTTTCCGACACGCCACCGACGGCGCCGACCACAATTTCGGCCGGCAGCACCGCGCGCATGGCCGAAATGCCGCCGGCGCCAAGCACGCTTGCCGGGAAGAACTTCAGCGCCGAGGCGCCGAGCCTTATCGCCAGGAAGGCCTCAGTCGGCGTGAACACGCCGGGCATCGTCACCATGTTGTAGGTCTTGGCGCGGCCCATCACCTCGGCATCGATGTTGGGGCTGACCAGCAGGCGCCCGCCGGCCTTGTGCAGGGCGTCGACATCGGCCATCGTCAGCACGGTGCCGGCGCCGACCAGCGCCGTCTTCGGCAAAGCCTGCACAAGGCTGGCGATCGAGACGAAGGGTTCCGGCGAATTGAGCGGCACCTCGATCGCCTCGATGCCGGCATCGAAGATGGCCTGGCCGATCGCCACCGCTTCGCCGGGTTTCAGCCCGCGCAGGATGGCGACGAGGCCACGCTTGAGGTTCGGAAACGGTGCGGTCTGGGTCACGCGGCGGCTCCAATCATGCCGTTCTCGCGCGCCGCCTCGACGAGGCCGGCACGCACTGCTTCATCGGCGTCAACGGTTCTGAAGGCAAGGCCCGCGACGCCCAGCGCGGCGCCATAGAGCACAGCCAGGGCGCCGGAGGCGACCAGCACGACCGGCTCATCGCCGGCGCCATAGCGGCGTTTTGCCGAAGCGATCTCGCCGCCGAGCAGCAACCCCGACAGGCACGCCGCCGCATCGTCGGACTGCAGGTCGTGCAGCAGGCCGGCAGCGCGGATGGCAAACAGCTTCGAGGTGACGTCGCCGCCCTCGCCGAGTGCTCGTTCGCACCATTGACGGAAGAAGGGATTGTCAGCCGCCACCGCTGCCGGATGCTCGCCCAGCGAATGGCGCAGGATCGAATGCGCGGCCAGAACCGAGAACAGCTCGCCCGTCGGCCAGGTGCCGAAGCCGGCGACGGCGCCGTCCTCGACCGCCACCCATTTCGAATGCGTGCCGGGCATGCAGACGAGATGGCGACCCTTTGCCGGCAAACCGGCGCCGGCAAGCTGGGTTTCCTCGCCGCGCATCACGTCGGGCGCATCGGCCAGCCGCTGGGCAAGGCCCGGCACGATGCGGATGTCGCGGCCCTGGCCGGGAACCCTGATAGCGCCGGCCAGGATGGCGCCGATCGGCGCCGGCACGGTGACATAGGGCGCTTCCAGCCAGCCCTGGCGGGATCCGGCCATGCCGCAGATGATGACCGGCAGCGTTTCCGGCGCGCCCATGGCGGCCAGGTGGCCCTCGAGAACCGTCGAAAACCCTTTCTCGCGCGCGGTGATCAGCCCGTCGTCGCCGCGACGCTCGGCAAGCACCTTGCCGGCGTCGTCGAGCAGCCAGGCCCTGAGCCTGGTCGTGCCCCAGTCGAGCGCCGCGACCGCGGGCGCCGCGCTCACAGGAAGCCTCCATCGACGATCAGCATCTGCGCGGTCAGCATGCGCGAGGCATCCGAGGCGAGGAAGAGCACCGTGCCGACGATGTCATCGGGCAGCATGACGTCCTTGATGCACTGTTTGGCGACATGGGCGGCAAGCGACCCTTCGGTGACCCAGAGCTCCTTCTGCCGTTCGGTGATCACCCAGCCCGGCGCGATCGCGTTGACCCGGATGCGGTCGGCGCCGAGCTTGCCGGCCAGGCCCTTGGTGAGGCCGAGTATGCCGGCCTTGGCGGCGGTGTAGGCCGGCATATCCGGATGGTTGATCAGATAGGAGGTCGAGGTGAAATTGATGATCGAGCCGCCGCCGGCCCGCTTCATGCCCGGCGCCACCGCCTGCGCGGTGAAGAAATGCGGGCGCAGGTTGACCGCGAGGTTGTTGTCCCAGAACTCGACGGTGACGTCCTCGACCGCGTGGCGGTCGTCAAGCGCGGCGTTGTTGACCAGAACGGTGACGTCGCCATGCGCTTCAGCCGCCCTGGCAGCCGAGGCGCGCAGCGCCTCGATGTCGCGCAGATCGGTCTTGAGGTAGAGCGGCCGCCAGCCTTGCTCCTTCTCGACGCGGTCGGCAAGCGCGATGCTCGGACCGTCGGCGATGTCGATGAAGGCGACCTTCGCGCCTTGCCGGACAAAGCCCTCGGTCAGCGCCGCGCCAATGCCGGAACCGCCGCCGGTGATCAGCACCGAAGCGCCTTCGAGATCGGCAAAACGCGCCGATGGCATCATCTTTTTTCTCCCTGGCCAAGTCGGCGCGCATCCTATCCAGACAAGGCGCGCGGGCAAGGGATAAACGTCAGATTTTCGAGCTTATGTCTGACAAAAAGGCAAATCACGCCCGCACCGGAGGATGGGGCGGGCTGGATCCGTGCGGAACGGCGTTCAGATCGCCTTGGCGTGCAAGGCGCCGCGATAGGAATCGCGCAGATAGCCGAGCGTGGCGTCGGCATCGACCGGCTTGCCGAACAGGTAGCCCTGGCCGCCGGCGCAGCCGAACTGGACCAGGCGGTCGGCCTGCGCCTCCTCCTCGATGCCCTCGGCCACGACATCCATGCCGAGCCCCTCGCACATGGCGAGGATGGCGCGGATGATGTGCTCGGACGGGCGGTCGTCGAGGATCGAGGAGACGAAGGCACGGTCGATCTTGAGCTTGTCGAAATGGAATTCGCGCAGGCGCCCGAGCGAGGACTGGCCGGTGCCGAAATCGTCGAGCGAGACGCGGATGCCGACGCGGCGCAGATCCTCGACGATCTTCTCGGCCGAGGCCGGATCGTTCATCAGGCCGGTCTCGGTGATTTCGATCTCCAGCCGGCGCGGATCGAAGCCGGTGCGGTCGAGGATCGCCAGTATGTGCAGGCCGGTGTTCTGGTCGACGAGCTGCGACGGCGACAGGTTGAAGGACAGGAACAGGTCCTTCGGCCAGCTGCGGGCGGCCTCGGTGGCCTTGCGCAGCACCAGCTGCGACAGCGGACCGATGATGCCGCGCTCCTCGGCGATCGGGATGAACACGGTCGGCGGCACGGTGCCGAGGTCGCGGTCGGTCCAGCGCGCCAGCGTCTCGAAGCCGATGGTGCGGCGGGTGTTCAGGTCGACGATGGGCTGGAAATGCGGCTCGACCTCGCCGGCCGAGACGGCGCGGCGCAGCGCCTGCTCGATGCGGGTGACGCGCTTGGCCGCCTCCTCCATCTCGCGTGTGTAGACGACGACGCGGCCGCGGCCGGAACGTTTGGCATGGTAGAGCGCGGTTTCGGCCTTGTTGAGCAGGATGTCGGTGGTCTCGTCGCCGGAATAGAACAGCGAGCAGCCGACCGAGGCCGAAAGCCTGGCGGTGCGCTCGCCGACGTCATAGGGCGCCGACAGGATCTCGATCAGCATGCGCGCCTTTTCGGCCGCCGCCTCCTCTGAGAACACCATCGGATAGAGGAAGGCGAACTCGTCGGCGCCGATGCGGCAGACGGTGGAATAGCTGTCCATCGAGGCGCGCAGCCGCATCGCCACCTGGATCAGGATATCGTCGCCGGCCTTGTGGCCGAACAGGTCGTTGATCGGCTTGAAGCCGTCGAGGTCGAGGATGCCGACGGTGAAGGGCGCCGGGTCCTCGGAACGGTCGCTGATAAGGCGGTCGACCTTGTCGAAGAAGCGGCGATGATTGCCAAGCCCGGTCAGCGGATCTGTGAAGGCCAGATCCGTGTTTTCCCTGCCTGCCTGCCCGGTGGCAAACGTCGTTTGCATCGGTGTTCCTGTTGCACGTCGGAATTTGCGGTGAGACTGGCAGGAAACCCTTTAGGAAACGTATCGAGAAATCGATTTTCTCATGCGCCGAAACGGCGGTTCAACCGCCTTCGCGCACGCGGTAGAGTTCGATCGGAGCGCCCCGGCTTTCGGCCACCGGCTCCAGCCATTCCGGCACCCGGCCATCGATCAGACCGGCCAGAAAGCCCTTCGGCGCCTTTTCGGCGAGAAGCTGGCTTTCGACGCTGCCGCGACAGACAGCGACCAGGCCGACATGATGGCTTTCGACGATCGCCCGCGCATCGGCGTCCGAGCCCAGGAAAGCATCGAGCGCCAGAAGGTTTCCGGCGATGTTGCGATGGTAGGGTCCGGAAAACACGCGATGTCCGGTATAGGCCAGGATCGGCGAGCCGAGATTGGAGATCGCCAGCACCGTGGTGCCGGGCTGCCCGGCGAGGGCCGCGAAGGAAGCCTTGCTCTCGCAGTTCCTGTCGACGCCGGCGTCATCGGCCTTGACCGGCTCGAAGGCCGACGACATCGCCGTGGCGGTGCCGGCCCAGAGCGCGTTCACCGACAGCAGCCAGGCCGCGACCATGCGCAGCGAGACGCTTCGCGAAGGGCTGACCTCGACCCGCCGGCGCCATCTGGCGATCCATGCCGAGAGCGGGATCACGGCAAAGCCGATCGAGAAGGTCGAGCCGCGTATCTCCCAGGCGCTGACCAGGAAGGCGACGATGAGCAGGGCGCCGACGAGGCTGTCCTGCCGGCGCCGGCCGCCATGCGCGAGGCGCAACGCCATCACCACGATGGCCAGCAACGGCGTCGCATAGCGCGCGGCCACACTGGCCGGCTTGTGAACGAGCAGCGTGAACAGCGACTGGGCTTCGTCGATGTGATCGAGCCACAGTTCCTTGAGGCGTGGATCGAGACCGGCATAGGGTGCGGCGAGACATTGCGGGAAGGCCACCACGACGACCGCGGCAAGCGTTGCGGCGAGCAGGCCGATCGCCAGCAGCCGGCGCTGCCAGCGACTGGCCACGGCATCGATCGAGGCGGATGCCGCCAGACCGATGCCTGCAATGGCGGCGACAACGAATTGCGCGATCGAAAAGGCGTCGCATTGAGCCTGACCCCAAGCGGACATCGGGACGGTCGTCACGAAGACCAACGCCGACACTCCTGCGAAGCCGAAACCGAAATTCCTGGCGATCTGCCTTTCCCGCACGCCGTCGACCAGAAACAGGACAGCGACCAGGGCGCCGATGGTGCCGGCATAGGGCGCGCTTTCCATGCCGATGGCCAGCGTCAGCGCCGCGCAGACGCCGGCGGGCAAGGCCATCCATTTGCGGGCGGGTGCATCGAGCAGCAGGCTGAGGCTTGCCATGGTCAGCATCACCTGGACATTGTGGTGATCGAGCGAACCCGGTGAATAGATACCGATGAAGTGGTAGGCGGCGGCGCCGACAACCACGGCCGGGAGCACCGCGCCGGCGCCTCCGACACTGCGTGCGGCGCGCACCGTGAAGAACAGCGTCAGCCAGAAGAGCAGGGCCGGCCAGGCCACCTGCACGACCTGCTCGGCAAGCGGCCTGCTGCCGGTCAGGGCCGACATGATAAGGATGCCGAGGGCCAGCGGCGCGTCGAGCAGCCGCGACCAGTGCATGACGAAACCGCCTTCCGGCCCCATCCTGTACTGGTGCATGTCGAACCAGCCCTGGCCACCCAGCAGGTCGCGGACCTGGACCAGCTGCAGCAGGCTGTCATTGTCGCCGCCGGCGTTGGCCAATTCCGGGAAACCGGCATGGGCGTTGACCAAAAGCACCACCAGCGTGGCGAGCAACGCCGCCACAAGATCCATGCGCCAGGAACGGGCGGTTTCCCCGGCAGGAATCGCGGCATTTGCAGCGGTCATGGATCGACTTTCGGGCGAGTGGTCGGCGCCGCAGGCTAGCGCCGCACGCTTCACAAAGCGTAAAGCGCGCGCGCAAATGCGCTAGAGCCGGATGATTTCAGGTCGTCGACCTGAAATCTGAATCCGACTCTAAATCAAAGAGATAGAGCATGATGTCGCCCGAAAACCGCTTCACACTTTTCGGCATCATGCTCTAGCCGCGTGCCGGAAACACCCAGAGCGACGACGCGACATAGCTCAGCGCGCTTGTCGCGACCGTGGTCAGCGCCGACATGGCAAGCGGCGACAGGCCGAAATGCGCAACCGCCACATGCGAGACAAGGCCGGAAAAGACGGCGCATCCGAGCTGCAGCGCGAGATAGCGCGGCAACGCCGTGGCGTGATCGTGCTCGCCGCCGAAGGTCCAGCCGCGCTGGGCTGAATAGGCGACGACGAAGGCGATCGCGTAGGCGGCGGCACTGCCGACGAACGGCGAAAGGCCGAGCGAAACCAGCAGCCACGACAGCACGAACAGCAGCAGGGCCGCGCCGACGCCGACCACCAGGAAGCGGAACAGGCGCGTCTGGACGAAGCCCGGCAGCGCGTCGATCATTGGTTCTCGCCTGCCGGCAGTTCGCTGGACGGGCCGTTTCGCAGCCGCTTGACCGGAATTTCCAGGACGCCGAGCAGGAATGCCGAGAAGAAGGCCTGGAACGAAATGACGACCAGGCTGAGGCCGAGCACGACGATGCGCGGGATTTCGGAATCGTCCAGCGGGCCGAAGCCGAGATGCGCCCAGCGCAGCACGGCGTAGGCGCAAAACGCGAAGCCGCCGGCAAAGCAAATGCCGGCATTGGCGGCGAGACGATCGGTGCTGATGGTCCTGGTCAGCCAGTCGGACCTGCGGCTGCGCGGCAGGATACCGGTGACCTCGGCATAGTAGCGCGAGATGACGCCGAAGGTGATGAGCTGCACGCCGGTGACGATCATGAAGCAGGCGGCGACGAAGGTGTTGAGGTCGAGCGACAGATTGTTGATCACCCTGAGCGGCCCGAACACTAAAAGGGCAGCGAACAGCGTGCCGAGGCCGCCCAGCACCATGCCCGGAATGAAGAACATCCAGCGCGGATTGTAGACCAGCAGGAATTTCAGGTGCCGCCAGCCGTCGCGCCAGGTCCTGAGATGCGGCGGCCGGCTGCGGCCGTCGGGCTTGAGCGTGGTCGGCACCTCCTCGATGCGCAGGCCGGCAAGCGCGCCGCGCACCACCATCTCGCTGGCGAATTCCATGCCGGTGGTCTGCAGATCGAGCTTCCTGATGCTCTCGGCATTGAAGCCGCGCAGGCCGCAGTGGAAATCGCCGGTCTTGATGCGGAAGAACAGGCGGCCGATGAAGCTCAGCACCGGATTGCCGAGATAGCGGTGCAGCGGCGGCATGGCGCCGGTTTCGATGCCACCCCGGAAGCGGTTGCCCATGACCAGGTCGGCGCCGTCGCGCAGGCGCGCCACGAACGCGTCCAGGGCGCTGAAATCATAGCTGTCGTCGGCATCGCCCATGATGACGAAGCGGCCGCTGGCGGCGGCGATGCCGCCGAGCAGCGCCGCGCCATAGCCCTTCTGCGGCACCGGCACGACGCGGGCGCCGATCGCCGTCGCGATCTCCTGGGAGCCGTCGGTGCTGCCGTTGTCGGCAATCAGCACCTCGCCCGCTATGCCGGCCTTGTCGAGGAAGGCCTTTGCCTTGCCGATGCAGACGGCAAGCGTCTCGGCCTCGTTGAGGCACGGCATCAGGATGGTCAGCTCGAGCTGCTTGGTCTGGGCGGCACGGATAGTTGTGACGGCGTTCATGGTTCTTGTTCCATCAAGGACCGGGTCCGGCGTCGGCAGGGCCGGGCTCATTCGAACCACCCTTGCATGGCAAGGCTTAAGAAAACGATGACGCGGGTTCTCGCCTTGTCTGCAATCGCCCGGCCGGTTCGCGTCTGGCTGATGCGATCTTCAAAATGTCGCGATTGGCAGAGCCCGCCGATTTCCTTATATCGGCGGCATAGTTTCAAAGTGTTGGAGCGCACTTTGCCCGTCCAAACGGACACACGTCGCTCCATTGTGCCGGAGACCCCTATGCCGCTGAACATCGCCGTCCAGATGGACCACGTCTCCACCGTGTCGATCGCCGGTGACACCTCGTTCGCGCTGTCGCTGGAGGCGCAGCGGCGCGGCCACAAGCTTTTCCACTACACGCCCGACCGGCTGTCGATGCGCGATGGCAGGGTGTTCGCGCGCATCGAGGAGATGCAGGTGCGCGACGAGAAGGGCAGTCACTACTCGCTCGGCGAGAAGGTGCGCACCGACCTGTCGGAGATGGACGTCGTGCTTTTGCGGCAGGACCCGCCCTTCGACATGAACTACATCACCACCACGCATATCCTCGAGCGCATCCATCCTGGGACATTGGTGGTCAACGATCCGGCCTGGGTGCGCAACAGCCCGGAAAAGATCTTCGTCACCGAATTTCCGGACCTGATGCCTGAGACGCTGATCACCAAGGATCCGCAGGAGGTCGCGGCCTTCCGCAAGGAGTTCGGCGACATCATCGTCAAGCCGCTCTACGGCAATGGCGGCGCCGGCATCTTCCATCTGCACGAGGCCGACCGCAACCTTGCCTCGCTGCTCGAAATGTTCGGCCAGATGTTCCGCGAGCCCTATATCGTGCAGCGCTATTTGAAGGACGTGCGCAAGGGCGACAAGCGCATCATCCTCATCGACGGCGAGCCGGTCGGCGCCATCAACCGCGTGCCGGCAGAGCACGATTCCCGCTCCAACATGCATGTCGGCGGCCGCGCCGAGAAGACCGAGCTGACGGAGCGCGAGCGCGAGATCTGCGCCCGCATCGGTCCGTCACTGAAGGAGCGCGGCTTCATCCTGGTCGGCATCGACGTCATCGGCGACTACATGACCGAGATCAACGTGACCTCGCCGACCGGCGTGCGCGAGGTGCAGCGCTTCGGCGGCGCCGACATCGCCAGCCTGTTCTGGGACTGCGTCGAGGACAAAAGGCGATCCCGCGTCTAGACCACGAAGAAGTCGTCCGCAGTGAGCCAGGTGCCCGGGTCCACGGTGGCGAACCGGACGGCCGCCGCCCCACCCGCCCCGTCCTGATCGAACAGCAGAGCGCCGGTCGCGTCGTCATAGATGATGTGGTCGCTGTCATCGATGGCCTCGCTGCCGACCGTGAAGACGGCAGCGAAAAGCGGGCCGGCCGACAGCCCGACGAATGCGGAGCTGTCCAGCCGAAATACATCGTCAAGCGCGTTGAAGTCGACGATACGGTCGTAGTTCGCCGGTCCGAGTGCGTCGAACACGAAGACATCCCGGCCCGCGTCGCCGGCCAGCAAGTCGCGGCCGGCGCCGCCATTGAGGATGTCGTCGCCAGCGCCGCCGCGCAGGTCGTCTGAGCCGGCGCCGCCGTCGAGAACGTCGTCGCCCGTATCGCCGCGGATGCCGTCGGTGCCCGCACCGCCGCTTATCGCGTCGTTGCCGGCGTCGCCCTTCAGCCAATCCGTGCCAGCGCCGCCGATGATCGTGTCGGCGCCGGCGCCGCCGAACAGCTGGTCGTGGCCGGCGCCGCCGTCGAGCGTATCGTTGAACGGGGTGCCGCTGATGCGGTCGCCACCGCCGAGCGCGGCGACGAGCACGGCATGATCGTAGCCTCCATAGTTCACGACATTCGTGACGTCGCTCAACGCGATGGATTCGGCCGGTGGCGTCACCGCGATCGTAATCGTCGCCACATTGCTGTTGCCCTGGCCGTCGGTCGCGTAGACCGTGAAGGTGTCGGTGCCGACGAAGCCGGCCTCGGGCGTGTAGTCAAACAGATTGCCGCTCAGAAAGTCGGCATGATAGTGCAGGCTGGAGCCGTAGTGCCCCTGGTGAAACGGGTAGTAGTTGCCGTCGAAACTCGTGCTCTGCTCGAGGGTGCCGTGGTCCGGCCCGTCCACGACGACAAAGCTCAAGAGATCGTAGTCGGCGTCCGCGGCGCTGAATTTGATGTCGTCGAGAAACTGCCCCTGTGAAACCGACACGTTCAGATCGGCGGCGGTGGGCGCATGATTGACGAAGCTGTCGGGCTGCTGCGCGCCGCCTTCCAGGATGATCTGATGCTGCCCGTACTGCGTGTTTTCGCCGCCGAAATATTCGTTCGCGCCGATCCATGTCACCGTGATGGTGTCGGGGCTGTCGGCGTTGACCGAGACAATCTTGGCCGACATGAAAGCGGCCTGGTCGGACAAGGTGCGGATAAGATTGCCGTCATTGTCGAAGACCTGCGTCTCCACCGTCGTCCAGGTCTCGGTTCGGCCCTCGTTGGTTAAGCTGGTGATGGTGAAAAAGCCGTCGAAGACATCGACCGAAGCCAGGTCGATCCCACCGAACGGGAAATCCGGCTTTGCTCCTATTGGCCCGATCACATCGCCGTCGGTTTCGGTAATGCTGAAAAGGACCGCGTCAGGGCTCGGATTGGGATTGTCGGCTTCTTCCCATACGGTGAGCTCGCTGCCATTGCTTAAGGTCGGCATCCTGTCTTCCTCGCCTTCGCGCCTGGACGTGCTGTGGATGCCCCCCGATCCCAACGATAGCATCGTACGCGCGTCGGATCGGTGACAAACCCGGCCGCGTCCCGCCTTTTTGCCAATGTGGTTAATTATGTGTGTCGAGCGCGACTCCGTTGCTCAGTTGGCGTCGGTATCTGTTCTCGTAATGTTCTTGATCAATCCGAAAATCTGTGGTTGTCTTGGCTGACCCCGCTCGCCGCCTGATCGCAGGACCGGCGGGCGGACAGGTATCCGGGGGCAGAGCAAGATGGTGGCGCGGGTTCGCACGGTCGCTTTCCAGGGCATCGAGGCCGTGCCGGTCGATGTCCAGGTGATGATCGCGCCTGGCAAGGTCGGCATGCATATTGTCGGCCTGCCGGACAAGGCGGTGGCGGAGAGCCGCGAGCGGGTGCAGGCGGCTTTGCATGCCTCGGGCCTGTCGATGCCGTCGAAGAAGGTCACCGTCAACCTCGCGCCGGCCGACCTGCCCAAGGAAGGCAGCCATTACGATTTGCCGATCGCGCTCGGCCTGATGGCGGCGCTCGGCGCCATTCCGGGCGACATGCTGGCCGGCTATGTCGTGCTCGGTGAATTGTCGCTCGACGGCACCATCGCGGCGGTGGCCGGCGCGCTGCCGGCGGCGATCGGCGCCAATGCCGAGAACAAGGGCCTGATCTGCCCCTTCGCCTGCGGGCCGGAAGCGGCGTGGGCCGGCAAGGATTTCGACATCCTGGCGCCACGCAGCCTGATCGCCGTCGCCAACCATTTTCGCGGCACGCAGGTGCTGTCGCGGCCCGAGGCCGGCATCCAGCTCGCGGCGCGCGACCTGCCGGACCTCGCCGACATCAAGGGCCAGGAGAGCGCCAAGCGGGCGCTGGAGGTGGCGGCTGCGGGTGGCCACAATCTGCTGATGGTCGGGCCTCCAGGTTCTGGAAAGTCGATGCTGGCGCAGCGGCTGCCGTCGGTCCTGCCGCCGCTGGCGCCGAAGGAACTTTTGGAAGTCTCGATGATCGCCTCGGTGGCGGGCGAACTCGGCGAAGGCAAGCTCACCGACCGGCGGCCGTTCCGCGCCCCGCATCATTCGGCCTCGATGGCGGCGATGGTGGGCGGCGGCTTGCGGGCGCGACCCGGCGAGGTCTCGCTCGCCCATCACGGCGTCTTGTTCCTCGACGAATTGCCGGAATTCACGCCGCAGACGCTCGATGCGCTGCGCCAGCCGCTGGAGACCGGCGACTGCGTGATCGCGCGTGCCAACCACCGCGTCACCTATCCGGCACGTATCCAGCTCATCGCGGCGATGAACCCGTGCCGCTGCGGCATGTCGGGCGAGCCCGGCTATCGCTGCCTGCGCGGCGAGCGCTGCCGCACCGACTACCAGGCGCGCATCTCGGGCCCGCTGCTCGACCGCATCGACCTCAGGATCGAGGTGCCGGCGGTCTCGGCCAGCGACCTGATCCGGCCCGACAAGGCCGAGAGCAGCGCTTCGGTGGCGCAGCGCGTGGCACGCGCCCGCACCATCCAGCGCGAGCGACTCGAGCGGCTTGGCGCGACCATGACCACCAATGCGCATTGCGCGCCTTCGGTCATCGAGGAGATCGCGAGACCCGACAGCGCCGGCCTGACCCTGCTCAAGGACGCCAGCGAAAAGCTCGGCTTTTCGGCGCGCGCCTATCACCGCGTGCTGAAAGTAGCGCGCACGCTCGCCGATCTCGATGCCAGCGAGACGGTCGGGCGGATCCATCTCGCCGAAGCGATTTCCTACCGGATGACCGCGGAGCGCATGGCGCAGGCGGCGTAGTCTAGTCCTTCTCCCCGTTTACGGGGAGAAGGTCCCGGCAGGGGGATGAGGGGCAGCGCAGGCGCTCATCCAGCCCCGGTGCAGCCGCCCGTCTTCATTTGGGGTCGCAAGGGGCATGTAGGGTGGCGCGGAATCCGATGGCCGTCGCGCCGCCCCTCATCTGGCTGCCGCCATCTTCTCCCCGTTAACGGGGAGAAGGACGCTCTCGCCAGTGGTTTCGCCAATCATCAAGGCCGCAGGCGCGTGCCACCGAGCCGGCGGCGTGAACCGAAACGGCCGCCACCCTACTCGGCCTTGTTCCGCGCCTTCAGCTCCAGCCGCCGCGCGTGCAGCACCGGCTCCGTATATCCGTTCGGCTGCACCGTTCCCTTGAACACCAGGTCGCAGGCGGCCTGGAAGGCAATTGAATTGTCGAAATCCGGCGCCATCGGCCGGTAGAGCGGATCGCCGACATTCTGGCGGTCGACGATGGCCGCCATGCGCTGCAGCGAATCCCTGACCTGGATTTCCGAGCACACCTTGTGGCGCAGCCAATTGGCGATGTGCTGGGAGGAGATACGCAGCGTGGCGCGGTCCTCCATCAGGCCGACATCGTTGATGTCAGGCACTTTCGAGCAGCCGACGCCCTGGTCGATCCAGCGCACGACATAGCCCAGAATGCCTTGCGAATTGTTGTCGAGCTCGCGCTGGATTTCGTCCGGCGTCCAGTTCGGCCGCACCGCGACCGGCACCGACAATATATCGTCGAGCCTCGCCTTCGGCCGGCTCTTCAGCGCCACTTGGACGGCGTGCACGTCGACCTTGTGGTAATGCGTGGCGTGCAGCGTCGCCGCCGTCGGCGACGGCACCCAGGCGGTGTTGGCGCCGGCCTTCGGATGGGCGATCTTTTGCTCCAGCATCGCCGCCATCAGGTCGGGCATCGCCCACATGCCCTTGCCGATCTGGGCATGGCCGGCCAGCCCGCATTCCAGCCCGGTGTCGACGTTCCAGGCCTCGTAGGCGGAAATCCACGCGGCCTGCTTCATGTCACCCTTGCGGATCATCGGGCCGGCTTCCATCGAGGTGTGGATCTCGTCGCCGGTGCGGTCTAGGAAGCCGGTGTTGATGAACACGACGCGCTCGCGGGCGGCGCGGATCGCTTCCTTGAGGTTGACGGTGGTGCGCCGCTCCTCGTCCATGATGCCCATCTTGATGGTGTTCCTGGCCATGCCGAGCAGGGCCTCGACGCGGTCGAAGATCTCGACGGCGAAGGCGACCTCCTCCGGCCCGTGCATCTTCGGCTTCACCACATACATCGAACCGACGCGGGAATTGGCGCGGCGGCCATTCTTGCCGACATCGTGCAGCGAAATCAGCGCCGTCAGCGCGGCGTCCATAATGCCTTCCGGCACTTCGTTGCCGTCGCGATCCAGGATCGCCGGGTTGGTCATCAGGTGGCCGACATTCCTGACCAGCATCAGCGAGCGGCCGGGCAGGGTCAGCGCGCCGCCGGAGGGCGCGGCGTAGGCGCGGTCGGGGTTGAGCTTGCGGACAAAGCTCTTGCCGCCCTTGCTGATCTCTTCGGCGAGATCGCCCTTCATCAGGCCAAGCCAGTTGCGGTAGACGACGACCTTGTCCTGCGCATCCACGGCGGCGACCGAATCCTCGCAGTCCTGGATGGTGGTCAGCGCCGATTCCAGGATGACATCGGCGATCCCCGCCGGATCGGTGCGGCCGATCTGGTTGGCGCGGTCGATGCGGATCTCGATATGCAGGCCGTTCCTGACCAGCAGCACCGCCTCCGGGTTGGCGGCATCGCCGCGATAGCCGACGAACTGTCTTGGATCGGCAAGCGTGGTGGAGCCGGCGCCCTCGCCCAGCCGCAGCATGCCGTTGGTGAACGAAAGTCCGTTGACGCCGGCCCATTTGCCTGACGTCAGCGGCGCCGACTGGTCGAGGAAATCCTTGGCCCAGGCGATGACTTTCGCGCCGCGCGCCGGATTGAACCCCTTGCCCTTCTCGGCGCCGCCGGTCTCGGGAATGGCATCGGTGCCGTAGAGCGCGTCATAGAGCGAGCCCCAGCGGGCGTTGGCGGCGTTGAGCGCATAGCGCGCGTTCATCACCGGCACGACCAGCTGCGGCCCGGCAACGACGGCGATCTCCGGATCGACATTCTGCGTAGAGACGCTGAAGGCCGGGCCTTCCGGCACCAGATAGCCGATCTCCTTGAGGAAGCTCTTGTAGACCTCCATGTCGAGCGGCGCGCCGTTTTGGCGATACCAGCCGTCGAGCTTTTCCTGCAGCGCGTCGCGTTTTGCCAGCAGCGCCCGGTTCTTCGGCGCCAGCTCGTGGACGATGGCGGAAAAGCCGGTCCAGAATTTTTCCGGCCCGATGCCGGTGCCGGGTGCTGCCTCGGCCGCCACGAAGTCATGCAGCTCGCGGGCGATCTGCAACCCGGCGGTCTCGATGCGGTCGGTCATCAGCACGTCTCCAGCTGTAGGCTTTGCCGGGCCTTTGGCATGTTTGGGGTTACGGGGTCAATTCGGCTTAGGGTGAAGGCGTCCTTCTCCCCGTTCACGGGGAGAAGGTGGCGGCAGCCGGATGAGGGGCGGCGCGGCGTTACGCAAAGTAGGCGGTGCTGCGAAATCACGTTGGTCGGCGCCGTCCCTCATCCGCCCTTCGGGCACCTTCTCCCCGTGAAACGGGGAGAAGGAAAGGGCGCCTCACACCGCAATCCTTGGCCGTCCCGATGCCACCGCCACCACATGCGCCTCGATGAACATGCGCTGGCTCTCGACGGTCGAGACCTTGAGCTCGGTGGCGACGTCGATCTCGGCGTTGTCGGTGCCGGCTTCCTTGGCACGCTCGGCAACGATTGCGCGGACATCGGCTTCGGCTGCGGCGATCGCCTTCGCCTCGTCGGTGAAGTCGCGCACGGTTTGGCCCGAGGCGAGGCGAAACAGGCCTTCCTTCGGCTGGCTGATCCGGGCCTCGGCCGAGACGCGGACCTGGCCGACGACGGCGCCGAGCGCGTTGGCGACGTCGGTATCGTCCGGCACGACGCAGCCATTGCCGACCAGCCGCGGCAGGCCGGCATAATGCAGCGGCGCCGAGGCGCCGAGGCCGATGACCGGGCGGTCGAGCGCGACGCTGAGGCGGGCGATGCCGGGATGGGCGTCGACGGCGCGCTGCACCAGCGCGTGCGCGACCGCGGCGGCGCCGTCCAGCCCGTCCTCGGTGAAGGCGGTTTCGAGGATGTATTCGGCCGACCAGCGCGTCAGCGTCACCAGCACGCGTTCGGCGAGCGCTTCCGGCGTCGCGGCGATCGCCTGGCCGCGGCCGTCGCGCTTGCGGGCGAACAGCTCGGCGCCGAGGCGCGCGGTGGCGGCATGCCAGTTGGCCTGCTTGCCGAGCACATGGGCAGCGTCCGACGGCGTGAAGCCGCAGATATGCACGAGGCCGCGCGCCAC
Source organism: Mesorhizobium abyssinicae (assembly GCF_049887195.1). NCBI lineage: Bacteria > Pseudomonadati > Pseudomonadota > Alphaproteobacteria > Hyphomicrobiales > Phyllobacteriaceae > Mesorhizobium > Mesorhizobium abyssinicae. Next base: position 296,530 of record NZ_JARAKC010000008.1, read on the forward strand.
CAGCCGGTTCAGCGTGGCGTTCTGCGCGTTGGAAGAGAGCAGCCGGTCGAGCGCCAGCGGGGTGGCGCCGATCGCCTCGTAGAGTTTTGCCTCCGGCGCGGTGAGGCCCGCGGCAAGCCTGTCCGGCACGCCGGTGCGGACGGCGAAGCGGCCATCCATGCGGCCGGGGTTCGGCGCGCGCAGCTGCCGCTCCAGTTCCGATGTCACTGCTTCGCCATGCGCCATGCCGGCCAGCGCCAGCGGCACCAGGCGGCGCGGCCCGAGCAGGATCTTCGGGTTGAGCGCGCCGTCCTCCAGCGCCACTTCGGAATCGCCGCCGAGGCCGAAGGTGCGCATAGCCACCGCCTCGACCATGGTGCGGAAGCCGCCGACGGTGGCGCCTTCCGGATCGAGCCGCGGGCGGCCGCTGTCCAGCACGGCGACGTCGGTGGTGGTGCCGCCGATGTCGGAGACGACGGCATCGTCGAGGCCGGTCATGTGGCGGGCGCCGACGAGGCTGGCGGCCGGACCGGACAGGATGGTCTCGATCGGCCGCTGGCGGGCGAATGCGGCGGAAACCAGCGCGCCGTCGCCGCGCACCACCATCAGCGGTGCTGCGATGCCGCGCGCTTCCAGAAAGCCTTCGGTCGCCGCCACCAGCCGGTCGATCATCGAGATCAGCCTGGCGTTGAGCAGCGTGGTCAGCGCCCGGCGCGGGCCGCCGAGCTTGGCCGACAGTTCGTGGCTGGCGGTGACCGGCAGGCCCGTGATGTCGCGAATTAGGTTCCGGGCGCTTAGCTCGTGTGCCGGGTTGCGGGTGGCAAAGTAGGCGCAGACGGCAAAGCCCGACACCGAGCGCCCAAGCTCCGGCAGCGCGGCCTCGAGGCCGGAGAGGTCGAGCTTCGCCGCGTTGCCGTGCACGTCATGGCCGCCGGGGCAGAACACCACCGGATCGCTGCCGAGCGCCGTCTTCAGCCCGTCACGGGCGAGGTCGGCCTCGGAAAAGCCGATCATGACCAGCGCCACGCGGCCGCCCTGGCCTTCGACCAGCGCGTTGGTTGCCAATGTCGTCGACATCGACACCAGCTTGATCGCCGTCGGATCGGTGCCGGATTTCTGCAGCACCGCGTCGACCGCGCCGGAGATGCCGACAGCGAGGTCGTGCCTGGTGGTCAGCGCCTTGGCCTTGGCCAGCACCTTGCCCTTCGGCCCGCCCTCCTCCGCCCACAGCACGGCGTCGGTGTAGGTGCCGCCGGTGTCGATGCCGAGGAAGAGCGGGATTGGCTTGGCGGTCATTTTTGCAGGCAGTCCGGGCAAAAGGATTGGTGCCTGCCCTTAGCCGATATGGCGTTGCGGATAAAGCCGGGAGAGATAGGCCAAGGGAGGTGGGGGCTGGCGCGACGATGAGTTGCCGAACGCTGGCGGGACAGCGCCCCCCTCTGTCCTGCCGGACATCTCCCCCTCAAGGGGGGAGATCAGATGTCGCCTGCACTTTCGCCAATCGCCAACGCTGCAGGAGGGGCGCCGGCGCCTAAGCTGCCAATCTCCCCCTTGAGGGCAGGGGAATCGCATATGGCTTTTTGGGACTTGAAGTTGGGCTGAGAAGGGATTCTGTGAGCAGGCAGTCTTAACGAGGGAGAGACTGCCATTTCGAGCCTTGAAAGCTATTTCGGCGCCGTGCCTGATCCCCGCGCTGGTAACGCC